>JAEWUO010000029.1 GCA_023459335.1 Bacillota bacterium
AGACTTTCCAGCAATTCAAAGGGTTTTCGACATACATTTCTGTATGAAGGGACTATTTCGTTAGTTTTGTAAAATTGCCAAAGCAATCTATGGCGAAACGCACATATTAAAACTAACTTCTAATCCATTCTTCATTAACTTTTTTAGAAATTGTAATATTGTCATTAAAGAAAACTCTAATAAAATCTCCATTTTTTAATTTATAATTAATAACATATTGATAAGAATCAGCTACTGTAATTTTACAGTAAATTGGATAATAATCAAAGTCAAATTCTACGTAACCACTATTTCTTTTATATATTCTTTCTGGTATTAAAAAAAGAGTTTTTGTAAAAGTATCAATTTTAATACGCCATTTGAAACTTTCCTTAGTTTTATTGCAGTAATCTTCTATAATAAAATTTTCAATATCCTCATTATTTATCAATAGTTGTTCCACATTACCATGGTTTACAATAATTGGATCAATTTCTCTTATATTTTCTAATTTTAATGGATTGGTTTCAAAAGATTCTTTACCATTAATTAAATTTTTAAAAAATTCTCGTCCTAGTGTTAAATTTAAATTACCAATAGAAAAAAGACTATCTTCCATAGAAAGTGAATAAATTGATTTTGGATTTGACCAACCTATCAATCCCTTTTCTTTTGCGGCCGCCCATATAATACTCCCCGCATTTTGACTAATATCACTAACTTTCAAAGAGTCTAAAAAGAGAGTAGGAACAAGTAAATTGCTCCCACCCTCATTTTGACTAAGGGAGTATATGGTAGCATTTTTAACGTTCATAATGCCCCATGCTTCCATATCTTTCACTCCTTATATTAATATTCTGTTTTTCCTACGATCTCATCATCGCCGCTCTCGATTGCCGCTGCAACTTTGAACATCTCTGCTTCGTCTACTGAATTTAACAATGCTGTTCCCTTAACCTTTGTTGAACCATCAGTTTCGTTTAATTCTACTTCATAAGAGTTTAATTTAACCATTCTACCATCCTCTGGTCTTAAAACTTTCATTGCCATAGAGAATACTGTTGGGTCACCAGAAGCTTCTAGATTTATTGTTTGTTCAGACTTCATCTTAGCTCTAGGAACTTCGAACTGTAAACGCTTTTCGCGTCCAGTTAGTTGGTCTACTGACATTGTTTCTCCAGTAATTCTATAAGTTCCAGGGAATTTTTCAGCGGAAATTTCTATTGTGTCACCAAGCGATTGATTAACCTCAGCAATGGTTCTTGTAAACTTTAAGTATATCTCTCCTTCAACAATTGGAGTTCCGTCTTCATAAGGTTTCATTGTCATAGGGTCAATATAAACCGTTGCAGCAACGTTTTCACCTTCGGAAGGTACGCCTAAGCTGTTTCCAGAAGGAACAACGAATGTTTTAGTTGCTACCGCTTTTTCTGTTCTGTCTAATTTTGTTAATTTTAAAATACCATTGGCAAATTTATTACCGCCAGAACCTAACATTACTGACATTGATGCTGGTGAGTAGAGAGCATCTTCTAAGTTTAATGTAATGCTCTTTTTAAAATCCCAAGAAATTAAGGTTGAATCACCCTGTCCGCCAGTAGCCTCAGATTCTTCAGCTGTTTGTTCTATTGTTGAAACTTTCAACGTATCTAAGAACAATACTGGAATATATTTAATACTTGGTTTATTGATTTTCTTTATTTTAAATTCAGAAACTGTACAAGTACAATCCACTAACTCCCCATTTATGTTTAATGGTACAGTATGAATAATTCCTTTTTCAGTTAATGTTTTAGCCTGACTATCTGTTATAAAACTAGTTTCCTTTATCATCCAAGCTAACTTAGAATTTGTTTGTTTTCCAGCTTTATTTGCTACGAATATTAATCCTTTATCGCCTATTATAGTTAAAGCTAAATATTCTTTTCCCTTAAAGATTGGATCTCTGTAGTACACTACATTTCCTTTTTTATCCTCAAAAGAGAACAAACCAGTTTTATCTATTGCTAAATTTCTGTACTCTCTATTTTTCAAAAGATACATCTGTGCTCCAACTCCAGTTTCTGTTGCTCCTAGTGTAGAAACATACACAGCTCTATTTGATGCTGTTCCATTTGATGTTAATGTTACAGTAGCATCTTCGTTAGCGGCCGCAATTTCCTGCAACTTTGCTATCACAGATTCTAAATCATAACCAGATGTCTCCGCTCCAATTGAATAAGTGTAAACGCCATTTGCATCAGTTAGATTAACAGTACCGATAGTATTAACTAGATAGCCGCCAGAAACAGCATCTATTCCACTAACCATACTTTCATCCATTGAATCAATTATTTGCAATCTTTGTCTTAGGGCATCGATTGCTGCATTAATAGATAGATGTTCTCCACTTCCCCACATTGTTGCTAAATTAAGACTATTGTCTACGTTTGTTAATGCTCCCGGATAGGCTGTCCCAATTGTATAATCACCATCTCCAATTCTATTAAATGTAGTACCTAAGAAAGTTGGATTAAAATAACCCATTTCATTTTCAACACTTAAATTAGCATAGTCATTATAAGTTATATCATAACCCTTTGCAATATACGAGGTCGTTAATTGATTAATAGCAGACATAACTTCTTCCAAAGAATAAGTGTTTTGAGTTAAACGCCCAGTTATACCAAGAACTACTAACTTCTCTTTTGAATTTGGACTAACAGCAAAACTGTCACTAAAGGTTAACGCTCCAAATTGTCCACTTTCAAAAGTAAATCTAGCTCCATTTTTTCTTATGATATTTTCATTCTTTGCAAATAGCTGTAGAACTTGTTCTTCATATGAAAACTGATGACTATCAGTTGTATCATAAGTGAATTCAGCTATTCCTGAATATACATATGTACCAATAACTTCTTCAGTAGCCTCTATTAGAGTTGTATCATTTGTTAAAGTAATGTCGTTAATCGTAACACCATCTGGTAAAGTAAGTGTAACACCTGCGGCAACTATTTCTGTAACTGTCATATCAGCACCAGTACCAGAAGTTGTGCTATAAGTAAAAGCTGATTGAGTTGCTTTTACTATTGGATAAGCCGCCCCTCGTAATATATCTGCCTTGTCAAAAACATATGCTTGAAATCCTTCATCAGAGCCAATACCATCAACAAGAGGATATACTGTTGTAGTTCTTATTACAGCCTTTAATGCTGCCGAAATCTTGATTGTTCTTTGTGTTTCAAATGTTTCATCCACTCGGTCAATCTCCCATAGTGTAACATTTGCTACTTCTTTGATACCTTGTTTATCAAATATTCCCATTTTTCCCTCCTATTCTCGCCAATCTTCAAGTTTTATGTCTTTACAGCCTTGTAGTAGTGCGAGATAATCTTGTTCATATTTTACTTTTTTTGATTTTCTATCTATTAGCCCATAGAATGAACATAGAGTTTGTTTTTTAGTATCAATCCCATACGTCTCTCCTATTTGAATTAAATCTAATAGTTTTTGTTTTTTTGAATTCTTTTGCTCTTGTTTTCTTTTTACAGCTTCTCTTTTTTCCCTCAATAAACGAAATTTTCGTGCTGTTTCGCTTTCATTTTCTGGAATATCTTCTTGGACTTCAATTCTGGCATTTTGTATCCTTAATATTTTTTGAAAAATACCAAAATTGTGTTTATCTATGATTTTCTTTTCTTGTGGGTTTCCGACCACTATTTGATTCGGAAGAATATAAATCTGTTCTTTTATAAAGAACTCTAGTGCATTTAGAAACTCAAGATAGAAAACCTCATCATTTTCAGCACTCTCAAGAAGATATTCAAAAATGGAGAACTCTTTCGGAACTTCTTTTAGTTCCAGTTCCTCTATATTTAAGGTGAGTATAGTTAATAGTCGATTATAATAATTTAATCCAACTTCAATAATTTCACCCAAAGTAAAACAATGAACTTTACAAATGTCTAAAAAAGGAGAAGGTATATTGTAGAATGCTTGTAACTCTATCTCTTTAGTTGTTAATTTATCAACTAAATTCATTAAAACCACACTCCAATTCATAACAACCCATTTCATCTGTTAAAGTTATTAATTTAAAACCTCTTATTTTTAAAGTTCCTAAGCCATTAATTCTCTTTCCAGAGAGAGATTTCTTTATTTCTGAGATTAATTCAAAAGGACGTAACGTTTCGCCGCATATTATCCACTCATTTAATGGACAAAAAATTTGAATTTTCATAGTTACTTTAGAAAAACTATCATTCTCTTCATAATTCTCTCCGCTTGTAAACAACAAAACTAATTTACTTTCTGATTTTTGTTCATCATGTTTTACTAGTGGAATAATCCTTACATTTTTATTTAAAAGACTTATGCCTTGTATTTCCGGTTTGCCGGCGGCTAATGGATCTATATCAGTATATTTTAGTAATTTGCAAAGATTTTGATTTGCTAATAATAATTTCGCTATCCTAACTAAAATCTTACCTAACTCTTGGGAGTTATTTACGCTACTCATTACCCACCTCCCATATTGTTAAGAAAAAAATCTGTTTGATTTGGCGTTTCAATTTTATTTTTATTTTCCTCTGGTTCATCACTTCTTAATAACTTTTGTCTAAAGCTACAGTAGGCTACATTTTGTATTGCGGTTCTATTTATAAAAGTGAACTCATAACCAAAGTTTTTTAGTTCAAAATAAAGTTCTTTTTCCAATAAATTACTATCTTTTGTTAGTAAGACGAAATTGGAGTTTGGTTCTCTGTATGGTATGTTTGTAAATTTAAAATAATCTTCAAAAAATCTTCCCATTGTAGTTAAAATTTTTATTGGTTGAACTTTAATAACTTCACCGTATCTGTCGCTTATGTTTATTGTATCATCTAAACAGATAACTCTATATTTATTATATCCTTTAGAGATATCTTCCTCTTTAAATAAAACTAACCATAGTTTTTCAACTACAATAGTTCCAATTTCCTGTTTTATTTTCACTTGATCTCCAAGCTCTAAAAGATTTTCTAATCTAGTTAGTAAATTCGAGATTTGCTTTGTTTCATCTCGCTTACTCACTTGTAGAGAGCCGTCGATTACTTCATCTAATTCTTCGTCATTTAATTGTGTAATAGTACAATAATACATAGTTCTTTTTAAAAATAAATTTTCAAACTCATAAGCCGCTCTGTTTTTGCGGACCTCAGCTCTTGAGTTACCTCTTTTGGTAGCTCTTTTTGAGTAAACATCTTCAAAATATCCCATTTTCATCACCGCCTCTAGTGAGCTCACCTATGGCATCAAAGATGAAACTTCTGAAATATTTATATTCTAAATATCGACAAGAAGAGAGTTTTCCGTATATCCTGTAATATGATGAATTCTTATTCTTTACTTCTAATAGTAAGCATAAAACTTCATCTAAAACAACCTCCCAATTGCCGCCGCTCTCTTTTAATTTTAGAATATTATATATTTTCTTTTTTAATTCCTCTTTCATCGTTTCTTTTTCCCAACCAAATCCCCGTAATTAAATGGTTGTCCACCTACAGAGCGATAATAAATAGACTCACCATATCTAGCTTCTTCTAAAGCAGTTTTCTTTAGATTTTGTAGCTCTTTTAGAATTGGAGCTTGCGAAAAATCACTTTCAGCATATTGAGTTTTTATGTTTTCCCAAGTGTCAATTTGTTGACATATCCAAAAGTATCTCATATACATAGAAAGAACTTGGATTTCGCTATTTGTAATCTTAGTATCTAAAAAATTATTATTTTCATCCATAGCTAAACTAACTCTTGGAAATTTAAACAGATGTATTGAGGATAAAATAAATTGAGTCCATTCAGCGTAAATCCATTTATCTTCTTCTGGATCTAAACCAACTTTATATATGTCAGACTCAATTTTGCTAAGAAAGGCAGCGTATAAAACTTCTACGTCCATTCTTTTTCCTCCTCACTCTATTTTTCGTCTTCGTCAGCAGCCATTAATTGGACCTGTTTAAGAACATCTTTACCTGTGAGTTTTTTTAATTCTTGACATTTTTCATAGTCTGTTAATTTTTCTTCAACAGCTATCTCAAATAATGTTTCAATTTGAGTTTGATTCATTAATTCAATGTCTTCTTTAAATTTAACAATTGGTGCAACTTTTAAAAGATAACTAATTTTATTGTCGTCTAAGACATATTCTATTTTATCAATATCTTCCTCTGGAATTAATCCCAAGTCGATAGCATCTTGTTTATCAACTATTGAGATTTTTCCCATAGTTAGGGCTTTCATAAACCCAGTATCCCAAACTAGCTGCTCCATTTTGCTATATTCTATAGGAAAAGTAACACCGCGTCTTTCAAAAACTATTCGTATACCAATCGCATGATTAATAATGCCGAAACGCTCTCTGGTATTACTTCTTATTTTTACTGTTCTTTTTGTTTCTATCATTATAATAATTCCTCCTTTAATTAATGGGGAGTATTAACTCCCCATTACCTTTAAAAACCCTTAATTTATTTAAACTTTTGGATATTTTGTTGGAACTGTACCATCAGCTAAACTTGTGTTTACATATGTACACCAGTTGTGTAATGCTATAATACCAACACCAACCTTTTGTGTAACTTTTACTTCATAAGATTCATCACCATTATTTTTCCAATCACTAATTCTAATACCGCCTTCAAATAGTAATTTTACTACTTTTTCGCCTCCGGCAGGGAAGATATACGCTATACCCGGATTTGTAGTAGTTACTGTATTAGTTTCATCTGTAAAGCTTTGTGGTATTTCAACAATTGGAGATGTACCAAAAGTTCTGATTAAACCAGTTTCAGCAATTTCTTGAATGTGTTTTGGATTATAAACTGGAGTAGCTGCACCAGTTCCACCTGAACCAACTGAAATTGGGCGTCCGATAATGGAAGGACCCATATCAGCAATAAACTCTGGTGGTGCGAATATAACAGCTTTTCCGCCACCATATGTTTTTGCTATTGTTTCTAATTTTCTCATTTCAGCCTCATCAAAAGCTGTTCCTGAGAATGTATTAGCTGCTGGACGCTTAATATTGTTTGTAGATGCAATTAAGGCTTTTTGAAGTTCACCAAAGATAGCTTCTTGAATACCTTCAAGAATTATATCGATAACCTCATTTAAATCCTCTCTTCCCATCATTACCTGATAGAAATCAACCCTACCTGCACCACCTATAGCATATGTTGAAACTTCAAATTCTGAATTATCTAATCTAAAAGTGTCATACATACCGTTTAAAGCAACTCTAGTGATGAACTGTTTTGCTCTTTGACGCCCTTTTCTAATTTTATATATTTTCTTCTGTTCGTCAGGGACCTGATCTACGTCCGCAAACGCCATAAAGTAATTTTCAAAGTATGGTACAAATATTTCGTTATATACCTCAGTTACCATTTCATAAATGGTAAAACGATTTTTCTCAAATCCATAAGGAACACCAGTTAGCTCCTTTATTTGATTTCTCAAAGTTGTTTTTACATCTTCGGAAGTATATTTAGTTATTCCATCCTTAGTTGTTGTTTCGTAGCCTTGTGAAAATAAGCTGCGTTTTGCTAATTCTTTTAATATTGACATTCTTTTATACCTCCTTATTAAACTTCAATAAAGATAACTTCAAATGCTAAACTTCCATCTGCATTTGTTGTCGCTTTAGTTATTTTTCCTAATATTCCACCTAATAAAGTGGCTGTAGTTGGATCTACTCCTATTACTAATCTACCTTTAGAACCATTTAAAAGTCCACAGTATACTGGAGTTCCAGCTTCTAATGCTGTTGCAACATCTTCCCAAACTATTGAAGCTTCATTATCTGTATTAGTAGTTGTGAATATTGCTGCGGCATCATCATACATAAATACATTTGTACAGATTTTTCCAGATTTATTAATCATACCAATTCTTGGTCCAAATCCGAATTCTGTACCTTGAGCAAAATTATTTCTACCTTGTTTAAATTGATTATATAGAATTTCTGTTGAATAATTTAAACCAATAAGATCTCCATTTGCCTCTGTTGTTGTTGTTGGAACGCTAGCTGTTTTTGTAGTTGCATCAACTGCTAACCACATTCCCACTTCACAAGGAATTTTTCCATCTAATAATTCACTAGCCGCAGGTGGTATATTAGTTACGAAAACACCTCCATCCAATTCTACGTTAGCTACTATTTCTCCAGTAGCGGAGAAACTAGTGCGAGATAATTCTAACTGTCCATAGCCGTCGATTTTAAAAAGTTGTAATGCCATTTGATTGCCCTCCTTATTTTATTTCTTATATTTATTTAGAACTTGTGCTATTGGATCTTGAGTTTCTCCAAGATCAGCCTTTGGAAAAATTGATGTTTTTGAATTTTTGAATGAGTATGCACATAGTGAATTATCTAATTCTTCTATAGAATAATCTAATTTATCTTTAACAAACTCATCAACAGCTTCTTTTCCCAATATTGTATAGAAACTTTCTAAAACTTCTTCTTTCTTTGAAGCTTCATATTTTGTTGTTTCTTCAGCAAGTTTTGCCTTCATGCTTTCGTATTCTGTTTTAATGGTTTCACTTTCAGAAATTTTTGTTTCATAGTTAGTGATTTTTACTTCATATTCCGCTATTTTAGCATCATAATCAGCAATTTTTGTTTCATACTCTGTAATTTTATCAGTATACTCTGTTTCTCTAACTATATATTCTGTAATTTTTGTAGTATATTCAGCAACTACTTTTTCATAATCTGTAATTGAGGCTTTTAACTCAGCAACTTCTGTTTCATATTGAGTAATTTTACCCTCTTGAACTTCTATTTTTGCCAAGTTTTTTATTGCATCAGCTTCATATTGAGCTAATTTTATGTTAGCCGCCGCTAGTTCTTTTTCTATTGACATTTTCTCTTCCTCCATTTTTGTTTTATTATCTTGATTTAATTCATAAAGCAGCTCTTCATAAAAAAGAGAACTTTTATAAGCCGGTATTCTTTCATCACCTAAGACCTGCAAAGCTTTAAATTCAGCTTTTGAAAATACAAATAAGATTTCATTATTGATAATCTGCCAATCACCATCAAATGTTTTTTCATCTATTTCTAGACTTTGTTGTTTGCCACAAACTTGCTCTCCTATTTCTGGATAAATACCAGTAAAAATGTATACGTCTGAAGTATAGTATTCTCTTATTACCCCATCTTCTTCAATCGTTTCCATAGAAACATTTGGATTTTCTGGAACAATACCTATAATTATTTCTTTATGAACATCTTTCGTGTGTCCTTCAAAATCTTCCTTAGAATAATTATATTCACATTTTATTGGAGTGTATGGCAAAGAGGCTATCATTTGTTGTGCAACCTCTTCTGTTATAAATGTGCCTTTTGTGCTCTTACCTTTATAAAAAATTCTGACGCGTCCTTTTGAAAGTTTATTGGAAATTTTCTCAAACCCCTCGGCTTCATTATTTAAAAAAATTTCCACTTTTAATTCTGGTGCTTTTATTAAAATCACCTCCTTTAAGTTTCTATTTTATTCTTCTGTTTCTTCGACTGCTTTTTCGCTATCATCTTCTTTTGGTTGAATTGGCTCGTCTGTTTTTGCCGCCGCATTCTGTCCAACCTTGCCACTCATAGTGTGTGAGCTTTGAAGTGGAATTAGCTCATTTTGTAAATTTAATACCCCATTTTCCAAAGATTTCAGATTAATTAAATTATCTTGATTTAATCCAGTTGTTAAGAACGGCGTTAAGAAACTATATCCAAGTGTTGCTAAGCGTGTCGCATTATCTCCATAGGATTTATAATTATAATGTGAAATTGGTAGAAAAGTAAAATTAAAAAACACGGCTTTACCACCATATTTCATATTTAACATATGGGTAAAATAAATACTCATTCTGTCGGCTAAAATCATCATTAAAGATAATTCATTTTCAATAGCTAATTCTAAACCTAGTTTTGATGTTGGTTTAAAATATTCCTTAGTTATACCAGAAGTTTCATAAACAATATCTAATGCCTCAGGAACGGTTGTTTTTCCATTTCCTTCACTTTCAGTAGACAGCATCTTTGTTTCGGCGTAAGTTGTTAATGTATCCAGATTCTTCACATCTTGTAGCATGGTTTCTTTTGCCTTTTGATACACTTTAGCCTCCGCCGGCTCAAGGATAAATTCATCATTCTTCTTTAATCCTATTTCACTAACTAGAATTTTAGATAGCATTTGCCAATTTCGCTCTTTGTCGATTTCTTTATATTCACTTAAACCTAAAAGGTCTGGTATTATTCCAAGGAGAAAAGGTTTTTCTCTTATTAAATTGAAATATATTCCCATCCCCGACGGCAAAAACAACCAAGAATCAATTTTACCACCAAGGTAAGATTTATATGCTTTTTGCACAATTTTTGGATAAGATTTTAAAATTTGTTCTCTTAGTTCTACATCTCTAATTTTATCAAAAAATTGTAAATTAAATTCAACAACATCTAAATTGTCTTCATCTCTCCATCTAGTTCTACAGTATTCAAACGGTAGGTCTTGTATAATAATTTTGTCCGCCTGTTCAATTTTCATTCCATAGTAACCACCAGAAATTAAAACCTCTAGTGCAAAATGTGTACATCTAGATTTAAAATTAAAGTCTGAACAGAACTTTGAGGCTGTTAAATATACTTTTTCTATTTTTTTATCTGATAATTTCTTGCCCGCCGGCGGACTTGGGATTAACAACCAACTATACATTAACAAACTTGCTAAGTGAACAATTAAATTCTGATAAACCGTATTGTTATTAAAGAAATATCTTGATAAAACAGCTTTATCATTTGAAGAACCGTTTTCAATAATGCTAATAATTTCTTCATCTGTGTAAGTCTTTGATGCACTAGAGCTTTCCCTACTTCTAATTTTCCCTTGATATGCAGAATCTTGCTTTGGATAAAGGGCGGCGAACTCTTTCGCAAACTTTGTTAATTTATCGGTATTGTTAGTAAATGTCAAATTTTTCACCTCCCTTTATTTTTAATTATTTTAATTGTCGGAATTATATTTTTACAAAACACAAATCTTATTTTGAACAAAATTAAATTCAATTGAAAAACCTTCATTAAAAAGATTATCTCCTTTTCTTTTTGCTACTACTAAACATAAAGAAATTTTCTTTATCTAATCCCCTATTTCTTCGTCTCTTTATGTGTTCTTCTTCTAACTCAGTCATTCTAAAAATACCCATAGCCAATGCTGAAAGCTTGTCTTTTGTTTTTCTTTTATTTATCTGCTCCAACTCCATTTTATCTAGTGTTGAAGTAGGTTTTAATTTCATGTTTAGTATTTCATTAATTAGTTGAGATGTCATTTCATGCGGCATTAATCGTTTTATTCTATCTTGCGGCGACATTTTTTGTCCAACTTTAGTAGCCAATAATTTTGTTTTGGCATCTAGTTCTGAAATTAAAAATTTTAATTTGCCAGAATCTATAGTTATGTATAGTTTAGCATACATTCTAGAGTTTAAGTCTTTAGTTGCCTTAAAGCTAACTAAAATTTGTGGGGCGTCCTTTGGTTGTATTCTCTTATATTTTTCATCATTTTTAAATCCATACGCCGGCAACCAAGTATTTGTATTTGGGTCAAACGTTGGTTTTATCATTTCGTCGGCGAGTCCTACTCCTACAATATCTTCAGTACAATTCGCTAAATCGTACCCGCACTTATGTGCTGCTCTATGTTTCCATAGAAGTTGAGACTATATCTTCTACCTAACTGGTAGCTCTCCGTTTCATCTCTGCTTAGAGATTACATAATAGTCGTTGAACATTAATTAAATATAATATTTTCAGTTAGTTTTTTCCATGAACGTTTTCTTTTAATTCTTGCAATTGTTTCTTCATGTACGTTAAAATCTTTACAAATAGAAGAACAGGCTTCTTTTGATAGTAATCTTTTAATAATTTCCATTACGTCACTTTCTGATAATTTAGCCGATCCGTTAATTTTAGCTCTAAGATTATTATCAATTGCATGATGGATATTTTCTTTACAGGTTGCCCATTGTAAATTTGCAATATTATTATTTGTTTTATCTCCATCAATATGATTTACTTGTAAATTTTTCATATCTTCTACTGTATTAAAATTCTCTAAAACTAGTCTATGTACAGAATACAAATGTTGTTTTCCATTTTGTAAATCTTTTGAACTCATTCTCACTTTCAAATACCCATCTTTATCATAGCTTACGGTAAGAAATTTCTGAGAAAATTCACTATAAACTCGTCCTTCTTTAGTCACATAGTAAGGGTATTTTAATTCATGCTTGCAATTTTCAATTCTTTTCATTTTCATTTTCCTTCTAACTTAATATTAATATTTAATTCTTTGCTGCTGATTGACATATCAATAATGACTTAGTCTTCCAGCAATTAAGAGAGTTTTCCATATATATTCCTATATAGTGGGGCTAGTATAATTTAACCCATTAGTATCAATAACTACCTCAAAAGGATTAAAATCCCTTATAAGTTGTTTTAAATGTAAAGCTTGAACAGAAAATTGTTTTGTTTCTTCTGTTTTTCCTAATACAAAAATATTTGGGAGAGTAGCTTTAAATCCATCGTCCCTAGGGTTCACTTTAATTGGAGCACAAACAGTTTGGCATCCAATTCTAGCAACGTCTACACTAAAAATGTAATATCCTTTTGAGTCATTTATAATCTTTTCCTTCAACTCTGGATTACACAAGGTTCTGTGTCGTTCAATTTTTTCAAATTTAACCCAAGAGTCTTTTGTAGTGCCTTGCCATAGAGATAAATACTCTGATGCGAAAGATGCTTCTGAGAATGTTTTTGAAGCTTTTATTTCATTTAGGTAGTCTCTTGATAGAACGCCGGCTATTAGTGGAACTTTATAAGAACACCCTATTACTGAGTATCGTCTTGGATTTAATATTGAAAAACCCAGTAGTTCAATTAGTTTGTCATATGCGAAAGAATTTCTTGCACCTGCCGAAGTCATCCAAAATTGACATTGTTGTGGTTCGTATGGGTTTATTGTTCCATTTTTCATTTGTCTTGGAACATTCATTAATGGTAGAACTATTGTGTTTATTGAGTCTGCATCGTGATCCATTTATACCCTCGGTTTCCCGATATTTATTAGGGGATTAGACTATACCATCCTATTTATAAAATAGGTCACTATTATAGTTAAATATCTTTTGGTAAAAAATTAATTTTCTTTGTTTTATACTTTAAATCTATTTTATAGTACATAGAGGGAAAATTATATTGAATTACTGGTGCCACAATCTCTAAAAACTTAATTGTATTTTCTGTATTGCACCATAACCTTAGCTTTTGATGATCTATAGTTAAACGAAATTCAATATTAAATTTATTTTTTAAATGAGATTGTAGCATTTTTACCTCATTTAATGTAAAAGATTGAATATTTAAATGAATTTCTCTTGATTTATAGTTTCCGGGATACTTAGGGTCTTTTTTTAATCCTAAGCAACCTTTATCCATATACATAATAGCTAAAGTAATTTCATCAAAACGATTTAAAATACTTTTTGTTAATTTCTTTTTTCCATCTATATATGTATCATGATATAAGTACTTTAATCTTTCGTTATTATAATAGGCATAGCGATAAGTAAAATTTTTATTATCTGTATTGGTCCTTAATGAAATTGGTTTTAAATATTTTGATATAAAATTTACTTTTTCATCAACATAGCCCACTTGGCTGCCGCTATGTCCAATATGTAAATATTTTTCTCCATTCATTGAACCATCGAATACAATCATACCTATTAAAGCACTATTTAATTTATGTGAATTATTAATTTTTACCATATTATACCTCCTGTGCTAAAAGCAATACGAGTTTTAGATATTTATTAGTCGTTGAACGTTTCTCCTTTAAGGAGACTTCGCTGCGTTTGATTGCCCAATCTTTGATGATGTTACCATACCGATTCCGTTACTAATCGCCGCAATAATATTACTATTACTGTTTGGTTATCAAAGCTCTAAGGACTTCCCCGTCAGTTTAAGTGATTTTAAGTCCGCATATCACGCATTTTTTATATATTTATCATTTAAATTAGTATAACAAGATGTCGGTATTTTTTTATTACTATATTGAACTAGATCCCACTTTTTAAAGTAGTGATTACCAACATTTAAAATTTGTTTTTCAGACATTTTTGAGTATTTAAGTTTAGCTTCAACTCTACCATTTCCAGTCATTAAATGAAAAATAAAACCTTTTGACAAATTAAAATGTTTTAAAATTAAATTTTCAATACCTCTACTATAAGAAGAAACAACACACATTATTTTTAAAGTTTCTAATTCATTAGGCGGTTTTTTAATTGGTTTAGGCGGTGTATTCGCTATATCTAATTTTTCTTCAAAGTGTTTTATTATAGTTTCTTTAACTTCAGACGAAAGAGAATAAGATTCATATCTAAAAACTTCATAGCTTTTATCATTAACAATATGAGAAACTATACTACTATCAATTTTCAAATATTTTGCTGTTCTATTCATTAATCCTTTGTGTTTTTTATTTCCAAAATAAATAAAACAGAATTGCTCAAAAGAAATCTTACCTCTAGTGTTCCCTCCGGTGCCGCCAGTCGTGAGGTTATAACCATTATTAACACTATCATAATTTTTTATATAATAAATCTCTTTTTCATCTAACTCTTCTTTTGTTATATTTGGATACTCTATTTTCTCAAAATAAAAATTTTCAACACCATAGTAATTGTATTTATATTGAAGTTTTTTATTTGAATGAACACCATTCTCTAGCTTTGTTAAATGCTCTCCTTTTCTGCGAATATAATTAGTTGTCTGACCAACATACCTTTCCTTTGTTATTTTATTAATAATAAAATAAATATATTTCATATATATCACCTACGGACCTCGTCTATAAGACCGGTATTACGACGCCCACCACGCTGGGTGTCTAGAGTTGATACACAGTCAAAAGCTGAGGAGTTACGAAATGAAAGTCTCGTTTTGTTTAACTAAGTTTGTTATTCTTAGCCCATTAAGCTTAATATTTCTATTAAGACCAGACTATATCTTCTTCTTTGCAGAAGGATTCTATTTCGAGACACTTGCCTCTACTCTCTTTCGAGATAGTCGTTGAATCAAATATTTTTGGTAGAATTGTTTCTAATTCATCTAATAATGTATACTTAATTGAAACGTAATTATAATTATTTTTTATAGCCATATCTCTTTTAATATTATCACGCTGCTGTCTATAAATATAATCGTCATTATGTTTATGAAAAAAAGAATTAAAACAATAATGTTGAATTCCATGAAATTCAATTAATAAATTATTTTCTGGAATGAAAAAATCAAAATAATGTAATCCAATCTCCCATTCTTTAAAATATTTCTGTGTCTCAAAATAAAAATTTTTAGAAATTAACCATTTTTTTATTTTTATTTCTCCAATAGAATTATTTTTTGAACAATTTGGACAATATCCACTTCTTATTATTGCTGTTGGTTTTACATTTCTAATAAAGTTACATAACATACATTGAATAGTTACTTCGGTATTTACATCTATATATTCTGACAAAAGTTTAAATTTGTTTTTAAATTTTTTATTTAATTCATTGCTAAAAGCAATATGATCTTTTTTTATTTTTTGTCCAGAACAATAACAACAGCTGCAAGAACTATTGTTTGCAATTAAATGTCCTACTCTCATTTTATTAACTCTACCACAACTATTGCAAGTAAATTCAACAGTATCACCATAATTTCCATTATTCGAAAGCTTATCCATAAAAAAATAAATATTACTAGCTTCATTTTTAATTTTTTCTATAATAAATTCTCTATTCTTAATAGTGTCTTTTCTAATGTATTCACATTTTCTACAAAGTGTTTTTCTTCTTTTCCTAAATAATTCACCAGTATTACATATTATTTTATTATTACAATTCAAACACAATATAATGGAATTTTCATGAGAATTTTTCCCAGCATAAATAATTAGATAGTTTTTATCTTTATATTTTTCTTTCATTTTTACTATAAATTTATTTTCATTCAATTAAGTATAACTCTCCTTTAATATCTGACTGCTGATTACCGATTTTAAAGTCCTTAGGATTTAACCATAGACCATCTACTTTATTTTTTCTACTTTCGTAACCAAAAGGTTAAAGTAGCTTTACGGAGTCCCAGCAATTAAAAATCTTTTATTTTTCATATTGTTTCCAATACGTACGCCAATAAGTCTAGCGTAATCTTGACCAAAGTTCCCATTTCCAATAATCTCTCTTTTTAAAAAAGGAAACCTTATCCATATATCATCTTGTAACTTCTCTTTGAATATTTTTGCACCCTGTTCTTTCTTTGGTGCACAAATAAATAATTTAATGCCTGGGCGTGTAATACAAATTTGATATAATATCAATATTACTAGGAACGTTTTGCTGTATGCACGAGGAGCTGTTACATAAACCTTAGATTTTCTTGAACACTCCCTCATTGTGAATCTTTGAAAATATGCTAGTTTAAACTTCGTATTGTAAGGCTGAATTAAGTCAATATATAAGTCTGGATATATTGAAATTTTTCTTGCTACAGCCTCTACAAATTTTCTATTATTATCAACATATTCTTTTGTTAACATTACACCTTTTCTTAATTTTATATCTCCTCTAAAAAATTCTTTCTTTTCAAGAGGAGTGTCTATGTGAACTATGTCTAAAATATCATCTGGTTCAAAGATTTTTAATTCTTTCGATTTATCCATCATTTTCACCGCCTATTTCAGGAGCAAACTCTTCAATTTCATCACTTTCTGGTTTATCTAATTCATTCTGTATATCTCTCTCATATTGTTCATCAATTAAATCTTTTGAAACTTTTAACTGTTCAATTCTTTCCTGTATTTCTTCAGCCATACCATTCTCTTTTATATAAAGATTTTGTACCCAACCAGAGTACTGTTTGAGAGTTTCATCAATAATATCTTTAACTTCTTCTTGATAATACTTATTCAACCAACCGGAGTCTTCTAAATAAGCAAATAGCTCTCCTAATGAGTCAAAGTCTTCACCACTTTCTGAACTCTTTGGTGTAAAATTAGCTGATTTAGACAGCATATCATAAGAGCGAATATCTTTATCTATATCGCCGCCGGCTCTTATTTTATCTTCAATTCTTAAAGCTATCTTACAAAGCTTTTTAGCTTTATCTTCTTGTTCTGAACCAACAACAGATTGGGTAGAAATAATACCATTATAAAGATTGTCTAAATATTCTAGATCGCCCTCGTCATAGTCAACACCCCATCTTTGTCTCTTTTCTCTTAGTTTTTTCTTTTTTAATTCTGGAATTGCATCTTCTACACGCTCTTCTTCTTTTAATTTTAAAAACATTATATTATATGTTTCCCATTCTAATGTTTCATATTCTTTATCTTTAAACATTGAAACATAAACACTAAATGCATCAAATCCGTTTCTTTCATAAAGTTCTTCCCATTGAGACGGAAGAAATGGAATATCTAGCCATTGACAAAGTTTATTTACAACTCTCCATCTTTTTTCCTTAGGAGCGTTGTTAACTGCTCTGTTTGCACATTCTCTACAAATTGTTGAAAATTGTTCTTCAAATAATTTTGATTTTGTTGGTAAAAACTGTATTAAGCTTTTTTCTACATTACACTTAATACAACGCCTAGGTTTAGCCATTAGTCTCACCACCATTATCACTACTATTATTGACTTTCTTTGCGTCTTTATTAAATTCAGAAACTTCTATAAATAATAATCCCATATCTTTTTTAGCTTTATTATTTTTTATTTTTTTCCAATTGTTGAAGACTATGTCAGCAATAAGTAAGTTATCTTGTTTTTCATCAATATCTAACATTAACATTGATGCCACCCCAACAAAATCCATCATTGTAAAATTTTCAAAAGCTTTTTTTACTTTTCTTTCCAAAGAAAGATTTAAATTTATTTTCAATTTCTCACCACCTTAAAACAATAAATCTTTTTCTTCTACGTATTCTAATAATATATTTCTTAATAATTTTGGATTAACTTCATAAATTTTCATTTTTCTTACTTCCAAAACATCATCTTCATTAAATGTTTCAGCAGACATTAAACTTAATTGTTTTGTAGTAAATCTTTTGACTCTATCACATCTTTTACAATATGAAGTTAAACCATCTTGAGACGTTTTTTTCTTATGAAAAAAATCATTAGTTCTTAATAACTCCTCGCCGCAAATACAACAAGGTTTCCATAATTCTATTTTATATTTTTTATTGTACATTTCCAAATCTTTCTCTGCGGCGAAAGCTATGTTTTCTACAATATCTTTATATATTTTAGAAATATAATATTGAGATCTTAGTGTCCCAAATCTTAAGTTCACTTTTTCAGCAACTTCTTTATTAAGATAACCTTTGGTTTTTAATGTTAATATTAATGCTTGTTCTATATTAATACTTGTAAGATTAACATAGTATCTAAGGGTTTTCTTGAGAGCAGCACCAATACTTTCAAATGAATCATCATTTATTATTAATTCATCGTATTTAGATATTAATTTTTTAATATGCTCTGGATTGGTAAAAGAAAGAAGTCTTTTACCTTCAGCAGCAAAATTATTATCAAAACCATTATCGCTATATAATCCCCTAGGTTCAATATTAAAGATTGTTTTTTTGAAGTTATCTGGGAAGTAATTAAGATAACTTTCTTTTTTAAATCTTTTTTGTACAAATATATCTTTAAGAGAATATTGCTCTCTTCTTAATTCAATTATTTTATGTTTTAAATGATATTTTTGTACATCTGTTAAATTTTCATTATTGTTTAATGTTTCTTCTAGACCGTCTATTGTTTTCCATAGCTCAGTCATATTTGGAATATTAGCATCTTTTTCTCTATCAATTCCTATTTTTGGTTTTGAGTATTTTTGTTTACATAGAAATCTTTCGCTATTATTAACATCCTCCATTAATTTATCTAAAGATGTTACTTTTGTTTTACTTGCATAAGAACTATATTTAGTAGATATTTGCACTTTCTTATCATCTACTACGGATTTTTCAGTTATTTCGTCTTTTCCATAGAGAATATAATTAGCATAAAGTTCTAATATTTTAGCAGGAGGATTATCATTTTCTTTAAGAAGCTCTTCTACAAGAAGTCTTCTTTCTTTATCTGTTTTTAAGTTATAGTCAAGTTGTTTCGTTTTTGGTTTCATTTTCTCACCACCTTTATTTTTTCTTTAATATAATTATACCATAGATAAGAAAAAAAGTCAATAAATAAGACTTACTAAATTTTTATCTTATATAATTTCCTTTATGATAATACCATAGATAGAGAATAAGTTTTTTTTTATTAATATCTTCTACCCATAATATAATTATACCATAGATAAGAAAAAAAGTCAATAAATAGAACTTACTAAATTTTTATCTTATATGGTTATATATGAGAGATAATAAGTTTTTATATTTAATTCTCCCCCTACCCCATAATATAATTATATCATATATAAGAAAAAAAGTCAATAAATAGGGCTTATTATAATTTTTTCTTAATGCTTATATTAAAAAAATTTTTTTTGTAAATCTTTGCGAGCGTAGCGAGTAAGGATTTACCTATTTCGTTAGAAATAGAGTGTTCTAATTATCTATTGTATTGACTATAGTTTTCCATAGTGATATAATTATATTGTGGATGATTTGAAGTTATTTCGTTGTTTTCGCCGGCGGGCTTTGTAGGATGTTGTATTGGTAATTTATTAATTTAATAAAATTATTTAATTATGTCGTGCAAAGTGTGGCCGCAAATCATAAAAATTGACATTTAAATGAAAGTTGTTTTTATTGACTTTTTGTCTATTGTATGATATAATTATAATAGAGTTAAGAAAAACTCACATATTTATTGTCCATTCTGCGGTGGATAATAAATAAAAGAAAGGAGAAAATAAATGAAAACTTTTAACGAAAATGATGCTGGAAAAAGCTTTAGAATATCAGTAAGTAATTCTATGGGAAGTGATGAAGTTACTGTTAATGTTAAAGCTATAGTGGATCTTATAATAACCCCGCCGGCAAAAACAACGTATCAATTATTTGATGAATTAAATTTAGATGGAATGAAAGTCTATGGTGTATATGATGATGAAACTGTGGAAGAAATTTTTAATTATAGTGTTAATGATAGTGATTTTAATAATAATATCGAATTAGAGGATGTTGATATTTCTTATGAGTTGAGATATAATGAAAATATTGATACTTTTGGCTTTAATTTTTCACAAGATTTATTTAAAAATAATTTTTTAATAAATAAAATAAAATTAAGCGTTGGGGATTTAACTTTAACTAAAAATTTATTTGAAAATCTTATTTGTTTAAATGATATTAATATTAGTGCTATTAAAAATAAAAGTGTCGTATTAAATGAAGATTTGTTAGAAGATAATATTAATATAAATAGAATATATCTATATAATATTGAAACCTTATCTCAATCATTTATATCAAAAATTATTGAATTAAAACATTTTATTTCTAATGGCTCATTTAATTTAATACCAATAGATTTTTTTAATAATAATCTAAAATTAGAAATTGCTGATTTCAATTCAACGGAGATAGTTTTTATTCCTACAAATCTTTTTGATAATAACATTAACTTAAAATCTTTTGATTTTGGAAATTGTAGAAAATTACTTTCAATACCAGAGAATTTATTTATAAATAATATTAATTTAGAATTATGTGCATATGGTTTTTACAATTGTAAAAATATTTCTTTGCCTACTAACTTGTTTAATGCGGCCGCAATTCAAAATAAAAAGCCAGAGTTCTATTGTTGTTTTGCTGTAACAAATTCTGCTGATTCTCCAATAGGAGCATCATATCCACTATGGAATAATATAACATTAACTTCTAGAAATTACTGCTACCAGAATTGTTCTGGACTTACCGACTTTGGAACAATCCCACTTTACTGGAAATAGAAAGGAGAATTGTATGAAAAAAATAAATCAAATTTATCTAGCCGAAATTTTCATTTCAAATGTACTTTTTGCCCTAAGTTTTCAATATATTTATATTAGAACTGCGGGTGAAATAAATTCTAAGATTTTCCCCATGGTCTCAATTTTATCTTGTTTATTTTCAATCTTTTTTACCAAAGTTAATAAAAAAAGTTTAGTCTTATTTAATAATTTTGAAAAATTCGCAATTGTTGAAAGTGTATTATATGTATTTGCGGCCGCATTTTGTATCTTTACAGAAAGATTAATACTATTTCAAGTATTAAGTATGTTTTATTGCTGTATTTTAAAACAAGCTACTGGTGTAGCTATGATAAGATTCAATGAAAAAATCTATAGAACACCGGAGCAACGTCAACAATATGATAATAATGTGCGAATTTGTTATGATGGGTCAGTTGTAGTTGCGGCCATACTTGCTTTCTTTTTAATTGAAATAATTTCCACAGAGTTATTAATAATTATTGGAACGTTTGCCGTAGTCTTTGATAATATTTGCGTAATCTATATTAAAATGAAATTAAAGGAGTTTAAAAATGAAACAAATAATTGTAATTAATGGTCAGGGTGGAGCGGGGAAAGATGCTTTAATTAATTTAATAGTCGGGCGGCAAAAACGAGTTATGAATGTCTCTTCCGTAGATGGTGTAAAAGAGTTGGCAAAAATTGTGGGATGGAATGGTTCTAAGGAAGAAAAAGATCGAAAGTTTCTTTCTGATTTAAAAATTCTCACGTCTGAATATTGTGGTTTTAGTGAAAATTATTTAGTAGAAAAAACCAAAGAATTTTTGAAAAGTAAAGATGAGTTAATGTTTGTCCATATAAGAGAGCCTTTTTTTATAGGGGAATTTTTAAATAAATTCCCTAGTGCAAAAACACTTTTAATAAGACGAGGTGAAAGTTCGTCATATGGAAACATGGCTGATGACAATGTTTTTAATTATGATTATGATTATGTTATTGATAATTGTGGCTCTCTTGAGGATTTAGAAGAAAAAGGAATTCAATTGTTAGAGTCTTTGGGATTTTCTTTTCCATAGTAAGATTAATTAAGAATTTTTTCCCATAGTAAGATTAGTTTTCCATAGTAAAGTTAATTCCCCATAGTAAAGTTAATTCCCCATAGTAAAGTTAATTAATAAATGTTCTATTTGCGGCCGCTTTATATCGAAACCTAACGACTAATCTAAGCTATTAATTACTTATTACTATGGGACTTAAAATTGATTTTATTAGTGTGTGATAAAGTGTATTTAAGATCTTCCATTTTGCGGCCGCAAAAAGAGAGATAAAAGGAGGTGTTAAGAAAAATGAAAACTTTTGGAGAACATGATAATGGTAAAGAGTTCTCAATTGTTGTAAGTGGTAATTTTGAAACTTTAATAAAACAAATTTCTGTTGATAAGATTGTAAGATTAAATGTGATTTTGCCGGCGAAAATGTCATATAAAAAGTTTGAACCATTAAATTTAGATGGAATGAGTGTCTGGGGTATAAATGAAGACAACACAACAATCCAACTTTTTGACTATACTGTGGATAAAAAAGAGTTTGATACTTATTGTTTTAACTTTTATGAGGGTGGCGACAAATTCTATCCAATCCAAATAAAGTGGGGCGGTTATATTGCTGTCTTTAATGTTTGGCTTTCTTCAGACATTGGTGAAATTGAAGAAATGGGGTTAAATGTCTATGTTGGTGAGGGCGTACCAGTTAGAAAGATTGAAGAGGGTTCAATTTGGATTAAACGCTACGCTAACCACAAAAAAATCTATATTTTCGATAAGATTGATAGTGATGATGATTTTGATAATTCAATTTTAATCTTTACTAGGGATGGTTTTGAATTGGTAAATCTCTATAGCGGTGAGGGCTTTACTTCCGAATTGAGGGTGCGGCAAATACAATATTCAAATGGTGAGTTAGTCCAAATCTTACCTTATTGGATTTATAGAAGTGGAGAGTGGATTCAAACTCAAAACACCCAAACCCAAGGTATTAAAATAAAATTAAAGAATAAAAGAATTGGTATTGAAGACTTTAGTAATATTGCTTTGGTGTTGAATGAAACCTATTCTTTTAATGATGTGGAAAAAGAGGAAGAAACTTTTGAAGAAACTTTTTCTTTAAATTTAAATATTGTTGATGAAATTAGTTTTAATTTCACCGCTAACTATGAAATAATCTAAAAGGAGTAAATAAAATGAAGGGAAAAACGAAAATCCAAATGATAGATCCTCTTACAAAAAAAGTTAAAGAAGAGTATGAGGCTGAAAACATAATAACCAATGCAATAAAGAATGCTTTTGGAACGCCGTCGCAGTATAAGAACCAATGGCACACAAATACCAATATTAAAGAGTATTGCAAGGGCTTAACTCCTTTTTACTCGAATGGATTGGGGGGAATTTTACTTTGGGATGAAGAAATTGTAGAAGACATTGAAACCACCTATCCACCTTTTAATTCTAAAAATGTGGGACGTGCCGGCTCAGATTATAGTGGCTCAAATCCTCATCGAGGAAGTCTTAATGTAAATGAGACTGGAGTAATTTTAAGTGGTGAAGTTCCAATTGGTTGGAGAAATGTTTGGGACTTCGGTACAGACAAAATAAACGGAGTAACTTTTAAGTGTTTGACTTTAACCCATGTGAATTGTGGAAATAATGGTTGGATGAGTATTGTTGGCGGAAATGAGACAAGTTCTAAAATTTTTACCCAACAATTAAAACAAATAATTGACTTTGGTGATAGCACTTATTTAGTCGCCGCTCTTGATGTTAATAAAGTCCTAACCGCAAAATATGTAAGTGGAACACAATGGGTTCTAAATACTTTTGAAATCCCTAAAACTTCAGCATTAAAAATAACTGATGTTGAAATAGGTAGTTCCGTGAAAAGTGCTGATATTCCAATAATTTTTGCAAACTCATACACATTAAGAAAACCTTTGAATTTTACCGTTTATGATGGGGTTGCCCACTGTATTAATATTTTAACATCAAAAACTTTCCTTCACACTCAAATAAATTTGAGCGACTATAGTATTGTTGAAAATGTTAAAACAATAAGTGGGTCTCCAAAGACTTTAAATGCTGGAGATAATACTTCAAAATTGTGTGTTGTTTATAAAGGTTATATTTATATGTGTAATAGTGACTATAGCGTTTCAAAACACAATCTTGACGGTAGTTTTGTTGGGATTGTAAGTGGGATTTCTTTAACATCTCAATATAGAGTAAGCCTTTGTGACGGAGTATTGTTTTATGTACTTTTTTCAAATACAGCTGTTAGTAGCGAAAAAGTGATTGAGTTTAATGGAACTAGTGTAAGATATATTGGTGATGTGGGGCAATATATGGGAAGTCCAATTTCCATATTAAATAGTGGTATAAAATATCCTATAAGTTTGGCTATTTATGGTGGTAGTGTAAATAATGGATTAACTCTTCAAGGAAGTAATAACTATTTGGGGAGTATTAACAACTTGGCGACACCAATAGTTAAACAAAGTGGATTTTTGATGAAGATTATTTATGAGATTTTGAATTAGGGTTTTTGGGGTTTTTATTATTGGTTTTTATATATAATAAAAGTTGATTTTTCTGTTATGGAAATTTTTTATTTTGGGGTTTTATTTTACTGGGTTTTTATTTTGTTTTTATTTTGTTTTTATTTTGTTTTTATTTTGTTGGTTTTTATATATAATAAAAAGTTGATTTTTTTGTTGTGGAAATTTTTTTTATTTTGGTCTTATTTAAAGTTGATTTTTTATTTATTTTTATTTTGGTCTTATCTAAAGTTTAAAATTCTGTTGTGGAAATTTTTTATATTTTATTAGTTTATATTTTGGTTTTAGTTTATTTTGATTTTAGTTTATTTTGGTTTTAGTTTATTTTTATTTATTTTTATTTTGGTCTTGTCTAAAGTTTAAAATTCTGTTGTGGAAATTTTTTCTCAGCCCCACCCCTCAAAAATTTTTTACAGTAATTTCCAAAAATGGATACCCCCCCCATTACCAAAATTTGACAACGTTAAAAGTTTATCAGCATCCATCTATTGACATTTATGGAGATGGAACAAATTAACATTTTTATAGTAAAATGTTATTGTAAAAAAGTTACAAAAAAAACAACTACTGTTAAAAGTAGTTGTTTTTGTTTTTTTCGGGATTGTTAAAATTTAACAATCCCATTTGTGTTGGCTCTATTTGAGGAACACTTTAACTGTACCGAAAAACGGTAGCTTTTACCGCTTTTGGTTTTCTTTAGTAGATAACCATCTACTAAATTATTCTTTTTTCTTGTAGTGTTTGGGAAAAGAGCCTCCTCTGCTTTTTTCCCGTTGTTAACGCCCTCGGCGTCAACAATTTGTGTTTTGCTGATAAAATTTTGTATTTTATCACCATATAAATTTAAAAATAATCTTGAATGCCTTGTATCTCTAAGGCATAGCTCAAAATTTCCACTTTTTCCCGTTGCATTCAAGGATAAAAGGTCATCCCAAAATTTAACTATTACGGATGGACTTATTACAAAACCATCCATAAATTTCTTGTTTGTTCTGCTATCAACTAACAAAACAAATTTTCTGACTCCGTGGGCTTTAATGGCTTTTTTTACCATTAAAGATAACTCCTCAGGAGTAAATGAAGCAACGACTATCCCATTTTCTCCCATAAATTCGATCCCTGTTGCAAGAGAAGTGCAGTTGGAAGTTACTTCCACCCCTTGAAATCTTGCAACCATACCGCTTTTTTGAAATCTTATAACTCCCATTTTAAAACCTCTTTCTGCCCATTTTTTGGGCTTTTTATTATGTGGTTCTTCCACCTTCTAATTATACCATAATAAAATATAGTTGTCAACCCTTTTTAATGAATTTTTGGTCATATTCTAAAAAATTTTTTTACCTTTTATGTAAAGATCTTCTATATCTGTAAGATTATTACATCTTTTTACAATTTTCTCCAACTATGGTCATAGGCATTCTCTCCTAGTTTTTTCCAATTGTGGTCATTCCACCTAGGTAATTTTTACCGGTAATGGTCATATCTGTGAGCTGGGAAATGATGGTAAATAAGTTCCTGTGAGCTGGGAAATAATGTAAGAAAAAAATTTTTTTATTTTCTTTAAAAAAAGTATTGACTTCTTTATTAGAATATGTTATAATATAAGAGTAGTAAGAACTACTACACTAAAATAATATTTATAGGAGGTTTTCATTATGAAAACAAAAATTAAAATTTGGGACTTAAAACAATACATGGAAGAAGTAAAAAGAGTTAAGGAACTTAACTCTAAGTTTGACGTAAAAACGTCAAACATATTTGAGGGCGACAAGAGTTTTCTTAAGTCCTTCAAATAAGAAAACTCCCAACTGTGAAAGGTTGGGAGTTTTCTCCATCCTCTTGTTGGTAAATTTTGTTATCTGTTGTATGACCATAGTTACATAATATTAACTTGTCAATAAAATGAAATTGTGGTCATGGCGGTATGACCATAGTTACATAAAATTAACTAGTTAAACTTATCCATTTGTGGTCATATACTCTTACCCAAGAATTACCAAATATCGTCTTTCCAAAGGAATTTTTACCATCTATGGTCATGTCTGTGAGCTGGGAAATGATGGTAAATAAGTTCCTATGAGCTGGGAAATAATGTAATAAAAAAATTTTTTATTTTCTTTAAAAAAAGTATTGACAAATATAAAAATATGTGTTATAATATATATAGAGGTTAGATAAAACCTCAAAAATAAATTGGTAACTTTAAAAGTTGCAGAAGAGGTTTAAAATGAAAGAAAACATAAAAATATTGTGGTTTAGTCGCCACATAATGACGGACGACCAACACGATGCCTTATTCATAGGTATTGCAAGACATTTTCACAATGACTTGCAGGATACTGGTGTTATCATAACACAAATTTCGGAAACGATCAATAACGTTTCCGAAATCCAAGATTTGGACGGGTATGACGTTTATGCTATTGTTGCACCAATAGCGTTGCAGCAGCAATTTCTAAAGGTTGCTGGAGAAAAACCAGTAATCATGGCAAAATCTGACAGAGTCATTGTAAAAACTCCCGAAGAGGAGGACAAAGTCTCATTTGTTTTTAACAAGTGGGAGAGAATTAAAAAAATAGAAGTAATAATAGAAGACTTCTAAAAAATACCCCAACTGTAAAAAGTTGGGGTTTCCTTTTATTTACCAATGGTAAATTTTGTTATCTGTTGTATGACCATAGTTGCATAATATTGACTTGTCAATAAAATGAAATTGTGGTCATAGCGGTATGACCACAAATGGATAAGTTTAACTATGAATAAATCTCCCATATGGATTTACATATGGGAGTTTAAAAAGGAACAAATAACCATTTGGCTATTTGTTCCTTTTTGAAGGTTATTCCTCTAAAAGGAATATTTCACCTCCTTTTTTAATTTCTTCCACAGAATTTACTTCTGTGAAGAAATTTACCATTTCTATTGATACCATTAAATGGTGAATTCTCTCCACCATAAAATGAGATCCTTTTACTTTCCTTTCTTCGCCATTTTTTAGTAATTCCTCCAAATGACTAACATATTCTGATAACAATTGGAAGAACAACTCTTCCCTTTTATTTTCAATTTTTACCTCTAAATTTTTGATTTTTTTCGTTCTCATAATGAAAACCTCCTATAAATATTATTTTTAGTGTAGTAAATGTTTTTTACTACTCTTATATTATAACATATTTCAATCCTTTTGTCAAGTGTTTTTTAAAAAAAATAAAAAAAAAATTTTTTGTAAATAAAATGAAATTGTGGTCATAGTGGTATGACCATAGTTACATAAAATTAACTAGTTAAACTTATCCATTTATGGTCATGCGGCGGACTAATAGATTAATCTATTAGTTCCAAAGTGGATTTCAAAATTCTTCCACTTTTAATCTTTAGAATTGAAAATTCTAAAGACAAATCTTCCAACTCCTCTTTTTTTAGTCTTAAATCTTTAAAAAGACTTAAAATTAAAAAACCAATTAATAAAATAAAACTTATCGATATACCTAAAATTAACATAATTAAAAAACTCCTTTTTATTTAATTATACCATAGATAAATTAGTTTGTCAAGTGTTTTTGAAAAATAAAAAGTTCAGCATAAGGCGGCCGCCTATATTGTAATAAAAGGTATAATTTACCTTAACCCATATGACCATAAATGTATTTTTCTTCTTTGGTAAAAGTTGTAAATAAATAAAATAAAAAACTTTTAAAAAAGACTTGACAAACTTATTTTTCTATGGTATAATTAAATAAAAAGGAGTTTTTAAGATGAAAAAAAGAAAAATTACAAGAGGCACATTATTAGAAGAAATTGGGAGAATTTTTTCTAGTGGAATAATTACTTATATTGTCATGTCTTTTTTAGACATGACAACAAAAACTAAAGCTGAATTCAACTTTTTTCTCTTGCTAATAAAATTGTTTGAATATGCCAAAGATGCTGGTTAATTCCAGCATTGATTATGACCACAAATGTATAAAACTTCTATGTCAATAAAATGAAATTGTGGTCATGGCGGTATGACCATAGTTACATAATATTGTATAGTTAATAAAATGAAATTATGGTCATGCGGCGGGACAAAAGGAACAAATAACCAGATAGTCATTCGTTCCTTTTTGTCAATTTTTTACAGAGGTATATAAAAATTAACAGTTTTACCCAATTGCTTTGGCTGATATTTCAAAATTACATTTAAAACATTTGCAAAGTCTCCCATCATCGGAAATTCACCTAATCCACTCCATGGACTAAATGGATTTGCCATGGACGGGAGAAAGAAAATTCTCTCCCCTTTTGAAAAAAGCTCTCTCGCCCTCCTCTTTGTTATTTTTTTATATCCTTCGATACAACTTTTCATAATGAAAACCTCCTATAAAATATTATTTTAGTGTAGTAAATGTTTTTTACTACTCTTATATTATAACATATTTAAATAAAGAAGTCAAGCGTTTTTTCAAAAAATAAAAAAAATTTTTTTGTCAATAAATCACAGTTGCAATATGACCACAAATGTATAAAACTTCTATGTCAATAAAATGAAATTATGGTCATATCGCCATGACCATAGTTACATAATATTGTATAGTTAAACTTATCCATTTATGGTCATATACTCTTACCCAAGAATTACCAATTAACATCTTTCCAAAGAAATTTTTACCAATAATAATTATGTCCGTGAGCTGGAAAATAACGGTAAATAAATTTATTTAAGCTGTAAAAAATTTTTAAAAACACTTGACAAAAGATAAAAAGTGTGTTATAATAGTATTAACGAATAAAAACGTTAATAAAATTTAAAGGAGTTTTTAAAATGAACTTATATGAAATAGGAGTTAAAGAAATCAATAAGATAGTTAAAAATGAAATAAAAAGTAAAGATGTAGATATTTTTACTTTCACGAATGAGAGAAAAATCGTTATCTCATTTAAAACTAAAGTGGATATAAATGTCTTTTTAAGTAAAGAGATAATGGAAAATAGTGAGAATATATTTTTTATTATTCCATCAAATTCTACTTTTTTTGGTGGAAGTAATTTAAATATACTGACAATAAACAATTGTCGGGTAGAGGTTAGCAATAATTGCAAGATTTTGTCTGATAATAATAGTGAAATTATTTGTCAGAACAATAATAATATTGATTGTAAAAGCAATTGTAAAATAACAGTTAGGAAAAAAAACAATATAGTTACAGGTAAAAATTGTCAAATAAATTACAACGGTCACGGAAGTGATTTTGAAAAAGATGTTAAAAGTTGGACCATAGGGAAGGATAATAAATTTTTTGTTGGATCACTTGAATATTTGTAAACAAAAAATCCCAACTGTAAAAAGTTGGGATTTTCCCTTATTTGGAAATTTTATTAAATTTTCTATGACCACAAATGTATAAAGTTGTTATGTCAATAAAATGAAACTATGGTCATGGTGATATAACCATAATTACATAATATTGTATAGTTAATAAAATGAAATTATGGTCATGCGGCGGGACAAAAGGAACAAATAACCAGATAGTCATTTGTTCCTTTTTGTCAATTTTATAAGGATATATAAAAATTAACAGTTTTTCCCAGCTCTTTTGGCTGGTATATTAATATCCTATTAAGGATATTCTCGAAACTCCCTTCTTTTGGAAATTCATTTAAGCTTATCCATGGACTAAATGGGTTTGCCATGGATGGGAGAAAATGTAACTTTTCTCCTTTTGAAAAAAGCTCTCTCGCTTTTTTCTTAGAAATTTTTTTATATCCTTCGATACAATTTTTACAATTCATTTTTAAAAACTCCTTTAATATTATTTTAGTGTAGTAAATGTTTTTTACTACTCTTATATTATAACATATTCTAATAAGGAAGTCAAGCGTTTTTTCAAAAAATAAAAAATTTTTTTTGTCAATAAATCACAGTTGCAATATGACCACAAATGTATAAAACTTCTATGTCAATAAAATGAAATTATGGTCATATCGCCATGACCACAACTTCAAAAACTTGTAAAATCAAATGACCACAAATGGTAAACATTTACTGGAAAAATATTACGCCCTCTAGCTAATTTTACCAGCATTGGTTATTTATAAAAATGTTCACAACAACTTAATTGTCTGTGAGCTGGGAATTAATTCCTAATAAGATTTAAAAACTTTTTTTAAAAATACTTGACAAACAATAAAAAATGTGTTATAATTAAAGAGTAGTAAAAAACAAATAAAATAAAAATAAAAATTAAAGGAGTTTTTAAAATGACACAAAAAAAGAGAAGAGCAAAAGGTATGTTTATAATATCTAAAATATTAAATTGCAATTTAACTATTGCAAAAAAAGTAGCCAAATCTCTATTAGATAGGGGAACAATTGAAACTTTAGAATTAATTAATCAGATATTGCCAGAGACTAATTGTTATGGCGAAACGGTAGGATATGGAGATGGTTCTTATACCGTTATTATGGTTAACAATATTAATTTATCCCAATTGTTTTGGGAAAAAGTGTAAGGAGGGGTAAAATGTTACAAAATGAATTGTTTTATGAGTCTTCATATGAAGACTCAAACGGTAAACTAGTTTTTGATGAAATTAAATATCAAAAACTAAAAAAAGAAAAGGAGGAGAAAAAGAAAAAGAGAAATAGACCACCTCTTTTTAAAGAAGTAGTAAAAATAAAAGTTCGACCCTAAAAGTCGAACTTTTCCGCCGCCATGACCATAGTTACCTAAAATTAACTTGTCAATAAAATACACTTATGGTCATATCCTATGACCACAATTACCTTTTATTGACTACCTCATGACCACATCTACATAAAAAAGGAAATCTTCTTCCAACCCTTTTTTATCCATTTTTGGATTTTGAGCTGGAAGAAGATTACATCTCCTTCGTCTGTGAGCTGGGAATTAATCCCTTCTTTTATCGCACTCAAAGAAACTTCTAAATCTTCTCAATATCGTTTCAATATTTATAGGATTATTTCCACAATTTGGGAGAGAAAAATCATTTCCTAATTTCTCCGCTATTCTCTTTTCTAATTTCTTATCTTTTTCATTCATGTGATAAAAAATAAATAATGAACACAAGTAATTGTAAATCATTTCACGCTCTTTATTATGTCCTAATATTAGATACGCACCAACTTTTTCATGTCCATAGTAAGATGAAAAATTTGGGTTTTTTAAATTTGGGACTTGGGTGTAGGGTTTTCCAATATCATGATTTAATACTGGATAGGAAAATAAATCCAGAACTTCCTTCTCTCCATACCAATTGAAAGTTTTAGACATATGTATATCTAAAGTTTCATTATGATGTGGATTATTTTGGTTAAATCCATCACATTTTCTTTTCATTTGATATACATTTACTTCGTTGATAATTTTTTCAATATCCTTGAATTTTGGTAAATTAAAGGCTCTTACCATAGCTAAAATTACTTCCTCAGGAACTTGTCTCCCCCTTTTTTTGTTATTCTCAAAAAGAGTTTCTATTTCCTTACAGAAAATTATATACTTAAATTCAATTTTGTGTTTGTTACAAAATTCTTCAAAAATATTTTGTGTTTTTTTAGACATTAAAGTTGTATCTAAATAAATATTTTTTTCTTTATTTTCTAAAATTCTATCATACAGAATTTTAAAAACTTCCTTTGGGTCTCCTTGTATAGCTTCATCACCATACAATTCTTCTCTTATTTTGTCAGAACTAATATAAAAATAATCTTTATTTTTATATTTCTCATTGAAATATGTTGTTTTACCACTTGCTGGTGGTCCTATTGTTGCTATTATCATTTTAAAAACTCCTCTTTAATTTTTATTTGTTTTTTACTACTCTTTAATTATACCATAGAATTAATTGTTTGTCAATAGTTTTTTTATAAAAAAATTTAAAAAGTTTAATATAAATGCGGCCGCTGGATATTGTAATCTTTGGATGATTTTACCTTACCCCCTATATGACCACAGTATCCATAAAAAACCTACCATATTTTACTATGGTAGGTTTTTCCTATTTAAAATTTATGTAATATCCTTTTGGACATATTGTACTATTTACGCCTACTGTTATATCATTTTCATTATTTTTATGATTATCCATTAATGGTAAAATTATGTAGGTATTATTTTTTGCTGTTATATTTACCATTTCCTCTAAATAACTTTTACCAAAATCTTCTACAATTTCAATGAAATTATAATCTTCCACAATAATTTTACAATTATCTCCACTATATATTTCATTATTACTATTCAATTTAATAGTAACATTTTTCCCAACTTTTACCACATTATTATCTTTTCCAGTTATTTCAATTCCTTTGGTTTCATGTTCAAATTCATTTTCAGTATCTACATAAATTTGACATTCACTTCCAAAAATTACATTTATATGTTGATATTCGGCAATAAGTTCTATGTTGTCACCTAACACAAAGGTAATGTTTGTTAAAAATTCACCACTATCAAAATTATCTAATACAATTTTGTCTAAGTCTATTACTCCTGTAAAATCACTACAATCTACTGTTACCCCTTCCTTTTCACTTATGAAAATACTTTCACTAATATCTTGTTTAAGGATTAACTCAAGCCTTTTTAAATTTTCATTCATTTTTAAAACTCCTCTTTAATTTTTATTTGTTTTTTACTACTCTTTAATTATAACACATTTAAAGTCTTTTGTCAAGTAGTTTTTATTAAAAAATTTAAAAAAGTTAATATAGAGGCGGCCGCCCTATATTGTAATCTTTGGATATTTTTACCTTACCCTCTATATGACCACAACTACCTTTTTCTTCTTTGGCAATAATTGTAAATAAATAAAATAAAAAACTTTCAAAAAAGACTTGACAAATACATATATATGTGTTATAATTAAAGAGTAGTAAAAACACAAAATAAATTTGAAAGAGGTTTTGAAGATGAAATACAATAGAAAAGTATTAAATTTTGATATGGATGGTACTATTGCCAATCTATACCAAATGGAAAATTGGTTGGAGTTGCTAGAAAAAGAAAAATTGGATTTTTCCTTAGCAAAACCAATTTTCAACGATAATTTTATAAATAAAATTATCGAACTAAAGAAAAAAGGTTTTTACATCCAAATTATTACATGGTTGCCTCACTCTACATCAATAGAGTATCAGTCAACGGTTTCCAGACAAAAACTGGGATGGATTAGGAAATACTTTCCTATAGTAGACGCTTACTATATTTTACCATATGGTAAAAACAAAGCAAGTGTTTGTAACAGATACGATTTGAATTTTCTAATTGATGATAATGTAGAGGTTGTCAATTCTTGGAATGAAAGTTTCAAAGATAAAAATATTGAGACTTTGGGAATTTTAACAAATTCTTCTAGTGAAGCTTTGGATGAAATTGTTAATGAATTGTTAGGTATATTTTAGGAGAAATAAGTGCCAGTCAATAGAGACTGGCATTTATTTTTATTTTTTTATTGGATAATTTTTCCTTTATTACTGTATGACCATAGTATCCATAAAAAACCTTACCACAGTTTCCCATGGTAAGATTTTATAATTTATTTACACATTATATTATAACCTTTTGAATATACATAACTGTTTTTATTAACAGTTATATTTTTTTCTGTTTTACTATTCATTCCCATTGGTAAAATTATGCGACTATCTAGTCCTGCTATTATATTAATTTTACCATCGACATAATCTTTTCCAACCTCACTAACAATTTCAATGAAATTATTATTGTTTACGATAATTTCGCAATTATCGTTTGTATAAATTTCATTGTTATTATTTAAATTAATAATACTGTTTTTTCCAGTTTTTACAACATTATTATCTTTACCAATTAATCTCACTTCGGTTTGTTCTGTTTGTTCTTCTTCGGGCTCTTCTGTATTTAGATATATTAAACAATCTGAACCAAAGTTAATATTAATTTTTTGATATTCTGCAATAAGTTCTGTATTATCGCCTAAAACAAAAGTACTATTTGTTAAAAATTTATTATCGTCAAAGTCGTCAAGTAGTATTTTATCTAAATCTATTACTCCTCTAAAATTTTTACAGTCTACTTTTATTTTTCCCTCCTTTTCTTCTACAATTATTTTTTCACTTACCTCTTGTTTAAGTATTAGTTCAAATCTTTTTAATTCATTCATTTTTAAAAACTCCTTTAAAATTTATTTGTTTTTTATTACTCTTTAATTATACCATAGTTCTAATAGTTTGTCAAGTAGTTTTTAAAAGTTTTTTAAAAGTTTTTTAAAAAGTTCGTTATAAATGCGGCCGCTGGATATTGTAATCTTTGGGTAATTTTACCTTACCCTCCTATATGACCATAGTATCCAAAATACGCCTTTCCAAAAATTACCAATAAAAATGCAAGAAAAAGGGAGATTTTACTCTCCCCATTTTCTTACAAAGTTTCCATTATTTCATCAACAGTTTCGGCAACTTCTTCCAATACTTCTTCAACAGTTTCTTCCACTTCGGCAACTTCCTTTTTCTTCCCCTTTCCAATTTTCTTTAGCTTATCTTCTTTTGCTTTTGCTTTTGCTTCAGCCTCTTTTTCTTTTATTGCCACTTCTTCCAAAAAGTTCTTGTTTAGTACAAAAGGGTCGCTTTCACCCTTCTTATTTGGATTGAAATTCATACAGGAGAATTTCACCTTTACATAAGTGTCAAGAGACTTTTCCTCACTTACTGGCACTTCTATTTGGATGGCATATTCGTTCTTGCCGATTAAAATGCAATTATCAAGTTCTTCCATTTTGAATTCATCAATTGCATTTTTTACAGCTATTGACATTCTTTGACTTTCCTTCATTAATTTCAATTCTTCTAACATTTTTTTCTTATCCATTTTAAACCAACTTTCTGCAACTTTTAAAGTTGCCAATTTTTTTAATTTTTATTTTGTAGTTTTACTACTCTTTTATTATATCATATTTAAAGAAGTTTGTCAAGTCTTTTTTAAAACTTTTTTTAAAACTTTTTTATGATTTTTTCAAGTAGTGTTTTACTACTCTTTTATTATATCATATTGTAATATAAAAGTCAATAGTTTTTTTATAAATAAATTGAAAAACTTTTTTTAATTTTATATTGACAAACCTATTTATATATGATATAATAGAATAGTAATCAATAGATTACTTAATAAATGTGACAACTTTAAGTTGTAGGAAGAGGTTTAAGAATGCAAGATAAGAAAAAAAAATTTATGGTGCTTGACGTTGAAGGTCAAGCGACGTGTCAACCATATGATATTGGTTACATTATAGGAGATAAGGAGGGAAATGTAAAGAGGCGAAGGAGTTTTGCTTTATTGGAATTTATGCCAATAAATGCAGAACACTCTAAAAAGATAGAGGTCTGCAAATTAATGACAAGCGTAAATCATGAATCTATATTACTTGACAAAAATCAAGTTAAGTGGAAAAAGGTTACAAGAGAACAATTCATGAAAATCTTTTTCCAAGATATTGAAGACTTTGATATTGGTGAAATTTGGGCGGCCAATGTTAAGTTTGATAAGGGTAGCTTATCAAGATTATTGACAAATGAAGAGTTTGGTTTTTTATGTAAGAAGGTGGAATTTATGGATATATTAGAGGCTATAACTCAAACAAGGTTGTTGACTCAAAAATATTTAAAATTTTGCAAAGAAAACAGTTTCTTAACAGATAAAGGAAACTTTCAATATAAGGTTGAAGTAGTTTATCGATATCTTACAAATAATGTAACTTTTGTAGAGGAGCACACGGGATTAAGCGATGTCATTGTAGAATATGACATATTAAGAACTGCCATGAAAAGCGGTAAAAAATACAGGGAAAAATTAAAAAGTCCAATATGGAAAATTTTAAAAGATTTTGCCACAGAAAAGGGGGTTATATAATGGTAAAATACACCAAAGGAAGTGTGACGGTAGAAATTACCAAAGAACAATTCAGAAACCTTACCACTTATTGGAAGGCTCAGGCGGCAAGACGGAAAAGATTGGAAAAGACAGTAATTGGAAAAGAAATAGTGAAAAAGGAAGGATTGAGATAAAATGGAAAAGGGAGAAATCCCTTTTCTTTCCATTTTTTATTGGTATTTTTTGGGAATGGTTTTTTGTGGTTACTATGGTCATACTACAACCAAAGGAAAATAAAGGAAATAAAAAAACTTTAAAAAAAGACTTGACAAACAATATGAAATGTGTTATAATTAAAGAGTAGTAAAACACAAAATAAATTTGAAAAGAGGTTTTAAAAATGGAAAAAGAAAAAAAATACACGGTGGAATATACCGAAGTAATCACAAAGAAAAAAATATTCACTAAAAAGGAGATAGAAGTGGCGAAGGAACAAATAATAAAAGATAGAATTTACCATTCTCTTCAAGAGACCGAAGGGAAGGCAAATCTAGAGAGAATAGAAAAAATTTCCCAAGATATAATGAATGAATTTACAGAAGAAGAAATTATGCAAACGTTGGAATATCTTTTTTATAAAAATATGTTTATAAGAGAAGGGGCAAAAGTTCTTGAAGAGGTTCTCGAAGAAGTGGAATTCCACATAGTAGGATAAGCTTTTACTTAATTTGGATTATCATGGTAAAACATGATAATCCATCTTTTTACTTTTTTACTGGGAAAATTTCCCCTTGGTGAAGTATGACCGTAAATGGACAAAAAAGGAGTGGAATTAATCTCCACTCCTTTTATTATTACGTGAAAATTAATCCCACATATCTTCCTCTATAGTTACACTAACTTCCATAATTTCGCAACTTACTTCTTCTTTAACCTCAAAATTGATTTCATTAAAAACAATTTTTTCCATTTTCTCACAAATATCATCTTCGGAAATTTCTTCCATTAACAATTTTTCGAGTTTATCTTCCAATTCATCCATCTCTGTTTCTGTTTCTTTTATTAACTTGTTGATTCTATCCTTTAAAATACTTTTTTTACACAAAAGTATTTCCTCTTTTGTCGCATATCTTTCTTTAATTACCTCCTCTTTAACTGTAATTATAAATTCATTCATTTTAAAAACTCCTTTTTATTTAATTTGTTTTGTGTTTTTACTACTCTTTAATTATACCATAGATAAAGAAGTTTGTCAATAGCTTTTTGAAAGTTTTTTATTTCCTTAGGTTACTTTATGAAAGCGACTTATATTGTAATCTTTGGGTAATTTTTCCGTATTTGAAGTATGACCACACCATCCACAAAAAGGAACTACCATGTTTTACCATGGTAGCTTTAGTTTATTACACTATTTCTTCATCCTCTATTTCCCAAAAAGAAGGAAGAGTTTTTTCATTACAAAAACTATAAAAATTACAATCTTCACAAGTTGAATTCATAATGCAGTAATCATGAATTGAGACAATAGCTTCAATAACCATCTTTTTCCCATTTGTTGGGATTATCCAACCACAAGGACATTTCACGTTTAGACAATTTTCATAATGTTCGCATTTATCACTACACTTTCCACAAATTGGGAGTGTAGAACTTATTCCACAGTTATTTTTAATTATTTTCATCGCTCTTTTAATATCCATTTTAAAAACTCCTTTTTATTTAATGTTTGTTTTTACTACTCTTTAATTATACTATAGATAAAGAAGTTTGTCAAGTCTTTTTAAAAAATTTTTTAAAATTAAAAATCTAACCAATAATTATTATCTTCATAATAACAATAACAATAATAATCATCATTTTCTTTATTAAAAGAATTACATTTTTCATCTTCCAATTTTTCTTTATTAAATTCTACTCCCTCCTTTTTAAAGAAACTTTTAACATATTTAGGAATTTCACTTTTTTCATTTAATTTTGGAAATTTTTTCAATACTTTTGGTTTTGCTTTCGTCCAATCATCGATTACAATAAGTACCATCCCACTATTTATAGCTTCTTCCCACTCTTTTATTAATTTAATCTCCCCATTATCAAGTATTTCATATACTTCAAAATGGTAATTAACTTTACTTTTTTTATACCATTCCTTCCAATCTTCTACAATAACAATTGGTTGTTTGTCACATTCGCATTCATACCCATCTTGTAGGGGTTCGCTTTTTACTATTAAATGTTTTTTATTCATTTCAAAAACTCCTTTTTATTTAATGTTTGTTTTTACTACTCTTTAATTATACCATAGATAAAGAAGTTTGTCAATAGCTTTTTGAAAGTTTTTTATTTTATTTTTTACTTGACAAACCATCAAAACTATGGTATAATTAATATAAAGGAGTTGAGAAAATGGATAAAATAATGAAAACTTTAAAAGATTACAATTTTTACTTCTTAGTAGCGGCGGCACTAGGTGTAATCTTAAATAGTCAACTATCTCCAATCTTATTTATTTATACCTCTATGGTATCAATGTATAAAGAAAAAGAGATAAAGGTCTCTTTGGTATTTTTAATAATGAATGTCTTTATAATACTAAAAATGGTTATGAATTTTAATTAATTCATAACCATTTTTTTATTTTTTGTTTAAAGCGTCTATGGTAGATACTAGTAAAAATACCAAAGCACAACTAGCAAATAATGGTGATTTGTAATAAATACCACTTATTGCAAACAGTGCAATTATTGCTATTTTTAAAATTTTATATAGTGTTTTTTTCATTTTTTCAACTCCTTTTTATTTAATTATACCATAGAAAAAGAAGTTTGTCAAGAGTTTTTAAGAACTTTTTTATTTCCTTAGTTTACCATATTTGCAGCCGCCTTATATTGTAACAAAAGGAAAGTTTTTCCGTAAATAAAATATGACCGCATTCACCATAAAAATCCTACCACAGTTTCCAATGGTAGGATTTTCCTATTTCATATTTATTACAAATTTACCAATTTTAATATTGTTACCTATTCCCAAATTCATCTCCGTATCTTTAAATCCAATTTCTTCCATATCATCCTTAATAATGATATTGTTATTATTTCCACCTTTGGAATTACTTACCAATTCCTCAACTTCAATATGATTATTATCTCCAAATTCTATGTCGTTTATGGAAACGCACTCTAAATTATTTTCATTTCCAATTATTAATGAATATCCGAAGGCTAATGTAATATTACAATTATTTCCTGCTATTATTGAAGCTTCACCTTCCTGTACATGAATTTTGCAGTTATTTCCTGCTATTATATTAATTTCATTAAATTCGATACATGAAAATTTGAAATTATCACCAAGGATAAATTTAGTACCTTCAATTCCATATTCTTCCTCGTCGATTTCCTCCAAATTAATTTCCCTTTTTTTGCATTTAGAAAAGTCGATTAAATTTTCTTCTTCTTTATATTCAACTTCGACGTATTCCGATTGTTTTAAATTTTCTAAAAATTTTTTTAAATTTTCATTCATTTT
>JAEWUO010000030.1 GCA_023459335.1 Bacillota bacterium
CTGGTTATGAAGTAACCAACTTATAAAATTTGAGTCTTCAAACTCAATCAATAATGTGACGCTTCACGTCACGCGCGGCGGCGGCCAGCCCTGTCCGATGGGCATTTTTACTCGGCCAAGTATGCGCGCACGCTCCTGTGCGATCGCGCTTTTTTATCTTAACACAATCGGGCGAAATGTCAATCAATTTGATGCATGTTTCATCATTGCATACACGAATTGAACCGTTTGCAGACGTTTCGGTCAACGCGCGTATGAACGGCCGTTAAAACGCGGCTGACGGCAGGCGTCAATCCGCGCTCCGCGGCAGCGATATTTCGCCGCAGAGATTCGTATACATGAGCCGCCGGACGTCCGAAAGATTCGCGGCGTGCGCGAGCACCCACATGAGCTTCGTCACCGCGCATTCGCTCGTCATGTCGTAAGCCTGCATGATGCCGAGTTCCAGCGCGAGACGGCCCGTTTCATACACCGTCGGGTCGCTTGGTTCATAGCGGCACTGCGTGGTCAGCAGCACGGCGACATTTGCATCCAGCAGTTTTTGAATCCCTTCCAGAAGATTGCGTCTGAGGCAATGCAGCCCGCCCAGGCCAAAGCCCTCGATCACGACGCCGCGGTAGCCAAGCCGCGCGATATCGTCGAATACTTCCGGCCGCGTACCCGGAATGAGTTTCAGTAAAAACACATTCGGATCGATCGCGTCGTCCAGCGCGGGCTGACCGGGCTTGCGTTCCGGCGGCGCGGCAGGGCGCACACGGCCTGACCGAATTCGCCCTGCGAGCGGGCGGTTGATGCTCTCAAACGCGTTCTGGCTCGTGGTCCTCACCTTTGCGACGCGGCATCCTAAAATGATCTTTCCGTCGAATACCACAAGCACACCCGCCATACCGCTCGCGGCGGTGATGAGCGCGTGCTGCAGATTCAGTTTCGCGTCAGTTTGTGGATGCCCGACCGGAAGCTGAGATCCCGTGATCACAACAGGCTTGTTTACGTTTTGCAGCATAAAGGAAAGCATAGACGCGGTATATGCCATGGTGTCCGTACCGTGCAGCACGACGATCCCGTCGTATTGCGGCAGGCAGGCGAAGATTTCGCGCGCGATATCGCGCCATTCTTCCGGCTGAATATTGGAGCTGTCGAGGTTAAAGATAGTCTTTGTCGTTAACTGCCCCAGTTTTCTCGCTTTTGGCACAAAGTTAAGGATATCATCCGCCGACAGCGTCGGAATCAGTCCATCCGCCGTCTGCGTACAGGCGATCGTACCCCCGGTAGACAGGATCATCAGCTTCTTCATATTCGCTCCCATATAAAAAGTATTCCGATCGATATGATTTTTTACGCCTGCGCGGTTTTCCAGCCCCCGCAGGCAGTACCAAATTAACACAGTTAAGGCTGCAATGCCATAGCGCCGCAATAATATAATATTTCATACCGGCTTGCTTGTTTTGCGTTTTCAACGCGATAAATTGAGATATGCTTTTTTCGTGTTTGTATTCGCGCGCGATTTCGGTATAATATATATTCGTAATGATTTTTCTGTTTTTTTAACTATCGGCGCCACATCGCAGGCACTGACCAATTCGAATAAGAAGCAAGGAGAAGCATGATGGAACGAATCTGCATAGCAGCTGACAGCACCTTTGACATGACGCTCGACATGGTGCGTGAATACGGCATAGCAGTCAGCGCGTCCTACGTCCGCATGGACGAAACGGATTACCTTGACTATCCCGATTTGAAACAGAGCGATTTGTTTGACTATTTCCGCCGCACGAAGAAACTGCCGCAGACGGCCGCCGCAAATCCCAACGACTACGAGCTTTTCTTTCGAAACTGCCTCGAATCCCATGATTCGGTCGTTTTCATCGCCAAGAGTTCGGGGATGTCCAGCTGCTATGATAACGCGGTCGCCGCCGCAAACGGAATGGATCGCGTCTACGTCGTCGATTCCAAATCCATTTCAAGCGGCAGCGCGCTGCTGGCGATGGAAGCGGTTCGGCAGAAGGACAGCATGGACGCAGCCCAGCTCGCCGAATATCTGACCGCGTTTCGCGAGAAGATTTCTGGAAATTTCATCATCGAGACGCTCGAATACCTGCACGAGGGCGGCCGCTGCTCGACGCTGGCTTACCTTGGCGCGAGCACGCTGCAGATACGCCAGAGCATCAACATCCGCGACGGCAAGCTCGTCGTCGGCAAAAAGTACATGGGCACCTATAAGCGCGCACTGAAGGAATACATCGACACGACGCTCGCGCAGCACGAGCAGATGCGGCCGGACGTGATCATGATCTCCCATGCGATTCAGGAGGAAGCGCTGTTAAACAGCATGATCGCACAGATCGACGCGCTGCATTATTTTCAGAAGATCATCCCGCTCTCCGTCTGCGCCGCGGTCGCATGCCACGGCGGGCCGAACGCGTTCGGGCTGTTCACGGTGGAAAAATGACCGCGCAAGCCGGTTGCAAGATGATATTCCGAAAACAAAGGATCGTATTTTGAAGAAACGAGTAATCAAGAAACATAATGCAGGCAGAGGCTGCTTCGTCTGCGGGGTTAAGAACCCATTCGGCCTGCATACTGATTTTTTCGAGATGGAAGACGGCACGTTCGCGGCCAAAGTCACGCCGGGCGTACACCACCAGAGTTATCCGGGCCGCCTGCACGGCGGCGTGAGCGCCGCTCTGCTGGACGAAACGATCGGCCGAGCGATCAACGTCTCCGAACCGGACACCTGGGCGGTCACCGTTGAAATCACGACGCATTACAAAAAACCAGTCCCCTACGGCGTACAACTCACGGTGACCGGGCGCATCCTCGAAAACAACCGCCGCCTCTTCACCGGAGAGGGTGAAATCCTGCTGCCGGACGGGACCGTCGCCGTCAGCGCGAGCGCGAAGTACATGAAAATGAAGCTGGGCGACATCGCGGACTTTGAGGCAAACGGCGAAAGCTGGCAGTGTTATCCTTACGACACCGATCCGGAAGAGATCGACCTGCCGGAATCATAAACCGATCTACATATCGTTTCAGCCCGCCTTCCGGCGGGCTGTTTGCTTGCGTTGATGCAATTAGTTTTTCAGCGCGTTCAGCGGCGCGGGGATGCGCCCGCCGCGACGGATGAACTCCGCGCTGGATTCGGTGTGCACCGGCATCACCGGCGCGCTTCCGAGGAGCCCGCCCATCTCCACGATGTCGCCGACCCGTTTGCCCGGCGCGGGGATGATGCGAACGGCGGTGGTTTTATTGTTGATCATGCCGATGGCCGCCTCGTCCGCGATGATCGCGGAGATCGTCTCCGCCGGCGTGTCCCCGGGCACGGCGATCATGTCCAGCCCCACGGAGCAGACGCAGGTCATCGCTTCCAGCTTGTCGATGGTCAGCGTGCCCGCCTGCGCGGCGGCGATCATACCCTCGTCCTCGGACACCGGAATGAACGCGCCGGAGAGACCGCCGACCTGCGAACTCGCCATCACGCCGCCTTTTTTCACCGCGTCGTTGAGCAGCGCGAGCGCCGCCGTCGTTCCGTGCGTGCCGCAGCGTTCAAGGCCCATCTCCTCCAGAATCCGCGCGACGGAGTCCCCCTGCGCGGGCGTCGGCGCGAGGCTGAGGTCCACGATGCCGAACGGCACGTCGAGCCGGGCGGACGTCTCCCGCGCGATCAGCTGACCCATGCGCGTCACCTTAAACGCGGTCTTTTTCACCGTCTCGGCGACCACGTCGATGGATGCGCCTTTGACTTCTTTCAGCGCGTGGCAGACCACGCCCGGGCCGGACACGCCGACGTTGATCACGCATTCCGGCTCGCCCGCGCCGTGAAACGCGCCCGCCATGAAGGGGTTATCCTCCACGGCGTTGCAGAACACGACCAGTTTCGCGCAGCCGAGTCCGCCCCGGTCGGCGGTGCGCTCCGCGGTCGCCTTGACGGTTTCGCCCATGAGCCGCACGGCGTCCATGTTGATGCCCGCGCGCGTGCTGGCGACGTTGACGGAGGAACAGACGTATTTTGTGACGGCGAGAGCTTCGGGAATCGAGCGGATCAGCCGCGTGTCCCCGCGCGTAAAGCCCTTTTGCACAAGCGCGGAAAAGCCGCCGATGAAGTTGACCCCGCAGGCGTCCGCGGCGCGGTCCATCGCAAGCGCGAAGGGGACGATATCTTCCGTATCGCTCGCGTCCGCGACAAGCGCCATAGGAGTAACCGAAATGCGCTTGTTGACGATCGGGATGCCCATCTCGCGCTCGATATCTTCGCAGACCTGCACGAGCCTGTCCGCGCTGCGCGTGATCTTATCGTAGATCCTCTGCGTTGCGCGTTTTGCATCGCCGTCCGCGCAGTCGCGCAGGGAGATCCCCATCGTGACGGTGCGGATGTCGAGGTGTTCGCGGTCGATCATATGCTGGGTTTCGAAGATTTCCTTCAGGTCGATCATAACAATCTCCCCTCAGATGCGGTGCATGGCGTTGAAGATGTCCTCCCGCTGGATGCGGATGTTCACGCCGAGCCGTTCACCTTCCTTGTCCAGAACCGAGGTGATTTCGCCAAACGGCACGCTGGCCTCCTTGATGTCCACGAGCATGACCATGGTGAACATGCCGCCGAGTATGGTCTGCGAAATATCCAGAACGTTGACGTTGACGGCGGCGAGGGCCACGCAGATGCCTGCGATGATGCCCACGCGGTCGTGGCCGATGACGGTGACGATGGCATGCATGGTAAGAAAACTCCCATCAATCATATATTGTTCCAGTGAGTTTAACATAATGAGGGTGGGAAAGCAACGGAAGAAGGATTTTACAAGTGTTTTATAGTATAATATAAATACAAAGCAAACTTGCATCCGGCCTCATTCCATCAACCGACCCGAAAACTGAATAATAACCCGGCAGCTTTCATTTTCTTACTCTGTTCCCTCTCTCAGCCGACCGAAAGGAGTGGAGACCATGAAGACGGAAGAAGACATCCTCACCCGCACGCCCGAAGACGCTCCGAACGCAGCGGTGAAATGCCCAGCCTGCAACGACACCGGGTTTTACCGTCCTGCGGATTGCGGCGGCGATCCGCGCTTTGCCGACCCGGACTATTACGCGCCCTGCCCCTATTGCAGCGCGGGATCCTGCGAGGAAGAGCCGACCGTCACCCCGCCGGAGCCGCCCTATGACCCGCAGCCGAAAGCCAGCGGATACGAACTGCAAATCTTCGCCATCATCGGGATTGTCGGCGTGTTCATCGCGGCGGTCGTCGGCATCGTAAAGTCGCTGTATCTCGTCCGGCGCGGCGTCATCCAAACCTCCTTCCACCCGCATTTTACAATCTGGCTGGCGCTGCTCGCCTTCGCGCTGCTTCTGCTGGCTTTATCCGTTCTCTGGATCGTCCGCGTTCTGCGGCGCAAGAGCTGACGCGCCCGCCATACGCAACCACAAGAGCAAAGGAGCGCAATCATGACCGCCCTCGAAGCCATCCTCTCCCGCACCAGTTACCGCGGAAAATACGCCGCCGATCCCGTTCCGCGCGAGCACCTAAGGCAGCTGCTCGAAGCGGGCCTTGCCGCGCCCTCCGGCTGCAACAAGCAGACCACGAGCCTGATCGCCGTGGACGCCCCCGCCTTGCTGGACAAGCTCAACGCGCTCACCGGCACCAAAATCGGCCGGACCGCGCCCGCGATGATCCTCGTGCTCACGCGGCGCATCATCGCTTATGGAAACCGAACATACGCCTTGCAGGATTACGCCGCCGCGATCGAAAACATCCTGCTTGCCGCCGTATCGCTCGGCTACGAAAGCTGCTGGGTCGAGGGACAGGTCACGGACGAGGACAACATCGGCCGACAAATGGCGGATGTGCTGGGCGTTCCGCAGGAATACGACCTTGTGTGCTATCTGCCGGTCGGCAAAGCCGCGGAACCGGGCAAGCGCCCGAAAAAGAAACCGTTTTCGGAGCGCGCGTGGTTCAACGGCTACCGAAGTAACGAATAATACGTCATCATCCGCGCGGGCTGAAAAGCCCGCTTTTTTATTGCCGAGATAAGACTACCTCCTTCGCGGTGCGGCAAGTATGGCGATGTTGACTCGCGGTTGCGCTTTCTTTGATCCGGATCAACGATTGGTTGTGATAATATTCGATAACTATCTAATTATTTTATTGATTTTTGTCATATATATGATATTCTATGTTCGATGACTGTGAAAGGTTTAGTTTTATGGAAGGCGAAATAACGAGTTATCGCGCGCTGAACACGCAGAAGGAATACCTGAAACTGATCGCCGCAAATGTGATCAACCGCTTTGGAGACTCCATCGACGGCATCGCCATCGCGTGGCTTATGTATGAGATTACCAACAGCGCGGCGCTCATGGCGCTCATCCTCGGTCTCAATTATATCCCGACCATCCTGCTGCAGCCCTTCACGGGCGCGCTCGTGGAGCGCCTGCAAAAGAAGCGCGTCATGATTCTGTTCGATGTCGGGCGCGGGCTTGTCGTCGCGTCGGCGGCGGCATGCTATATCGCCGGCCTCCTCACCCCCGCGCTGCTCACCGGTATGATGATGCTGATCTCGACGATGGAGGCGTTTCGTATGCCCGCCGGTTCCGCGATCGTACCCATGCTGCTCACAAAGGAGCTGTATAAGGTCGGGTCCGCGCTGAATCAGACCGCGAGCCGCGTAACGGAACTCGCCGGCCTCGCGCTCGCGGGCGTCGTCGTGGCGGCGCTCGGCTGTCAGGGCGCGCTGCTCATCGACGCGGCGACCTTCTTCCTCTCCGCGCTGATCATCGGTTTTCTGCGCGCCGATGAAACCCCGCCGGAGGAGAGAGTGACGTTCCGTACGACGATGAAGAGCCTCGCGGACGGGTTATCGCTGATCCGCTCTTCGCGCGTGCTGATCGTGCTCCTGCTCATCGGCGCGCTCATGAATTTCATGCTCGTGCCGCTCAATGCCTACGGCGTGCCGTTCATTACGGACTATCTCAAGGGCGGCGCGGAGGTGCTCTCGATCATGAACCTCATCATCGTCGCCGCGCTGGGCCTCGGTTCCTTCCTCGCGCCCAAGATCACTCGTTTTACCGGCAAAGCGCAGCTGATCGCCTGCGGTCTGATCGAAGGCGTTTGCCTCTGCGTTTATGCGGCGGGCGGATATATCGCCTCCCACGTCCTGCAATACGCCGTCGTGCTCGCCGCCTGTGCGGTGCTCGGTTTTACGGCGGGCATCGTCAACGTGGTCTACAACGCGGCGTTTCTGAAACTGGTGCCGCCGGATTACATGGCGCGGCTTTCGGGCATCTCGGTCGCAATCCTCGTCAGCTCCATGCCGCTCGGCAGTTTCCTTTGCGCCGCGCTCGCGGCAACGCTGCCCATCCCGGTTGCGATCTTTGCCTCCGGCGTGCTGAACGTATTTCTCTACCTGCTGCTGATTCGGGTGCGCAGCCTTGAGGCGCTCTGACGGCTTTGCGATTCTTCCCGCCGTCTGTTATACTGACGCTGAAGAACAAGGAGATCTTATGATGAAATCGATCCGACTGCATCCAATCGATTTTCGGCGCGAAGCGGCCGCCGCGCTCACGCGGCTGGCGTATCGCGGAGACGACGCGCGGGCGGGAAACATTCGCCGCGCGGCGGACTACTACGCAAAAAAATACAACGTCGACCCGAGCCGGTTTTCCGGCATGATCGAGGCATACGAAAACTTCACGGCGCATTTTGCCTGCGACGAAGCGGAACTTGTCGCGCTGTTCGGTTTGCCGGACGATATGGAGGCCAATCTATACGATATTCTCGCGCAGATTCGCTTCAATTTCGGCGAGGAGCGCATGAAGGATCTGAACCTGCGCATTTCCCTGTTCCTTTCGGATGAAACCAACGAACCGGTCTTTACGCACGCGGGCGTTCCCGACCTGTTCGCTTATCTGGAGCGCACGCTGAATGCGCCCGCTTCACGCTGGCTTCTCGGCGACGCGATCATACGCTTCGAAGATTACCTCGCGCGTGCGGATCGCCTGCTGAACCGCGCGGAAGCGCTGATCCGCGAATATGCGCACCTGCTGGAACCGTATGCCGAGCATGCACTGCGGGAATGGAACGCCCTGCCGGACGACGACGCGTTTCTGGACCGCCTCGCAAAAAACGGCCTTCGCATGGATTGCCGCAGCGCAGACGTGTATCCTCTCGTGTTCCAGTTTACCAGAATTTCGGTGCATTCCAACGTCCTCTCCGCGGGGTACTTCCATGAGGAAGAACGTTCCGAAATCTCCTACGGCGTTCTGATCGACGATATCAATCTGAGCGAATTGTCCCTGCGCGACCAGCTGGAGTCCGTCTCCGGCGTACTGCGCGCGCTGGACGATAAGAAACGTCTGCAGATCCTCTCCGCGCTGCGGGACCGCCCGCTGTACGGACAGGAGCTTGCGAGCCTGACCGAACTATCGCCCGCGACGGTTTCGCACCATATGAGCGAACTGGCCGGAAGCGGGCTTGTAACCATCGAAAAACAGGGAGTAAAACTGCTGTATCATCTCAACGAAACACGGCTTCGTGAATTCACCGCCCAGCTGGAGAACAGCCTGCTGCGCTGATCTTTACCCGCCCGCATCTGGCGGGCTTTTTCGTGTTTTGGTCACAGTGGGCCGGCACGGGCCGTAATATGATCAATTCGATCTTTCGGGGGAGGTGTTTACGATGAAGCCGATCGAAACAAGCGCAAAAATCGAAGCGTTCTTTCAACCCAACTCAAAATGGGCCGAACCGCTCGCGCGGCTCCGTGAACTTCTGTTGTTCGGCGGCCTTGCCGAGGATTTTAAATGGGGAAAACCCTGTTACTCGGTTAACGGCACGAATACCGTTCTATTATTTGAATTTAAAGAATCCTGCGCAATCGGGTTTATGGCGGGTGCGCTTTTGAAAGACGAAGCGCATATTCTGGAAGCGCCGGGCGAGCATTCTCAGGCGATGCGCATGGTAAAATTCACGAATGCAGATCAGGTGAAAGCACAGGCGGCAACCTTGCGCGCGTATATCGCCGAAGCGGTCGCCAATGCGCAGGCTGGACGCGAGGTTGAATTTGAACGCCGGGAAGTCCGGATACCGGAAGAATTTCAGAAGGTGCTGGACGAAAACGCCGCAGCCAAGCTGGCGTTCTACTCTCTGACGCCGGGACGGCAAAGGGCGTATCTTCTGTATTTTTCCGATGCGAAGCAGTCCAAAACGCGAACCGCACGCATCGAAAAATACCTTCCCCGCATTCTGGACGGAATAGGAATTCTGGACCGGGACTGAACCGTATACAAAAAGCCGCGCTGCGCGGCTTTTTGTTTTATTCGATCGCTTTTAACGATTCCACCATGTCGATCTTCTCCAGCTTCGGCCGCATGAAGAGATCGACCCCGAACGCGAACACAAACGTCAACGCGACCGCAAAGAGATAGCTCAGCGGTTTGATGACGACATGAAAGCTCACCATATCGAAGCTGAGCTGCCCCATGACGAAACTGTGCAGCCAGATGCCGAGCGGAATACCCGCGAGCGAACCTAAAAGCGTCAGCACGAGGTTTTCGCGGAAGACGTACGCCCCCACCTCCGGCGCGTAGAATCCGAGCACCTTGATCGTCGCGATCTCGCGGATGCGCTCGGTGATATTGATGTTGCTCAGGTTAAAGAGCACAACGAACGCCAGCGCGCCCGCGCATAAAATGATCACGAAGATTACAAGGTTCAGACTCGCCATCATGTTGTTGACCCGGTCCTTGATGTCAAGCGTCACGCTCACGTTCGCCGCGCCGTGTTGGTCCAGCAGCGCCGCCGCGGCCTCATGCGGGTCGGCGGCCTTCGCGTCCGCCAGCGCTGCCTCAAAGGAGCAGCTCTTGCCGTAAACCGTCTCGTAGGTAGCGGGCGTCATGAGCATATAGTGGTAAACAAAATTCTCGAATATCGCGCTGACCGGCAAATCCACTTCCCGCGTGTCGTCGACGGTGACGCGGATGGTGTCGCCGACCGATACGCCCGCGATCCTCGCAAGTTTATCGCTGATGGCGACGCTCCCGTCCTTCGGGTACGGCAGGGTCTCTCCGCCCATATGCATGCTGATGAGCGAGGAGATGTTCTCATCCTCCGCGGCGATGACGTTTACATTCTTCACGCCCTCACGCGTGCTCACCTGAATCATGTCGTCGCAGACGAATACGACGGAGGACAGGATATCCTCCGTATCCGCGCGAAACTGCGCCTGCTGCGTTTCGTCCTTCGCATCGTCGAACGCGATCGCGAAATCGTACACCATGATGTTGTCAAACTGGTCTTCCGCAATATTCGCGATGGAATCCCGGATGCCGAAGCCGGTGATCAGCATCGCCGTGCACCCGCCGATGCCGAGCACCATCATGATCAGCCGCCGCGTATAGCGGAACACGTTACGGAGCGAAATCTTGCGCATGAACCCGAGCCGTTTCCAGAGGAACGGGAGCCGCTCAAGAAAGATCCGCTTGCCTTCCTTCGGCGCTTTCGGGCGCATGAGCTCCGCCGGCATGAGCCGCAGTTCCGCGCGGCAGGTCAGGTAAGTCACGCCCGCCGAGCAAATCAGCGAAACCGCGAGCGAAACGGCAAACAACAGCCAGTCCAGCGTGTAGATGATCGGCGCAAACCCGTAAAGCATGCCGTATGCGCGCCAGATCACCCAAGGGAACAGCCAGCTTCCGCCGAAAAATCCAACGAGACAGCCCAGCATCGCCGCGCTGCCAGCATAGGACATGTATTTCCACGCGATTGCGCCTCCGCCGTACCCCAGCGCCTTAAGCGTGCCGATCTGCGTACGCTGCTCCTCCACCATACGCGTCATCGTGGTCATGGTGACCAGCGCGGCAACGAGGAAGAAGAATACAGGGAATACTTTTGAGATGCCGTCTACGATGGCCGAATCGTTTTCAAAATTCACATAGCCCGCGTTTGTTTCGCGGCCCAGCACATACACGTTTGGCTCTTTCAGATCGGCGAGTTCGTCTTTCGCGTCGTCGATCTTCACGCGCCCGTCCGCGAGTTCCTGTTCCGCGTCCGCGAGCTTCTGTTCGGCCTCCGCTTTGGAGTCGAGATATTCCGCATACCCGTCCTCATACTCCAGCCTGGCGATATAGAGCTGATATTTTGCGGACTTGATCTGCGTGCGTCCGTTGTCGATCTGTTTCTGCGCCTGTTCCAGCGCGGCCTGGCTGGCGTCCAACTGCGCCTGCGTCGCGGTAAACTGCGCGTTTGCCGCCGCTCGCTGGCCGTCCAGCTGCGTTTGCGCCGAATCTAGCGCGTCGACCGCCCCTTGCGCCGCGGCAATCTGCACCGGATCGCCGGATGCCAATGCGGCCGCGAGCGCCGCTTCCGCCGCCGGGCGCTGCGCGTCAAGCGCGGCCTGGCTCGCGGCGAACTTCGCTTCCGCGTTCGACTTCGCCGTTTCAAGATCCGAAACGCCCTGCTGATACGCCGCCGCCCCCGCGTCGCGCTGCGCCTGCGCGTCGTCCAGCGCTCTTTCGTTGTCCTCCACGAGGTTCCAGCCCGCCGCGATCTGATATTTCGCGTCGTGCAGCTCGTCCTCCGCATCCTTGAGCTGCTGATCCGCGTCCGCTTTCTGGGTGTTGTACTCGTTCACCCCGTCCTGATAGTCCGTTTCCGCGTCGTCAATCTTCTTCTGCGCGTCCGAAACGATGGTTTGATACCTGAGCTTTGCGCGCGCGCGAAGCGCCTCTTTCAGCGGGTCCTCCATCGCGGAGACCGCGTCGTTATATGCGTCGCTGAATATCCTGCCGTTCGCGTCCGAGAGCGAAAGCAGGATCTCCGTGTCGTAGTCGAGCGAAAAACCGCCTTTGGGAAGATACAGATACGCCGTGATTTTGCCGCCCGCCAGTTTCGTTGTGCCGCGTTCCGTATTCAGATAAGCGGTCGAGTCGGTCAGCCCGACGATCGTATACGTATCGTAGGTAAATGCATCCAGCGTATCCTGGTCGTTTTCGCTGGAAAGACTGATTTTTGTCCCCACAAGGCTTGTCGGAAGCATCCGCGCGTCGCCGAGGCATTCGTTGTCCGCGGCAGGCATCCGCCCGTATGTGAGCTTCAGTTTACCGATCTGTGTCGTGATCGAGTGCGTCGCGAGCGCGTAGGTCGCGCCGCTTTCAATATTAAAGAGCGCGTCGCAGCTCACCGCGCCCTCCGCGGCGTCCACGCCATCCAGCGCGGCGAAGTAATCGACGTCCGATTCCTCCAATCCCAGAGTGGAGACGAGCCGCTCGTCGAACATATTGTATTCCGAAAGATAGCGGTCGGCCGTATCGACCATCGCGCTCTGCGTCACCTTCAGGCCGGAAAACGTACCGACCCCGAGGGCGACAATCGCGAGGATCGCGAGGAAGCGCCCGAGCGTATGCCAGACCTCCCGCCGCTGGTTTTTCATCCATGCCCGGCCTCTGCGCATCACCATTCGATCTCCTCGATCGGTTTTGCATGTTCGTTGATCCTTACGGAAACGACGGCGCCGTTTTTCACTTTCACGATGCGGTCGGCCATCTCGGTGATCGCACTGTTATGCGTGATGATGACCACGGTCATGCCTTTTTCCCGGCTGAGCTCCTGCAGAATTTTCAGCACCTGCTTGCCGGTCGCGTCGTCCAGCGCGCCGGTCGGCTCGTCGCAGAGCAGGAGTTTCGGGTTTTTCGCCAGCGCGCGCGCAATAGCGACGCGCTGCTGCTCGCCGCCGGAGAGCTGCGCGGGGAAGTTCGCGGTGCGCTCGCCCAATCCCACGTCCTCGAGCACACGCTCCGCTGAAAACGGCGCTTTGGAAAGCTCCGTCGCCATCTCTACGTTTTCCAGCGCGGTGAGATTTGGGATCAGGTTATAAAACTGGAATACGAATCCGATGTCCTCACGGCGGTAGCGAGTGAGCTGCCGTTTGCCGTACGCGGAGATTTCGTCCCCGCCGAGAAACACCTTGCCGTCCGTGAGCGTATCCATGCCGCCCAATATGTTGAGCAGCGTCGTCTTGCCCGCGCCGGACTGCCCGACGATCACGCACACTTCGCCTTTTCCGATCGTAAAGCTGACGCCCTGCAGCGCGTTTACCTTGACGCCCTCGGTGTCGTATACTTTGCTGACGTTTTCAAACACCACGTAAGGGTCCATTGTTCTTCCCCCGATTCGTTTTGCGCAACTGCCGCCTATAACTCAACTTAAAGTCAATATTTAATTGCATTTTACCCGTCAATTATAAACACAGTATAAACTGAACCCTTACTTTTCGGTACTGCCACAATAATACACATTTCTTTCATATTATCCGAGCCAATCCGCAGGAAATCCGATATAATATGAAAATAGAAATTGTTTGCTCCACCATATGGGAGGCATTGACATGCTTACGCATTCACCTGCGCCGGAGGATATCGCCGAATGGAAACGAGTCGCGGAGCGTTATCGAACCCGTCTGCATCCCAACCGTATCTCCGGCCGCGCGCTGTACGACTATCTTTGCTCGCGCTATCCGCTTTTGCCGCTTCACGACGTGCGGGCGGATCGGGTTGTACGCGATAACATTCTTAAAAACAAATGCTTTGCCGACGAACTGCCGGACGGCGTGCTGCCGGAACCCGCCTGCGCGATCGTCGAGCGCAGCGGCGCAGGGCTGGAGCTTTACCGCGCGCAGGACGAGGCGTTCTCCGGCTTAGATATCTTTGTGGGCATTGATCTTGCCGGCGGGTATTTTGCGGTCGAGGGAAGCAGCGTTCTCTGGGACGAACTGTACGCGCGCCGCGGCCTGAACGAAACCGATCTGGCGAACGACTATTGCGTTTTCGAATATATCGCCTGTCTTACGCGGTTCGGGTTGCTGGAGCTGACGCTGGAGGTCTAAACATGTTATTGCCGCTTCATTTCCACGGATCTTTCATCAGGACTCTTTGAGGGATGAATATGAATCGATTTGTCGTCGAAAACCTGTTCGGAATCCAGGGATTCAATATCGCCTGGTACGGGGTGATCATCGCTTCCGGCCTGCTGCTGGGCATTCTGATGGGTGCGGTTCGCGCGCGCAGGCACGGCTGGTCGGCGGATGTGGTGCTGGATTTCATCCTGCTCGCCGTACCGCTTGCCATCGTCGGCGCGCGTCTTTATTACGTCGCCTTCGAATGGGATCAATACGCGGACAACCTGATCAAAATCTTCGCGATCAATCAGGGCGGGCTTGCGATCTACGGCGCGGTCATCGGCGGATTTCTCGCGGCGTTCATCTTTTCCGGCGCCTCGAAGTTTCCCTTTCTCAAACTGCTCGATCTCGTGATTCCGAGTCTGATCCTCGGGCAGGCGATCGGCCGCTGGGGAAATTTTGTCAATCAGGAGGCGTTCGGCGCGCTGATTACAAACCCGAAACTTCAGTTTTTTCCGCTCGCGGTCTATATCCAATCCCTGGGCGAGTGGCATCAGGCGACGTTTTTTTACGAGAGCCTCTGGAACGCCATTCTTTTGATCGTCACGCTTCTGATCGGCAGAAAGAAGATTAAGGACGGAACCCTGCTCGCCGTTTACTTCATCGGCTACGGCACGGGCCGAGCGATCATCGAGGGCCTGCGCACGGACAGCCTCTACCTCTTGGGCAGCATCCGCGTTTCGCAGGCTCTCTCCTCCGTTCTGGTCGTTTTTGGAATCGCAATGCTCATCCTGATCCGAAAAAACGTCATTAAAACAAAGCTATACGAAGGAAAGTACGTCGTCATCCCGCCGGAGGACGAACAGAATACCTAACTGACGTAAGAACGGTGGTTCCGCTCTTTTTTTCGATTTCGTTCGGCATCTTTCTGAAATGTCAATCGGAAAAGGGTTGACAATCAAAAACATGCGTGCTATATTGTGCATATTGTACATGCACAATATTTCAATCTGCCGGAGGGTGCCTATGGAGCTTCTGAAAATAGACCATCTGAGCAAGCGATACCGTTCGTTTTCGCTCAGCGATATTTCCTTTTCCCTGGATGCGGGGTACATCATGGGATTCATCGGCCCGAACGGCGCCGGAAAAACGACCACGCTGAAATGCATGCTCGGCCTGACGGCGCGGGACGGCGGCGGCGTGCAGATGTTTGGAAAGGACTTCTTCCAAAACGAGCTGGCGTTCAAGCAATCCATCGGCGTTTCGTTCGGCGGCGTGGATTACTACGCCAAAACGAAAATCTGCACGATCACGGACGTCGTAAGCCGTTTTTATGGAAACTGGGATCAAAACGCGTATCGCTCCTATATGGATCGTTTTCATCTGGATGAAACAAAAAAGCCTTCGGAACTCTCCGGCGGCATGAAGATCAAATACGCTTTGGCGCTCGCCATGTCCCACCATGCGAAACTGCTGATTCTGGACGAACCGACGAGCGGGCTGGACCCCGTCGCGCGGGACGACCTGCTCACACTGTTTCAGGAACTCATCGAAAGCGGCGAGGTCAGCATTCTGTTTTCGACGCATATCACGAGCGATCTGGACAAGTGCGCCGATTTCATCACCTACATCGAAAACGGCCGCATGATCGCCAGCTGCGAAAAGGACGAGCTGATCGCCTCCTACCGTATCGTCAAGGGAACGGAAGCACAGCGCGCGGGCATCGATTCGCGGCTCGTTTCCGCAAAAAAGCACGCGTACGGCTTCACCGGACTGATCAGAACAAAGGATTTAAACAGCCGCGATACGGTCGTCATCGAACCGCCCACACTTGAGGATATCATGATCTATCACGCGAGAGAGGAGAACCACCATGCGAAATCTGCTGAATAAGGAATTCCGGCTTGTCATCAGCCCGGTCTATTTTCTGATTACCCTGTTGGGCGCGCTTCTGCTGATTCCGCAGTGGGTGTTTTTCATCGCTCCAATGTATGTCCTGTTCATCGCCCTTCCAAACATCATCCAGTCGGCAAAAGCGCAAAAGGATATGGAGTTCACCATGCTCCTACCGGTCCGCAAAGGCGACGCGGTGCGCGCGAGAATCCTCGCGATCGCGATTTTGGAAGCGGTGCAGGTCGCCGTCGTTGCGGTTTTCGCGGCTCTGAACATCACCCTGTATCACACGCCGAATTTCTTCATCGATCCCGACGTGGCGTATATCGGCTGCGTATTCGCGATGTTCGGCGTGTTCAATATCGTCTTCTTTCCCATGCTTTATAAAACGGCGTATAAGCTGGCGGTGCCTCTGATCGTCGCGCTGGTGTCGATATTTCTGTTCACCTTTGGAATCGAATGGCTCGTGGTCGCCGTCCCCGCGGTCACGCGCGTGCTGGACGGCATCAGCCGGGACGCGCTGGTCGGCCAGATTCCCGTGCTGATCTGCGGCGCCGCTCTGTTCGTTCTCCTGACCTGGTTGTCCATCGGTATTTCGGTCAGGCGCTTCGAGCGGGTAGACGTATAATGCAGCTCGATCTCGTCGTTTCGTCCGCTTCGGATAAACCGATCTACCAGCAGCTTTTCGATCAGTTGTCCTCACAGATTCTGCGCGGGCAGCTGCGGGAGGGATATTGCCTGCCGCCGATCCGCACAGTGGCGAAAGAACTCCAGATCAGCGTCATCACCGTAAAAAAAGCGTGGGAGGATCTGGAGCGCGCGGGGCTGATCCATTCGATGGTCGGGCGGGGCTGCTTCGTCGCCCCGCTGAGCAGCTGCGAGCGGCAGGGCAAGCGAAACGAACTGGCGCTCAGCAAGCTCAAGAAAGACGTCGAGTTTTACAAGTCCCTCGGCATCGGCGAAGACGAGATGATAGAGTTGATCAGAGAGTTTTATCGGGACTGATTTCTTCGCGCTCCCTATGCCAGACTTTCAGCGCCGCAACCTGCGTTTTCCCGTCCGGCACCTGCCCTCGTAAAATCATATCGACCAGCGTTTCCAGCGGGACCGTTTCCACGCGCAGAAATTCGTCCTCGTCAGGATGCGGCGCGCTCCGCGTCATGTTTCGCGCGAGGAAGAGATGAATCCGCTCGTCCATGACCGCGACGGAGGGATAGTATAATCCCAGCGGCGTCCATTCGTCCGCCGTCATCCCCGTCTCTTCCTCCAGTTCACGCCGGGCGCAGTGTTCCGGTTCCTCGCCTGCGTCGAGCTTGCCCGCCGGAATTTCGAGCAGCGCCTCCGCGAACGGATAGCGGTATTGCCGCACGAGGATGACGTTCCCGTCTTCGTCGAGCGGAACGACGGCGACCGCACCGGGATGGCGCATTACCTCGCGGATGGCGCTCTTACCGTTCGGCAGGCGTACGGTATCTTTGAAAAGGTGTACGATCTTTCCGTGATAAATCTCTTCCGAGGAGATTGGTTCTTCGTATAAACCATCGTGCTCGTTTGTCATTTCTCCGCTCCGTTCATATCTTTACTCGGTTCATATCTCATATAATTCTTTGTATTTTTCTTAAATCGATTTTACCATATTCCAACGGCGCCGGACAGTCTGTGTCCCGGCATTGTTGATGATTGTTGCCAGCATAGATTTAACAGTATATAATGGTTTTGACAGAGATGACTTCGTCCTCGCCCTCCCCCTCTAATAGAAGGTGACGACCATGCACATCGGATATGCCTGTCTGACCGTCGCCGTGGAAGGCGCAAAAATACGAAACTGCACGCTGAAAACCGCTTCCCCGGAGCGGCTGATGGCGCTCGCGGGCGAGAACCTCTATGCGCTCGAGCGCATGATCGATTATAACATCTCGAACAACATCCGCCTCTATCGAATCAGCTCGGACCTTGTCCCCTTTGGCTCCAGCCTCGCAGCCGGATTGCCGTGGGATTCGTTTTTTATGCCGCAAATCACCCGCATCGCCGAAAAAATCAGGCGTAGCGGCATGCGCGTCTCCATGCACCCCGGACAGTACACGGTGCTCAATTCGCCCGACGGCGGCGTCGTACACCGCGCGATGCGCGATTTGTCGTATCACGCGCGCGTTCTCGACGCGCTGGGCCTCGGCGTTTCGCACAAGATCATTCTCCACGTCGGCGGGAAATATGGAGACGCCATTTCCGCGCGCACTCGTTTTGCCGCGGCATTCCGCGATCTCGATCCCGCCGTTTCCCGCCGCATCGCGCTTGAAAACGACGGAAGCATTTTCAACATATCCGAAGTGCTGGACCTCTGCTGTGCCATCGGCGCGCCCGCCGTCTACGACAACCTGCACAACGCGATCCACCCCGCCGACCCGCTAAAAAGCGACGATCACTGGGTCAGTCTCTGCCGTGCGACCTGGAATCCGTCCGACGGCGCGCAAAAGACGCACTACTCTCAGCAGGATCCCGATAAACCGCGCGGCGCGCACTCGGAGACCGTTTCGATCAGCCGGTTTTTGGAATATGATCACGGAATTTCGGGTGAAAAACCGGATATCATGCTGGAAGTGAAGGATAAAAACCGCTCGGCGGTCAAGTGCCAGCTCTGCCTTTCTCCACCGGATCAGCGCCTGATGGAAACCGAGTGGGGACGCTATAAATACTGCGTGCTGGAGCGCTCGCCGGAGGCATACGGAGAGATTCGCGCTATGCTGAAAGATAAGCGCGGAGACAGCGCGATTGCCTTTTACACCCTTGTCGAGCGTGCGCTCGCGCTGCCGGAAAACAAAGGCCGCGCTCTCAACGCGCTGGAGCACGTCTGGGGTTATTTTCCCGAATGCGCCTCAAAAGCCGAGGCGCGAAGATACGCCGCCCTGCGCGACGGATTTGCGGCGGGCGCCGTTCCGCTCGGGCAGGTGAAACGCTTGTTGTACCGATTTGCGCAGCAGTACCGGCAGGATTACCTGCTCGGCTCATATTACTTTTTAAACTGACGAAAAAAATGCCGCCGAAACCGAATGACAACACAGGAAAGGAGCTGTTACCATGGAAACTCGCACCGTACCCAAATGGCTCAAGTGGCTGATTCTGCTCTCATTGATCGCCATGCTCGCCGTCAACGCGCTCTCATCGATCCTTCCGATCAACGGTGTCACGCCAAAGGAAGTTTCCGACCGCTACCCCAACCTCTTCGTACCTGCGCCGCTGGCGTTTTCCATCTGGGGCGTGATCTATCTCCTCGTAATCGCTTACACGCTCTACCAGTTCGGGCTGTTCCGCAAAAAAGGAGAGGCGGTCAACGCCGCGCTTCTGACAAAAACCGGCGTCTTCTTCATCATTTCCAGCCTGTTCAATCTCTCCTGGATACTCGCCTGGCATTACGGCCAGCTCGCTCTGTCGTTCGTCATCCTCGCGCTGTTTCTGTTTACGATGATCCAGCTCCGCTTAAGCATCCGTGCCCGGGAACCGCTCTCTCTCAAAGAAAAATGGTTCGTCCGCCTGCCGTTTTCGGTCTATTTCGGCTGGATTACGGTCGCGACCATCGCGGGCGCGGTCGCGCTACTCGTCGGGTACGGTTTTTCCGGTCTCGGCATCAGCGAACCCGCGTGGGCGGTGATCATTCTGCTCGTCGGTGCGGGTATCGGAATCGCCACCGCGCTAACGTTCCGGGATATCGCGTATCTGCTCGTATTCGTCTGGGCATACACCAATATCCTGATGAACCATCTCTCCGCGTCCGGCTTTGCGGGCAGATATCCGGGGGTAATCGCCGTGCTGGCGTTCTGCCTCGCCGCGTTTATCGCGGTGATCTTCGCGCTTGCGCTGCGAAAAAAACCGGCGAAGTCACCGCATATCTCGTAAGGGTTAAGAGAATACTGTGCAATTCAAATGTATCTTGCACGCCATCCATCATAAGAACGGGGTGACGACATGAAAGACACATGCGATGTACTCATCGTCGGCGCGGGCGCGGCAGGGCTGACCGCCGCGGCTTACTGCGCGAAAGCAGGGCTCGATACGCTCGTATGCGAGCGCGCGGAGCGGATCGGCGGCTTTGTTGGAAGTTTTGAACGCGAAGGATTCGTTTTCGACGCGGGCATCCGCGCGTTCGAAGACTCCGGCGTACTGACACCCATGCTGCGATCGCTGGGTATCCCGCTCGTTTTTTCGCAAAATCCGGTCACGATCGGCATTCAGGATCGCGCTGTACGGCTCGAAGGCGAGCGGGGTCTGCGGGATTACGCCGATCTGTTCCGGTCGTTCTTTCCCGATCAGGCAGGAGCAATCGACGCGATCATCGCCGACATCACACGCGTCATGCGCTATATGGACGTGCTCTATGGCATCGAAAACCCGCTCTTTCTCGAAGACGAGCGGAAAGATCCGCGGTACCTGACAAAAACGCTTCTGCCCTGGATGATCAAATACTCCCTCAACATCAAGAAGGCGGACAGACTGCGCGAACCGATCCGGCAATACCTAAAAAAGTTCACGACGTCCGAACCTCTCGTCGACATGATCTGCCAGCATTTTTTTGTGGACACGCCCACATTCTTCGCGCTGAGCTATTTCGGGCTATATCTCGATTACCGCTATCCCGTCGGCGGAATGGGCATGCTTCCGGCAAAACTGGCGGAATTCATCGTTTTTCACAACGGCGAACTTCAAACCGGAGCGGAAGTTACGGGGGTTTTTCCGCTCGCACATACCGCCCGGCTCGCGGACGGACGCTCCGTGCGCTACCGCCAGCTCGTCTGGGCCGCCGATCAGACAGCGCTCTACCGCGCGCTGGGCGAACCTGCCGCAAAACAAACGCTGCGTCAAAAAGCGCTCGTCGAACGAAGCCGCGGCATCGATTCCGTGCTGACCGTGTTCGTGGCGGCGGATACCGCCCCTGTCGAGATCGCCGCCGCCTGCGGCGCGCACGCGTTCTATACGGCCTCCACTTTGGGGTTATCTGCGCTGCCGGACTGGCATTCCGCCGCTCGCGAAGGGTTCGATTCGCTGAAGAACTGGGTCATCTCGTATTTGGAAAAGACGACTTACGAAATCTCAACGCCAGCTTTGCGGGACGCATCTCTCGCGCCCGCCGGAAAGGCCGGGCTGATCGTCAGCACGCTCTTCGATTATGAACTGACGAAATACTTTTTCGATGCCGGCGAATATGATTCCCTCAAGTCGCTCGCACAGGATACCGTTTTGCGCGTGCTCGGTACCATGCTCCTGCCGCGCCTGCCGGAGCGCGTCATTTTTTCACTTTGTTCCACGCCGCTGACGATCGAGCGCGAAACGGGCGCGCGGCACGGCGCCATTACGGGCTGGGCGCATACGAATTCCCCAATGCCCGCCGTTCATCGCTTTGGCGAAATTCGCAAGGCCATCCGCACCGGGCTGACAGACGTCCTGCAGTGCGGCATGTGGACCTTCAGTCCCGCGGGTATGCCCGTCTCCATCATCACCGGCAAACTCGCGGCGGACGAAGCAATCCGCCGGCTGAAACGTCCGAGGGCAGCAACATGACTGGTTTCTGGATTGAGCTTGCGGTTCTGCTGCTTGGTTTGGCTTCGGCGGCGCTCCTCTTCTGGCGCATCCCGCGCCTGCCGGATGCGCGGAACGCCGAAGGCTCCCGCGTTTCGGTCGTCATCCCCGCGCGCAATGAAGAGCATACGATACCGCTGTTGCTTGCGGATTTAAAAAAACAATCGTACCCCCCGCTGGAAGTCCTCGTTGTGGACGACGGTTCGGAGGACGACACGGCGCAGCTCGCACGTTCCTTAGGCGCAGACGTACTCTCCCTGCCGGAGAAACCCGCGGATTGGATCGGCAAAAGCTGGGCCTGCCATCAGGGCGCAAAGGCCGCCCGCGGCGATGTCTTCGTCTTTCTGGATGCGGACGTGCGCCTTTCGCAGGACGGTCTGCGCCGTATCGTGTGTGCTTATGAAGCGTATGGGACGATATCCGTCCAACCTTACCATATCATGCGGAAGCCCTACGAGCAGAGCGCCCTGTTCTTCAACCTTATACAGATCGGCGCAAACGGAACCGCGCTGCCGAAAGCGCTCCATATCGGTTTGTTCGGCCCGGTCATCGCCATTTCGCGCGCGGATTATTTCGCAGCTGGCGGGCACGAGGCAGTCAGATCCGCCGTCGTGGAAGATATGGCGCTCGCGCGAAATCTGCGGCGTGCGAATATTCCTTATTCCGTCTTTGTCGGAGACGCCGGCGTATCGTTTCGTATGTATCCTGCCGGATTTCGATCCCTCTGGCAGGGGTTTACGAAAAATCTCGCAACGGGCGCGGCCAGAACGCCGGTTTCGCTCTTTCTGCCTGTCTCGCTGTTTCTTGCTTCCGTTATCTCCGCGCCGCTCCATCTGATCCTCTCCCTCGCGCGCGGCGAACCGCTCGCCCTGCTTTACGGTGCGCTGTATCTTCTCTGGGCGGTCGTGCTTTTTTTGCTCGGCAGGCGCATCGGTCGGTTTTCTTTACTGACGCCGGTCCTCTACCCCCTGCCGCTGGCGGTGTTCCTGCTGGTGTTTTTTTACTCTGTCTTTTTACGATTGTTTCACGGAAAAGTATGCTGGAAAGGACGGGTTATCAAACCCGAACGGTGAACGATGCAAGTCTTTTTTCCGGGCACGTTCGTGACGCTCGTATTGATTTTCGCGATCTGGGCGCTGGTTCCATTGCTGTTCGCCTGGCTTTGCCTGTTTTTACCGGACAGGTTTTTTACTCCGAACCGCTTTTTCTGGCAATCACACGGTTGGGAACAGGGAGGGCGTATCTATGAAACGCTGTTCCGCATCAAAAGCTGGAAATATCTGCTGCCGGACGGCGGCAACGTCTGGAAATCGCGCGGGTACCAGAAACGCAGACTGGCAGACTATACAGAGGAAAATCTGAAGCGTTTTCTCATCGAATCCGCGCGCGGCGAACTGACGCACTGGCTTGGCATCCTCCCCTTCTGGGTGTTCGGATTCTTCGCGCCGCCGTATGTCGTTTGGATCATGCTCGCTTACGCTTTGATCGTCAACCTGCCCTGCATCCTTGCGCAGCGGTATAATCGCCCGCGCGTTTTCGCGCTGCTGGCGCGGCGCTACCCCGATTCGCCCGAAAATCAAGCCTGAAACAGCGCATACAAACGCCCGCCGGTTTCCCGGCGGGCGTTTGTATTCTTCACTGATTACGCGATGGTTCCCGTATTTGCCAGTTCTAGAAACACTTCGACCAGCTCGGGGTCGAACTGCGTACCGGCGTTGCGTTTGATTTCTTCCATACATTGATCGAAGCTCATCGCCTCGCGGTAAGGGCGGCAGGAACGCATTGCGTCGTAGGTGTCCGCGATGGCAATCACGCGCGAGCCTTCCGGTATCTCCCTGCCCAACCTGCCGTCGGGATACCCCTTTCCGTCGAAGCGTTCGTGATGATACCGAATGATCGGCCAGATACGGCTGCCCGGATCGAGCGGGCGGATGATGTCCCCCGCAAGTCTGCTGTGCTGCTTGATGGTTTCATACTCTTCGACGGTCAGGCGGCCGGGTTTATGGACAATCGCGTCCGGAATGCAGATTTTCCCGATATCATGCAGCTTAGCCGCCCACAAGACGTCCAGATAGTGCTCGTTGATTCCGTGTATCTGCTCGTAGAGTTTGATAGAGATGTCGCAGACGCGCTTGGAGTGGCCGTTGGTGTAGAGATCCCGCGCTTCCAATAAGTTCGTGAGCCTTTCCATGCTCGTCATCATGAGCCCTTGAAACTTTTCCCGAAGGGTATCGTGCGCAATCTCCTGCGCGCGCTGGTAGGCCGCCTTCGCCTCATCGGCTTTTCTTCGCTCGGTGATATCGCGCGAAAATACGGCGATTCCCTGCAGCTCGTGTTCGCCGTCAAACACCGGCGCATATACGTTTTCATAAAACTTGTCGTTGGCCGAATCGGTCACCATGCGGCTGAACGTTGCGCCTTCATGCGTCTGGAGATAAGTCAGCGCGCGCGTAACCTTTTCCCGGGAGGATTCCTTATGGCAGTCCAGTAAGCTATTGCCCATGATATCGTCTCGTTTTATCTTGCGAATCTGTTCGGCGGCGTCATTGACAAAGACGATCGTTCCGTTCGCGTCGGACAGGATGATGCCATCCTGCATCTGCTGCAGGACCATACTGTATAAGCGATTGATCCACTCTTCGCTCATGTGTCATCCCCTCTTATTCAGTCTCTTGTGCCCGCTTTCGCCGGTTCCTCCTAAACAGTAATCCTTATGAACAGAATTACTATATAACGCTGTGCTTTATTTTGCAATAGTCTGTTTAGCTGGTGATTTATCCGCCTATTTCTGATTATAGATGTTTGTAAATACCATCATATTTTGTTTCGACGTAACAAATACTTATCGCTGGATATAAAAGCGGAGCCCCATCCCAGAGCGCTCCGCCATTTGGAATAAATTAATATAATTGCATAATATACTATTTTATACGTTTATTCCTGTTGATATGACATCCTTTAGAAAAAGAATAATCCGAGTGCGCCCGGACCGACGTGCGACGCCGTACAGGGTTCGAAGCAGACGACGGTAACGCTGACGTCAGGATAGCGTTCGATGATGTCCGCCGCGAGCATATGCGCCTCGTCTTCGCAGCCGGTATGCGTAATGCCGACGATGCGGTTGTCCCTGTTCGCCACATGAAGCTGTTCAAAGAGATCCAGCAGCGTCTTAATTGCTTTTTTTCGCCCCAGAATCTTCAGATCGAGAACGATTTTTCCTTCCTCGTCGCCTTTGAGGATGGGCTTCAGATGCATGATGCCGCCGGCAAGCGCCGCGCTGCCGGAGATTCTGCCGCCGCGCCGGAGGAAATTAAGGTCGTCCACCATGAAATAAGAACGAATTTCGTGGCTGCGCCGCTCGGCATGCGCCGCCGCTTCGTCCACACTTGCGCCGGAATCGCGCAGTTTCACCGTTTCGAGCAGGATCATGCCCTCGCCGATGGTCGCCGTCAGCGTGTCCACGACGTGCAGTTTCCGTTCGGGGTACTTTTTCTGAAGGATTTCGGCAGCCTTCTGCCCCGCCCCGCAGGTACCGCTGATCCCGCCTGCCATGCCCAGATAAAGGATATCTTCGCCCGCCAACAAGCGCGGCTCGAATGCGGCGAGAAAAGCAGCCGTATTGACCATGGAAGTCTTCATCTCCATCGCGCTGTCTTCCCGCATCCGCCGGAAGAACGCTTCGCTGTCGAATACGACGCCCGGTTCATAGCAAAGAATCTCTTTCTCATCGTTGATGGTGAGCATCAGAGAAACAACCTCGACCCGGTTGGACGTATACTCCGCTTCGGTCAGGTTCGCCGATGAATCGGTGAGGAGTGCGAAAGACATAGTTTATTTCACCTCGTTTCCTTGTTCGTTAAACCATATTACCCGTTTTCCGTTATTATGTAAAGAGGTGTTGTGAAAACTTCATCTGGTATTTTATGAAAGAAACGATTATAATGAAACAAATCCGGCGAAAGGGGAATCCCATGCTGTACGAAAAAAAGCAGGTGGCAGAAAAGCTCCTGCGCTGGGAACACTTTTTGGATTCCTTCCGTTTGCCGGAGTGGGAAAATCTCCCGAAGATCGACTTCTATCTGGACCAGGTCATCGCGCTCGTCAACCAATACCTCGGTTTTTTCGTGTACGACCCGGCCGAAGAGAAGCTGCTTACTCCCTCCATGGTGAATAATTACGTCAAGCTGCGGCTCATTCCGCCGCCGGTGCGCAAGAAATACGGCAGGAAACACATCGCGCTGCTGTTGATGATCTGCACGTTTAAGCAGTCCGTCAGCATGGCTGCCATGGCGTATATGCTCCCGCCGGACGACGAAGCGCTCATTCGCTCGGAATATGCGCGGTTCACCGCGTCATACCTGCGCATCTCGCGTTACGTCGTACAGCAGGCCAAAGCAAGCGCGGAACCGATCTTCGACGAGGCTTCCGATACGGGGACGGAAGTAAGCGACCTCGTGGTCGGCTCCTCGATTGCGGCTAGCTTTGCGCGGCTGCTCGCGGGCAAACTCATCGGGCTGCACCTTCCGGAGGAACAAGAGTCTTCGGACGGTCCGGGCGAAATGGATCATGAATAAAAACAGGGCTTCGGGAAAATCCCGAAGCCCTGTTTTCTATTTCCGCCGCAACGCGATGCCGACGAAGTTCATATACTTCAGCGCGCCCGCTCCGATTGAGAGCCGGTCGTTGACGGCATACTCGTTGTCCGTATCCAGCCAGTCCTGCCAGCATTCCTCAAGACTCTCCATCTCGTATACGGAAACGATCTCCACGCCCTCCGTCGCGGAGAGGACGTCCAGCCAGTACGCCGCGTCGTGCAGCGTATCGAGATCCTCCGCCGACCAGGAGTGCAGCAGTTCCTCCGGAATATCGTCGTGTATATCCTTGTGAAATCCCGGCGCAGCGATGAGCAGCCACCCGCCGCGCTTGACCAGCGGGAGGAGGTGTTTGCCCAGATAATCCCGGTCCAGCCCGAAATAATGGTAAGCGTCGATGCTGACGACCGCGTCGAAGAACTCCTGCGCGTATGGCAATTCGTGCGCCTCCGCATGGATGGGCACGATCTCGCGGTCCGTCAGGCCAAACTGAAGGAACCGCCGCCAGTTGTCTGTTGCTTCGATCCAAAGGTCGGTGGCAAACACCCTTTGCCCGTACTCCTTTGCGAGCATGACGGACGTCACACCGCGCCCGCATCCCAGATCGAGCACAGTCTGCCCCGCAGGAAGCGGATAATCCCTCATCAGCTCTTCCAGCAGTTTCGCCGGATTAGGCCCCATGATGTTTTCTTTGATGAATACTTTTTCAAACATATTTGCTTTTTTATACTGCATGTTTCGTTCCTTCCGTTGTTTCTCTGTTCATTGCCGGCGTTTCCAAATAAAAGCGGCACGGAAATGCTCCATGCCGAATGAAACTCTTATGATTCGTGTCCGGCCTGGCGCGCTTCTGTCCGGGAACGCGTACATCGAAAAAAGCGCCTCTCGCGCGGATGGTTTCGATGTTTTTTCTGCGTTCCGTTACAGAACAGCGGCCAAAAAGACACTTCCTTTTGATTGGATTACGCGGCGGTTCCGTGCTGAATCTATCTTAACCGAATTTGCCTCGTCTGACAACCCCGCGTTATTCGCCGCGTATGGTTTTTCGCATATTTCGAGCAAACTCATCGATCCGGTCATCCATCCCAACCGCGCGCATCGCCTCGCCGGGGTCGTTCGCCGTCTGCATGAGGCAAAAGCGGGGCGGCAGGATAAACGTCTTATTGATGCAAAGCGCGCCGAGCACCTGCTGCGCGATGATATCGCTGCCGCTGTATCCGGAAACGATCACGGCGTACAGATATTTTTCATAAAGCGAGTTGTAAACAAGCAGGCTGGTCAGGCGGTTGATGAACGCGAGAATATTTGCGCTGACGCTGTCGTTGTAGTTCGGGCAGAGGAGCAAAAGCGCGTCGCACTCGTTGATCGCGGGATATACGTCGTTTGTGATGACGCCGCCGTAAAAGCAGCTGTTCTGCCGCGCAAAGTGCGCGCAGGTTTTATAGGAGCAGCCGCGGCAGTCGTAGATCGCCCCGTTTTGCAGGGATATTTCACGCACGTTACAAACCGGCGCGAGCCTTTCCGCGGCCGCCCGCCCGATCTGCAGAGTGTTGGACGTGTTCTGGTCGGACGCGTGCAGCAGCAGCACGTTCGGTTTTTCGATGAATCTCGGCGCAAATGAGATCAGCCGCGCGACGAGCTCCCGCGCCGCTTCGCGGTACGCTTCCAGCGGTGTTTTGCCGCGGCGCAGCGCCTGGATGCGCCAGTTGCCGAGCGAAGCGGTCGCTTCGGCCAGCGGTTTTCCCGGAAACCGGCAGCCGGCGAGGTTTGCCGCGAACGCCAGCATGTCCGCCGTCTGTTTCGTATAGAGCTCGCCGGCGCTGTCTACGATGATTGCGCCGGTCGCTCCCTCCATCGCGCGCGGATTTGCGCGCAGATGCGCGATCAGCGCGGCGGCTTCCGCGTCCAGGCCGTGTTCGCTCAGCCCGAGCGCGAAGAGCACGCGTTCGCCGGACAAAGCCGGCAGCGCGCCGCGGAACGCGATCCGCCGGCTCGAAACGTCCTTCAGCGCGAATGAGAGCGTTTCGTTCAGGCGCGCGTTTTCGCCGCAGGTGAGCACGATTACTCTGCTCATTTCGCGTTAAATCCCTTCAGCGCAAGGTAGCTTTTTTCGATTCGTTTTCTCAGCAGCGGGTGCGGTTCTTCGCGCAGTGTTTCCGGCCCGAGTTCGGAAAATCTCGCGCGGCAGCCGAAATAAACTCCTCCCATCGGTACCGCCGCGTCTTGCCACTCCTTGCGGATCGCGCGCAGCACAGACACCGCCGCGGAGGAGAGCCCAGGCGCGATATAGGGTTTAAACCCATAAGATCTCACTTGCAGATTCATCGTCTCCGCGCGGCGCGTCAATTCGAGCGACACCTCGTCGTCGTATGAATCGCCGTGCGCGTTGGCAATGACGAGTCCGCTGCCGTGCGGACCGTACGCGCGGATCTCCTCCGGGAGAATTCCCTCGCGCTGCGCGCAATAGACCGCTCGCGCGCGCATGACGCCGAGGCCGAACCCGCGCACCTGCTCCGGAAGCAGCCCGCGCCAGTCGAAATCGCCCCGTTCATTTTGGTTGCTCATGAGGAATACGGCGCGGCTGAGCTGATCCACCGGGTCTGATATCTGCGCGAAAAGCCCCCCAAACCCGCATTCGCGCGCACGCTTCGCGTAGCCGCGCAGCAGATCGCGGTTTGCTTCATACTGCATCAGCCGCACGTCGCTGCCGCTCTCCGCGCCGACCTCCGGCACGGCGCGCGCAGCGCAAAACGCCAAAACATCGGTGTCAAACAACGTGTCTTCCGAATGGATAACGACCGGAGGAAGCCGCTCTCCGTCGCGGACAGGTAATATCTGGTTCAGCTCCGCTTCATAGCGCAGGCAGAGATTTCGGTCGTGATCGAAAATACCGATCTCCTTCAGATCCGGCCCGAGCAGTTTCAATCCCGTCGCCATCGTTCCGCCGACGTTGCCGAGGCCGACGATCTGCACGCGCGGCAGGATGCTCAGGTAAAACCGGTAGGCGAGCAGGATGTCGAACGCACGCGCAAACGCCGTATTCAGCACGCATGCGCCGTTTGCCTCCACAAAGCGGGTCAGGCCGTCGTCCGCCTTCGGTACGGTCGGCGCGAACAGCAGATTGACACCCTCCGGCTCATCCAGTTCGGCAAGCGAGCGAATCGCAAAAAAGCCGCGGCTGACGAACGGATCGCGCGAAACGAGCAGTACCAGCGGCGCAAACGGTCCCTCCGCGGGCAATGCGCCTTGTGGCGGCGCGCCTCCCTGCGAACAGAGGCAGAACTCGCGGTATCGGTAATACTCCATGCTCACACATCCTCCGCGTTGGAGATACGGCGCATCTGACGGATATCGTCCGTCAGATACGCCGAGGCGACCACGTTGAGGTCGTATTGCATATGCGTGCCCTTGTCCGGCAGGCGCGGCCTCGTAAGCGCCTCTCCGAGGCGGCGCAGCGTCAGGCCCGTGCCTTCCAGTTTGAGATAACGCGATTCGAGAACGGTGAGGATTGTCAGCGCGTTTTTCAGCGCCACGCGCGAATACGCGCGCACCGCCGGCGGCAGCGCGCCGTGCAGGTATTTCGGATACTGGTACGGCAGAATCAGATTGATTCCCGGCGGATAATCCCGCTCCGCGATACCGCCCGCGACGCTGTCCCCGCCGATGAACGGATACAGCAGGCTTTCCGTAAACCAATAGAGCATGTTCGGGATGAAGTATTCGCAGTCGACGTTCCTCTTCTGCTCCCGCATCAGATCGAGCCCGCGGCCGGACAGGATGCCGACGACGATACGCTCGATCTCCACCCCCTGTTCGCGAAACAGCGGGTCGAGTTTTTCGAGGCGGTAGCCGTTGTGCAGAAGATCGTCCACCAGTAGGACCGGGCGGCGGAACGACTTGATCGTTTTAATCTGATTGGCAAGCGGAGAATAGCCGGGCGACTCCATGATGTCGAATCCGCTCTCGTTGGCGTGGAATACCTTGTCCGCGTGCAGGGCTTTCGTCACGGTATTCGGAACAATGGTTCCCGCGAGGATTTTGCCGTAAGGAACGCACATCGCGCGGCCGAGCGTTTTTTCGGCAGGCGGTATGTTGGAAACTCCGTTGAGCGAACGCACCTTTTCGATGAGGCCGTCGTTGATCGCCTCCATATCAAAACACAGCAGCAGCGTTCCCGGAAACAGCGCGCAGATGGAACGGCGCAGCGCGGGCCGCGTGGATTCCACCGCGCGGCGGACTTCTTCGTCCGAGGCAAACGGCTCCTTGATGTGCTGGAGCGTGTCTTCAATCAATACGAGCGGCGCGCGCATATCCGCGTACAGCAGCGCGCTCTGGTTCGCGACGGGCAAAAACCCCAGCTGTTCCGCAATTTCCCGTTCGCTCTCCGCTTCGCAGCGGTAGAGCGCGTAGGTATGCTCCCGAATCAGCGATCGCGCAAGTAAATCGCACAGGAGCGTCCGGAGCGGTTCTCCCGCCCCGCTCGCCTCCTCGATCCAGAGGATACGGCCGGAAGCGAGCCTGCGCACCGTCTCCGCCGCGCCGCGCATCTCGCCCAGCACGTCGTAAAGGTCGGTCACATTTACGCTGCGGCTTTTGATGCGCGCGAGCGGCTCGCCCTCTTCTCCGCGATAGATGGCGGCGTATTCGTCCCCCGCTTCGCGCACCTCGCAGCGCCGCTGTGAAATCGCGCTGATTTCAAACTTATACTGCGGCATACGCAGGTAAAGCCCGCGCGCGTAAATGAAGTCCTGCACGACGGGATCGACCAGCATGCCGATATCCATGTCCTTATCGATATAGTCGCGGATCTGCGTCGAGCTCGCGCTTTCGTAGTAAGCCGGCAGCGAGAGCAGCACCACGCGCCCGCGGAGCATATCTTCCGCGCGCCGCGTATCCTCGCCGTGCGCACCGTCCTCGCGTGAAAAGAGAATGTGGTGATAAGTCGCCGCGGTGCCCGGCCCGCTCTGCCGATAAGCGCTGGCGTTCAGAATTACGTCGGTCCCCGCGACGAGATACAGTTCTCGGTCGCAGAAGAGGCGGCTCAGTGTTTTTAAGTCCTCCTGCATGGCGATATTCACGGGAATATCGTCGGGGAAGAGATAGACGTCCGGCAGATTTGCCGAAGACATGCTCACAATCTGCCTGCGCAGGAGTCTGGCCAGCGTCCGCTTGCTCCAGGAAAACTCGTCCACCGCGAGGTACACCTCGAATCCGCGCGCGCGGATCTCCTCGACAATACGCTTGTGCCCCGCCGAAAACGGATCGAACGTGCCGGGAAAGAAAGCGACGGGTTTGGGCGGTTCAAAATAGAATCCGCCGCTCGTCTCGCAGAGCGTGATAAAACGGTACAGGTGGTTGAGCATGGCCGCCTCGTTGAAAAAGGCCAGCATCCCGTCCCGCCGCTCCCCAAGCAGCGTCAATAGTTTTTTGCCAAACCGCGCAAGGTAATCCCGCCGCACAGGCAGCGGGCAGGCATCGTTTCCGAAGTATCCGCGGCAGATCACCTCCAGTGCGGTGAGACGGATGCTGTCGTCGAAGTGCGCTACTCCGGTCAGCAGAAGCCCGAACACGCGCTCCGCCACCGCGCTTGTCCGCGTGTCGTTCCCAGCGGTATAGCCGGAGAGGATGACGCACAGCGTTGAGAGCGCGGCGCGTGCGGCGCGCGTATTCGCCGCGCGAAGCAGGCCTTCGAGGTAGTCGATGCCTTCGTCCATCTCCTTTTCCGGCACGGCGCAGATCAGTTTGCCGAGGTAAGGCGGAATATAACCGGAGATTTCGTTTTGCCCCGTTTCCAGCTCTCGCAGCAGGTCCACCATGATCTCGTTTTTCTGGTCGACCGAGAGTGCCGCGGAGATCTCCACCAGCGCCTCTCCCGCGCGCTCACGCACGGGCAGATGCTCGCTGACCGAAAGGAGATTGGATAAATGCATCGCGATATGGAACGCTTCCTGCGGCTGCTCGTCGGCGTACACACGGAGACGGTCGATCTGAACGAGTTTCATCGTCCAGGTGATGCTGCTTTTCAGATTGCTCAGGTAGATTTCCCCAATCGGCAGATTGGGTTCCGGCAGCGGTTCCAGCCCCGCCCGCAAGCGCAGGCGGTTTAATAGCCAAACGGAGGCCAGTTCCGCATCCGGATGCAGCTTCACCGTCTCCGCGGCGAGCGTGAGCAGTTCGGCGTCGTCGCCCGCAACGGCGATCAGCGCGCGCAGCGCGCGGATGCGCACCCGCGCTTCCGCCGAAGCCGCCGCCGCACTGAGAACGGGCAAAATCCGTTCGATTTCGCTCCTTTGCATAATGTCATTCGGAACGTGCGGCAGCGTGTCCATCAGCGCAAGCAGATCCTCGCCCCCGCTGGAAAAGATGCGCTTATATAGCTTCTCCCAGTAGCCGCGCTGCTCCTCCGGCATACAGAGCCGAAAAAGGCTGCCGGCGATCGTCTTGAGCGAATTGCTGATGCGGGCGGCATGTTTCTGCGAAATCTTGTAGTCGGGGTGCAGGCAGAGTTCGATGTAATCGTCCCACAGCGTCGTGCTCTCGCTGAGCACCGCATGCAGAGCGGGCGCGATGGCGAGGGACCCCGCCCCGCGCGGCAGTTCCTTTCGATAGCGCGGCCCGGAATTCGCCAGGATATCGCCCATGACGCGTCCCGCGTGCCGGCGCACGTCGCCGTCGTGATGCATTAATAATTCGTAAAGGAAGCGCAGCGTGAGCAGTTTGTGCGTGCGCGTCATATAGGTGCTGTACTCTTCAAAGAGCAGCAGATAAGTGCGGATGCGGTTCAGGTTTTTCTCGTCCCGCGCCTGTTCCAGGAGCGCCTCGAAGCTGTCGCTCACCGAAACGGTATGCATCAGATGGACGTTGTTGTCGAACGCATGGTTGTTCAGCGCGCGGATGACATCTCCCTGCGAGAGCAGCGCCGCGTCCGTCCTCTCCGCCGGCAGCAGCTCCGTCGCGTTCAGGTCTGTGTTCACACCGCGGCTGATTAAAAAACGCTCGAAGTCGTCCAGCTTCCGGTACACCGTTTCATAGCGCAGGCGCTTCTCCGGCGTCATGTCCGCAAGCTTGACGAAAATTCGGTCGCGCGCTTCGGAAAGCGGGCTGACAACGGTCCTCTCTTTGCCGTCCTCCCCGCGCTCGGCGCGCACGCGGAAATCCGCATAGATCAGGATCAGCGACTCGATGGGCAGGTTCTCAAATTCGAGATCCCAGGTGGAGTGGTTCGCCGCGATATGCGCGATATCCGGCACGTTTTTTTCTTCGAGCCATTTCCAGGTGTAATAATAGTGCAGATACGGAATCCGAGGCATATCCTCCCCGCGGCAGCCGAACTTGCCGATGTCGTGGGAGAGCGCCGCCGCCGCCGCGAGGGCGACGTCCACCGGCAGCCCCGCTTTCGCCGCCTGGCGCGCCGTATGCATCGCCACATGGCACACGCCGAAGGTATGGCCGGCGGGATCGAACGGCATGATCTCTTTCCCGATGCGGAGCAGTTCGCGATAATTGCTCTTTCTCATCGCCTCGCCGAAGAGCACGCACTGCGCGCGGAACGCGCTTGCGTCCAGCTCCTCCGCAGTGACCGGCATATAATCGAGCAGCGGATCAAACGCGGTCTCCCGTTCTGCGTCCAGAAGGCGCGAGAGCACGGTTAAAAACAGCCGGGCCGCATTTTTCAGCGTTTTGCTGGTGCGCGGCGCGCCGGAATACGGGTATAGCCCCGACGAAAGCGACTCGTAGGCGAACGGCAGGAGCCCGCCTTCCGGCATCTCTCCTACACGCCGGATCAGCGGCTCGCAGAGCGCCGCGACCGCGGCGCAGGAAACGCGCCCGCCGAGCATCTGCAGATACCCCGCGTCGAACTTCGTTTTGTTCGTCCAGGCGCGCAGCTGTTTGATCGTTTCGCCCGTGTTTCTTGCCAGATCCGCGTAAAGCGCGTCCAGCGCGCCGCATCCCGCGGTTCGATCTTCCATCATATCCGTCCTCCGCCCGGCCGCGCGCGCCTTGATTCGCTCCCGCGCGCACCGGAATATTCGTTTGACTACCGGTTTATCAATTATATAGATTTGACTTAAATGGATCTTATCTGACTCTATTTTAATAAGAACTGCGCGCCGTGTCGAGTGAAATGACGAATTTCCGCCGGGCAGAGCCGTCCGCCGGAAGCGACGGGAGTAAAAACCACATTTCTTCTTAATCCGTGCTTTTTCGTCTTTTCACGCCGCTGTCTTTCTGATATGCTCTTTATCAGGGATCCAGCGCGGCAATCCGCGGTTCCATCCGAAGCTGCCGACGGAAAACGGATCAGATGAAGGAGACGGAAAATGAACGCGCACCGGAAGAAGATGATCGCCCCGATCGTGATTACCGTCCTGCTCTCCGCGTACATGCTGGCGTATTGCTTCGTTTTGCTGTCCGTGCCGATGCCCGTTTGGGTTAAGGCGCTGGTCGGGGTGATACCGCTCGCGCTGCTGGGCGCGAGCGTGTATGTGCTGGCCCAGAGAATCAAAGAAATAAGGAGCGGTGAAGAAGATGATCTTAGTCAATACTGATTACATTACCGGCAGGGAACTGGAGATGCTCGGCCTCGTGAAAGGCAGCACCATACAGACCAAAAACATCGGCAGGGACATTACGCAGGCCTTAAAGACGCTGGTCGGCGGCGAACTGACCGCCTATAACGAGATGATGAACGACGCGCGCGCGCTGGCGACCAAACGCATGGTTGCCGAAGCGGACGCGCTGCAGGCCGACGCCGTCGTCAACATCCGTTATGCGTCCAGCGCCGTCATGTCCGGCGCGGCGGAAGTCATCGCCTACGGTACGGCGGTCAAATTCCGCTGACGCATCCTGAAAAGCAAAATGGCTGGGAGGGTATCTTCCCGGCTTTTTCTTTTTCTATTGCTGATGACCTTAGCAAACCGCTTGACAAATCTGTAATTCCGTGCCAACATATGAGAGTAATTCTCATATTAGGAGGCGGCTAATTTGGCGGAGTACGATACCAGGCAGCGGCGCATTCTGCTCGATTTTTTAAAGGAGCACCCCGATCGCGGTTTTTCGATCGAGGAACTGCACGCTTGCCTGATTGCCGTATATCCGCCCGATCAGGTGCCCGGTAAAAGCACGCTCTACCGCCTGGTCGCAAAACTCGTCTCCGAGGGGCAGGTCAAGCGCTTCTCCGGCGAACACGGACGGCAGTTTGCTTATCAGATTGTCGCCTGCGAGGAGTGCGACGCGCACCTGCATCTGAAATGCATCGCCTGCGGCAGCCTGTATCACATGGATCACGCGGTCAGCGAGCAAATCACGCGCGAGGTGCTCAGCCGCAGCGACTTCTCGCTGGATGAAAAGGAGACCGTGCTTTTCGGCATCTGCAAGTGCTGTAAAAGCCGGAAGAACCCGTAACCGGCCGCAGCTTCAGCGTGTATTGACACAAAGCAACCCGTTTCCCTTAAGGAGGTCCCAGTGAAAACCAAACTCATCGCTCCCGCGCTTTTTCTCGCCCTTGCGCTGGCCGTTTTTTCCGCCTGCGCGCCGGCTGCGGCACAGCCGGCCGCCAGCGGCGGCATCACCATCGTCTCCACCGTGTTCCCGTCCTATGATTTCGCGCGGCAGATCACGGCGGGTACCGGAGCGAACATTGAACTGCTGCTCAAACCCGGCGAGGAGGTGCACTCCTTCGATCCCACAAGCCAGGACATCATCCGCATCCAGAACGCGGATCTCTTTCTCTATGTCGGCGGAGAAAACGACGCGTGGGTGGAAAACGTGCTCTCCGGCCTCGATAAAGAAGTGCATACGTTTCGCATGATGGACTACGTCACGCTCTACGAGGAGGAACTCGTCGCGGGCATGCAGCCCGAATCGGAAGAGGAACCGTCGTCCGCGTCCGGCGATGCGCACGAGTGGGACGAGCACGTCTGGACCGCGCCTGTCAACGCCATCGCCATCGTGAAAGCCATGACGACGGAGCTGATCTCGATCGATCCGGACAACGCGAAAGCCTACCAGGCGAATTCTGACGCGTACGTTTCTCAGCTCGAAGCGCTCGATCAGTCGTTCCGGGACGTCGTACACAGCGCCGCTCGCAGCACCGTCGTGTTTGCGGACCGTTTTCCCGTACGCTACTTCGTCGAGGAATACGGGCTGAACTATTACGCGGCGTTCCCCGGCTGTTCCGCGGAGACGGAAGCCTCCGCCGCGACCATCGCCGCGCTGATCGACCACGTAAAGGCGGAGCATATCCCGGCGGTATTTTATATCGAGATGTCCAACCAGCAGATGGCGGACACCGTCGTGGAAGCGACGGGCGCGAAAAAACTGTTGTTCCACACCTGCCACAACGTGACGCGCGAGGAGTTCGAGAGCGGAGCCACCTACCTCTCGCTCATGCAGAATAACCTGCTTACGCTGAAACAGGCGCTGAATTAATCCGCAGCGATACGCACCGTCAGGAGGCGCAAAGGAAAAATGCCATTGATCGAAGTAAACAACGCCTCGTTTCGCTACGACGGAAAGGAGGTCGTGGGCGATCTCAACTTTTCCATCGATCGCGGGGACTACCTCTGCATCGTCGGCGAAAACGGTTCCGGCAAGAGCACGCTCGTGAAAGGCCTGCTGGGGCTGAAGGCGCCGCACAGCGGAACGATCTCGTTTGGCGACGGGCTCTCCGCCCGCGAAATCGGCTACCTGCCGCAGCAGAAGGACAGCCAGCGCGATTTCCCCGCAAGCGTAATGGAGGTCGTACTCTCCGGCACACTGAATTCGCTTGGTTTGCGCCCGTTTTACTCTCGCGCGCAGCGCGAGATCGCGCTTGCGCAGCTGCGGTGCGTCGGTATGATTCCGCTGCGAAACGCGAGTTTTCGGGAACTTTCCGGCGGGCAGCAGCAGCGTGCGCTTTTGGCGCGCGCACTCGCGGCTACGAAGAAACTGCTGATTCTCGACGAGCCGATCGCGGGGCTCGACCCGCTCGCGACGGCGGATATGTACCGCCTGATTACGCACATCAACCGCGACCATGGCATCACCATCATAATGGTGTCCCATGACCTGAGAGAAGCGGTGCATGAGGCGAAGCGCATTCTGCATCTGGAGAACCGGCAGCTTTTCTTCGGCACGAGCGAAGAGTACCGTTTGAACGACATCGGCAGGCGGTTTCTGGGAGGTGACGGAACATGAGCGGCACCATATTGGAAATGCTCTCCTATCCGTTCCTCGTCCGCGCGCTTGTCGTGGGGCTTCTGGTCTCCCTCTGCGCGTCGCTGCTCGGCGTCAGCCTTGTTTTGAAGCGGTTCTCCATGATCGGGGACGGCCTCTCGCATGTCGGTTTCGGCGCACTGGCTATCGCTTCCGTACTGAATATCGCGCCGCTGTATCTGGCGATTCCCGTCTGCATCGCGGCTTCGTTCCTGCTCCTGCGCGTCAGCGAGAGCACTCGCATCAAGGGGGACGCGGCCATCGCCATGCTCTCCGCGGGTTCGCTCGCCATCGGCGTGATGGTCGTTTCCATGACGACGGGTATGAATACGGACGTATATAACTACATGTTCGGCAGCATCCTCTCTCTTTCGGAGACGGACGCGATCCTCTCCGCGGTTCTCTCCGCGGTCGTGCTCGTATTATTCGTTCTCTTTTATCCGCGTCTGTTCGCGGTTACGTTCGACGAGACGTTTTCCCGCGCGACGGGCATTCCCACGCGCACCTACAACGCCGCGCTGGCGATTCTCTCCTCCGTCACCATCGTGCTCGGCATGCGCATGATGGGCGCGCTGCTGATCTCCAGCCTCGTCATTTTCCCCGTGCTGACCGCCATGCGCGCCGGGAAAAAATACATCTCGGTCACCGTGCTTTCTGCGGCGGTCGCGGTCGCCGGTTTTCTGATCGGTATGGTCGTGAGCTACGTGTTCGAGGCGCCAAGCGGCGCAAGCATCGTCTGCGTCAATATCGCGCTCTTTATCGTCTTCGCGCTCGCAGGCGCAATCCGGAACGGTATAAAAAAACAATCTTAACGGTATGTCAAAGAGCGGGGGTTGAACCATCAACCCCCGCTCTTATGATCCGCTTTACTCCTTCAGCTTGCCCGGCATGGTTCCGGTCGGAATCGTATAGATCCGCGTCACCTTGCAGCCGCGCGCTTCAACGAGCCGCCGCGTCTCCGCGTCGCTGTCCCTCGGGTCGTTGCCGCCCGCGCAGAGGAAGATCTCGACCTCTTTGCCCGCGGGCAGCAGATCCAGCATCGCATTGAACGCGGGCGCGGGATACGCCGCCCAGACGGGGCAGCCCAGATAGACGCGATCGTACGGCGTAAGGTCGAAATCGACCGGCTTTACCTTTGGTTTCCTTCGCTTGATCGCCTGGAAACCGCCGGGGATGAACGCCCCGATCAGGCTCCTGTTCTTCTTCTCCCGCACGCGGAAAACGGGCGCGCCCAGCTCCGCGCCGATACGCTCCGCTTCCTTCTTCGTCGACCCGCCGAATGTGTAATATACGACCGCAGCGCTCATACAGTATCGCTCCTTCATCACGAATGTTTTTGCATCTTTGATTATTCTATCACGCCTGCGAAACGATGCGCAAAAAAAAGAGCGGTTCTGCCGCCCTCGATTGAATGTTATTTGCCGTTGATCCGCGCGCGGTACTCGTCCGGCGGAAACATCGGCGCGTCCAGAATCGCCTGCGTCCCGGCTGAGATCCGCCCCGTTTCCTTAAATTCCGCGCCCGCGCGCCTGACGATGCTCAGATATGCGTCCGCGACTGGTTTCGCCTCCGGGATGCCAAGCAGCGGCGCCTCGACGCAGTAGATCGCGGGGCAATCCCTGCTGAACATCCGCGTAAACGCAAACTCCAGCCCGTCGAAGTTGTTCGTCCGGTCGGGAAATCCGCAGCCGGAGATCAGCATGACCTGCGTATGGATCGGCTGCCTGCCCTGATGATAACTCGATCCTTCCCCATCCACTTCCACGCCGGGCATGGAGAGCGGCAGCAGCCGGTCAAAGAGGGCCTTGCAGTTGGAAGGAGCGCCATAACAGTACAGCGGCATGGACCAGATTACGAGATCGCTTTCGAGCATCCGATGTAAAATGCCCGACATATCGTCCTTTTGCGCGCAAACGCCGGGCGTCTTTCGCCAGCAGGCGTAGCACCCGAGGCACGGCTTAACGTCAACCTTCATGGTGTCGATGAATTCCGCCGTCTCGCCCATGCCTTCGAGAAACGCGCGGGTAATCTTGAGCGTGTCGCTCCGCTCGCCCTTCGGCGAGCCGTTGATGACCAGTATGTTCATGTTGCCTTCCCTAAACCCTTTTCTGAAATAACCCGTGCCGGTTGCAGTAAGCGTATGCAATTCCGCGCTCCGTTATCGGGATGCGCGCTTCCGCGTTCTGTTCGGGGTAGAGTTTGACCATCTGTACCCTGTTCGGTGTAACGAGCGCGAAAAACGAGATGAAATGCGTCTTCATCATCGGGTGGTCAACGCTGATAAAAAGATCGCCTTCGATGCGCTCCATCGCGATCGTATGCATTTCGTCGCCTTCCTCCGCCTCCAGCGGCGGCAGCAGCACGCCGCAGCAGCTGAATGCGCCTTCGCCGGCGGAGAACAGCGCGTTTCCGCAAACCGGGCAAACGTAAAACTTGCTTTTCAGCATATTGCCGTGGCGGTTTGCGTTTTGGACACATGCGCCGGAGAGCAGTTCCGCGAGCGAAACGCCGAGCGTTTTCGCCAGCGGTTCGATCAGGCTGATGTCCGGCAACCCCCTGCCGGATTCCCATTTGGAAACCGCCTTGTCGCTGACGAGCAGCTTTTCGGCAAGCTGCTTCTGCGTATATCCTTTTTTCTCCCGCAGCGAACGAATCGTTCCGGCGGTGACATAGTTGTTCATGCGCGCTCCTCTTTTCTCCCGTGAGCATATCACCGCGCGCCGTTTCCGGCAACCTACGCTGCGTGGACTCATTCAACCATTTAAAAAAGCCTCCGCCTGATTTCGGCGGAGGCTTTGATCAGCAGGGATTAATCGTCGTCTGCCTCGTCTTCATATTCGTATTCGGTCGAAACCGACTGCGTTGAGCCGCCCGAGGATCCCGTCGAACCGCCGTTTGCCACGGACGTTGCGCCGGAGACGAGTCAACCCGCACAGTCGATCCCGTTCCGGTGATCCCGGATGCGATGGAAGTAGCGCCCGAGACGGAATCCACCAGCGCCGACGGAGATAAATAATCGTTCCCCAACGCGTCCAGAATCGCATCCAGAATTCCCCGGCTGCTGTAGGTTGCGCCGGATACCGTGTCGACCTCCACGCTCTGATGCGCGATCACGCGGTTGATCATCGTATTTTTCGCATGCGCAAAATACCGTTCGTCGTCGTGGTAACTGTCGATGCGCACGGCCGTGATATACCCGTTTTGAACGGTCACCGTCACGTCGATATTCCCGCGGAAGCCTCTGCCTGTGCCGGAGTAGGACCCGTCCTTGAGCGAAATCGGGCCCTCGCCGGTCTGTTCCGGCGTCGCGGTCGGCGTAGGTGATGGCGTCGGGGTGGGCGTCGGCGTCAGCGCGGGCGTAGGCGTCAGCGCGGAATCGTCCGTTTCCACTATGTTGACGTCGGTACCCGCTCTAAGCGCGCCGGAAAGCGCGTCCTTGACCGCGCCGATGATGCCGTTGCTGCTGAAGGTCGCGCCGGACACCGTGTCGACGGCGACGCTTTGATCCGCGATAATCGCGGGGATGACGGAAGCCTTCGCCTGACTGAAAAATTCGAGATCGTCCCCCGTCGAGAGCACGGAAACCTCCGTGATATATCCGTTTTGCACGGTTACGGAAACGCTGGTGTTTCCGTGATATCCGGTCGCGCTGCCCGTGAACACGCCGTCCGTAAACTGTCCGGCGTTCGCGCTGCTGATGCTGCTCACGCTCGCGGCGACCGCGGTGATCTGCCGCTCGGCGGCCGCGTTTCCCGCGATGTTTCCGGCGTAATACATCCCCGCAAGAGAAGCGACCGCAACCGCCGCGGCGAACGCGGGTTTCGGATTTGCCCGCACATTCTCCCTCGGGCAGATTTCCACACAATTCATGCAGTCGATACATTCAGCGCTCTTCACGACGTCGATGCGGTAAAGCGAAATTCCCATGGAGCAGCGCTTCGTGCAGGCGCGGCAGGGGCCGCAGACCGTGCGCGGTTTCCGTATTCTGAACAGCCGGAATTTCGACACGACGGCAAACACCGCGCCGAGCGGGCAGAGATAGCGGCAGAAGAAGCGCTCGATCAGCAGAGACCCAATCGCGATCAGCAAAAGTAAAAACATCCCGATCGAGAGGACGACCGACAGATCCGTCCATCCGCTGAGCTTCGTGAGCATTCCGAAGACTGTCCAGGGGTTGTTGGCGCCGTTTAAAAGTTCGATTCCAAGCGTCCACACGAAAAAGACGGCGAGCGCTAAAATGACGTATTTTATCTTTTTGAGGAAACGGTCCGCGCGGGTCCCGACCTTCGGGCGCTGCAATTTCAGCTTTGTGCCAAGATACCAGAAAAAGTCGCCCATCGTGCCGAAGGCGCAGAGGAATCCGCAGAAGAATCGGCCCATGACCGCCGTGATCAGCAGCATGGACACCGCGAGCACGATCTGTCCCGTCATCGCTGCGGCGTCGAACGAGCCTCCGATGAGCGCGGTATAGATCGACTTAATCGCCGAAAACGTCGAAATGAAAAGCCCGGGAAACAGGACGAGCGAAAGGCCTTGTATGATCCTTCTCGTCAGCGTCAGGGCTGTTATTTTATGAAACAGTTTTTTCTTCATGCAACACTCACTAATAATAGAATTATAAGTTCAAGTTCTGTCTTTTATAAAAGCTCAAAATGATCGCGAAGGCCGTCTGTACAAAATACGTTCAGCGCGCTGTCTACGAACACCGCCTCCGCGCCCGCATCGCGAACGAGGCGCAGCCCGTCTTCCGCGCCGAGCACGAATACCGCCGTGGAAAGCGCATCCAGCGCAAGCGCGCTTTGTCCGATCAGCGTCACGCTCCGTAAATCCGACCTGGAGGGATACCCCGTGCGCGGGTCCACAATGTGATGGTAGCGCACGCCGTCCACCTCGTAATACCTCTCGTAGTCGCCGGAAGTCACCGCGCAGCAGTCCCGGAGCACAACCCGCCCCATCGCATCCCCCGTAAACCGGTCCGGATGCTGAATCCCGACTTTCCACTCTCCGCCGATCGCGGACACCGTACCGCCGAGGTTGATCAGCGCGCGCGTCACGCCGCCTTCGAGCAGGATGCGCCGCACCTCGTCCGCCGCATACCCTTTCGCGATGCCGCCGAAATCGACGCTTTGTCCGAACCGCTGAAGGCTTGCCGTGCGCGTCTTCGGATCGAGCCGAATATCCCCGTCGCAAACGAGCGACAGTGTCTCTTCCACTTCGGCGCGGGCCGGAACGCTGCCGCAGCGCGCATGGATTTCCCATAAGGCGCTGAGCGGGCGCGTTGTGACGGAGAACGCGCCGCCCGAAAGGCAGGAATACCGTTTGCTCTCGGAAAGAAGCAAAAACGTGTCCCCTCCGACCGGAACGCTCTTTCCGCCCGCGGCGGCGTTCAGAAGCGAAATTTCGCTGTCCGGCTTGTAAACGGAAAGCGTCTCGTGCAGAGAAAGGATGCGTTCCTTCGCCCGCTTGAGCGCCGATTCCGCCGCAGTATCATCGCGGCCGGCAAAAACGCGAATGTCGTTTCCCGTTCCCAGGGCCGTGAATACGGTTGAGAGCGGCGTACGAAAGTACTGCGTATCTTCTATCGTTATCTGCATAGATTAAGTTTACAGGGTAATCGGCATAAGGCAAGCACGGAATCGTGGCAATTTGTGAAAAAAAACGAACGAAACGTAGCATACACATTAGAATCTTGTGAGAATTACGTTTCTCCGCAATTTTAAGAATAAGTATCAATATTTTCAGGTAGAATATTTAAGAATTTTATTCGGCGGCCGATATGCACGCGTCGGAATATTTATACAGTTTTTTGCGAGTTTTCCGACGATAACCGGAAAACCGTATTGTAATAAAGGACGATTTATGCGATAATTTGTTTTTCGGTGCGTTGCTTAAAACTGCCGGGAAAGGGCGTACTGCGATGCGAATCGTCGAGGCTCGGGAATTGATCGAACCTGTGCGCAGGCTCTGTCTGCGCGCCTGCTGTGACCTGCCGTCGGATGTGGTTTCCGCGCTCGAAACCGCCCGCGCGGGCGAGCGGGAAAACAGCGCCGCGCGGTTCGTGATGGATCAGCTCGTCGAAAACCAGCGCCTCGCGCGGGAAAAGCAGCGACCGATCTGTCAGGATACCGGAATGGCGGTGGTCTTCGCCGATATCGGCAGGGATGCGCATATCGAAGGCGACCTGACCGCCGCGGTCAACGAAGGCGTCCGCCTCGCGTATACCGACGGTTATCTGCGCAAATCCGTTCTGGATCCCCTGACGCGCGTAAATACGGGCGATAATACGCCCGCCGTAATACATATTCAATTTGTCGGCGGAGACCGCGTTCGTCTCACCGTCGCCCCAAAAGGATTCGGCAGCGAGAACATGAGCCGGTTATGGATGCTTCCTCCCTCGGCCGGCGTGGAAGGCATTCTTACCGCGATCGTAACGTCTGTCAAAGACGCGGGCGCTTCCGCCTGCCCGCCGGTGGTCGTCGGCGTCGGCATCGGCGGCACGATGGAGTCCTGCGCGCTTCTGGCAAAGAGGCAGCTGCTTCGCCCGCTTGCGGATCGTTCCCCGCGGGAAGACGTCGCCGCGATCGAACGGGAGGCGCTCTCGCGCATCAACGCGTCCGGCGGCGGCCCGATGGGCTACGGCGGGCTGACCGGCGCGCTGGCGGTGCTTGCCGCCGCGGAACCCACGCATATCGCCGGGCTTCCCGTCGCGGTCAACCTCCAGTGCCATGCCTGCCGCCATGCAAGCGAGGAGGTGTAGCGCGATGGAATACCGCCTGCCCGTCCCCGTCCCGGCAAAGGATCTCGCGCGGCTGCGCGCCGGCGATATGGTATACTTGACCGGCACGATCTATACCGCGCGCGACGCGGCGCACGCCCGATTTGCGGATTTGCTGCAGCGCGGCGAACCTCTGCCGGTCCCCAAAGGCGCCTGTATCTATTACGCAGGCCCCTGCCCCGCCGCTCCCGGCGAGGTGATCGGCCCCTGCGGGCCGACGACCAGCAAGCGCATGGACGCGTATACGCCAGCCCTGATCGATTACGGCGTTTGCCAGTTCATTGGAAAAGGCGCGCGCAGCACAGCCGTCTGCGCGGCGATGAAAGGCCGCGCGGTGCATTTCGCGGCGACCGGCGGCGCGGGCATGCTCTATGCCGCGCGTATCCGTACCTGCGATCCGGTCGCGTTTGAAGACCTCGGCGCGGAGGCTGTCTACCGCCTGACGGTGGAAGATTTCCCCGTCCTGGTATCGTTTGATTTATTCGGAAACGACGTTTACGCGCGCTGAAAAAAAGCGGCCTTGATTTGATTCTCCGGCTCAGCCGGGTCTTTGATACTGGAAAGGAGCGGAATATGGCAAACTGTGCAATCGTAGGCATCAACTGGGGCGACGAGGGAAAGGGCCGCATGGTCGATCTTCTCGCGGCGGATTACGGCGTGGTCGTCCGTTATCAGGGCGGCAACAACGCGGGGCATACCGTGGTCAACGAATTCGGCAAATTCGCGCTGCACCTTTTGCCGTCCGGCATCTTCCGCAACGGCGTAGTCAACGTCCTGGGCAACGGCGCGGTCGTCGACCCGGAAAAGCTGCTGGAGGAAATCGAAGATCTTCGTTCCAAAGGCATCCCCATCTCGCCGGAAAACCTAAAAGTCAGCGACCGCGCGCCGATCGTATTTCCATACCACCGCGATCAGGACGTGCTCGAAGAAGCGCGTCTCGCGGACGCGAAATACGGCTCCACCAAACGCGGCATCGCGCCCGTCTACGGCGATAAATACATGAAGAAAACCATCATGCTCGGCGAGCTGAACTATCCCGATTATCTGAAAAAGCGGCTCGCGGGCATTCTCGAATGGAAGAATCTCACGCTGAAAAACGTCTACGGCAGCAAAACCTACACACTCGACGAAGTCTGGGACTGGCTCATGGCCTGCGGCGAAAAACTCAAACCGTATCTTTGCGACACAGGCGCCTATCTGCGCGGCGTGGACGGGAAAAAGAACATCCTTTTCGAAGCGCAGCTCGGCGTGCTGCGGGACGTTGACTTCGGTATCTATCCTTACACCTCCAGCTCGGCACCGCTCGCGGCCTACGCGCCCATCGGCGCAGGCATGCCTGGCGCGAAACTCGACCGCGTCATCGGCGTGGTCAAGGCTTATTCCACCTGCGTGGGCGAAGGTCCGTTTACCGCCGAATGGTTCGGCGCGGACGCGGAAAAACTCCGCGAAGCGGGCGCGGAATACGGCGCGGCAACCGGACGCCCCCGCCGCGTCGGGCCTATGGATATCGTCGCGACGCGCTACGGCGTCGTCATGCAGGGCGCGACCGAAGTCGCCCTCACCAAGATCGACGTCCTGTCCTATTTGGATCAGATCCCCGTTTGCACGCAATACGAGCTGGACGGCAAAAATACGGATGATTTCCCCTTCCCCGCGGCGATCGGCGCTGCGAAACCCGTGATCGAATATCTGCCCGGCTGGGGCTGCGATATCTCCGGCTGCCGCTCGTTTGACGAACTGCCGAAAGCGGCGCAGGATTACGTGAACTATATTCAGGACCGTATATCCTGCCCGATTAAAAATATCTCGGTCGGCGCGGCGCGGGACGCCATCATCCGGAGGTGACCGCCGTGCGCGACCGCTACGAAAGCCCTTTAAACAGCCGGTATGCCTCGGACGAAATGCAGCGGCTGTTTTCGCCGGACATGCGCTACTCCACCTGGCGGAAACTCTGGATAAGCCTCGCCCGCGCGGAGCACGCGCTGGGCCTGCCTGTCACCCAGGAGCAGTTGGACGAGCTTGCCGCGCATACGGACGATATCGATTACGAGACGGTGGCAAAGCGCGAGGCGGAAGTTCGGCACGATGTCATGGCGCACGTCTACGCATACGGACTCGTCTGCCCCAGGGCGGCGGGCATCATCCACCTGGGCGCGACCAGCTGTTTTGTAACCGACAACGCGGACCTCATCATCCTCAGAGACGCGCTTGTCAGCATCCGCAACAGCATTTATGCCGTGCTTGGCCCGCTCTCCGCGTTCGCCGAGCGCACCAAGTCCATCGCTACCGTCGGGTATACGCATTTTCAGTACGCGCAGCCCGTCACCATCGGCCGCAGAGCCTGTCTCTGGCTGCAGGAACTCTGGCTGGACGTCGAAGAAATCGACGACACGCTCAGGGCGTTCCGATTTCTCGGGTGCCGGGGCGCGACGGGCACGGAGGCAAGCTTCGTCTCGCTGTTTTCCGGCGATACGGGCAAAATCGACGAATTAAACCGCAGGATCGCTGCGGATTTCGGGTTCGACCGCCTCTACGACGTAAGCGGACAGACCTATCCGCGAAAGTTTGACAGCCGCATACTCAACGCGCTTTCGAGCGTCGCGCAGAGCGCGTACCGTTTCGGCGACGATATCCGCCTCCTGCAGCACGACGGCATCCTCTCCGAGCCGTTTGAAAGCGGCCAGATCGGCTCCTCCGCGATGGCGTATAAACAAAATCCCATGCGGTCCGAGCGCATCTGCTCCCTCTCCCGTTTCGTGATGGCAACCGCGCTCAACGCGCCGATGACCGCTAGTACGCAATGGCTGGAACGCACGCTGGACGATTCCGCCAACCGGCGGCTTTCGCTGCCGGAAGCGTTTCTGGCGACGGACGCGGTCCTCCGGCTCATGGCAAATATCGCAAAAGGCCTGATCGTCCACGAAGCCGCAAACGCGCGCATCCTCTCCGACGCGCTGCCGTTCCTCGCGACGGAAAACCTGCTCATGGCGGGCGTTCAGCGCGGGGGCGACCGGCAGGCGCTGCATGAGATCATCCGCACGCATTCCCTCGCGGCAAAGGAACGTCTGGCACAGGGCGGGGAAAACGACCTCGCCGACCGGCTGGGCGGCGATCCCGCGTTTCCGCTCGCTAAAGAAGAAATTCTCTCTCAGCTCGATCCGGCAAAACACATCGGACGCTCGGTGGAGCAGACGGAGCGGTTCCTTCTGCGCCATCCCGTGCCGGAGAGCAGGCCGCTGCAGGATATCAAGGTCTAGACGCACTTGAACCGCCGGAAACGCTCCGGCGGTTTTTTTATTGCCCGAACATTGAATGCTATGATTCTTGCGTTCTTCCCCCGATGCTTATATAATGTAGCTACTAAATATTATAATTCTACATATTTCAAAGGAAACAGCCGGTCCATGAAAGCGCTTCAACTGATGGATATCGCCGTCGCGTCGGACCTGCGCGAGCTCACCAAGCACGGCACGCCCGTTTTTCCCTGCGCGGGTTACGACGAGGACCCGGGCAAATACCTCATCGGCAATATCCCCTGGCACTGGCACGAGGAGATCGAGATCATCCTCGCGCTCGAAGAGGATACGCTCGTGCTCTGCGGCGAAACCGAATACCTGCTGCACGCGGGCGAAGCGATCTTTGTCAACTGCAACGTGCTGCATAAACTCAAGCGCGGACAGAAGAATGTCCCCTGCCGGATCAACAGCCTGCTGTTTATGCCGGAACTCGTCTCCGGTTTTCCGCAGAGCATTGTTCAGCAGCGGTATATCGCGCCGCTGACCCGCTGTTCTACGCTGACCGAGGTGCTGCTGCGTCCGGATGTGCCTTGGCAGCGGGAAGCGATTCGGCATTTTCAGGAGGCGTTCGCCGCGTTTGACAGCGGCCGCTACGGATACGAAATCCTCGTTCAGATCGAGCTGATGCAGATGCTGCTCATCCTGCTGGAAAACCTGCAGGATCGCGTATGCGATACCAATTTTGTGCAGAACAAGGACTCGATACGCATCAAGCAGATGCTCGGCTTTATTCACGAACATTACGCCGAACCGCTGACCGTCTCCCAGATCGCGAGCGTTTCCTCCATCAGCGAAAGCGAGTGCTACCGCTGTTTTCGGAAGGTGCTGGACACGTCTCCGATCGATTACCTGCTGCAATACCGCATCCGCGCGGCGGCGGGGCTGCTCTCCGGCACGGACATGAGCGTTTCCGATATCTGTTTTGCATCCGGATTCAACAGCCCGAGTTATTTTGCGAAGGTATTCCGTCAGGAGCTTCTCGTCAGTCCCCGGAGCTATCGATCAACCCATCAGAACAACGCAGGCGGCACGAAACCGCGCAAATAGTATCCGATTCGATACGCAAGGTTCTTTCCCTCCTTTGCCGGAGGGATTCATTTATACGGCGTCTTTCTCTAAACATCATACTTAGAAGGCATCTGTACCGTCCGCATTGAAGATTCATTTATACGGCGTTTTTCTCTAAACATCATAGATATTTTACACATTCCATTGAAAGTGCAAATTGACAGATACGCCCAATAATAGTATATTATTTATGGTTTTTAATGATTGTCTTGCATTCCGATTGATAAACGTTTAGAAACCGGTCGCGCACCGACATCGGAACCTCACCCGATCCGCAGAGATATCCTTCGATGGACGTGGGCAGCCAGTTGGTTGGCTTTCTTTTTTTTATGCCTGCGAGGGGCGTTGAACGGTCCATTCTTGAATATTTTTCTGGCAAGGGGAATGAAAATGAGCAAGTATGATATTTTTCTGTCCTATCGCCGCTCCGGCGGCGAGTATACCGCAAAGATCATCAAAGACCGTCTGGAAGATATGGGGTATCGGGTATTCTTTGATGTCGAGTCCCTGCGCTCCGGAGATTTCAATACCGCTTTGTATTCCGTCATTGAGGAATGCTCCGACTTTTTACTTGTGCTTTCCCCCGGAAGCCTGGATCGAACCGATCATGATGACGATTGGGTCAGGTTGGAAGTTGCGCACGCGCTTAAGAATCATCTAAACGTCATCCCGGTTATGCTCCGCGGTTTTTCGTTTCCAGAAGCGCTGCCCGCGGACATCGATCCGATTCGTTACAAAAACGGGATTGAGGCGAATTCGGAATTTTTCGATGCTTTTGTAAATCGTTTAGTTCGGTCCTTCTTGTCTTCCAAACCCAAACCCATCAAACGCATTACTCAAAATATCATCTTTCGCAGAACATGGCCTGTTTTTCTGTCGCTGCTGGCGTTGGCCGTCGTCGCCGCCGGTGTTTTCTGGTTCATGCAAACCAAAAACAGCGAGTTCCCGTTCACGCGCGCCGAGAAAAATCTCACGAGTGAAGTATTGATTTATACGGGAGAAAACCTGGCCGCCGCAAATACCATATCCTATGAAATTGACCGCTCGTTCGACAGTGTAGAAAACTATATGCTGAATCGCGATGCGCTCTCGCTGCAGCAAGCGCATGAAACTATTTACTCTGCATATCACAATATTGATAAAACAGATATAACCGGACTTGCATTGAGCGACACGCTTGCGAACAACCTGCTGAAAACGAAGCTGGAAGTTGCGGACTTACGAGGCCTCAACGACTATATCAGCCAAATGAAAAGCGATTTGCTCGGTCAGCTGATCTATGTGGCCTATTACATCGATCCCGATCATGCTTTAACGGATGCTGCGAAAACACAGTTGATCAATCTGGAGCGGTCATTCGCGACAAACTATATTGATTTTCTGGTTCCTTATACCTTTGGTATCCTTCAGCCGATCGGCAGTTCTTATCTGAAAGAGTTTAAAACCACCCTGATCCCTCAATATACAAACCTCCCTTTTGCCGATACGGCATGGCAAACGGAAACCGATGAAATCAATATGCTGCTGACAAGCAATCTCACGCAGTCGCAAAGCATCGTCAACGAAATGATCTCCATTACCGGCGAAACGAATCAAAACCTGGCGGAAGAGGGCTCCGAGATGATTCAAGCCGCCGTTAAAGCCGGATTCAGCCAGGATGAAGCCGAATCCGCCGTCGCTTCCCTGCTGGCGTCGGGAAGTAATCTTGCCTCTCTGCAGGGAGAGGTTTCTGCGCTTGATATGGAACTGGGTAATAAGAAAGCGGAACTCGCTGAGAAGTTCGCGCCGCTGGAATCGGATGATCCCGGTATCATTTGGTCGAAAATGCTCCGTTTTCTGACGTTGGATATGCCGGACAACGCGATTGCATGCGCCGGCGCGTATCTGGAAAAGGTGCAGGCAACCGATGAGAATGCATCCGTCTATATCCCGTGCGTCGTTCAGTTCATCAAACAGAAAGACGTAACCGGTTATACTTACGGACTGGTTGCGCTGGCATATCATCCGGATTATCCGAACAACACTGTGTATAAAATCGGCGATATCCTGGTTGCCATCAACGGCGCTCCCTGCCGCGTTGTCTCCGATATACAGGCTCACTTGAAGGATTCGGAAAACATCGCTACGATACTTCGTTTCAATGAAGATGGAACATATACGGTGTTCGATTCGCCTGTTGAGACAGATCAAAACAAGGTGCTTTTTTATAACCTGAGCGAAGAATAAGCGTTTGAAGTATTCGGCCGGTCTGCAACCGATCGCAGACCGGCCTTTTTTATTATGAACGGGAGATTCGCCGCTGCGTATTCTGTCCTGTTTCTCCTGTCCCATCGAATCCAGCCGATGCGATTCGGAACGGATTTCCGTTCGGCGGGCATATGAACTTTATATGCGTGCTGTTCATCCATATCCATTTATGATATGATACGAGAAAATTGCACTCTGCAATTTATTCTCGAACGGCAGACGCGTTGAAAGAGGATATTTCGTCGCGCGGCTCGTTTGACAAAAGCTTTGTAACAGTATTATAATATCGATATTGTAATCGGAGGTATGCCATGGATAAAGAAACCCCCGTCTCCATTTCTAAACAAGCGCTGCAGCGTATGCCGTATTATCTCCAGGCGCTCCGCGCCGCGCGCGATTCCGGCGCCGAAATTATATCCGCCCCTACGGTCGCGGCCCAGCTCGGCCTCAACGAGGTTCAGGTCCGTAAGGACTTCGCCTCGGTCAGCGACACCGCGGGCAAACCAAAAACGGGGTTCCAGACCTGCGAGCTCATCGCGTCCATTGAGCGTACGCTCGGTTATGACAATTCCAACGAAGCGGTCCTTGTCGGCGCGGGCAGCCTCGGGCGCGCGCTTTTATCCTATCGCGGTTTCGAAGCATACGGGCTTAGCATCGTCACCGCGTTCGATGTCGATCCCAACCTCACCGGCGGTGAAATCTCCGGCAAGCAGGTGCTGCCGATGAATAAACTTTCGGGCGTCTGCCACACGATGAATATCCACATCGGCATCATCACCGTTCCCGCTTCTCAGGCGCAGGGCGTCTGCGACGCGCTCGTCGACAGCGGCGTTCTTGCAATCTGGAACTTCGCGCCGGTACATCTGAATACCCCCGCTGGTATCCTCGTGCAAAACGAAAACATGGCTACCTCGCTCGCGCTTCTGTCGAAGCACCTCTCCGAACGGCTGGGAGCCCGGCGTCCGGAGTGATCTCGCATCCTGAATCGGCGCCCCGCAGGGGGCGCTTTTTTATTTCTCCTGTCTGGAATCGTCGTGCGGGCAAATCTCTGTCGCGTGTAAAACATACCAAACATTCGTTATTAATATATCGATAATAATCCGTTCCACGCGCGTTTTCCCTGAAAACGCGATTTTTATGTGCTTATCGATTATTAAAATTCTGTCCGTTAAAATTACGATAATTCTCTTCGCGCTTTTGGCCGGATAATCATTTCGGATACCCCGAAACATCCTTTGCGCAAGGAGGAACACATGCAAACGAAAGATTATTCGATTACTCTTGACATGATGCGGACGCTGCCGTTTCGGCCGTTCGAAGTCGTCGAGGGCGACACCGGAAACATCCTGCACGTTACTCTGCTCAATAACGGCGATCCGATGGAACTGGACGGCTGTTCTATCCATATCGCGTTCGCTTCCAGCAACGGGTTCGCCATGCAGGACGAAACAAGCGGCATCGCAAAAACAGCGGAGTCTGGCACGTTCGACGTCGCGCTGCTGCCGACGGCTTACGGCGCGGGAAACGTGAGCGCGGACGTACAGGTCTACAGCGGAGAAAACAGCCGGACACTGGTGACCAGCACGCGGTTCGATTTTCGCTGCCGCAAGTCGCTCATCAGCGGAGACATCATCCGCGCGAACGCGGCTTATCCCCCGCTCGTCGAAGCGGCGCGCGTCGCGAACGAAGCGGCGGCGTTTGCGCTCGCAGCCGCGGCGCGCATCGACACCGACATCGGTGAATTGAACGTACAGGCCGACTGGGACGAGACGGACGACACGCTGGACGCGTATATCCGCAACAAACCGACGATTCCCGTTGTGGAAGGCAACGTCGGCGCGCCGCTCACGCACGCCGTGCGCCACGCTTCCGGAGGCGCGGACGCGCTGTCTCCCGCCGCCCTTCTCGCGGCGGGAAAATCCGCGTTGCAAACGGCTACGCTGTATGCGGCGAGCTGGTCTGATGACGCGTATGCGCTCTCCGTCTCCGGCGTCGCCGCCAATTCCGCGGTGGAGCTTCTGCCGGGGCTTGACATTACGGAGGATCAGCTCGACGCGCTGCAGAGCGCGAATCTTCAGGACGGCGGGCAGAGCGCCGGCAGCATCACGCTGAAGGCGTTTGGCGATATTCCGTCGATCGATCTGCCCGTCCGCCTGATCGTGAGGGGGGATTTATATTGAGCATTCGGGATTTGTCGTATTACGGCATGTTCGCGCGGACACAAAAGACGAAGTTCTGGTGGCGGATGCGGCGCGTTCTCTTCGCGCTCTCGGCGATGCTTTTTCTCTGTCCCGTCATCATGCGTACAGGCGGCGGCGTAAACAAAAACAAACTGCCCGCGTTCACCTACACGGGCACGTATTCGCTCATCGATGACGGCGATGGTAACCGCCGCGTCAAGTTTCTGACCAGCGGAACGCTGACGCTTGCGAAAGACGTTGCGATCGACGTATTTATCGTCGGTTCCGGCGGGGGAACGACTGCAAATACGAATTACTCGTCCGGTGCAGGGGGCGGCTATACCCGTACGGTAAGCAGCGTATACTTGCTGGCCGGCGTGGGGTATCCCATCGTTGTCGGAGCCGGCGGAGCGGTCGACAGCAACGGAAATTCATCCAGCGCATTCAGTTACACGGCAAACGGCGGTTACGCGGGAAAATCAGGAACCGGCATCCAATATGGCGGAGACGGCGGCAGCGGCGGTGCGGGAAGCCCGAACACCGGCATCGCAGGCGGATCGGACGGTTCGGACGCTGCAGGAACCTTTCCAGGAATTGGGCAAAGAACAACGACGCGCGAGTTTGCGGAGCCTGCCGGAGATTTGTACGCGGGCGGCGGAGGATCATATGCCTCCTATGGCGGAGACGGCGGCGGCGGAGATGGCCGCGGGGTTGCGTCAAGCAAACATACTGGCGTCGCAAACACAGGCGGAGGCGCGGGGGCCGGGGCTTATACCGGCGGGAGCGGCATCGTCATCATTCGCAACCATCGCGCAGCGTAAGGAGGCGAAAATTATGAACTATGCGATCATTCAAAACGGTTTGGTCGTCAACGTCATCGTCGGTCCGCTCCCGGTCGGGATGGAAGGCGTCGCGCTCGGCGACAGGCCGGTAGCCATTGGGGATATCTATGACGGAGGCGTATTCCTCCGAGACGGAGTCGTCTTGCTGACCGGCGAGGAAAGGATCCGCGCACTGGAAGCGGAGATTCTTGCTCTTCAGCAGCAGCTTGAATCCTAAAAAGCGTAAACCAAGAGGACGGCGGATCATCCGCCGTCCTCGCAGTATGAGAAATGGAGCATTTGGCTTTTCGGAATCGACTAAAAATCAGTCACACGTGTCATCGAATTCGTAGTCCTTGCCTGGCAGAATGGCATTGACGACAATGCCTACGATGGCTGCCGTGGCCAGACCGGAGAAGTTCAAGGTACCGATCTTCACGGTGCCCCAGATCAGTTGGGCCGAGTTGGACCCCATCGCCGAGCTGGTTTGAATTCCCAAGCCAGTTACAAGAATGAGCGCTGCAACAAGGACGTTCCGCATGTTCTTGAAGTCCACCTTGTTTTCAACAATAGTGCGGACGCCGGTTGCCGTAATCATGCCGTAAAGGACGATGGAAATACCGCCGATGATGGCTGCAGGGATCGTGTTGACAAACGCCTCGAAAATGCTGACGAACGAAAAGATGATCGCAAAGCAAGCTGCAATGAACATCACTTTCGGGTCATACACCCTCGTGAGGGCGACCACGCCGGTGTTCTCGGAGTAGGTCGTGTTTGCCGGGCCGCCCAGCGCGCCGGCGATCGACGTGCCGATGCCGTCGCCGATGAGCGTACGGGTCAGGCCGGGATCGGCGATGAAGTTCTTGCCGCAGGTCGCACCAATCGCGCAGATATCGCCAATGTGCTCAACCAACGCGGCAATTGCAACAACGATGAAGGTCAGCATTGTGCTGAAGTCGAATTTCGGAAGGAAGAACGGCGGGATCGCAACGATATCGGAAATTCCCGAAACCTTCAAACCGGAAAAATCAACCCATGCCGGACCAAACGCCGTCACGATGCAGGCAACGATGTAGGCGCCGAAAATACCGATGAGGACCGGCAGGATCTTGATCATGCCTTTGCCCCAGATATTCACGGCGATCACGATGATGATCGTCAGGATTGCAAGCCACCAGTTATTGGACGCCTGGTTGAATGCAAAGTACGCCAGGCTGAGACCAATCAGCATGATGATCGGGCCGGTGACGACGGGCGGGAAGAGCCGCATGATACGCTTTGCGCCAAAGATTGCGAAGAGGAGCGCAAAAATCACATAGGTCAAGCCCGCGGAAACGATGCCGCCTGTCGCATACGGCATGCCGAGCGTGCCGGCAGCCCCAAGGATTGCGCCAATGAACGCAAACGAGGAACCCAGGAAAACAGGGACCTTTCTCTTCGTGATGAAGAAAAACCAGATGGTTGCAATACCAGCGCAGAACAGGGTGACAGAAATGGACATCCCACAAATGATAGGAACAAGAACAGTGGCTCCAAACATTGCAAATACGTGCTGGAGGCCCAGAACGACCATTTTGCCGGTTCCGAGCTCTTTAAAGCCATCGTAAATGCCTTCGACTTTCTTCTCCATTGAATTACCTCCTAATGTTTTTAGATAATTAGGTCTCCATTTCTCTGTATTATCAAGAGCGGTGAGCTCCATGATAAACGGACATAACAGCAAGAAATTTGCTTGTTAATCAACATTATTACATATACTCGTTAATTAATCAATCGTTTTGCGTTTCTATGCGCATACGCAGCTGCATCATCTTTGCACATGAAAACAGAACACGCAAATATTCCTACGGGTTATCAAGGTAATGTGTCCGATGAATCCTGCCTGTTGCATGCCGCCCGGCTTCGCGGCGCTATCCCGCCTATCTTACAACAGCCCGGCGGACGGTTCAAGCATTTTTCGTGCGATTTATAATTGTAAAACGATGTTTTCGCGGTTCACGCGGTCCGACATTTTGCCTGAATGTACCCCGGCCCCCTTCCGGTCCTGATACGGAAGAAACCCCGCCGGAGGTCAAACGGCAATGCTGGCCGCGCAGTTACGGGATACGATGGAAGGTAGCGTTACGTTACGGATATGAGCTTGTTTCTGCAGATAATAGTGAAAATAGTCCAGTTCTTTTTGGGAAAACAGCTGTAAAGGATTGTTGATGATAGAAAGATACGTGTTAAGGGCTTCAAATAACTGATTGGTAATCGCGTTGTATTTGTCTTTGGCAAAACTACCGTTGCTCGCGTGGGATTGTATTTCATCACGCAGGAAGAACAATTCGCGAACCTTGGAAAGCGCGCTGTCGTCCGCCGGTTTTGCCATGATTTCCCGAATCGCTTCGGGCTGTTCCTCAGGCGGACAGACCCGGATCAGATCGCCGTCCATCCTCTGAAAGTTGAGCGAGGCTTTGCAGTCCACGCCGCTGAGCATTTGATCCGCCAGTTCGCAGTAGCACTGTGCAAAACGGTCGCAAAGCGGAAACAGCCTCTTCTTTTTCAGGTAAGAAACGCCGTAAAACGCAGCGGCGACAAGCACAACGAGCAGCATCGCGAGATATTGCTCCATCCGACCGCCCCTTTCAAAGTGAAGTAGGGCGCGACCGGGTGGAATCGCCGTACCGGTCGCGCCAATGCCTTGGCTAATTATACACCTTCAAAGCCGTCAAACGCAACGATACGCGAAATGCAGCTTTCGCCTTCCACCAGCTTCCAGGGAAAGATGCCGATGACGCAGCGTTTATTGGAAAGTTTTTCGATCTCTCCGCCGACGCATTCCGCATGGATCGCTTCGTAGGGCTTGCAGAAAAGCTCGATATGCATGGCCTGATAATGCTCCGGCCACGGATACACTTCGTCGAGCGTCTTGCCGTATTTCTTCTGGAAGATTTCGTCGCACTTCTTGGCTTCCATCGGCTCCCAGTCGCGGATCTTCGTGTTCATCGGATGGTCCGCGCTTCCACAGTCGACGCCGAGCCAACTGAGTTTCTTATCGCGCACCCACTGGATAAAGTCCAGGGACGGGCCGGGATGACGCAGCATGTAACGGCGCTCGTCCGCCTTCGGGCTGTCCCAGCCGTAAATATGATAGCCGGTGTTGATGATGAGCACGTCGCCTTCTTTGACTTTGACGCGCTTTTCGATGTCCTGCGGCGTGTAAATGCCGAAATCCTCCGCCTGGTCGCTCAGATCGACCACAACGCCGGGATGGCAGAGCTTCGTCAGCTCCAATGACGCGATATCGCGCCCGGCGGTATCGAAATGCATCGGGCCGTCTAGGTGCGTGCCTACGTGGTTAGAATGCGTCATCAGCTGTCCGTTCGCGCCGTTCGGGGTCAGGCGTTTGAAAAACTTCATCTGCAGCGGCTCATAGGTCGGCCATGCGGGCGTGCAGATGCCAATCGGGATCGTGAGATCGTACATCTTGATATCGGACCATTTCGTCATATTGCTTGCCTCCTGATATTCATAGTGTTCGTTGTTTATCTCTCCCAAATCGGGAGTCGGCGGGTCGAGTTATTTTGCCCAGGCCTCTGCGCAGGCCGCGAGCGCCTGCTTGAAACAGTCTTCCGGCGGATTGACAATCCCCGCGCCAACCTGGCCGATGCCGGGGTTCTTATGCGCGATGCCGGTGTTGATGATGGGGCGGATGCCGGTTTCGATGACCTTTCGAACGTCGATGCCTGTTGCGCTCCCGCGGAAATCGAGCGCGGGAATCTTATACGCCTGCCCCTCGCCAACGGTGATTTCATACATGCGCGTCGAGTAGTTGATCGCGTCGCTGACCTGCCCGCCGACGAACTGGACGATCGCCGGAGCCGCCGCCATGCAGAAGCCGCCGATGCCCGCCGTCTCCGTTATGCAGCTGTCGCCAAGGTCGCGCGCGGCATCCTTTTCTTCATAGCCGGGAAAGTACAGCCCTTTGACCATCTCGGCCTCGGCGGCAAACCAGCGGTCCTTGCCCAGGCCCGCGACGCGGATGCCGAAGTCCGTGCCGTTGCGGCACATGGTCGCCACAACGGTGCAATACGGTATATCGAAGATCGGGTCCATCGTACACTTCATGGCCGGCATGGAGATGTTGAGGAACGTATGGTTGTTTCCGTTGATGAAGTTATACGCGGCGATCTTCTGTTCGAGCGGTTTGTCGCAGCGCATGATCGCGGGCACCAGTTCGCGGATCAGCAGCGAGGTTCCCGCCTCGTTACGGTTATGCGCCTCGTCGCCCATCTGCAACAGTTTCGAAATCAGAACCTTGACGTCGATTTCGCCCTTGATGGCGACCGCTTCCTTCAGGATGGGATAAAGCTCGCGCTCCATCCAGCGCAGGCGCGTGAGCACCTCGTCGTCGAACGCGCCGAAGCGCAGCACCTTGCCGAGGCCCTCGTTGATCGTGCAGTACGCGCGGTTGCCGAACTTCTTGTTTTCCAAAATCCAGACCGGCATGCTCGCGGTCACGACGCCCGCCATGGGGCCGACGGCGCTGTGCATATGGCACGGATCAAACTTGATCTCGCCGCTCGCCGCGAGCGCTTCCGCCTCGGCGGGCGTTTTAGCGAGGCCTTCGTAAATCAGCCCGCCCATGACGGCGCCGCGCTGCGGACCGCACATGCGCTCCCACGTAACCGGGGGGCCTGCGTGCAGGATCGTTTTTTTGTTCATGCCGGGGATGACCTCTCCGGCAATGCCCAGGCCTACGATGGTCGGCTGCGCCGCCAGGATGCGGGTCAGCGCTTCCCGGTTCGCCGCGTCGATCTTCGCCGCAAGCTCCGGCTTTTTCAGCTTGCGCAGGTTCGCCGCGGCGGTCTTATCGCCGCCTGCAACCGGTTTCCAGTCCACGTGCACAGCGGATACGTTCTGGCTCTTCAGATCGTCGTAAAACGCCTCGATGCCAAAGTTGACCACATGAAGATCCTGTTGAAAGAGTTCGTTGAGTTTCGACATGGCTTATCCCTCCTGACGCAGATTGGCGAGGATTCGTGCGGCAAACCGCGTCGCCTGCGCGTTGCTCGGCAGAACGACCGCGCCCGCGTCCGCGAGCTGCTGTCGCGTGCCGCTCAGGCTCTGCGGGTCGCCATCGGTTCCGCAGACGGAACACACGCAGCAGAGGTGCCTTCCCGCACGCTCCGCTTCTGCTTTCGCCGTCCTGATCGCGTCGGCGAGATCCTCCGCCGGATTGGGATGCGAACCGTATCCGATGACGCAGTCCGTCATGATCACCGCGCACCCGGGGTCTTTCCCGTCCTCGATCACGCGCTCGGCGCGGAGGCTCGGGTCGATCATGGGATGCGGCCGGCCGACGGTGAACGCGTCTTCCCCAAAGTCGAGGAAAGTATGCTCGCGGCTCTTGCCGCCTTTGGGGTCCTCCAGCCGGTCCTCCGCGTTGAGCGGAATATTGCTGTAGATGTGTTTCAGGGTGCCGATCATGAGCTTCATGGCTTCGTCGCAGAGCGTGCCGCCGGTATAGAAGCCGCGCACGTATTTCTGCCCCTTCGCCATTTTGCCGGCGATCTCTTTCGCCATGGATTCGGCCTTCTCCTCGCCCATCGCAAAACCGGTGAAATCCTCCGCCCTCTCTCCTCGGCTGAGCGCGACGGCTTTGTGCGCCGCGTCCTCCAGCGATACCGCGGCGGTGAGTCCGAACGACTCGATATCCTTTCGCTCGCCGCCGATAAAACAGACGACCGCGGGCTTGCCGGTCTTTGCCGCGAGCGCCAGAATCTCATCGGCGATCTCTTTGGCGGGCGGCTTGCTCACGAGCGTGATGATCTTTGTTTTCGGGTCGTTTTTCAGCGCGTCGAGGCCGAGCTTCATCATGAGTCCGCCGATGTCCTTCTTCAGATCCCGTCCGCCCGTGCCGATCACCTGGCTCACGCCTCCGCCGAACTGGTCGATCAGGCTCGTGACCTCCTGCGTTCCGGTTCCGCTCGCGGCGACGACGCCGATCTCCCCGTGCCGAACGACGTTCGCAAACGCCAGCGGCACATGGTTGACGATCGCGGTTCCGCAGTCGGGGCCCATCATCAAAAGCTCGTGCTCATAAGCGTAGGTTTTCAGCGCTTTTTCTTCTTCGATGGTCACGTTGTCCGAAAACAGCATGACGTTGACGCCGTGATCCAGACAGTTTTGCGCAACGTCCGCCGCGTATCTGCCCGAAACCGAAATGATCGCCATGTTCAGCGCCGGATCGATCTTCAGCGCGCCTTCCAGCGTCGGCGGCATATAAGACGCGGCCTTGGACGCCGTCTTTTTATTCAGCAGTTCCTCGATTTTTTTCAGCGCCGCATCGAACGCTTCCTCTCCCGTGCAAGCGACGGCGGCGAAGAAATCGTTCGCGGAGACCTCTTTGTCCAGTTCCGGCGTCGCGACGCCGATGTTGTGCGCAATCTCCAGATTCAGCTCAGTGCCCATACCGACAAGCGCCTCTGAAACGCCGTCCAGTTTTTTGAGCTCTTTGGAGATGAGCATAAGCGTGACGGAATCAAAATATGCGTTTTTCCTGATTTCCAGCTTTATCACTGTTCATTCCCTCCGTTGTACAGCCGCAGCGCGAGCAATATCCCTGTGAGCATGTCCGCGCCGGAAGTGGAGCCGATGGCCAGCGCGCGCTCGATGGCGCGCATCGCCGCCGCCTCGTCCATGAATTGAAACGCCGCCCGGTACAGATCGTATACCGCGGCGTTGGCGAGCCCTTCCCCGCTGTGCAGCAAAAACGTCGCGCTGATCCTGTTCGTCCGTTCCGCGGCGGCCTGTGCCATGCGCGGGATCATACCGCGCAGGTACTCCCTTCCCTGCATGCGGAAGAGCAGATAGAGCGTCGCCAGATACCCGGACAATAAGTCGTCCGAGGAGGGCGTCAACCCCATTCCGCAGCCCGCGATCCGTGCGGCGGCCGATTCCGACGCCTCCGACGATCCCGTAATCACCGCGGCATGGAGCCTCTCCAGCCTGGGCGCAAGGAAGCGAGTATAGGCGTTTCCGCCTGCCCCGGTCGCCAGCGGCGCAAGGCTCATTTCAGCGTTTGCGCCGTCCAGCGCGGCGGCGATCCGGTTTTTCAGCATCGCTACCGCCGTATCCGTATATCTCAGCGTAATCGAATCGCAGCCCAGATCGACCGGTTCGGCAAGGCTCAGGTCGATGTCCACGCCCGCCGCAGGAATTGCGATCCGTCCGCCGCAAACCGCCGCCGCCTGACCTGCGGCAAGCCCGGCTTGCGTCAGCGGCTCATCCGTACGCACGGAAACGGCGTAAGGCGTGAAGGAAAGCTCCCGCGCGATCAGCCCGATCAGCCCCGCGCAGCCCTCCAATTCCAGATTCGCCGCGCGCTCGAATACGGAATGCACCGTACCGAGGAGCGTGCGTTCCCGCGAGAGGGTCAGGAGGCGTTTGCAGACGGCTGTCGCGATCATCGTCGTTGAAGTCGGTTACGGTTTTTGAAAGACGAAACCGTACTCCTCGCAGTCGATGCTTTCTTTATAAAGAATGCGGCGCGTGCGAACCACGCCGACGTCGGCTGCAAGTTCCATTCCGCTTTCGATCCCCTCGTCAAAGCCGATCTGACCCATTGCGCGGACGCCGTTTTCAAATTCGACAATCCCGAAATTAAGCCATGGCATCATATACCCTTCCGGCAGGTTATACACCCGCGTCCAGGTCAGCAGCTTGCACTTGCCGCCGAGCGGTACGGGCTCGAATTCGCGCCCGTCGCAGTCCGGATTCTGGCACACGACGTAACGGGGATGGTGCAGCTTGCCGCACTTTAAACATTTGTAGGCGTACATCTGTTCCATTATCATTCCCTCCTTACTTCGTGGTCACAATCGTCGAAACGACGTTGTTGCCAAACCCGCCGAAGTTGACCGCAAGCCCCGTTTTCGCGCCTTCGACCTGACGGCCTCCGGCTTCGCCGCGCAGCTGGCGCACGAGTTCGACGATCTGCGAGACACCCGTCGCCCCCAGCGGATGGCCTTTCGCCTTCAGCCCTCCGGAGGTATTGACCGGCAGTTTTCCGCCGATCTTCGTGTCTCCGTTTCGAGCGGCGATATGCCCCTGCCCGCGCGGGAAAAGGCCGACTTCTTCGCTCTCTTCGATCTCGAGGATCTGGAACGCGTCGTGCAGTTCGGCCACGTCGATATCCTCCGGCCCCATGCCGGCCATTTTGTACGCCTTCTGCGCGCTCAGCCGCACGGCCAATAGATCGCTCGGCGTTTCGCGGTTGGCGACCACGTGCGTATCCGTCGCGGAGGCGATCCCCGCCACGCGCACGAATCTCTTATGCGCAAACCCCAGCTCTTCCTGCTTGTCTTTCGCAACCAGCAAAACGGCAGCCGCGCCGTCCGAGACGGGACACATATCGAACTGCCGAAGCGGGTCGGCGACGATGGGGTTCGTCGCGTTGATGTAAGCGGGGTTCGTGATACGCTCCAGCACCACGGAGCGCTGGATGTGCGCGACGGGGTTCTGGCAGGCGTTGTCGTGATTTTTCACGGAGACGATGGAGAGATCCTTGCTCTCGACGCCGAAGCGTTCCATGCAAAGGCGCGTGAACATGCCTGCAAACGCGGGCAGCGTCGCGCCGTATTTGTATTCCGCAATCGGATGCAGCATGGTCGCGACGAAATCCGTGCCTTCCCAGCCGGTAACTTCGCGCATCGCTTCGCCGCCGATGACCAGCACGCAGTCGCACATGCCGGAAGCGATCGCCATCACGCCGAGCTTCACGGCGGAGGCGCCGGAAGCCGGCCCGTTTTCGATGGTCTCCGCCATCGCGGGGCGGATGTTGAGCGAGTCCACGACCGCGCTGGCAGATCCGCTGACACGGTTCACCATGCCCGCGCCCATGGAGGCCACGAACACCTGGTCGATAACGTTTCTGCGCCCGGTTTTTGCGCCCGCGTCATCCATGGCCAGAAGCGCCGCCTCGCAGAGCATATCCAGAAACGTTCCGCTGGTCTTCCCGAATTTGGTGTGACCAACGCCAACGATTCCTACCTGTCTCATCTGCTTCTTCCTTTCTTCGCAAAAGAAGGCCGGCGCGGCAAACGCCGCGCCCGGCCGAGTCCATTTCAAACGCTGAGTTTTTCGGGCATATGCACGACTTTGTTGGCCTCGATCACGTCTTCAAACGCGGGGCGGATGCCGACGTTTTTATTGGCCTTATGCTTCTCCCAGAGCGCGCGGGTGAGGACGAACGTCGGCACGCCGCCAAGCTCGTGCGGGAACTGCGGACGCGATTCGAGTTCGTATTCGATCATCCAGCGTTTAAAGCCGTTCGGGCTCTCGGCGACGATCCATACCTCGTCCTGATTCATGAAGTCGAAATGATATTCCATCTTGGCGGCAAAGAGCTGCGCGCCGACGCGCGCGCCGCGTTTCAGCGTCATGGTGTGGTAGCTCATGCCGATCTTCTCGTTGACCATGCGTCCGTTGACGATGCCGGCGATCTCGCCGTCCACCGCGCCGATGAGCAGGTACTCATCCTGCACACGGTAACGCAGCATGCCTAAAAGTTCCGCGACGATGCGCGCGGAGACGATATCGTAAAAGTCCTTCTGGTGGTTGAGCAGCGGCTTGATGCCTTCGAGGACCATCTCGGCTTCCTCCCGCGTCGCCATACGCACGAGCATATCTTCGCCCGTGGTGAGCGGAATCACCTTCGCCTCATACGGCTTGAGCCCGATCGACGGCGGCCGGAGCTTTGCTTCCATTTCGTCTACGAGGATATCATACTTTCCCATTTGTGTTTGCCTCCTTTTTATTGTCGCAAGAATTGATGTGAAAAAGAATGGTGCCTGATTTACAAAATCATTGTAGCGTCATTATGAAGCCTTGTCCAGTATTTCTTGCAAAATATTATTTTTTCTTCCGCGTCTGTCCTGCGCATTTTAAAATTTGGATCGGATCCCTGTGAAACCGTGTCAGCGAGTGAATAATATATTGTTTTTCTGGTAAAACTGTACTATTTACCGAGCGGCTGTTTCGCATTTTCGCCTGCAAAGATTTTAAAATCTCCGTTTTTCGGCACCGTATTTCCTTACTAATATTATTTTTAATAAACACAGTGTTTATTTATATTGCAGGATTTATTTGTCTTCATTTCATTTTTGAAGATTTGTGATCTTTTTCTTTGCAGAAAATTGTGTTTCTCCCCTGCCCGTAGTATACTGATACACAATAATGGGGTATAATTTTAATTTTCACCTCGCGCTCGCCCGTTTCGTTCTTTTTTAAGGAACGCGGCGTTTTGACCGGTCGATTCGAACACTCGAAGCCCGCTGCGCGGGTTTTCAGAATAAGAGAGGTTAAAGGGATATGGAAAACAAAATTCGCCGGGTCGGAATCCTTACCAGCGGCGGAGACGCGCCGGGCATGAACGCGGCCATCCGCGCCTCGGTCCGCACCTGCGTCCTGCACGATATCATTCCTGTCGGCATTCACCGCGGATTCAACGGCCTGATCTATTCCGACGTGGTCGAACTCGACGCGCGCGCGGTCAACGGCATCACATCGCGCGGCGGCACGATTCTATACACTGCCCGCAGCGAAGAATTCCGCACGGAAGAAGGCTTAAAGCGGGCGGCCGCCAACTGCAAATACCTCGGGATCGACGGCATCATCGCCATCGGCGGAGACGGTACGTTTCGAGGCCTTCGCGATCTTTCCAAATATGGCATCAACACCATCGGCATCCCCGGTACGATCGACAACGACATCGCGGCTTCGCACTACTCCATCGGTTTCGACACCGCGGCGAACACCGCCATCGAAGCCATCGATAAGCTCGCCGACACGATGCAGTCGCATCAGCGCACCAGCGTGGTCGAGATCATGGGCCGCAACGCGGGGCATCTCGCGGTTTACGTCGGCATCTCCGTCGGCGCGACCGCGATCATCCTGCCGGAGCGTCCGTTTGACTTTGAGCGCGACGTCGTGGAGCATATCCGCGAGGGTCAGTACCGCGGCAAACACCATCACCTGATCATCGTCGCGGAAGGCACGGGCAGCACCAACGAGATCGCGCAGCGATGCCGCGACGAACTCGGCCTCGACACCCGCGTCACCATCATCGGGCACATCCAGCGCGGCGGCAGCCCGTCCGCGCGCGACCGCGTCATGGCGACGCGCATGGGCCACCGCGCAGTCGAGGAAATCCTCGCGGGGCATACCAACCTCATCGTCTGTTACCGTAACAGCCAGATCACGACGGTATCCATCGACGAGGCGATGACCATGACGAAGGATCTCGACGAATATATGTACCGCGTCGCGCAGGAAATCACGATCTGACGCGAACATATTCACAAACGCCCGGGTTATCCCCGGGCTTTCTGTTGAATCGTTTTTGTAATTGGAGATGAAACAATGGTTTTCGACACGTACGGCGACGAGAAAAACCCAACGTTGATCCTTCTGCACGGCGCGGCGCTTCTGGACACTTTCGCGCATCAATATGAGCCGCTCTCCCGCTGGTTCCGCGTATTGGTGCCGCATCTGCCCGGCGCGGGCGAGGCCGTCATGGAATCGTACGACCCGCAGGCGACGGCGGATTCTCTCGCTGTGTGGATCGCTTCGCTGGGCGTCGGCAAAGCGCTTCTGATGGGGCATTCCGTCGGTGCGGAACTTGCGGTCAAACTCGTTTCGGAACACGAATCGCTCTTCTCCCGCGCCGTGTTTTTGAGCCCCTGGCTCACCGCGTCCGGTCAAAGCGTGAAACTCTACGCCGGTATGGCGCGCATGAGCTACAACGCAATCAAGCGCGCGTCTCTCCTGCGCATGCAGGCGAAGTACTGGGGCCTGTCGCCGGAGCAGACGGAGCGCGTCGTCTCCTACAGCCCGCGGATCCCGCTGGAAACATATGTCGGTTTTTACACCAGGCGGATTGATCTGCGCGGCTTAACGGGTTATGCAGGCGTGACAATCCCGATGCTCGCCATGTGCGCAAAGGGCGAAACGCCCGAGACGAAAGCGTCCGTTCACGCGCTCGGCGAAAAAAACACAAACTGCCTTACGGCGATATTTCCGCAAGGCAGCCATGATTTTGTTCTTCGCAAATACAAACTGCTTAATCCGATATTGCTGGATTTTCTGACGGCGAAGCAGCCTGCTTCCCCGGCCAGACCAGAATCAGCGCAAACGGTATGACGTTGTTTTTCGTCAGAAAAGCGCGCATGGTGTCGAAGTGGTCTTCCTTGCCTGCGAACGCGTTGAGAAAGCGGTAACGCGGCTCGCCCTCCGCGTTCGGAGAAATCGAATCGTCCGCGTAAAACGTCACGAAATGCGGTCCGTCCTTGTGCCAGTAATAAAACAGCCCCGCGTTTGTCCCCTCGGGCAGGCGCGCTTTTTTGTTCCAGCGGAATTTCAGCGGCATACGATAGCCGTGCCGCCGCAGCATCCGCTTCAGGCGTAAGAGGTCGGTCCCCAGCAGCCCGCGAAAGAGCGAATACCGGATCAGTTCGTCCGCCAGCGCCTGCTCGCGCACATCCTCCCCCATCCGCTTCAAAAAGTTGAATTCCGCAATCCAGCCGCACCCGTTGACGTCGCTCGTAAAGACGCCGTAACGAACAGTCTTTAACCGCGCCTGGTCCACGATATAACCATCCTTCGAGTATGGCGTCCTCTGCCGCTGATCCATGTCAATACACCACCTTGAATACGGCATACCCTTCGCCGAAGCTGTCCGTCCGTTCGATTCCCTTCGCCCCCGCGTCCCTGACGAGGTAATCGACGAGAATCTGCAGCTCCTCCGCGTCTGCCGTACCCATCAGGTAGACGTTGTCCTGCCGGAAGATGTCCGGCGTCAGCGCGCGAAGCCCGTTGATCTCGAGCTGTTTTGTCTTCCAGCCGGAATATATGCCCGTGTCGCCCCAGTCGACGATGTTCACGGGTTTCTCGTCCGGATAAGTCTTGAACGCCTCGATATTATAAATAAACGTCGGCTGAATGATATAGACGTTATCCCGATGATCCATCGCGTAGCGTTCCGCCGTTCGCATGTCGGATATCTGCTGCGCAGGATGATAGCTTTCAAACCAAAGCGCGGTCTTCGTCAGGCTCCAGCCGAACGCGACCGTCGCAATCAGCACCAACACTGCGCCGACGATCTTTCCCGCTTTTCCGGCTTTATCGCGCCGGTTCGCCCCGCGAAGCCGCAGAAAAAGCACGGGCAGAAGAACCGCCGTCGGCAGCGCGACCGCCTGAAACGCGCGCAGAATCAGACGCTCCTTCAGGCAGAGATAAAAACTCAGGGCCGCCGCGCCGAGCGCGATGCCCATAAGGATCAGCAGTTCAACCCAGCGCCGTTTCTCGCGCAGAAAATAATACAGCGCGCCCGCCGCCGTCAGCACGGGAACGACCAGTATATATTCCGCCGCGCCGTTTCCGCGGAAGAACGCCTCGCCGTAGGCAAGGGCGCCGGTCAGCCGCGATATCAATCCCGTCCGCGCGCGCTGCGCTCCGTGCCCGACAGCTAAGTTCAGGGTATCCGCCGTCACGTTCGGATCGATAAAGCAGCCGTTTTCGACCAGCCGGAACGTCTCTTCGTCCCAGCCGAGCGACCGGTAAAACGCGGGGTCGTCGGCATACGCGGCATGCGGAAAATCAAAGAAATTCCCGCGCGCTTCTTCAAAGGCCGCGTACCCTTCCGGATTCATGTTGCGGTAGGTCCAGCCGTTGAGCCAGACAAGCGAGCCGAACGCCAGAATCCCCGCGAGCGCATAGACGCCCAGCCGCCTGAACTCACGCTTTTTTTCTCCCGCGGCGCGATAAGCTCCCGTGTGGATCGCATGATAGACCACGCCCGCCGCCCAGAAGCAAACCAGGGAGTAACCGGTTGAATTGCGGAAGAGGAAGCAGGCGATCATAAGGCCGAGGCTCTCCAGCATAACGAGCAGCGGGAGCGGTTCCCCCGCGTCGCGGCCCGTATCCGCAGAAAAGAGCCGCAGCACGCCCGCGGAACCCAGCACGCAGGCAGTCATCGTAAACGAGAGTCTGGCGACCGGATAGATCAGCGCCAGCGCGTAAAGAATCGTGTTGATCAGCAGCATCCAGCCGTGCCGGACACCGTTCGACGCGCCGGTGTTCCACAGCGTATAAAAAATCGTCCAAATCGAGACAACAACAAAGAACATCTGCAGCGTCGGCCACCAGGGAACGCCCGGCGCCAGCAGGTAAAGCATACTGGTCAGATAACCGAGCGGCAGGTTGACAAACCCGTGGATGGGATACGGTTCGCCCGTAAAATATCCGGCGAACGTATACATGATGCTCGCGTCGTCGTTCGTTAAAAATGTGATCGGAAGGATGAGCGCGGTCAGCCCGGCCAGAAACACCGCCAATCCGGCTGAGAGCGCCATGCGCCCGTGCTTCGTATCCGCAAAGTTTTTCAGCGCGGATGCCGCACGCCGGATCGCGTTCATTGCGCGCCTCCGAACAGGAAGCGCACGGCGACGATGTCACCCGTGATCGTGTCCGCGATTTCGTATCCGGTCGCACCGCAGTGCGACGTCATATACTCCTCCATCAAAGGCAGATAACTATCGCTGCGATCGCCGATATAATACACGTTCTCCAGCCGGAACAGATCTTTCGCCCAGGTGCCGGTCAGGCCGTTCACGGCAAGCTGCCGTTCGCGTGTAATCGTGTTCATATCGCAGCCGCCCCAATCCATCAGGTTTGTCGGCGGATCGTCGGGATATACGCTCAGCGCGTCCACGTTGTTCGCGGCGTATACGTCTCGGATGTAGACGTTTTCCGGATGCGCCTGCGCGTAAGCCGTCACCGCGCGGGAACGCGCGAGCATTTCCGGCGTTTCGTTTTCATAGCTGACAACCGTCCGGAATATTTTGTATCCCGCGCCAAGTGAAACGAGGATCAGCAGTCCTGCGAGAGCAAAGCGGGCCGCGCTTTTTAACGCGGGTTTCTTCCCTTCCCCCGCCGCGCGGTATGTAAGCAGCGCGCAGAGCCAGATGCTCACGCTGGCAAAGATCGCCAGCGTCATCCATACGCGGAGGTTGACGCGCCCCGCGTAGGCTAAAAACACGAGAAGCCCGGCGGAACCGAGCAGGAACGCGCTCGCGCCTGCAAAAGGCAGCCAGCGCCGCCGGTTGAGCGCAAACAGCACGACGGCCGCCGCATACGCCGCGCAGACCAGCAGCCCGTAATAGACGGCGAGCGGATAGTTTTTCAGAAACGAACTCAAGATGTTAAACCCGTAAGAAAGCCGGTCAGGCAAGCGCATGCTCTTAAACGCGGAGTGATCCGTAATCGTTCGGAACGCGTCGGTCGTAACGCGCTCGTCCATGTAAAACCAGACGCTTGTCATGGCCGCAAGGGTTCCGTCCCATCCGACTTTTTCATAAACGGCGGTATTGTCGTAATACGAATCATGCGGATAATCCATATAAGAGGATCGCGCCTCGTCAAACGCGACAAATCCTTCGGGGTTCTGCGCTTCCCGTCCGTAAGCGTTGACACCGATCAGCGCGCCGGTGACCGCCGCAGCCGCGATCAGAAACGCCAGCGCGCGTTTCCCCGCGGACCTGTCCTTCTTCAGCGCGCTTTCAACGATGCGAAGCAGCAGCGCGCCGCCCGCGAAGCACGCCGCGGCAAGGCCGGAAGAATTGCGAACAAGCAGAGAAACGATCAGCAGCGCCACAGCGCCAAAATAATAAGCACGCTGCGTCCGCCGTCCGTCCTCCGGATCGACGGCAAGCGCGAGCGCGGCGGCTCCCGCCCCCGCCGTCGCCGCGCTGAGCGTAAAAGTGACCAGTACGATGCCGTAATAAAACAGGCCCGCGCCGAAAACAGCCGTCAGCGCGAGCGCAAGAATCAGCGGAACTCCGTTTTTTGCGCCGATCTTCAGCAGAGACGCGAACACCGCCGTCATGCCGAGCACGACAGCCGCCAGCTGCAGCACGAGCCACCAGGGAATCCGCGGCAAAACAGTGTAGAGCGCGCTTGTGATAAACGCCATGACACAGTTGATAAACGGATGCGCAAACGAGGGCGTTCCGGTTCGGTAGCCGGCGAGCGCCCAGGCGATGTTGAGATCGTCGTTGTCGTAAAAGGACAGAGTCGAGAGCCTGGCGGCCAGCGCGACGAGCGCCAGCGCGCAGATCAGCGCAAAAATCCAGCGGGCGAGTTCGCTTCGATAAAGTCTGTTGATTGTATCTCCGATTTTTTTCATCGTATTTAGCCCTTTCGATCTAACTTCCGGACTGAATCTCAAGTTTTCCTGTCATCGTTTCTGCTGAATAGGTTACGGCAGCGAGAAGATCGCGATGCCCGCCAGAATCACGCCCAACCCGACGAGTTTTTTTCGGTTCGGCTTTTCCTTCATGATCAGGTAGGCAAACAGCGTGACGAAAAAGTACGAACTGGAGTTCCAAGCGGGCATCAGCGAAAGCGGGAGCACCCGAAGCGCGATGACGGAGCAGAGCGAGGATACGACAAAAATCGCGTAGGCAAAAATCACCGGCGCGTTCAGATACTGCCCAAGCCAGGTGTCGTAGCGCTTGACCGCCGCTTTTTTGAGTATGATCTGGCTTAACGCCGCGATGAGCACGCCGAAGATCATGAGCGCCATGTTGAACGCGTAACTATTCCACATCGCTCGTCACCACCAGATAAATGCCAATAAATATGATCACGACGCCCGCGATCATATTCCAGCGAATTTTCTCTTGAAAAAGAAAAAAACCGAAGACCATGCTCCAGAACATCGCCGCCGCGCGGTTGGCGTATACGGTGACAAGCGGCATGCGTTTTAGAAACTGCTGCCAGATCAGCGCATAGCTGCCGAGGACGGCTACGCTGGTTCCGTAGAGCAGAATCCAGGGCCAGCTCAGCGGCGGGTGTTGTGCGGCGAGCTTCATGAGCAGCGTGCAGCAGGAGAAGAGCAGGATCGCCAGCTGCAGCAGCAGGATCCATTTCCAGTTCGCCCGTTTTTTCTGCTCCGGCTGCAGGATCGGCGTCTGTTCCATCAGGCGTCCTCGCCGTCGTTCGCGGGGAGTTTTCCGCAGTATACCTCTCGCACAACGTATTGCGGTGAGCGGTTGATGCTGATGTAGATACGGCCGATGTACTCGCCGATCAGCCCCAGCATAAGCATGATCATGCCGCCGATAACAAGCAGCACCGCCATGAGCGAAGAATAGCCGGCAAGGATTTCCCCGGGGTGCAGTATCTTCTGAATCACGATGACTAGCCCCCAGAGAAACCCGACGATCGCTGTGATAAACCCGACGATGGTCGCCAGCCGAAGCGGCTTGACGGAGAACGCGGTAAAGCCGTTCATCCAGAGCGTGATGAGTTTTTTAAAGGTGTAGGTCGTCTTGCCAGCAAGGCGGTCCCGCTCCTCCATCGGCACGCAGACAATCTTGTGCGTCGTACGCAGCAGAAGCCCCGTCAGGTAAGGGTACGGGTTTTCGTAGCGCAGGATCTCGTCGATCACAAACCGGCGCATGGCGGTGAAGTTATTGAAGCGGATGTCCTTGGGCTTTTCGAGGATGACGTTCGTCATGTGCTCGTTGACCTTGCTGCCGAAGTTTTTAAACCAGCTCTGTTTCTTGATCGGGTACGCGGCGGTGGATACGTCGTATTCGCTCGGTCCGGTCAGCGGCGCGATGAGGTCGAACACCTTGTCCATCGGGCACTGTCCGTCGTCGTCGAGAATGACTACGATGTCCCCGCGGCTCATCCTAAACCCCGCCATCAGCGCGGGCAGCCTGCCCATGTTTTTCGCGAGCGATACGGCGGTGACGCGCTCGTTGCGGTCCGCCGCGTCCTTAAGCACCGGCCAGACGTTGTCCGGCGAGCAGTCGTTGACAAGGAACAGCTCGTAATCGTACCGCTCGCTGCCTGAAAAAACCTGCTCGATCTCGTCGACGACCGTGCGTACGGTCTTCTCGCTCCGATAGCAGGCGATAATCAGGCTGACCAGCGTTTTGTCCCTGGGGGATTCGCAGGATTTGATCATAATCCGGGGTTCTCCGTTTCCGCGCCGCGCGCTCGCAATCCGTTCTTTGATCCGTTTATACGGAATGAATTATACCTGCCCGCGCACCTTTTGTCCAGTTTGGCGGCGTTGACACGGGCGGCGGATGGAAGTATGATGGTGCACGTAACCGGCGTCCGGCGCGCCGCGATATTCGAAAGGAATCGGTGAAAATGATAAAGACCGTTTCGATGATGCAGCCATTCTATCTGCCCTGGAAGGGGCTCTTCGACATGATCCATCGATCGGATATCTTCGTTTTTTACGACGACGTGCAGTTCGTCTCGAAAAACTGGCAGAGCCGCAACAACATCCCCACGGCAAACGGCCCCGTCTGGCTCACGGTTCCCGTGCTCACCAAAGACCGGCGCACGCAGAACATCTGCGAAACCGAGATCAACCCCAACGAGGACTGGCAGAAAAAGCATTACAAGACCCTCTCGTTGACCTACGCGAAAGCGCCGTTCTTCAAACAATATTCTTATTTGCTGGAAGATTTTTATATCGGCCATCAATGGACGAACCTCGCCGAGCTGGACGAATACACGACAAAAAAGCTCTGCGAGGCGCTGGGGATACAAGTCGAGTTCGTCCGCTCGTCGGACTACGGCTTTACCGGCGGCAAGGAGGGGGAAAAGATCATCCGGCTCTGCCGGGAACTCGGCTGCGATCATCTGATCAACGGGCCGAAGGCGGCGGAGTATATGAGCCAGGAACTCTTCGACGAAGCAGGGATCGCGGTCGAATACATGACTTACGAATATCCGGAGTACCGTCAGCTCTACCGCCCGTTCGAGCACGGCGTGAGCGTGCTGGATCTGTTATTCAACACCGGAGAGAAGGCGCCCTATTACATCTGGGGCTGGAAAGACAATCCATAATAAAAACCGGTTCCATCAGGAACCGGTTTTTTGATTCGCTTAACCGAAGCTCACCGGACGGTCTTCCGGCTTGATGAAGTGGTGGCTCTTATACCGGCGCGCTTCCCATTCTTTTCTGAAATCCGCGAACATCACGTCGAGATCCGCGTATTTCGGCGTCCAGCCCATGTCCCGCTTGAGCTTGTCAATGGTGTAAGTATACCCGCGCCGGAGGCTCGGCTTATCCGGCCGCAGCACGATCTTGCTTCTGCCGTTCTCCGTTTCAAACGCTTTCGCGACGGCTTCCGCGTCCTCGAGCTGGCTGTGCGCCACGCCGCTCGCGCAATTGTAGATGCCCTTCGTCCCCTTTGGCGCGTCGACGCTGGCTTCGATGGCGCCGAGTACGTCCTTGATATAGACGTGGTCGCGCTTGATGCCGGTGTCGCCCCAGACCTCGATCGGTTCGCCTTTGAGCGCCTGCTCGATGAATACCTCAATGGCGGTGCGCGTATAGCTGCCGTCCGCTTCAAGGAATCCCATCAGCGCGCCGAAGCCGTGCACGCCTGTAAGGCGCAGCACGATGGCGTCCATGTCGTAATCCTTGCTGTACCACTGGAGAAAATTCTCCGCGGCGATCTTACTGATGATGTATGGCGAGTGCGGGCCGATGAAACACGGCAGGTCGTTTTCGGTGATCGGCTCCGGGCGCGTGATGTCCCAGTAGACCTTGTGCGAACTCGTCATGATGAATCGGCTGATGCCGTTTTTGCGCGCGAACTCCAGGAGCTTGTAGTTGCCCATCATGTTCACGTCGAAAAACGTCTCCAGCGGCAGCTCGTGCTCCGGCAGCGCGACCGCGAGGTTGACGATCGCCTCCACGTTCTTTGTCGGCAGTTTTTCATAATCCGCGTCGTTCAACAGGTCAAACTCCAGAAACGGCACGCCCTGGGAACGCAGAAAGTCCGCGGATTTTTTGTTCCGTCCGAGCGCGAGCACCTCCCGCCCTTTCTTTGTCAGTTCCACGGAAAGGTATTTGCCGATATAGCCCGTTGCTCCTGCAATGATGATCATACGCTGGATGCCTCCTTGTTGTACATGTTTCGATATTTGCTGGAATATGTAAAATAGATTGTTCTCGTGTGTTTCACAATATCATTTCGCCGCTTGGTGTGTCAAGCAAGCGAGCGTTCCGATCCGGGCCGCTCTTGTGTGTGCTATCGTTTTTCCGCCTTTTCATTTTCGGCCGGTTCGATCGAGATCATCGGCCCGTATGCCTTCGGCCGCCAGGCGAGGATGCGCTTCGCGGCGGGGCGCTCGACGCAATAGGTGGCTAACGTCGCCGCCGCGAACGTCGCCAGCAGGATCAGCGCGGTATACGTCCACTGCCATCGGACATCCCCCGTCATATTCGGCGGTTTTTCGCCCGTCCAGTAGGGGATCTTCCACTCCTTGAATTTCACGGAGATCCATTGATGCCAGATATAGACGTTATATGAGATCAGCGAAAGATAGCGCATGACCGCGTTGGAAAAGAGCCAACGCACCGCAGAAAACGTCAGCGCGGCGGAGATCGTGATCAGCGCGAACACAAGCGAGAGCAGATAGCGGTTCTTCGCCTGCCAGATCTGCACGGGGTCGGTGTTCGGCGCGGTTTTCATCATCGTGAACAAAACCGCAAATCCCGCGAATAGCCCGACCAGCGAAAGCGCGGAGAGCTGCGGACTGCGCCTGACCTGCCTGCCCAGCAGCGTGAAAAGGTATGCAAGCGCCATGCCGTTGGCAAAAACGCCGAAGAACGCAGGCAGCTGGTTAACGGTCAAGCGGATGCTGTCCGGATCGCTCAGCGCGAATCCGCGCAGATAGAGCAGGGCGACGGCAAGCATCCCCAGATACGTCCAGACGGGTTTTTTGACGAACGCGCGCGCGAGCAGCGGAAAGAACAGATAAAACTGCATCTCGACCGCCGCCGTCCATAATACGCCGTTCATCTTGGTTCCAACAAGCACGGCGGGAAACAGCGTCTGCGTAAACGTCAGCGTGGGGATCGCATCCTTGAGCGCGTCCCAGGCAGAGCGGTACGCGCCTGAGGGGATCGCGACGGCGAACAGGATGACGAGCACGCTGAAATAGTAGCTCGGCACGATACGCGCGACGCGTTTTTTGAAAAAAAGTTTCGTTTCCGGCAGCGGCGCGCGATCCAGCGCCGCCCGCGCATACGGCAGAAACAGGCAGAACGCGGATAAAAACAACAGCCAGTCTACGAAAAGGAATCCGGCGCGCGGCAGAAAGTCGAGGCTCAGCGTACCCGGCAAGCCAATTTTCGCCAGAAATGGCAGGCTGATATTGGGCATGATCCAGTTCTGCTGCCAGAAATGGAACCAAAGCACGCCGAACACCGCCAGCGCGCGCACGCCGTCGAGCACGTCGATGTGTCTGGTATCGATACCGTTGCCGTCCTTCGCCTGAGCCAGCGGATCGTTTTGGTTTCGTTTCATGGCGATAGTTTACCATAAAGCGCGGCGTGCGTTAAATATGCTTTGCCTGATTCGCGCGCATTTTTTTCTTCGGTCTTTCTTCGCGCTTTCCGGTGTATTATAATAAAAAAGCGTACCGTGGAAAACGCCGCGGTAATCCGCGCAGAATTGAATGGATGGAGGTTCTGTCTGCCATGAGCGTATCCGTTTCGGAATTCGGGCGTTTGCCCTCCGGCGAAAAAGTGCTTCGATATACCATCACCAACGCTTCCGGCGCATCCGCCAGCGTGCTCAACTACGGGGCAATCTGGCAGGCGATGCTCGTGCCGAACCGCAAGGGCGAGTTCGTGGATGTCGTGCTCGGTTACGATTCGGTCGAGGGGTATCAGGATAATCATATGTATCTGGGCGCGACGGTCGGCCGAGTGGCAAACCGCATCAAAAACGCGCGCTTTACACTCAACGGCGTGGAATACAAGCTCGCCGCAAATAACGGCCCTTCCTGCCTGCACGGCGGAATCGTCGGGTTCGATAAAAAGATCTGGGACGCGCAGGCGGACGGGGATTCGGTGTTCTTTTCTCTCACCAGCCCGGACGGCGACGAAGGCTTCCCCGGAACGCTTTCGGTCGTCGTCATCTACTCGCTTGGCGAGGATAACGCGCTTTCGATCCGGTATCTCATCAACAGCGACGCGGATACGATTCAGAACATGACCAACCACGCCTACTTCAATCTTGCGGGGCAAGGCGGCGGTTCGGTACTGCAGCAGACGCTGCAGATCGACGCCTCCCGCGGCACCAAGGTTGACCGCGACCTGATCCCAACCGGGGAGATTGCTCCCCTGGCGGGAACGCCGCTTGATTTTTCCAAAGCCAAGCCCATCGGGCAGGACATCCGGGCAAAAGCGGAACTCATCGACGTATTCGGCGGATTCGACCACAACTTCGTATTAAACCATCCAAAAGGCGGCGTAGAACGCATCGCCACGGCGGTCGATCCCAAGGGCGGCGTCGCGATGGACGTCTACACCGACCAGCCCGGCGTACAGCTCTTCACCCCGCCGGACTTTACCTATATGACCGGCAAGGGCGGTGTAAAATACGGGCCGTTCCCCGCGTTCTGCCTTGAGACGCAGCATTTTGCCAGCGCAATGGAGTATTCGCACTTCCCGAGCATCGTGCTCCATGCCGGAGAGGTCTTCTCCTCCGAAACGATCTACCGCTTCCGGGTCGAGAAGTGAGAGATATAAAAGATCCGCCCTTTCGGGCGGATCTTTTATATGATCTGGAATAAATAAAGCTTCAAATAATCCGTCTCAGGCACATGCATCACAAATTGTTTCTTAAACAATTTGAAATAAATAAAATTTCAGGTAGTCTGTCTCAGGCACATGCATCAGCGTCGGATGGTCCGGCGCCTGCCTGCGCGCCTCCACAAGCTTGAGCGAGACCCCCGCGTCCCTCGCCGCGGAGAGCAGCATCTTTTCAAATAACTCGCTCGGCATGAAATGCGAGCACGAGCACGTCGCCAGATACCCGCCGCGCGGCAGCAGCTTCATTGCGCTGTAGTTGATCGTTTTATAACCCCGTTCCGCCCCCGCGACCGTCTTGCGGCTCTTCGTAAACGCGGGCGGGTCGAGGATGATCATGTCGTAAGCCGCGTGCTGTTCGATCATCTGCGGCAGCAGGTCGAACACGTCCGCGCACAGAAAGTCCATCCTGTCCGCAAGCGCGTTTTTCTCCGCGTTCGCGCGCGCGAGGTCCACCGCCGCCTGCGACACATCCACGGCGGTGACGTGCGCCGCGCCCGCCTTCGCCGCGTTGAGCGCAAACGAGCCGGTGTGCGTAAAGCAGTCCAGTACGCGCTTGCCCCGCGCAATCTTCGCCGCCGCGAGGCGGTTATATTTCTGATCGAGGAAGAACCCCGTCTTCTGCCCGTTTTCCACATCCACGTCGTATCGGATGCCGCTTTCGGCGATCTCGATCAGCGGGTTCGGCGGATCGGGCAGAAACGGCGCGCGGAACCAGCCTTTCTCGAGCGGCAGCCCCTCCAGCTCGCGGATCGAGACTTCGTTGCGCTCGAATACTCCGCGAATTTCGATTCCGTCTTCTCTGAGAAGGGTTACCAGCAGCCGGTACAGCGTCTCCTTGATCCGCTCGATCCCGACGGAAAGCACCTGGCTGACCAGCACGTCGTGATAACAGTCGACCGTCAGCCCCGGCAGCCCGTCCGCCTCGCCGAACACCATGCGGCAGCAGCCGTAGTCCTCTCCCATCACGGTTTTGCGGTAGTCCAGCGCGTATCGCAGCCTTCGCGCAAAAAACGCTTCGTCGAATTTCTCGTTCGCGTTGTTGGACAGAAGCCTCAGGCGGATCTTGCTCTGCTTGCTTAAAAACCCCGTGCCGAGATACGACCCCTTTTCGGAAAACGCGTCGATCAGCGAACCGTTTTCGAGCGCGTCCGTATTTCCCTGCACCTCCGCGTCGTAGACCCACGGATGCCCGGCTTTGATAGGCCACTCGCCTTTTTTCGTAATCGTCACACGCGGAAACGCCCGCTCCTGTTTCATCCGTCCTTCTCCCGTCGTCTTGCCGCGCAGACGGTACCCGCGCGGCTGAATTCCGGCATCATGGTAACACGCGGGCGTGTGTTTGTCAAAAGAAGGAAAATCCGGCGCTGCGCCTGAAATTTCGCGAAATTCGGTGCTGCCGGCCGATTGCGAGAAAAAAACTCCCCTTTTTCTCGTCCTTGTCGGAGAATTTGCGCAATTCTGCCGTTTTTTATTCGCAGACTTTTTCATTTTGATACTTCCCGAATCGAAACTTTCGTTCTATAATAATACCGAACTCAAAGAAAGGAGTGTGATTGGACGGTGGATACCGTTCCCGAACGAAGTAAAAACAATCGGAATATCGAAGCGCGCGTTCGGGAAGCATCGCTTTCTTGCCGCGCGCAGTAAGCGAAAGGAGAAACACCGCCATGAAGAAGATCTTCAAAACCTTTGAGGCGGAGATGAGACAACTCGACGAACCCGAAAAGGACTGCTGGATCTCTCTCGTCAAGCCGACGGAAAAGGAACTCGCGGAGGTCGCGGAACTCTACGCGATCGAACCCGACGACCTGCGGGCCGCGCTGGACGAAGAAGAGCGCTCCCGTATCGAACTGGAGGACGGCTATACGCTCATCCTCGTCGATATCCCCGCCGTGGAAAAAAACAAGGGCAAGGATATCTACACCACAGAACCGCTTGGCATCATTCTCGCCAGGGACGCGATCATCACCGTCTGTCTCGAGGAAACGCCCGTGCTCTACGCGCTCAAGCAAAAGCACGCGAACGACTTACGAACGCATATGCGCACGCGCTTCGTGCTGCAGATCCTTTACCGCAACGCGTCGCTGTATCTGCAGTATCTGCGCGTGATCAACAAGCTCAGCGATAAGATCGAACAGAAGCTGCACGGCTCGACGGAGAACCGCGAACTCATCGAACTGCTCGAACTGGAAAAAAGCCTCGTGTACTTCACCACGTCTCTGCGCTCCAACGAAGTCGTGCTGGAAAAGATGCTCAAAACCGAGCGGATCAAGAAGTATCCGGAGGATGAAGATCTTCTGGAAGACGTCATCGTCGAAAACCGGCAGGCCATCGAAATGGCGAATATCTACAGCGGCATCCTCAGCGGAATGATGGACGCGTTCGCTTCCGTCATCTCCAACAACCTGAATATCGTCATGAAGTTCCTCGCCGTGATGACGATCGTGCTTTCGGTGCCGACCATCATTTTCGCGGCCTACGGCATGAACCTCGCGCCGGAAGGGATGCCGCTTTCCAAGAGTCCGTTTGGCTTTCTCGCCGTCGTGCTCTTCTCGCTGGTGGTTTCGATCGTGGTGGCGATCTATTTCACGAAGAAAAAGATGCTGTAAAAACCGGATATGCAGATATCAAAAAAGCCCTTTCGGGCTTTTTTTGTATTGCGCTCGCGCATTTGTATCAAATCGTCCGCTCAGGATCCCGTCGTAGACGTCGCTGTGGCCGTCGGCGTCGGTGTCGGGGTCGG
>JAEWUO010000031.1 GCA_023459335.1 Bacillota bacterium
CGGTACGGTTTTCCGCCGGCTACAGGCATTCCGCAGTTCGGGCAGAATTTTTCTTCCGCCAGTTCTTTTCCGCAGTTCTTACAAAACGGCATAGAATTACCCCCTTTTCATCAAAATATTCGAATTGTTCACGCAAGATGCTGGTATCAGTATACGTCATCTGTCAGAAAAACGCCATACTTCTCGGGAAGTCCGCCGGCCGTCGAACACGCCATGCGCGTTTTCCATCGTGGCTTTGCTGTCAGATATTTCTGCGCGCGTTTGTCTTTTTCGCCGGTTCATATTATAATATGAAATACTATTTTTGCCGCCGAATCCGGCGAACGATTCCAGCGTCTCGAAAGGAACCGCCATGGCACACTATTTCAGCGAACCGTCGCATACATTCTCGGAGTATCTGCTCGTACCGAGTTACTCCTCCGTCGAATGCGCTCCGCAGAACGTCTCGCTCAAAACGTCGGTCTGCCGGCACCGCGTCGGCGAAGCGAGTCCGCTGAACATGAGCATTCCGCTTGTTTCGGCGGTCATGCAGTCCGTTTCAGGCGAGCGGCTCGCCGCGGCGCTCGCGCGGGAAGGCGGAATCTCATTTCTGTTTGTCTCCCAGCCCATCGAATCCCAGGCTGCGATGGTGCGAACGGTAAAAAAATCCAAGTCCGGCTTTGTCCGGAGTGATAACAACGTCACCCCTCTCAATACGATGGCGGACGTTATGGCGCTCAAAGCGAGCACCGGGCACTCCACCGTCGCGGTCACGCATGACGGTTCGCCGACGGGCAGGCTGCTCGGTATCGTGACGAGCCGCGATTACCGCCCCAGCCGTATGGATCCCGCCACGCCGGTGAAAGATTTCATGACGCCGATCGAGCGTCTTGTCTGCGGTACGGATGGAATCACCCTCACGGAGGCGAACGACATCATCTGGGAGCACAAGCTCAACGCGCTGCCAATCGTCACGAAAGAGGGCCATATGTCCTCCTTCGTGTTCCGCAAGGATTATGATTCGCATAAGGAAAACCCCGGCGAACTGCTGGACAGCGAGAAACGTTATATCGTCGGCGCGGGCGTCAACACCCGGGACTACGAAGAACGCGTTCCCGCGCTGGTCGAGGCCGGCGCGGACATCCTCTGCATCGACTCCTCGGAAGGATTTACGGAGTGGCAGGCGAAAACGATCGCGTTCATCCGCTCCCGGTACGGCGATCGCGTCAAGGTCGGCGCGGGCAACATCGTGGACGCCGACGGTTTCCGTTTTCTCGCGGACGCGGGCGCGGATTTCGTGAAAGTCGGCATCGGCGGCGGCTCCATCTGCATCACGCGCGAAGCAAAGGGCATCGGCCGCGGCCAGGCGACCGCCGTGCAGGACGTGGCCGCTGCGCGGGACGCTTATGCGAAGGAGACGGGGATTTACGTGCCCGTATGCTCGGACGGCGGCATCGTGCTGGATTACCATATTACGCTCGCGCTCGCGATGGGCGCGGATTTCTGTATGCTCGGCCGGTATTTCGCCCGTTGCGACGAGAGTCCGACCAGCAAGGTCCTCATCAACGGGAACTATATGAAGGAATACTGGGGCGAGGGCAGCGCGCGCGCGCGCAACTGGCAGCGATACGACAGCGGCGGCGATGAGAAACTCACCTTCGAGGAAGGTGTCGACAGCTACGTACCCTACGCAGGCTCGCTGCATCATAACGTGGAGCAGACGCTGAGCAAAGTGCGCTCAACCATGTGCAACTGCGGCGCGCTGAGCATTCCGGAGCTGCGCGAAAAGGCGCGCCTTACGCTCGTCTCCGCGGCGACGCTCGCCGAAGGCGGCGCTCACGACGTGCTGCTCAAGGACAGGAGCTATTACCGTTCGTTTGAATAACCGTTCGAATCGAGCAGTACCGGCATCAAAAGACGGCATGGCGTTTTCAGCGCTATGCCGTCTTCTGTTTCAGATCAGGTCAATGCTCCTTCGCGGGGATGATCTCGAGCCAGTAACCGTCCGGATCCTCGATGAAATAGATGCCCATCGCCTCGTTGACGAAAACCACCGCGCCCATCGCCTCGTGCTTCTTCCGGGCGGCGGCCATATCCTCCGCCGTAAACGCGAGATGGAACTCCGCCTCGCCGATATCGTACGGTTCCGTGCGGTTCTTCAGATACGTCAGCTCGAGGGAAAACGTGCCGGAACCGTCTCCGAGGAATACGAGCGTGAAATCGTCGTTGTCGATCTTGCGAACGGGGCTGAGGTCCAGTGCGTCGCGGTAGAATTCGAGGCTCCTGTCCAGATCCAGCACGTTAAAATTAAAATGGTTAAATCGAAACATTTCAGCCGCTCCTTTGCGTTTTATACCTGAATTATATCAGATATTACGATTCTATACCAACGCCCGTAAAGACGGCGGCGTGCTCTTTTTTCGGTTTTCTCTTCTCATTTTCGGTTTGAGCGCCATATCTTTGCATCGGCGAGAGCGTCTCCGGCCGAATAAATCCGGCGTATGCGGACGGAAAATCGGATCGCTCTTTTGAACTTATACGTTTCGTGGCATGTCTGTTGTTTATTCCCTTGTTTGATAAAAAATAAAGTGTATATAATTCGGGATTAAACATATATAATATATTGACAATAGTTGCGCCTTTCTTTATAATCATGCATAACACAATGGCGTGTGATTATCAGGATAGTCATACCCATTTTTGTTATTATCGAAGGAGGAAAATCAAAAATGCGGAAACTGATCAGTTTATTGCTCGTTCTCGCGCTTGCGCTCAGCCTCGTCGCCTGCACTGGCACCGCCGCCCCGGCAGCCACCGAAGCGACCGAAGCGCCCGCAGCGACCGAAGCACCCGCGGCAACCGAAGCCCCTGCCGGCGGCATCACGCTCGGCGTCATCTCGCCGAACACCGGCGCCATCGCAGCGTACGGCGCGGCCGTAACCACCGCCGTCGATCTCGCGGTCAGCGAAATCAACGCGGCCGGCGGCATCCTCGGTCAGCAGGTTACGGTCATCAACACCGACGACCAGTTTGACCCGGCGGAAACGCTCAACGCGTTCAACTCGCTCGTATCTCAGGGCGTGGGCCTCATCGTTGGCTCCGTTACCTCCGGCTGCACCTCCGCGATCACCGATGCCGCCAATGAAGAAGGCGTCGTTCTGCTGACACCGTCCGCGACGGCCGACAGCATCACGACCAAAGACGACTATGTATTCCGCGCCTGCTATGCGGATGCTTTCCAGGGCGCCATCGCCGCTTCCTACGCCAAACAGGCCGGTTACACGGATGTCGGCGTGGTATACTGCGCGGCGGACACTTACTCCAAGGGCCTCTATGATTCCTTCAAAACTGCGGCAGCCAAATATGGCGTAAACGTCGTTGCCGAAGAATCCACCGCATCTCTGGATGTGCAGGATTACTCCAACCAGTTTGCCGCCATGGCAAACTCTGGCGTGAAGTTCGTTTATGCGCCGTACTATTATGACGTCATCGGCCCATACATCGTTACCCAGGCCCGTGCAGCCGGTTATAGCGGCATCATCATGGGCGCAGACGGTTACGACACCACGCCGGATTACGTTGTTGCGGGCGCCGATCTGACCGCGTTCAACGATGTCTATTGGACCAACCACTATGATCCTGCCGACACCGATCCGAAGGTACAGTCTTTCGTTAAAGCCTATCAGGATATGTTCAACTCCACGCCGAACGCGATTGCCGCGCTTGCCTATGACGCCGTTTATATGTACAAACTTGCCATAGAGAATGCGGGTTCCGCTGATCCGTCCAAGGTTCGCGATGCGCTGGCCGATCCGAACACCACCTTCAGCGGCGTAACCGGAACGTTCGCGTTCAACGCCGAGACCGGTACGCCGATCAAGGGCGCCGTCGTCCTCTCGTTCGCATCCGACGGCACTTCTGTTACCACAAAGCTGGTTGACGTCGTTAAGGAACTCAAGTAAACATAGTTATCAAAATGTCATATCGGACAAAGGAGGCGAGGCTTCACGCCGCGCCTCCTTTGCCGTTACATCTGAAAGGCGGAACGAATCAGTGAGCACATTTTTACAGGCGCTGTTCGTCGGGCTCCGGCTCGGCAGCATCTACGCCCTCGTCGCGCTCGGTTATACCATGGTCTACGGTATCATCCGGCTGATTAACTTCGCGCACGGCGATTTCATCATGGTCGGCGGCTATACGATGATCTTTACAATCCCATTGATGATCGCGCTTGGACTTCCGCTGTGGGTTTCTGTGCTTGCCGCAATTCTGGTATGCGCCGCCGTCGGTATATCAACGGAGCTGGTCGCCTATCGCCCGGTCCGCAAGAAGGGCACCGCAATGTCGGCGCTCATTACGGCGATCGCGGTGAGCCTAATCCTGGAAAACATCGCCCAGGCTATTCCTGTGATCGGACCGAATCCAAAGGTAGCAAATCAAATTTTTAACGCCGGCGGCATCCGGATATCGGAAGTTACGCTGGATTGGACGACGATGCTCACCATCGGCATCAGCATCGTGGTCATGGTTGTTCTCTATGAATTCACACAGAAAACGAGAATCGGACGCGCGATGCGCTGCGTTTCCGAAGACAAACCGGCGTCCATCCTGATGGGCATCAACGTCAACCGCACCATCGTTTTTACGTTTGCCATCGGTTCCAGCCTCTCCGCCATCGCCGCTTTAATGTATATCGCCCAGTACCCCAAGGTGTATACGACCATGGGCGCCATGCTTGGCCTGAAGGCTTTCGTTGCGGCCGTGCTTGGCGGGATCGGGATCATCCCCGGCGCCATGCTCGGCGGCTTCGTCATCGGCCTTGTCGAATCTTTTACCACGGGCTATATCAGTTCCAGTCTGGCCGACGCGTTCGTGTTTCTGATCCTCATCGTCGTGCTGATCATTAAGCCTGCCGGTATTCTCGGAAAGAATATGGGTGAAAAAGTATGATTAAAAACAAAACGGCTCAAGGTTACGTTCTCAATACGCTCGTGATCGCCTTGCTGCTCATCGGTTTTGCGTTCGTGAAGCAGGCGTTGGGCACGGCCGGCGATTTTAAACTCATCATCGTTCCGAGTATCTGGCAATGCTGCTATCTGATTATCCTTGCCGCATCGCTCAACCTGACGCTTGGTTTTCTGGGGCAGCTCTCTCTGGGGCATTGCGGATTCATGGCCATCGGAGCGTACGCTTCCGCGCTTATCTCGCTTGCCGCGGAACGCGCGGGCGTGTTTGAAGAAAAGAGCGGAATCGCGTTTATCCTCGTACTCGCCGGTTGTATCGTGATTGCAGGTATTCTCGCGGCAATCGTGGGCCTTCTCGTAGGTATTCCCGCGCTGCGCTTAAAAGGCGATTACCTGGCCATCATCACGCTGGGTTTTGGCATGATCATCGTCAACATCATCAACAATCTCCCGTTCGCCGGTCAGGAGGGCCTCACGCTTGGTTCCGCTTCCGCCTCGCTCTATAAAAACGGCTTGGGCTTCGGAACCGCGTTGAAGGTTACCTACGTATGGGTGGCGCTCGCGGTAACTCTCATCGCGGTCGCGATGATGTTCATGTTCGTACGCTCGAAATACGGCCGCGCGATCCGCGCGATCCGGGACGATGAAATCGCCGCTTCCGCCTCAGGCATTAACACCTCATATTATAAAATATTCACATTCGCGTATTCCGCATTCTTCGCGGGAATCGCCGGCGCGCTGTACGCCTGTGCCAACGCGACGCTTTCCACTTCGTCGTTTGCGTTTGCGAACGGCGGTATCCTCAACTCCACTTTCGTCGTCGTCATGGTCGTGCTCGGCGGCATGGGTTCGCTGACCGGCTCCATCGTCGCTGCAGTGATCATGTTCTTCGTCAACTATCAGATTAAAAACGGCGTATGGGTAAAACTGCTGCCCTTGTGGCTGCAGAACATCTTCGGTTTCCCGATGCTGGTTTACGCCGTCATCTTAATCATCGTAATCATGTTCCGGCCCAAAGGCATCTTCGGTTCCTATGAGCTGTCTCTGCGCAACTTCTTCTCGGACATCAAACAGCAGCGTCAAAACAGACGGATGCAGAAACTGGAGAGCAAGGAGGCGCTTCGCAATGGCTGACGAACGAATCCCCGTACTCGAAACGAGAAAACTCAGTATCGTATTCGGCGGCCTGGTCGCTGTGTCGGACTTTAACATCAAGGTCTTCAAGGGCGAACTCGTCGGATTGATCGGCCCAAACGGCGCGGGCAAAACGACGGTGTTCAATATGCTTACGGGCGTTTACAAACCTACCGAAGGCTCCGTGCTGCTCGACGGCGTCGTGCTCAACGGCAAAAAAACGCATCAGTTCGTCGCGGCCGGCATCGCGCGTACGTTCCAAAACATCCGCCTGTTCAAGCAGATGACCGTACTCGAAAACGTGATGACGGCCTTCACGAAGGATATCAAATACGGCATGATCGATGTGCTATTCCGTACGCGCCGCTTCTGGAAAACGGAGAAGGAACTCAAAGAAAAAGCGCTCGATCTTCTGTCCATCTTCCATCTGGACGACAAGGCCGACTATATCGCGGCGAATCTTCCCTACGGTCAGCAGAGAAAGCTGGAGATCGCCCGCGCGCTCGCGACGAATATGAAGCTGCTGCTGCTGGACGAGCCAGCCGCCGGCATGAACCCGACGGAGACAGCCGAGCTCTTAGAGTGCATCAACGCCATCCGGAACCGTTTCGGCATTACGATACTGCTCATCGAGCATGATATGTCGCTTGTCATGAACATCTGCGAACGTATACAGGTCATCGACTACGGCATCACTATCGCCGAAGGCTTGCCCGAAGAGATCGCGAAGAACCCGAAGGTCATCGCGGCCTATCTGGGACAATAGGAGGCTGAGCATGCTAGAGATCAAAGATATCCACGTATATTATGGCGCGATTCACGCCATTAAGGGAATCTCCCTCAAGGTGAACGACGGCGAACTCGTTTCGCTCGTCGGCGCGAACGGCGCGGGCAAAACCACCATTCTTCATACGATTTCGGGCCTTTTGCGCGCGACCTCCGGCGAAATCCTGCTGGACGGCAAAAATCTGCAGAGAGCACCCGCCAACACCATCATTAATATGGGCCTTGCGCACGTTCCGGAAGGACGCCATGTATTTTCCCGCATGACCGTGGAGGAAAACCTGCGCATGGGGGCGTATATTATTAAAGACGCGAAGTGCATCAACGACAATCTGGAAAACGTATACCAGCATTTCCCGCGCCTCAGAGAGCGCGCGCGCCAGCTTGGCGGTACGCTCTCCGGCGGAGAGCAGCAGATGCTCGCGACGGGACGCGCGCTGATGACCAACCCCAAGTTTCTGATCATGGACGAACCTTCCATGGGTCTTTCACCGATTCTCGTCAACGAAATTTTCACGATCATCGATCAGCTGCACAGCAGCGGCATTACGATCCTGCTCGTCGAGCAGAACGCGAAGAAAGCGCTCGCCGTCGCGGATCGCGCGTACGTGCTCGAGACGGGCAGGATATCCATGCAGGGTCCGGCGAAAGAACTCGCCGAGGATGACCGCGTCCGCAAGGCATACCTTGGCGCGTAGCGCATTCGACGGAAAGGAAACGGATTCGATGGCACATTATGTGATTACGATCGCGCGCGAAAAAGGCAGCGGCGGATACGACACCGCGAAAAAGCTCTCCGAAAAGCTCGGCATCCCGTTTTACGACAGGAAGCTCCTGCGCATCGCTTCAGACGTCAGCGGAATCAACGAACAGCTCTTCGGCGAGGTGGACGAACGCCTCGGCAAACGTGAGATGATGCACGCCGCACAGAAGGTGTATACGGGCGAAGTGCTGCCGCCGGACAGCGATAATTATACCTCTCAGCAAAACCTTTTCCAGTTTCAGGCGAAGATTATCGCGGAACTGGCCGAAACAGGCAGCTGCATCATCGTCGGGCGCTGCGCCGACCAGATCCTCAAAGGAAAGCCTTATCTGCTGCGCGCGTTTATCCACGCGCCGATCGAGGCCAGAATCGCCCGCGTCGCGACCTATTCGCTCGCAATGACGGAGACTGATATCTGCAGGTATATCAGCGAGCAGGATAAGAACCGCGCGGATTATTATCGTTTCTTTACCGGCGAGGATTGGCGGGACGCGCGTCACTATGATATCAGTCTGGATTCCGCGGCGCTAGGCATTGACGGCTGCGCGGATCGGATCATCAAAGCCCTGCCGATCTTCACGCGTAAGTAAAGCGAGCAACATTGCAGCGAATTTGCGCCTGCGGTGATACCGCAGGCGTTTTCATCCGGGATTTAGGGGGAGCAGAATGGAGCTTCAATTTCTATCTCAGCCGTTTTCAGTCTGCAAACTGCGGGATCTCTCCTGCGTCAGCCTGCTGGAGCCGTTTCGCTTCCTGAGCGTGACGGACGACGAGATTTCGCTGGTCTGCCCGACCGAAGCCGTCCCGGCGGATATTGTCGCGCGTGAAGACGGCTGGCGCGGTTTTCGTGTGAAAGGCTCTCTGGATTTTTCTCTGGTCGGCGTACTCGCGCAGCTCTCCTCCTTGCTCGCGAACGAGGGGATCAGCATTTTCGCCATTTCCACATTCGATACCGACTATATTTTTACTAAGGAAGCCGTATTTGACCGCGCTGCGGCGGCGTTGGCCGACGCGGGATTTTTGTTTTCGTAAGTTCTGTTCTTCATGCAAAGAGCCGCCCCGCGGGGCGGTTCTTTGATTTTCAACCGTTAAAACTTGACCACTTCTTCTACAAACACGCGTGCAATGCGCGGATCGAACTGCGTGCCTGCGTTTCGCAGTATCTCCGCCGCCGCTTCTTCCCTGCTGCGGGGCCTGCTGTAGATGCGCTCGTTCGTCATCGCGTCAAACGCGTCCACCACCGCTAGGATGCGCGCGAGGATCGGTATCTCCTCTCCCACCAGCCCGCGCGGGTATCCTTTTCCGTCCCAGCGCTCGTGGTGCGCAAGGATGTATTCGGAAATCGGGGAGAGGTCCACGTTGTTCTGCGCAATCCGGAAGCCGATCTCTGGATGCTTGCGCATTTCGAGCCACTCCTGCTCCGTCAGCGGCCCTGGTTTTCGCAATATCGCGTCGTTGATGCCGACCTTGCCGATGTCGTGCAGCATGGCAAAGAGCGACATTTCATCCAATTCTTTTGCGGAGATGCCCAGCAGCCTGCCGATCTGATCGCAGTTGTACCGCAGGCGTTCCGCGTGTTCCTCCGTTTCCTCGCTCTTTGCCGCGAGCGCGGAGAGCAGTGCGTTGATGACGCTGTTGCGAAAGCTCTTTTCAATCATGAGCTTACGCCGGTAGGTAAGTTGTTCCGCCTCGCGAAGGACGGTATGGATTTCATCTTCCGGGCCCGATTTCATCGCGTACCCCAGAGCGATGCTGAGCTGAAGCTTCTCGTCGCTTTCCGCTTTGCAGCGATCCGAGATCCGATCGATCAGTTTTTCCACGTCCTGCGTGGTGGCATCCGGCATCAGAATCAAAAACTCGTCCCCGCCCCAACGGCTGACGATGTCTTTCGGCCCGCAGCTGCCGCGCAGGATGGCGGCGATTTTCTGGATGAAGCGGTCGCCTTCATAGTGGCCAAACGCGTCGTTCACCAGCTTCAGGCCGTTCAGATCACCCATGATCAGCGCACATTTCCCCTCCGGCGACCGTTCGCAGCGTCTGAGCAGTTCCTCCATGTACCAGCGGTTGTAAAGTCCGGTCATGGAGTCATGCGCCATGATGTGTTCGATCTTCTCGCGCTGCGCTTTCTCCTGCGTAATGTCTCGAAAAACCATGACCACACCGTAAATCTTTCCGCTTTCGTCGCGGATTGGGGATGCGCCGTCGGCGATCGGTATCTTGTATCCCGAACGGCTAATGAGCGCGGTATGGTTGGCAAGCCCGACAATCTCGCCGGTTTCCAGCACCTTTTCAATCGGCGAGCGCACCGGTTCGTCCGTATCCTCGTTGACCAAATGCAATATGTCGGTAAACCGCACGCCGATCGCGTTTTCATCCCAACCGGTCAACATCCGCGCAGTGGGGTTGATCAGGGTAATCACTCCGTCCACGCCGGTTGCAACCACGCCGTCCCCGATCGACTGAAGGGTGATCGTCAACAGCTCCTTCTCCTGGAGCAGCTCGCTGGTTTTCTTGCGCACCTCCTTGCGCAGCCGGTAATTCCACAGAACGAACGCAAGAATCGCCGCAGACACCACGCCGAGCCCGATTAAAACGTACTTTAAAAAATAACCCAGATAGAGCGTTGTGCTCTCCCGGCCAAACCACTGATCGTCTATTTTATGCAGTTCGTCCGATGAGAGTTTCGCAAAGCCGCTTTCAACGAGTTGAAGCGTCCGCACGTCTCCTTGTTTCACCGCGCGGTGAAACTGACCGGAGTACAGCGACTCGCTGCGGCTGAAGTCATCCGCAATTCCTTTTTTATAGAGGAAGTAGATCGCGGGCGGTTCGTCCACGACAAACACGCTGATCTGTCCGTTTTTCGCCGCGTCGATAATCGCTTCGTAACTCGAAAATTCCAGAATTTCCGTTACGCCGGCTTTTTTCAGGATCGGAATACAGGCATCTCCCGCCTTGACCGCTACCACAAACCCGCGCAGAGACGCAGCATCCGTGATGCCGGCAATTTTATTGCTGTGAAAAATCGGAACATCGATCGTCACATACGGTTTCGTGAAGTCCAGCCATGTGTCTCGCTCATCGTTAAAGAACACGGTGTCAATAACGTCGTATTCCCCGTTATTCATGGCCGTCAGCACGTCAGACCAGTTCGTCGCGTGGATTTCCGCTTTCACGCCCGTGGTTTCGCTCCAAAGCGCCCATTGATCGATCAGGATGCCCTGAAGTTTGCCCTCCGCATCCCGGAAAACATAGGGCGGATAATTGTCGTCCATCACGACGGAAATCTTTCTCTGCGTATCTGCCTGATCGGAAGGCAGCGGAGCGCGACAGGCCTGCAGCAGCAGCAGAGCGGCAAAATCAAGCAGCGCTGCGCATAAGAACATCATCCGATGGATCGCCTTTTTTCTCATCAGCCCTGTTCGCCGCCTCTCCTTGGATGGTCAGGTGTATACGTCGTATTGATGTTTTTACTGAAATTTTCTGTAAATTGACGCGCAGGGCTTCCGCTCCGCAATTGTTTCTTCTATTGTATGCGGTATCGTTTTACCCGTCAATGCAGAATTTGTCTGTTGATCTTATCACACCTGCGGTATCACATGACCCGTTAACGTAATTTTGTCTGTTGATCTTATGATATCGTCTGCGGCAGAAATGCGGAACAACCGCATTTTTTACTGATCGGTTGACAAAGTCTTGTTTGGATGGTTACGCCGCAGGCGCGTATTGCGCGCTTCGTCATCGCCGTTCGATCACAAAATTCTGTGAAACCAGTTGACAAGCGAACGGATTTTATATATACTACGAAAAATGCGTAAAATCAAAGGAAGGCAGGAAGCGCGATGAACCCGCGGGTAGATGCAGGAAAAACCGAAAACCGTCTCCGTTCTCCCCGTGTTCCATCCGTTTCTCCCCGTTTTCAATTCGTTCTTAAAGCTTTGGCAAAGGGATTTTTCCTTTTTGATCAAAGCTTTTTTATTCCTCTATTACTTCTCCGTTCTCAACTGAAATTCCTGATTTCTCATTTTTTCATTTGTTATTTTACACCGGCGTCGTAACCGGTGTTTTTTTTTGCCCGGGCCGTCTTAAAGGACGGGAGCGAACGAAAAGGAGAGAAACCCGAATGCTGAAAAACAAAAGCCTGCTTGCGCCGAGCGACTTTACGCTCGAAGAAATCGAAGATCTGCTCAAGCTCTCGGAACGCATCGTCGAATCCCCCGCAAAATACGCGGACGTCTGCAAAGGAAAAATCCTCGCGAGTCTCTTCTACGAACCTTCGACGCGCACGAAGTTCTCCTTCGACGCGGCGATGCTCCGTCTCGGCGGCAGCACGCTGGGTTTTTCCGATCCCAACACCTCCAGCACGGCGAAAGGCGAGACCATCGCGGACAGCGCGCGCACGGTTGGAAAATACGCCGACCTCATTGTGGTACGGCACCCCAAGGAAGGTACGGCGAAGCTCATGAGCCGCTACGCCGGCTGCCCCGTCATCAACGCGGGGGACGGCGGACATCACCACCCGACGCAGACGCTGACCGACCTGATGACCATCCGTCACTACAGAGGCTCGTTCGACGGGCTGACCGTCGGAGTTTGCGGAGATTTGAAATTCGGGCGGACAATCCACTCGCTCACCACATGCCTCGCGCGGTATCAAAACGTGCGTTTTCTCTTCATCTCACCGGAAGAACTGACCATGCCCGCCTTCGTGAAGGAGGAATTATCGGAAAAAGGCGTGCCTTTCGCCGAAACCACCGACCTTGAGGGCAGCATCGCCAGGCTGGACGTGCTTTACATGTCCCGCGTGCAGCGCGAGCGGTTCATCAGCGAAGAGGAATACCTGCGCCTGAAGGACTACTTCATCCTGACGGCGGATAAGATGGCGCTCGCCAAGCCGGACATGATTGTCATGCACCCGCTGCCGCGCATCAACGAAATCGCAACCGAAGTGGACGATGACCCCCGCGCGGCTTACTTTGAACAGGTCAAATACGGCATGTATATCCGCATGGCGCTTATCATGAGCCTGCTCGGCGCGGAAGAGCCGCGTGATTAACCCGCATAAACAGGAGGAAAACGAACATGATCAACGTATCCAAACTCAAGGAAGGCATCGTGATCGACCACATCCGCGCCGGTCACGGATATAAGATTTTTCAGCAGCTCGGCCTCGACCTGCTCGACGACGTGGTGGTGCTCATGCGCAATGTGGAAAGCACGAAAATGGGCAGAAAGGATCTGATCAAGATCGAAACGGACCTCGACCTCAACCTTGACGTGCTCGGCCTCATCGACCCGGACGTGACGATCAACTATGTCAAAAACGGCGAGCGCGTCAGCAAGGTCAGCCTGACCCCGCCGGAAACGGTCACGGGCATCCTCACCTGCAAAAATCCGCGCTGCATCACAAACCAGGAACACATCCCCGACGTGAAATTCTACCTTGTGGACGCGGCGGCAAACCAGTACGCCTGCGAATACTGCGACGCGCGCACGCGTCTGTAAATCGAACGCCCCGGTTAATGAAAGGAGAAACGGCATGACGACCCTTTTTCGAAACGCGCGCCTGATCGACGCGAACGAAGACCGTTACGGCGACCTGCTGGTGAAGGACGGAACCATCCTCTTTTGCGGTCCGCTTTGCTGGCAGCGGGCGGACAAGGTAGTGGACATGCGGCGAAACACGCTCATGCCGGCGTTTATCGACCTGCACTGCCACCTGCGCGATCCGGGTTATCCGCAGAAGGAAACCATGGAGACGGGCATGCGCGCGGCGCTCAAGGGCGGCTACGCGCACCTGATCGCGATGGCGAACACCGACCCGGTCATCTCCACGCCCGCGCTCGTTGAGGAGAATCATCAGAAAGCGCGGCGTTTGCGCCTCTGCAACCTCACGCAGGCCGCCGCCGCGGGTGAATCGCTCGGCGACGGCGCGCCCACCGACCGCGCCGCGCTCAGCCGCGTCACCAACGTGCTCTCCAACGACGGCAAGACGATCTTCTCTGACGAGTTCATGCGGCGGCTGCTGCTGGATTCGACAAAATACGGCTTCATCGTCAGCACGCACTGCCAGCCGGAGCGCAGGATCGTGGAGCGCGACCTGCGCCTGCTGCGCGAAGTCGGCGGCAACCTGCATATCGGCCACATCAGCCGCGCGGAAACAGTGGACATGATCCGCCGCGCGAAGGCCGAGGGGCTCGCGCTCACCTGCGAAGTGACCCCGCACCACCTCTTCGGCTGGGACGATGCGTATAAAGTGAATCCGCCGCTGCGCACCCGCGAGGATGTGGACGCGCTGATCGAAGGAATCCGGGACGGCACGATCGATTGTCTCGCCACCGACCACGCGCCGCACACGCCGGAGGACAAAGCCGGCGGCATGGCGGGCATCAGCAATATCGAATACGCGTTCTCGATCTACCTCAAGGTGTTCGCGGAACACGGCATCCCGCTGACGCGGCTTGCGCAGATGCTCTCGTTCCATCCCGCAAAGCGGCTCGGCATCCATGCCGGCCTCCTGCAGCCGGGTTATCCGGCGGATCTTACCGCGCTCTCCATCGAGGAGGAAGGCGAGATCGACGCCGATCTGATGATTTCACGCTCGCATAACACGCCGTTTTCAGGCAGGGCGGTGCAGGGCCGCATCCTGAGAACCATCGTCGAAGGCGAAACGCGATACGAATATGAAAAAGCGATCTGATACGGGAGGGTATACATATGAGCATGGAGAACTTAATCGCGGCGGTGCGGGAAAAAGGCCCAGTCTGCGTGGGCCTCGATCCGCAGGTTTCCTTTCTGCCGGAATATATTAAGAAGAAAACGCTGACCGACGGCGAAAAGATATTCGAATTCAACCGCGCGATCATCGACGCAACGGAGGACGTAGCGGGCTGCTTCAAACTCCAGATCGCCTGCTATGAGGCGCTGGGGCTGGACGGCATGCGCGCGTTCTCCCAAACGCTGCAATACGCCAGAAGCCGCGGCAACGTCACCATCACGGACGCGAAGCGCGGAGACATCGCCTCCACCGCCGCGCAATACGCCGCCGCGCACTTTTCCGGCGACTTTGAAACCGACCTGATGACCATCAACGTCTTCATGGGCGAGGACGCGGTCTCGCCGTATTACCCCTGCCTCGAAAAAGGCAAGGGTGTGTTCGCTCTGGTCAAAACCAGCAACCCCAGCGGAAAAGACTTTCAGGATCTGATGATCGGCGGCGAAACGCTCTACGAGCGCACGGCAAAGAAGGTTTCCGAGTGGGGCGAGCGGTTCGTCGGGAAGAGCGGTTTTTCCGCCATCGGCGCGGTCACGGGGCTGACCTACCCGGAGGAATTCGAACGCATCCGCCCGCTGCTGAATCACACCTTCCTGCTCATCCCCGGTTACGGCGCGCAGGGCGGAACCGGAAAAGACATCGCCGGCTTTTTCAAAGGCGGCGTACGCGGGGTGGTCAATTCCTCCCGCGGCATCATTACGGCGCACAAGGGCAAGTGCGAGGACGCGCGCTTCGTCGACCACGTCCGCGCGGCGGCGATCGATATGAAAAAGGATATTCAACAGTGGCTGTAATTCGGTCCAACGAACCCATCGCGGAGGGAATTTTCCGTATGAGGATCACCGGCGCACCGATCGGCCGCGCGGGGCAGTTTTTCATGCTTCGCGTTCCCGGCGCGCTCGACCCGCTGCTGGGCCGCCCCATCAGCGTCTGCGAAACCGACGCGCAGTCCGGCGAGACAACGTTCGTCTATCAGGCGGCCGGGCGCGGAACCGCGCAGTTCGCCTCCATGATCCCCGGACAGGCGGTCGACGCGCAGGGCCCCTACGGCACCGGTTTCCCGCTGATCGACGGCCGCGCGGTCGTCCTCGGCGGAGGTATCGGCTCGGCGCCCATGCTCCAGCTCGTCAAAGAGCTCCGCGTATCCGGCCCGAACCGCCGGATCGACGTCTATCTCGGTTTTCGCGAGAAAGCGTATCTTTGGGAAGATTTCGAGCGCTATGCCGATTCAATCGCCGTCAACATCGGCGGATTCGTCACGCAAGACGCAGACTTTTTGCTGGACGCAACCTACTATGCCTGTGGCCCCGCGCCCATGTTGCGCGCGGCGGCAGACGCGGCGGACGCCGCGGACGCGAGGCTCTATGTTTCGCTCGAAAAGCACATGGCCTGCGGCGTCGGCGCGTGCCTCGGCTGCACCTGCCAGACAACGGGCGGCAGAAAGCGCGTCTGCAAGGACGGGCCTGTGTTCGACTACCGGGAGGTGCGCGATGAACTATGATCCCCTCGCCCTTACTCTCTGCGGCGTACCGCTGAAAAACCCGGTGATCGCGGCCAGCGGCACGTTCGGCTTCGGCCGCGAATACGCGGAACTTATCGACGTCTCCCGCCTCGGCGGCATCAGCGGAAAAGGGCTGACGCTCAGCGGCAGCGCGGGAAATTCCGGCATGCGCGTCTGCGAGACGCCTTCCGGTATGCTCAACAGCATCGGCCTCGAGAATCCCGGCGTGCGGCATTTTATGGAACACGAGGCGGCGTATCTGCGCTCGCTCGGCCCCGCGGTGCTTTGTAACCTCGGCGGGCATTGCCAAGAGGATTATCTGGAAGGCGCGCGGCTTCTCAACGAGGCGGACATCGACTTTCTGGAACTCAATATCTCCTGCCCGAATGTGAAAGCGGGCGGGATGGCGTTCGGCATGCTGCCGGAGACGGCGGCGGACATCACAAAGAAAGTGAAGGCGATTTCGCGCCGTCCGCTGATCGTCAAGCTCACTCCCAACGCGCCGGACCTCGTCGCCGTCGCGCACGCCTGCGAGGATGCGGGCGCGGACGCGCTGAGCCTCGTGAACACGTTTCTCGGCATGGCGATCGACGTAAAGAACAAGCGCGCGGTGTTTGAAAACGTCTACGCGGGCCTCTCCGGGCCTGCGATACTGCCCATCGCGCTGAGGATGGTGCATCAGGTCGCGCACGCGGTGAAGATCCCCGTCGTGGGCATGGGCGGCATCGCCTCCGCGGATGACGCGCTGAAATTTCTGATGGCGGGCGCGCGGGCGGTGCAGGTCGGCACCATGACGTTTGCCAAACCAGACACCATGCTGGACATCATCGACGGATTAAACGATTATTGTAAAAGAGAACATCTGTCAAATCTTCAGGAGATTTGCGGCATCATATAAGGAGAACCAATATGAAAGACAATCTGGCCATCATGAAAGAATGCGAGGCGTTTCTGGAAGGACATTTTCTGCTCTCGTCCGGGCGGCACAGCGGCGGCTACTGCCAGTGCGCCAAGCTGCTCAAGCACCCCGACCTGGCGGAAACGGTGCTCGCAAGCGTCGCCGAGCAGGTGAAGGACCTGCCGGTCACCAAAGTCTGCGGCCCCGCGATGGGCGGTATCATCGTTTCCTACGAACTCGCGCGTCAGCTCGGCGTGGAGAGCATCTTCACCGAGCGCGCAGACGGCGTGATGCAGCTGCGGCGCGGCTTCACCGTCGGCAAAGGCGATAAGATTCTGATCGCCGAGGACGTCATCACCACGGGAAAATCGACGATGGAAACGGTCCGCGCGCTGGAGGAACTGGGCGCGGAGGTCATCGGCGCGGCGTGCGTCGCCGACCGGAGGGCCGCGGACTGCGAATTCGCCCTGCCTGTGTACGCGGCGCTGAAACTCGCGATCGATTCCTACGATCCGGACGACTGCCCGATCTGCAAAGCCGGAAACCAACCGCTGGTCAAACCTGGCAGCCGGGAATTGCCAACAACAAAGTAATCGCACCGATCAATAAACGCCACGCTTCAGCGTGGTGTTTTTGCTTCTATCATACAGCCTGTTCATCATTTTTTTGTTTGTTTAATTCTCATTTCTACATTTTTTTGTTTGTTTAATTCTCATTTCTACATAGCCGATCCATCGTTTTACGTTTGATTTATTTTCATTTCGTTGTTATTACAACATATGGAATAGAAATATCGGATTATATTCAAACTGAAACGACACATAAGTTCTTTACTCGTTGTTTTTACCGCCACTGCGCAACACAGCCACGGCCGCGCCGAAGGAGGGCGCTCTTATGTCTCAAAAAATTCTGAAAAACATCGAACTCGCCACCCCGCTCGATCTGCGTTCCTTAGTCGCCTATCAGCCGGGGCAGGTCGTCAGCCGCACGCTTGCGCAGAATAAACGCGTGAGCCTGACGCTGTTTGCCTTCGACGCCGGAGAGGAGATCAGCGCGCACGAATCCAAAGGCGACGCGATGGTGCAGGTACTCGACGGAACGGCGAGGATCACGATCGGCGCCGATACACACACCCTCTCTGCCGGTCAAACAATCGTCATGCCTGCGGGCATGCCGCACGCACTTTTCGCGGATACTCCGTTTCAAATGCTGCTGACCGTCGTCTTCCCCGCATGAGTCGCTTCTGTACGCAGCCGCACCCCGAACGGGGCGTGATCTTCCCCCCTGTTTTTAAGATTGACTGATGTTTTCGCAGGTGAAGTATTTTGTCGACGCTGTGAAATTTCGCGCATGTGATATACAAGATTCTATTTTTATGGTTTAATGCATTTGCGCAACAATTTTATTGTTGATTGTTAATTAAAGGAGTTCTAACCATGAAAGTTCTACGGCTTTCGGTTTCCGGCATGACCTGCGCGCACTGCGAAACGCGCGTTTCCAAAGCAGCGAAAAGCATCCGCGGCGTAACCGGCGCAAAAGCTTCTTTTTCGCGCCGTATTTTAGAGGTCACCTACGATCCCGACAAGGCGGACGGGGCCGGGATCGCCGCGTCCGTCACGCAGGCGGTGGAACGGGAAGGCTACAAGGTGCTCGGCGCTCAAAAAGAACGGCAGCCGGTCGCAAAAGTCATCCCGGTCGCCCTGATCCTGCTCGCGCTGTATTTCATCCTGAGATATACGGTCGGTTTCGACTTTTTCGGATATATCCCGAAGATCGACAGCACGATCTCGCTCTCCGCGCTGTTTGTGACAGGCGTTTTCACCAGCGTGCACTGCATCGCCATGTGCGGGGGCATTAACCTCTCCCAAAGCGTAAGCACAGGGGAAAATAAGAAAACCAGCCTCCGCGGGCCGATTCTGTATAACCTCGGCCGCGTGGTTTCCTATACCGCGATCGGCGCGGTCGTCGGCGGCATCGGTTCCGTATTGTTTTTAAGCGAGACGGCGAAGGCCGTCATTCTGAGCGTCGCCGCGCTGGGGATGCTGCTCATGGGTCTCGGCATGCTCGGCTGGCTGCCGTGGTGGCTCGTTCCGCGCACCCCCGCGTTCCTGAGCAAACCCCTCGGCAAAGCGGGCGCGGGCAAGGGGCCCCTGCTCGTCGGGCTGCTCAACGGATTTATTCCCTGCGGGCCGCTGCAGGCGATGCAGCTCTACGCGCTGGCGACCGGTTCGGCGCTGACCGGCGCGCTCTCCATGCTGCTCTTTTCCCTCGGCACCGTTCCGCTCATGCTGGGCGCGGGCGCGGTCTTTTCCGCCCTGAAGGGTAAATTCTCCTACGTTATCCAGCGAGTCAGCGCGGTGCTCGTGGTGTTCTTCGCCGTCGTGATGGCTGCCAGCGCGTTTCGCCTGCTCGGCGCGCGTCCCGCGGAGACTGCCGCTGACGCGCCGCGGTCGGCCGCCGCAACGGCAAAGCAGGAGGAAGCGTCCAATTCGCTCTATCAGCAGGCGCTGGACAAGGGGTATTTGCCCGCGACGGTGGAAAACGGCGTTCAGAAAGTGCGCGCCGATCTGAACCCTTCGGTGTATCCGTTTATCATCGTGCAGAAAGGCACTCCGGTCGAGTTTACGATCACGGCGGACGAAGAGAGCATCACCGGCTGCAATCAGACCGTTGTTCTCCCGGCCTACGACGTTAAAAAAACGCTGAAGGCGGGAGATAACGTCATCCAATTTACGCCGGAGAAAACAGGGATCGTGCCTTATACCTGCTGGATGGGCATGCTGGACGGACGCATCCTCGTCGTGGACAGCCTCGACGCCGCAGCAGGCTGATTCATCTGCGAGTCATTGTGCGCCCATCACATACGAATCGCTGCGAGTAACATATAATCAATTTGAGTGATGAGAATCATTCATGTTTGCGCACCGAATAATCCGCGCATCAAGGGGAGATGTTTTATGAAAGACTCCATCTATCTGGTCAGCGGTATGACCTGCTCCGCCTGTTCGGCGCACGTGCAGCGAGCCGTTTCCAAGCTGGACGGCGTCGTTTCGGCGGAGGTTAACCTCGCGACCGAGACGCTGCGCGTCGTCTACGACGAAAGCAAGGTCGGGTTTGAACAGATGAAAGCCGTCGTGGAGAACGCGGGTTACGGCCTGACGATTCCGCAGATGATCAAGCGCGCCGAGCTCGGCGTGGACGGCATGACGTGCGCCGCCTGTTCCTCGGCGGTCGAGCGTTCGATCAAAAAACTGGATGGCGTGACGGAAGCCTCCGTCAACCTCATGACCAACCGCGCGGCGTTTTCCTATGATCCCGCGAAGGTGAAGCTCGCTCAGATCCGCGACGCGGTGACGCGCGCGGGTTATACGCCGCTCGACCTGGAGGCGGAGGATACGCGCGACGCCGAGCAGGAGAAGCGAGAAAAAGCGCTCCGGCTGATGCGCCTGCGGCTTATCGTCGCGATCGTGTTCGCCGCGCCGATCCTATATATCGCCATGTCGCATATGTTCCCGAAGCTCGGCGTACCGCTGCCGGACTTTCTCAGTCCGCACATGCACCCTCTCGCGTTTGCGCTCACGCAGTTATTATTAACGATCCCTGTGCTCATCGCAGGCGGACGGTTTTTCCGCGTCGGCATGCGGACGCTCCTGAAAGGCGCGCCGAATATGGATACGCTGGTCGCCGTCGGCACCGGGAGCGCGTTTCTCTACGGCGTCTACGCAACCGTGCTGATCTACCTCGGCAACACGGACTTTGCGCAGCATCTCTATTTTGAATCCGCCGCCGTAGTCATCACGCTGGTCATGGTCGGTAAGTACCTGGAAGCCGTCAGTAAAAGCAAGACCTCCGAAGCCATCAAAAAGCTCGTGAATCTCAGGCCGAAGACCGCGACCATCGTAAAAGACGGCGCGGAGCTGGAGGTCGCGCTGGACGAAGTCGCCGTGGGCGACGTCGTGCTGGTCCGTCCCGGCGCGGCGATCCCGGTGGACGGCACGGTGCTCTCCGGCGCGTCCAGCGTGGACGAAAGCATGCTTACCGGCGAAAGCCTTCCTGTGGAAAAACAGCCCGGCTCGCCGGTCACCGGCGGCAGCATCAACGGCGAAGGCCTGCTGCGGTTTACCGTGACAAAGGTCGGCGAGGACACCGCGCTGTCCAAGATCATCCATCTCGTCGAGGAGGCGCAAGGCAGAAAAGCGCCGATCGCCAAACTCGCGGACGTGATTTCCGGCTACTTTGTTCCCGCCGTTATCGGCATCGCTGTTCTCGCCGCCGTGATCTGGGCGCTGGTTGGCCGCGACTTTAACTTTGTGCTCAACATCTTCGTGACCGTGCTCGTCATCGCCTGCCCCTGCGCGCTGGGACTCGCGACTCCGACCGCCATCATGGTCGGCACCGGCAAAGGCGCGGAACTCGGGGTCCTGATCAAGGGCGGCGAAGCGCTGGAGACCACCCAACGCGTGAACGCAATCGTACTCGACAAGACCGGCACCATCACGCAGGGCAAGCCGGAACTGACCGACATCCTCCGCTATACGCAGGAGCCGGAAGCGGACGTGCTCGCCCTCGCCGCCTCGGCGGAACGAGGCTCCGAACACCCGATCGCTCGCGCAATCGTCGCCGCGGCACAGGAGCGCAATCTTACGCTCGCGCATCCGGACGATTTCCGCGCGGTTCCCGGCCGCGGCATCGAAGCCACCGTCTCCGGCCGCCACGTGCTCGCGGGCAGCGCGAAGCTGCTCACGGAAAACGGCGTCGACCTCTCCGCGTCCGCGCGGGATGCTGACACACTCTCCGGCGCGGGCAAGACGCTGATGTACATTTCCTTCGACGGCGCGCTGAGCGCGCTGATGGCGGCCGCGGACGCGGTCAAACCCACCAGCAGGCATGCGATCGAACGGCTGAACGAGCTTGGGCTGGATGTCTACATGCTCACAGGCGACAACGCGAGCACGGCGAAATCCGTCGCGGACAGCGTCGGTATCAGCCATGTGCTCTCGGACGTGCTGCCCGGCGGCAAGGCGGCCGAGGTGCAAAAGCTTCAGGCCGAGGGCAAGCGCGTCGCCATGGTGGGCGACGGCATCAACGACGCGCCCGCGCTCGTGCAGGCGGACGTCGGCATGGCCATCGGCACCGGTACGGACGTCGCCGTGGAATCCGCAGACGTGGTGCTCATGCGCGGGGATCTCTCCGCCGTCGGCGCCGCAGTCGCGCTCTCCCGCGCAACCATCCGTAACGTGCGTCAGAACCTCTTCTGGGCGTTTGCGTATAACGTCGTCGGCATCCCGTTCGCCGCTGGCGTGTTCTACGCCTTCGGCGGCCCGCTGCTCACGCCGGTATTCGCGGGCGCGGCGATGGCGCTCAGTTCCGTCTCGGTCGTCACCAACGCGCTGCGACTCAAGCGGTTCAAGTACGCCGATTGAGAAAAACACTTCGGACGGCGTCCCAAACCTCGCAACCACCACCCCTAACCGGGTGGTGGTTGCTTGCTCCAGCTGTTGATTTGACCTGCAGTAACCGGCTTAAACGAATTACCACTTATGGTATTTTCAAGGTTGTCGCTCGCTCCGTTTGTTCATAGCCTTTTCAGCGACTGCCTCACGTAAATTACCATTCGTGGTATTTTCGATTCTCCAAAAAATTTAACCCTATCCAGTGAACTTTTTCATTCAAAAATTACCTTGCGTGGTAATATTCGTTTTCATCGGACATGCTGTGGTAAAATAGATCATTCTCTTGAAAGAAGAAACATATGAAAGACGCCTCCCCCATCCTCGTCAGCGCCTGCCTGCTCGGCGTCCCCTGCCGATACGACGGCGCAGGCAAAGCGGACGAACGCGTTCTCGCGCTTACGAAAACGCGCCGGCTGATCCCCGTCTGCCCGGAGCAGCTCGGCGGCCTCTCCACCCCGCGCCCTCCCGCAGAGCGGACCGGTTCCCGCGTCATCACGCGCGACGGCGCGGACGTGACCGCGGCGTTCGTTCGCGGCGCGGAGGAGACGCTGCGTCTCGCCCGCCTCTTTGGGTGCCGCACCGCGATTCTGAAAAGCAACAGCCCCTCCTGCGGCAGCGGGCGGATCTACGACGGCAGCTTCTCCGGCAGGCTCGTCTCCGGGGACGGCGTGACCGCGGCGTTATTCAAACAAAACGGAATCGCCGTGTCTCTAGAAAGCGACAATTTCGAAAACGACGAGCTTGAAAACGACGATCTCGAAAACGGCGGTTTCGACGCTGGTTTGTAAACATTTTTCAATCGATAGCCCGCTGAACACTCGATCCAATTGCAAGATGCCCCGAACAGCCCGTCTCTGCGGCTGTTTTTTTATTTTCGACTTACGCTGTGTATTTCTGGTTAAAATTCTTTGTGATAAACGCACCGTTTAGAGCGATCCTGCGGCATTGCGGCGTGCAATATCTTGTGCTAGTATGAATTCAGGACACAACCTGTTGCGTTTTCAGAATTTACTGCAGCGGCGGACGCCCTGCGAGCCGCTTTTGCGGACCGGCATTTAACGCGCGCTGCCTGCGTATCTTTTTTGGGGGACGGAAGCATGGAGATCATCAAGCGAAGCGGTCAGGCGGAAACCTACGACCGCAACAAGATTACGAACGCGATCCGCAAAGCGTTCCTCAGCACGAACGTCGAAATATCGGACGCCGCGCTTGAGGCGATCACCGCCGCCGTCGAATCGCGTATCCCGCTGCTGCCGCCGCCGGTGTCGGTGGAGCAGATTCAGGATCTCGTGGAAGAAACGCTGATGCTCAAGGGCTATTACGCCCAGAGCAAGAGCTATATCCTCTACCGAAACGAGCGCATGCGCATGCGCGGACAGAGAAAGAGCATCTGTGCGTTCTTTGCCGACGGCGACGCGCTGGACCCCGTTCTCGCCAAGGCGCAGAAGGATTATCCGCAGGAAACGTACGAGCTCTCGCGGCTGGACGAGAAATTCCGCTCGTTCCTCAAGCCGGAGATGGGAGAAACGGCCAAGCGCGCCGCGCTCGTGCGTGCGGCGGCGGAACTGACCACACAGGAAGCGCCGCACTGGGAGTTCATCGCCGCGCGCATCCTGATGTATGATTTCCGCGCCGAGCTTTCCCGCTCGCTGGACGAACTGCACCTGACCGGTTTTTATGACAAGGTGCGTTATCTGACCGAGCGCGGCTTATATGGCGACTATATTCTCGCGCAATATAAAAAAGAAGAGCTCGACGAGGCGGAGACGTTTCTCAACGCATCGAACGACGAGCTCCTCACCTATTCGGGGCTGGAACTGCTGCTTCGGCGGTACGTAATCCGCAGCCATCAGGGACAGCCGCTGGAAACGCCGCAGGAGATGTACCTCGGCATCGCGCTGCATCTGGCCATGCCGGAGACGAAGGACCGCATGGTGTGGGTTCGTCGGTTTTACGAGATGCTCAGTTCGCTTAAGGTGACCATGGCGACGCCGACGCTCGCCAACGCGAGAAAACCCTTTCACCAGCTCTCGAGCTGCTTTATCGACACCGTGCCGGACAGCCTTACCGGCATCTACCGCAGCATCAGCAACTTCGCGCAGGTCAGTAAATACGGCGGCGGCATGGGGCTTTATTTCGGTAAGGTGCGCGCCAAAGGCAGCGCGATCCGCGGGTTCGAGGGCGCGGCGGGCGGCATCATCCGCTGGATCCGGCTGGCGAACGATACGGCGGTCGCGGTCGACCAGCTCGGCGTGCGGCAGGGCGCGGTCGCGGTCTATCTCGACGTCTGGCACAGGGATCTGCCGGAATTTTTGCAGATTCGCACCAACAACGGCGACGATCGCATGAAGGCGCACGACGTGTTCCCCGCCGTATGCTGCCCCGACCTCTTCTGGAAGACCGTTCGGGACAATATGGAGGGTAACTGGTACCTCATGTGCCCGCACGACATCTCCGCTGTGAAGGGTTATTGTCTGGAGGATTATTGGGGCGAGGAATGGGAGGCGCGCTACCGCGACTGCGTGGCGGACAGCCGTATCGAAAAGCGGATCATCCCGATCAAGGAACTCGTGCGCATGATCCTTAAGAGCGCGGTGGAAACCGGCACGCCGTTCGTCTTTAACCGCGACACGGTCAACCGCGCGAACCCGAACCATCACAAAGGCATGATCTATTGCAGCAACCTCTGCACGGAGATCGCGCAGAACATGAGCGGCATCTCGGACGTCAGCCAGGAGGTTGTGGGCATGGGCGGCGAGACGGTGGTCGTGACCACCACGAAGCCGGGCGATTTTGTCGTATGCAATCTCGCAAGCCTGTCTCTGGGGCAGATCGACCTGAGCGGAGACGAGTTGGAGACCATCACCGGGCATGTGGTGCGCGCGCTGGACAACGTGATCGACCTCAATTTCTTCCCCGTGCCGTATGCGAAGGTAAACAACCTCAAATACCGCCCGGTCGGGCTCGGGGTCAGCGGCTATCATCACATGCTCGCGAAGAACCGCATCGGCTGGGAAACGGAAGAGCACCTGAAGTTTGTGGATCAGATTTTCGAGCGCATCAACTACGCCGCCATCTCGGCCAGCAGCGACGTCGCCGCAGACAAAGGGCGGTACGCGTTCTTCGAGGGCAGCGACTGGCAAACGGGCGCGTATTTCCATAAGCGGAACTACAATTCTCCGCGCTGGAAGGAACTCGCGAAAAAAGTTGCCGCGCAGGGCATGCGCAACGGCTGGCTGCTGGCCATCGCGCCGACGAGCAGCACGAGCATTATTGCCGGAACAACGGCGGGCATCGACCCGGTCATGAACCGCTACTTCCTCGAAGAGAAGAAAAACGGCCTCATCCCTCGCGTGGCGCCCGGCCTCTCGCCGGATACGTTCTGGTACTACAAGAGCGCGCATCTGCTCGACCAAACGTGGTCCATCCGCGCGGCGGGCGTGCGGCAGCGGCATATCGACCAGAGCCAGAGCATGAACCTCTACATCACGAACGAATTCACCTTCCGAAAAGTGCTGGGGCTTTACATCCTCGCCTTCGAGCAGGGAATCAAGACGGTCTATTACGTGCGCAGCAAGAGCCTCGAGGTCGAGGACTGCACCGCCTGTTCGTCCTGAGGCGGACGATTAAATCAAATTTCGCAACGGGAGTAATAACGATGGAACCGCTCAAACAAAAACCGCTCTTTAATCCCGGCGGCAGCACCGACCTCGCCGAGCGGCGCATGATCGCGGGGGACACGACGAACCTCAACGACTTCAACAACCTCAAATACGGCTGGTCGCACGACTGGTACCGGCAGGCAATGAATAACTTCTGGATTCCCGAGGAGGTCAACCTCTCCGCGGACGTGAAGGATTATCCGAACCTGCCCGCCGCCGAACGGAGGGCCTATGATAAAATCCTGTCGTTTCTGATCTTTCTGGACAGCATTCAAACCGCGAACCTGCCCGCCGTGGGCGAATACATCACGGCAAACGAGGTCAACCTCTGCATCGATATCCAGACCTATCAGGAAGCCATCCACAGCCAGAGCTACAGCTACATGCTGGACACCATTTGCGAGCCTCAGGGACGGGACGAGGTGCTGTATCAATGGAAAAACGACGAATTGCTCCTGAAGCGCAACACGTTCATCGGCGATGCGTATAACCACTTTTACCGCAAACGCACCGCGGAAAACCTCATGCGCACCATCGTCGCGAACTATATTTTGGAAGGCGTCTATTTCTACAGCGGATTCATGTTCTTCTATAATCTAGGGCGGAACAACCGCATGCCCGGTTCGGTGCAGGTCATCCGTTATATCAACCGGGACGAAAACACGCATCTCTGGCTCTTCCGCAGCATTCTGCTGGAGCTCAGGCAGGAAAATCCGGAGCTTTTCACGCCGGAGAAAATCGAGCTCTACCGCGGCATGATCCGCGAGGGCTGCGAGCAGGAGATCGCCTGGGGGCATTATGCGATCGGCGACGGCGTGGCGGGGCTCACGCGCGAGATGATCACCGACTACGTGCAGTACCTCGGCAATCTGCGTTGTACGAACCTCGGCTTTGAAAAACTCTTTGAAGGCCACGACGCGGAGCCGGAGAACCTCAGCTGGGTGAGCCAATACAGCAACGCCAATACGATCAAGACGGACTTTTTTGAGGCGCGCAGCACGGCCTACGCCAAAAGCGGCGCTCTGGTGGACGATTTGTAAGCCATACAATCCGGGAAATCCAATCGCCGCTACTTACCGTCCCGCCGCCTGACCGGCGCGGGACGTTTTTGCACGCTTCACCGCCGCCGCAAAAATGCGTTATACCTGCGTTTTTACGTAAGAATGCTTTCGCGTATATGCGTTCCATATCAGATTTTTTCTTGACAAATTGCCTGGATCGTGTATAACAATAATGGTTTGCGGAATGCGAAACCGGACGGTATATGCGGCTCGGACTTTACAGATCCGGCGTGCCGTTGTAAAATAAATAATATATCCTGTCATTGGCGTCGCAGCCGAATTCGCTTATCACTTCTGCGGATTGCGGGCGCACCTTCGCTAAGCAGGATTTTTCTCTTGACAGGAGTGTGTCTGATCCGCTCGTGTCGGGCGGTGCGGGAGGTGGAAGCATGACCGGTTTACTCATCGGGTTAGTCTGCGGCGCGGGAGAATTGTTTCTCCTGACGCACTTTACCAGGCTGGTCCTGGCCGGTAATTCCCTCAAAGCCGCGGGCGTGTTATTCGCCAAGCTGTTGCTGCTTGCCGCCGCGTTGATCCCCGTCCTGCTGTTTTTCAAGCAGGACCTGATCTGGTGCGGCGTAGGAGTCTCTTCCGTTTTGATCGTCGGCGCGTTCATCATGAACGTATGGATGCGGAAAAACGGGAAAGGGGATCGTTGATGCAGTTTATCATGCCGTCAATCGGAAAGTGGATCGCAATCGCGCTGTCGCTGATCATCGGCGTCGCGGCGTTTGTATTCCGCGCGCGGATCCCGCTGCCTGAAAAGGGAGAAGAAGGCTATAAAGCCGCCAAGAAAAAGCGCAACTGGTTTATGCTGGCAGGCGTGCTTACGCTCTGGTTTTTCTCCGGTCTCATCCTCGGCAGTTTTCAGGAAGGCACCCGCGTACTGACCGTGGAAATCTCGCCGGCACGCGTGAATCTCTTCGGCTTCTCCGTGAGCTCCACCGTGGTGACGTCCGTACTCGTCAGCGCCGTACTGATCGTCGCCGCCGCACTGATCCGCATCTTCCTCATCCCGCGTTTTTCCGAAAAGCCGCGCGGCCTGCAGCTGATTCTGGAGACGGCGGTCGGCGCGATAAACGACCTGACAAAGGAGAAATACGGGCACGAGAACTCCGGCCTCGCTTCCTATTTCTTTACGATGGCCGCGCTCATGGTGGGTTCCATCATCGTCGAGCTTTTCGGCCTGCGTCCGGCCACGACGGACCTGAGCATGACGTTTTCCTACGCGGTGATCACGTTCATCCTCATCAACGTATTCGGCATCTACAAAAAAGGATTGAAGGGCAGGGCGGCGGCTTTTGTCAAACCGAACGCGATTATCGCGCCGTTTAAGCTGATTTCGGATATCGCGGTGCCGATCTCGCTGGCTTGCCGACTCTTCGGCAATATGCTCGGCGGCATGATTGTTGTGGAGCTTTTGTATTACGCGATGGGCGCTTTTTCGGTTGGCGTTCCCGCGCTTCTGGGACTTTACTTTAACGCATTCCATCCGCTGATCCAGTTCTTCATCTTCATCAACCTGTCGCTGACTTTTATCGGCGAGGCTGTGGAAGAATAGAGAAGCGGCACGCCGGCTGCGCCGGCGGCACGCGAAGAATGTCGCTGACGTTCATCAGCGAAGCGGCCGAGGAATAGAGAAGCGGCACGCCGGCTGCGCCGGCGGCACGCGAAGAAAGTCGCTGGCGTTCATCGGCGAAGCGGCGGCGGAGTAATCAACCGGACTTGTCGTGATTTTTTCCGGCGTAGCCGGAATAGATATTATCAGTATTATTTTAGGAGGGTTCTTACCATGACTGATATCGGATTGATCGCAATCGGCGCGGGCATTGCGGTCCTCACAGGCGCCGGCGCGGGCCTTGGCATGGGCTTCGCAACCGGCAAAGCGGTGGAAGCGGTCGCTCGCCAGCCGGAAGCCAGCGGCAAGATCAACGCGCTGCTGATCCTCGGCATGGCGCTGACGGAATCGACGGCCATTTATGGTTTCGTTATCTCGCTGGTTATGATTTTCACAATGAAGTAAGTTTCGCAAAGAGGGGTACCCATGGAATTTCACCTGATCGATTTCATCGAACACGTGCTCAACCTCCTCATCCTCTTCCTGCTCTTGCGCACCTTCCTCTATAAGCCGGTGAGCAAGTTCATGGCGGAGCGGGAGGCGAAGTTTGCGCGCGAGCGGGAGCAGATCGACGCAAGCCGCGAAGAGGCGGATTCGCTGAAGGCGAAGTACGAAACCTCGATGAAAAATGCGCGGCTCGACGCGGAGCATCTCGCGGACGAACGCCGGAAAGCGGCGGAGCGCGAAGCGGAGGATCTTCATAAAAAAGCCAAGCAGGACGCGCAGGGTATCCTGACGGACGCGATGAAGCAGGCCGTTGCCGAGCGCGAAGGCATGCTCAGCGATCTCAAGGCGCAGACCGCCGAACTCGCGGTGGATATCGCGGGCAAGATCCTGGAGCGCGAAGTAAAACAGGAAGACCACCAGCGCATCATCGACAGCTTTTTCGACAAGGTCGGATGACGCCGTCCCTGTGGCTTGGGAAGGCATGCGGAAATTGGATTTTCGCAGCTTCGCGGTGCGTACCGCGATGGGAACTATCTGAATTGTTTATCAGGAAAGTGAGCTCAGTATGGCTCTAAGAGGCGAATTATATACCGCCGGCCCGTTCGGTGAAGAACAGATCGAATCCATCAAGCAGCACTTTTTCCGGCTGCTTGGGCAGGAGGTCTCTTTCGATGTGAAGCGCAACGAAGCGCTGATCGGCGGTTTCCTTGCCATCATCGACGGAAAGGTTTACGATGCGAGCGTCGCCTACCGCATCAAGGAGGCGGAGCACCTGCTCGTGTCCAACGACTCGACCAGCGGCGCGGAGATCGCCGCCGAGAACGTCAAGATTACGGGCAGCGACCCGCGCCCGTTTCACAGCTCCGCAAAGGATATCGGCGCGACGCTGAAAAAGCGCCTCCGTTCATTTGAAAACAAATCCGCCGTCTATGAGTACGGCGTCGTTACCAGCGTTGGCGACGGCGTGGTGCGCATCGAGGGCCTTTCGCATACGCGCTACGGCGAACAGATCGCCTTTGACAACGACGTTTACGGCATGATTATGGACCTTGAGCTCGACGGCGTCGGCGCCGTGCTGCTCAACGGGCAGGATGACGTGCACGTGGGCGAGCGCGTCTACGGCACGGGCCGCGTGGTCGAAGTGCCTGTTGGCGACGACCTGCTCGGCCGCGTAATCAACCCCATCGGCATGCCGCTGGACAACAAGACGCTTAACGCGGCGCGTTACCGTCCCGTCGAGTCCCCGGCGCCGCACATCATCGACCGGCAGTCGGTCAACGAGCCGCTTATGACGGGCCTGCTCGCCGTGGACGGCATCATCCCCATCGGGCGCGGACAGCGCGAGCTGATCATCGGCGACCGGCAGACGGGAAAGACCACCATCGCCGTGGACACCATCATCAATCAGCACGGCAAGCATGTCAACTGTGTCTATGTCGCCATCGGTCAGAAACTCTCCACCGTCGCGCAGATCTACGAGACTCTGCAGGCGGCGGGCGCGATGGAGTATACCGTCATCGTAGTCGCCAACGCAAGCGACTGCGCAGCCATGCAGTACCTCGCCCCTTATGCGGGCTGTGCGATCGCCGAGCAGTTCATGTACGACGGAAAAGACGCGCTGATCATCTATGACGATTTAAGCAAGCACGCCGTGGCCTACCGTACCATGTCGCTTCTGCTGCACCGTCCGCCGGGACGCGAAGCTTATCCCGGCGATGTTTTTTACCTGCACAGCCGCCTGCTCGAACGCGCCGGCCATCTCAACGAAGCCAGCGGCGGCGGGTCTTTGACCGCGCTGCCGATCGTCGAGACGATGGCGAGCGATATCTCGGCGTATATCCCGACCAACGTCATCTCGATCACGGACGGGCAGATTTATCTTGAGCCTGAGCTGTTCCACGCGGGTGTCCGGCCAGCGGTCAACGTCGGTCTTTCGGTCTCCCGCGTCGGCAGCGCAGCGCAGAAAAAGGCTATGCGCAAGGTGGTCAAAAAGCTGCGTCTGACGCTCGCGCAGTACCGCGAACTGCAGATTTTCGCGCAGTTCGGTTCCGATATCGACAGTGTGACCAAGGGCATCCTCGACAACGGCGACCGGCTCAGCGAAACGCTTAAGCAGGACCAGCACGAACCGCTCCAAATGTCCGAACAGGTGCTCGTGCTTTACGCGGTCATGAACGATTATCTCAAGACCGTTCCCTCCCAGCATGTGCGCGCGTTTCAAAAGGGGCTTTTGCAGTATGCGCACCACAACTACAGCGTGATGCTGGACGAAATCGAGGATTCCGGAGATCTGACCGACGAACTGACGCAGGAAATGATCGCCTGCATCGAAAACTACCACCTCACCTGCAAGGCGTAGCCGCAGGCGGCACCCCATCGCGTAAGGAAAGGAGGCCCGGCATATGGCCAATATCAGCGATATCCGCTTTCATATCAAGAGCGTCAAACAGACGCGGCAAATTACGAACGCCATGCACATGGTCTCCGCCGCGCGTATGCGCAAAGCGCTCGACGGCATCGCAAAAAACCAGGCGTATTTCTACCACGCGCTGGACATTATCGTAGATATTCGCCACCATACGGGCGATATCAACCACCCCTATCTGACGCACCGCGCGGGCGATAAGGTCGCCTATATCGTGGTTTCGGGCGAAAAGGGCCTCTCGGGCTCTTATAACCACGCCGTGCTTTCACTCGCGGACAGCGTGATGGCGGACAAAAACGTCGTGGAAGTATACACGATCGGCAGCGTCGGCAGTTCGCACTATCTGCGGCGCGGCATCACGCCGGACCGGCACTTCGAGCGGCTCGCGGAAAAACCCATGCTCGACCAGGTGCGCAGGCTCATGACCATCCTTATTGAGAAATACGACCGCGGGGAGATCGACGAACTGCGCCTCGTCTACACGCGATTCATCAATACGCTCACGCGAGAACCAATGGAGCAAAAACTCCTGCCCGTCGAGCTCAACGATTTTAAGCGCGGACGGCCGGAGAGCCTCGCGGACATGGCGTACGACCGCTCGCAGGTCCTCTATGACCCATCGCCGGCGCAGGTGCTCGACGCGCTGATACCGCAGCTGCTGATCGGTTATGTATACGGCGCGATCGTGCACGCCTACGCCAGCGAAAACTTCTCGCGCATGGCGGCCATGGAAAACGCGACGCGCAGCGCGGACAAGATGATCGAAAAGCTGACGCAGCAATACCACTCCGTGCGCCAGCTCACCATAACAAACGAACTCGCCGACATCATCGGCGCGGCCAATGCGGCCAACGCGGCGCGCTCCGCCGACGCCGCCTATTATCCGGAGGGACACAACGCATGACGGAACAAGAACGTACCGGAAGCATCATACGCATCATCGGCCCCGTGCTGGACGTGCGTTTCAGAGAAGGCAGCGAGCCGCCGCTGAAAACGCTGCTCGCGACCATGACCGAACCAGCCGTCCACATCGAGGTTGTGCAGCACCATTCCCCCGGCGTGGTGCGCGCCATCGCGCTCGAACCCACCGAGGGCCTGTTCTGCGGCGTCGAGGTACTCAATACCGGCAGCGGCATCCGCGTTCCGGTCGGCGAAAACGTACTCGGACGCGTCATCGACTGTCTCGGCCGCCCGATCGACGGACTCGGCCCGATCGACGCGCCACTGCGGGACGTGCACCAGTCTCCGCCGTCGTTTCTGCTGCAGCGGCCTTCCACGACGCTCTATGAAACGGGCATCAAGGTCATCGACCTGCTCGCCCCCTACCCCGTCGGCGGGAAGATCGGCCTTTTCGGCGGCGCGGGCGTCGGCAAAACGGTGCTGATTCTCGAACTGATCCACAATATCGCGAAAAACCGCGGCGGTTATTCCGTGTTCGCCGGTGTCGGCGAACGCAGCCGTGAAGGCACGGACCTGATCAACGACATGCGCGAAAGCGGCGTCATCGCGCGCACTTCCCTCGCGTTCGGGCAGATGAACGAACCGCCGGGATCGCGCATGCGTGTGGCGCTCGCCGGGCTTAGCATGGCGGAATACATCCGCGACGACATGCATCAGGACGTGCTGCTGTTCATCGACAACATCTTCCGTTTCGTGCAGGCGGGCAACGAGGTCTCCGCGCTGCTGGGGCGCATGCCGAGCGCGGTCGGCTACCAGCCGACGCTCGCGAACGAACTCGGCGAACTGGAAGAGCGCATCGCCTCCACGCCGCACGGCTCGATCACGTCCGTGCAGGCGGTATATGTTCCCGCGGACGATTTGACCGACCCCGCGCCAGCGACTATTTTCTCGCATCTGGACGCGACGACCGTTCTCTCGCGTTCCATCGCGGAGATCGGCATCTACCCAGCCGTCGATCCGCTGGCCTCTTCCTCCCGCATTCTGGAACCGGCCATCGTGGGGGAACGGCATTATCAGGTGGCCCGGCGCGTACAGGAAACGCTGCAGCGTTATCACGAACTGCAGGATATCATCGCCATTCTGGGTATGGACGAGCTTTCGGACGACGATCGGCAGACCGTTTACCGCGCGAGAAAGATTCAGAACTTCCTCTCGCAGCCGATGCACGTCGCGGAAGTTTACAGCGGGCAGCCGGGCTGTTCCGTTTCACTCGCCGACACGATCGCGAGTTTTGAAGAGATCGTCGAGGGTCGGGCGGACGAGATTCCGGAATCCCTTTTCCTGCTCGCGGGCGGCATCAACGAGGTGCACGAAAGATTCGCGGAGATGAAGAAGAACAATAATACGTAATTCCGCTCTGGAGAGGATCGATCATGGCGAAACCTTTTAATCTCATGGTGCTCACACCGGAACGCGAGTTTTACAACGGGCAGGTCGTCTATGTCAGCGTACAGACCATCGCCGGTTCCGTTGGCGTACTGGCAGATCACATGCCTATGGTTTCCGCGCTGGATGTCGGCGCGCTGGTCATCCATCCGGACGAGAACACGGTCCGCACGGCGTTTCATTCCGAGGGATTTATCGAGGTGCGGCCTGAGTGTGTGTATATCCTTTCGCAGGCCTGCGAGTGGCCGGAAGAAATCGACGAAAAGCGCGCGCGCGATGCGGAAATGCGCGCGCAGGAGCGCCTTGCGCAGGAACAGCAGGGAGACGACCTCGGCACGATGGGTCACAGCAAGGTCGCGCTCATGCGAGCCATGACGCGGCGGCGCATCAAGTCCCTCTCCTCGACGGATATGAAATAATCAATTTTTACTTCGGATAACAACAGGCGAGATCATATTGATCCCGCCTGTTTTTCTCAGATGAACGGTGTTTTATACTCGCTTTTTCTCGCCTTGTCTACCGGTTGAAGAAAAACGTCAGACCGAATATAACGAGCCCGATCAGCGCCGCAAGCAGGGATTTCGTCGTGCCGTTTTTATAGTACAGCGCGGCAAACACAGCGCTCAGCGCGAACGGAATAAGCAGCCCGATCCATTTGGGCAGCGTCGTTCCCGCCGATCCGTCCGTTTGCACCTGCATGACGATGGTATCCGGCAGAATGATCAATCCCACGATAAATGCCGCGATCGCAAGAAGTAAAATCATCGCGAAAACGATCAGCCGCGTTTTGTTTTTCATGTGTCCTCCTGATGGATATCGGTTCAATATGCATCATTATTATACAGGAAACAGGGATAAAAACAATTGCGTTATTTCTTCGATGCCGTTATACTGAAGCGCGTCAGAATCAATATCGAAAGGAAGTGCATCCGCATGAACCGGTTTCTCACGCGAAAAAAAATGGGCAAGCGCGAAAAGCGCGCGCTGGACCTGGCGAAACGAAACATTTGGGAAGGAATCAGCCCGGTTACCAGAATCACCGAAAACAAAAAAATCTACAACAGGAAAAAATCCCCGCGTCCGGACGAACTCGACGGCACGGGGATTTTTATTTTCCTGTCAACGGATCATCCGCGCGGCTGCTCTTCCGGCAGTTTATATAGTAAAAAAGGTATGATCGAGACGAGGCAGCTTGCCGCGGGAATCAGCGTGATGGAAAGAAACACCGTGTTCTGCATCTTATCCGTCACGGTTATCCCGCTCTGGTAACCGGTCAGAGAGAGTATCATACCGAACACCAGCACCGCGAGCGAACCCATGAGCTTGCCGACAAACGTCAGACTGGAAAACGAGAGCCCGTCGTTGCGCACGCCGGTCTGCCGCTCCACGCTGTCCACCGCGTCCGCGATCATCGTGGTCTGCACCACGGAGAAAATGCCGAGCGTAACACCGGTCAGAAAGATCATCCTCATCATGGCGTAAAGGTTTGCAAAACCCACGAAGTACATCGCGGCGTATATTGCGCTGGCGAAGAGCGTGCTGACGATCATCAGGCGTTTGGCGGGCAGTTTTTTGAGGAGCAGCGGCGAAAGGAACGAAGATACGACCATGCCGAGGATGATCGCCGCGCCGATGAGGGTGAAGTATCCTTCGTCGCGGTAGGCGATCAGCGCGAAGACCGCACCGCCCGCCTGCACGATATTCCGGCCGAAGCCGAGGATGGAGCCGAGCAGCACGAGGTAGAGCGGTTTATTTCTGAAGAACGTCGCAAACAGCGTTTTCAGGCTGACCCCCTCCTCCGGCGGCAGGTGCCGCTCGCGCGTATTGAAAAAAGCGAGCAGGAACATCGCCATGCCGACAGCGGAAATCAGAATCGCCGCCCTGCTCCAGCCTGCCGGCGTGGTCTCGGCGGAGAAACTGAATAGCTTCGCGATCCATGGCCCGCCGAGCGTGGCCAGCCCCAGCGCGATGGCGCCGAACGCGCGGACGTAGGAGATGACCTTCGTGCGTTCCGGATCCGCAAACGCCGCGCCGATCAACCCCCAGAACGGCACGTCGCAGGCGGTGTACGCCGCATCCCAGAAGAGCAGCGCCACAGCGAGAAAAACGAGCTTCGCCGTTTCGCCGGTATTCGGCAGGCAAAAAAGAATCGCGGAGAAAAACGCGACCGGCAGCGCGGAGAAGAGGATGTATGGCCGCAGCTTTCCCCAGCGTGAACGGGTTTTATCGACGAGTACGCCCATTACGGGATCGTTCACCGCGTCGAATATCTTCGCGCCCGCGAGGATGACGGAGACGACGGCGAGGCCCGCGTTGCTGATCTTCGCGTACTCCGTGAGGTAGAGCAGGATGAACGTGGTCACAAACGTCAGCACCATGTTTTGCCCGAACCCCGCGATCACGATGGAATTGCGCATCAGCCGCGCGGAAGGCGCTTGATTGCTCATTTGAGAAAATCTCCTTCCAGTCGGATGGTTACGATCTGATATGGATGGAACGGGATGTTTGTCAGATCCGCTTCGCCGAGCGGGCGTTCCAGCAGATCGCAATAGACCGCTTTTTTATAGGAAACCCGGGTCGCGAGGCTCGTCGCCGCGTCGCGTCCCAGCGACTCGTACAGCCGGATCACCAGCGCGTCATCATCTTCGCCGCGCTTGACCGTCTCCAAAACGACCGCGGGATTCGATAAGGCGAACAGGCTCGCCTGCTCCCGGTAACGTCCGACGAGCAGCGGGTGGTTGAGGCGATACGCTTCCGCCACCGCGCGCGCGTTATCTGCGCCGAGCGGACAGACCGCATAGACGAACGCATGCTCTCCGCGGTCCGCGCGCTTGTTGGGATAGACCGGCGCGCGAAGCAGGTTCAGGCTTAACAAGCCGTTTTTCGCACGGTGGCCGTACTTGCCGTCGTTGAGCAGCGCGAATCCCCTGCCGTCCTTGTGCACGCTCGCCCACTTGTGCCCGCAGACCTCGAACTGCGCACATTCGATCGAATTCCGCTCCGTAGTCGCGCGTTTCATCGCGCCGAACGGAATGTCGAACTCCGCCTCGTCGCCGTAGTCCGCAGGATAAAAGTCCGCGCGCAGCATCCGCAGGCGTTCGTGCCAGCTCACATACGTTTCAAAGCGAACGACGTCACTGCCGGATTCCAATATGACGCACTGCACGATTTCGCTCCTGCCGAAGCGGTAGGTCTGTTCCCGTACGAGCCGGGGACCGTCCCGCCGTATTTCTATCCGGCACGCGGCGAGGCACAGCGGCCGCCTCTTCAGATACCGCATATCGATGTCCCAGGCGTCGAACGGAATCGTCAGCGGGTCGCGGTAGAGCGTCAGGCGGTTGAGCGGGCCACGCGCCAGTTCGCGCCCGTCCGCAAGGCGGAAGGAGACGATCTCGCCGGACTCGCCGAATATCAGCCGGACGAGCCCGTTGTCCATTTCGCGTTCGGTGTACGACAGGGAGTCGATCTCGCCCGCCGGTTCCAGCGCGGCCACCGCGTAGGGCGAGACGCGCGCGCGGCGCCAGCTATCCTCAAAACGAACGAATTCGTCCCGCGCAAACGAAGTGAGGTTGACTGCGGCGGGATTCTCGCCTGCGGGCAGCACGCTTGCGTTATACATCTCTAAGCGTTGTTTCATGCGCGCGTAGGCAGGCGCGGTCTCGCGGTAGACCCGCCCGATGCACGTACCCGGCAGGATATCGTGAAACTGGTAGAGCAGCGTTTCTTTCCAGATCTCCTCCAGCATCGCATATGGGTAATCGCCTGCGGGCGTAAAGGCGGCCGCCGCCGCTTCCGCGTTGTGCAGCAGCCGCTCCATGAGGCGGTTGTCGCGCTTGTTCGCCGACTGCGTGGTCAGCGTGCCCTGATGCGTTTCCAGATAGAGTTCGCCCGTGTGGACGTGCTCGATGTCCTTCTTCGCAAGTTTGTCAAAGAAGGAGATCGCGCTGCCGTGCCGCACTTTCGGCAGGCCATCCAGACCGGTTTCCCGCGCGAGCAGCTCCATATGATTCTCCCGGGGGCCTCCGCCGCCGTCCCCTGCGCCGTAGACGAGCAGCGCGGTGTTCAGGTTCTTTTCCGGGTAACGTTTCAGCGCGTTGAGCAGATTGTGCGCGCCCGCCGCGCTGTTATAATCCCCCTCCGGCGGCATATGCGCCAATACCCGCGTTCCATCCACACCCTGCCAGTAAAACGAGCGGTAAGGAAACACGTTCACCTTGTTCCAGGCGAGTTTGATCGTCGAAAAATAGTCCATCCCGCAGCCTTTGAGGATCTGCGGCAGATTGCCGTTGTAGCCGAACGCGTCCGGCAGCCAGCAGAGGCGGATTTCCTGCCCGAATTCCTCCGCCGCAAAGCGCTTGCCGTAGACCGCCTGCCGCACGAGCGATTCCCCGCCCGTCAAGTTTACGTCGCACTCCGTCCAGAAGCCGCCCTGCAGCTCGATCCGCCCCGCGAGGATCGCGGCTTTCACCCGCGCGTAGAGCGCCGGGTGCTCGTCCTTGATCCACTGCAGCTGCTGCGGCTGGCTCGTACCGTAAACGATCTCGGGGTAGCGTTCGATATTGCGCAGCGCGGCGGCGTAGGTCCGCGCGGCCTTGCGCTTCGACTCGCGGACGGGCCACATCCACGCAAGGTCGAGATGCCCGTGCCCGACCGCGTCGAACGTAAATCCGCTGACCGAAGGCCTTGCCAGCAGCGGTGCGAGTTCCTGCCGCGCGCCGGCAGCGTCATCGCGCGAGAAACGTGCGAAGGCGGCGGAAAGCGCACGGGAAAGCTCCGCTCGTTTGGCTTCGTCGTCCGTCGAGGAGAGCAGCAGCGCGAGCGTCAGATAATCGTAGAACAGCCCGAACGCCGCGTCGTCCCGCTCCGCGATCCAAGCGCCGGCAAACCTGCCGTAGCCCACGTCGTTAAGCAGAAAGCCGTTGTAGCCGTAATCGACGTAATATTCGAGTTCGCCCGCCGCGCTGCGCGGCAGTTCGAACACCACGCGCCGCCCGCCGGTACGCGGCAGGTCGCCGAACGCGTAGACGGACGACACGCCGTCGAGAATTCCCCCGTCCGGCGCGTAAACAAGCCCCTCGCCTGTATTTTCGATCAGAATCACAGGATGCGACAGCCCCTCCGGCAGGCTCCCGCGCAGGCGGAGCCAAGCGCAGCCGAGCTTCCGTCCCCAGTTGACCGCGCCGGAAACGCCGACGAAATTTTCCCGCTCTATCTGTGAAAACGGCACCGGCTCCGCGCTCGTCAGCATCTGCGCGTCCATGCGCGAAACCACGCGGTAGACCCGCGTGCGAATGCGGTTCAGCCGCGCGTAAACGACGGGGTTTTTCAGGCGAAATTTAATCATGAAATTCCTCTTTTTCTTTCGGACCGGTCAAAGAAACGTTTTGATTTGCACCGTCAAAAAAGTCGGCTCGCTAACCGAATGCTACCATAGCAAAATCCCCTCTGTCAACGCGCGCGGGTGCGGAAAAAGCCGGAAAGTCTGCGCCTCCCGGCTTACTTCGCTCAGATCGTTTATTCCGCAGGTTCGGCGTCGGTAACCGCTTCTTCCGTTGGTTTATTGTCCAGTCCCCGGATGGCGGGAATCGACATCATGAGCACGGAAATCCCCATCACGAGTATACCGGAGATTAAAAACCAGTTGTGCACGCCGACCACCTCCGCAAACGCGCCGGAGAGCATCAGCCCCACCGGCATGGCGAGCGACATCATGCTCATCGAAAGCGCGAGCACACGGCCTAAGCATTCCGCTGCGATGCGCTCCTGAAAGATCGCCACCTGCACGCCCTGAAACGGCGCGGAGAATCCCATCACCACGCACAGCGCGGCAAAACCGATAAACCCTTCTTTCGGCAGCAGTCCGGAGGCGGCGAATCCGGCGCCCATCAGAACTACCGACAACCCCAGCGTCAGGATGCGTCGCTTGAATCCGCCCCACGCGCCGAGTATGAGCCCGCCGACGAGCATACCTGCGGAAAACGCAGTCTCCGCGATCGCCGCATGCGTGGTCGTTCCGCCGAAGTAGCCCATGCTCATCAGCGGGAACAGCGCGTTGATCGGCATGAACACCAGCATGTACATCGTGCCGATCCAAAGGAGCTGAAAGAGCCCCTTGTCCTCACGGATGGCGAGATAACCGTTCTTCAGGTCGGTAAAGAACCCCGCCTGTCCGGTGAGCTCCGTCTTCACCGGTTTCGGGATCGCGATGACGGCGACGAACAAGGAGGCAATCACCGCGCCCAGCACGTCCAGCCCCACGATTGCCGAGAGCGACCAGTGCGCGTAGAGAAGCGCGCCGAGCGCGGGGCTGATCAGGAAGCTGATCGACTGGACCGACGAACTGTACCCGGCGCAGCGGGTCAGTTGGTCTTCCGGCACCAGGAGCGGTGTCACCGCCGACATCGCGGGCGTGTGAAACGCCGCGCCGACGCTGCGCAGAAAAAGGATGCCGAGCACCGTCCAGACCGGCGGCTCGATCTTCAGGGCGAGAACCGCGAGCGCGACGCCGGCGAGCGCGATAAAAAGATCCGCCCCGATCAGCACGAACTTTCGGCTCCAGCGATCCACCCAGACGCCAATAAACGGGCCTAACAGCGCCTGCGGCAGGAAACCGAAGAACGTCGCCATCGATAGAACAAGCGCGGAACCCGTCTTCTGGGTCAGATAAAAAATCAGCGCCATCTGGAGGATGCCGCTCGTCACGAGCGATACCGCTTCTCCGGACAAAATCGTAAAATACGGCCGTTTCCAGCTTTTTGACTGTATCATAAAGGACTACCCCTTCTTCTCATATAGCGATTTATATTACCATATCCACGAGTATTCCGGCGTGATATGGTCACCGTGCCGCAGGATGCAAACAGGCGGGGAGCCGCCCCGCCTGTTAAAACGCAAGAATAAACGCGTTAAGCGCGATGAATCCGCGCCGCGCATCCTATCCGCATCCTCCGGCAAAGCAAACAGAGCCGTTTCCGGCCAATGTCCGGCTTGTGCCTTTATTCAGCGAATGCGGATGTAATAGTGCATGATCTCATCCTTCCGGTAATCTGTGGTACAGTATACGCAATTGGTAACCTTTTCGTCAACTGTGACTATTTTGCGGTTAACAAATATGCGTTCGAAAACTGCGACGTATTGCCGAGCGCATCCGTCACCAGCAGCAGTACGCGCGCGGCGCCCGCCAGCGCATCCGCCGATATGGTAAAGGTGCCTTCCTTGTCCGCGTCCGTAAAGCCGACCGGCACGATCGCGCTCCCGTCGTAACGATACGCCTCCACGCGCCCGAACGGCACTGTTATGCCGGATAAACCTTCCGCCGTTGCCGTTGCTTCCGGCGGCGCGATCATGCGGTTGCCGCCGTCCAGAAGCAGGATCACTTCCTGCGGTTTGCCGCTCACGAAACTGTTTGCGCGTATCATATTCCCTTCTCCAACGTCCGCGCGCAGCGTATTGCCGCCGGTCCTGGTAAACGAGTTGCCCTGCGCGAAGTTATTGCAGGCGCCGCTTTCAAAGAAGACGCCCAGCCCGTTGGGGTTGTCGATCCGGTTTCCCGCGATCAGGCAGCCCTGAATGCCGCTGTCGCTGATGCGCATCGTGATCGATCCGCCGTAGATACGGTTGCCCTCCGCCGCCGTATAGCCGCCGATCACCGCGTGTTTCTGCCCCATGTTGACCGAAAGCGGCGTTTCGTTCGGCAGCGGCTTGCCGTCCGCATCGTACCCCAAAATATTGCCGATCACGATATTGTCGCTCACGCCGTAGCCGTTGAGCTGGACGCCGTTCTGGTTTCCGCTGATGAGGTTCGCCTCCCCCGCGCTCGTACCGCCGACGCGGTGGTTCCCGCTTGTCCACATGGTCACGCCGTCGTGGTTTGGAACCGCTTTTGTCCCCGTGACGTCGGTTCCGATGTAATTGCCGGTCAAGGAGCAGTTATAGCTGTTCGGGTCGCTGAACACAACGCCTATGTTCGCGCCGGAGATGACGTTTCGCTCTTCCGGCGTCGTGCCGCCGACAACTGCGTTCATCACGTTGCTTTCCAGCGTAACATTGCTGGATGTCTCCGGGCTCACCGCTTTCGTGCCAGCGGCGTTGAGGCCGATAAAGTTGCCGATCACGCGCGTATGGTCGCCCCAGCTGTCGAAGTTGATGAATTGGTTTCCGCTGATGACGTTGCCCTCGCCCTCGCGCGTACCGCCGACGGTGACGCGATCCGATTCGGTCACAAATACGCCGTCGTAGTTCGGCATGGCATTCTCGCCGGAAAGATCGACGCCGACATAGTTGCCGAGCACCGTCTGGTCGTACCCGCCGACGCGGATGCCGTAGAGGCCGTTCCCGCTGAGCAGGTTGCCCTGTCCCATCGGTCCGCCGCCTTCCTTCCTGCTGCCGCCGGCCACGTTATATCCGCCCTGCAGGTCGATCCCGTGCTGCGGAAAATTCACGATCTGCATACCCATGATACGGTTATAGAATGAATAAACGGTCAAACCGTTTCCGCTTTCGAGATTGCTCCCGTCGAGAATAACGCCCGCGTTGCTCGCGTCGATCGTCGTATGATCCCGAACGATTTCCGGAAGCGGAGATTCGAGCGAAATCGTCGCCGGATGGTCGACGGGGAACGCGCCCGGATCGAATGTGATCGTCGTATTCATGTCGAGTTGTTCCAGCGCATAGCGAAGCGTTCCTTCCCCGCTGTCCGCCGCGCTGGTCACCACAAAACTCGACTCCTTGCTCGGCGAAGGCTGATTCGACGCAAGCAGGTTCAGCGAATACGGTTCTTCGCTGGTTTTCAGCGTCAGCTGTATTGCTGCGGATTGCGTAGCGCCCGCAGTATTCAGCCCCTTCGCATCGGCCTGCCGGTAAACCGTCATCCCCGCAAAGCTGTCCGCAACCGCCAGAATGCCGTTTTGATAGCTGCAGTCGTAAGCGATCCCGAGGGTTTTGACAGTATCGATCCGCTTGGGCGCGGTCGGGTCGGAGAGATCCAAAATATAAACGCCTTCACCAAGCGCGGCGAGATAGGCGGTCGTCCCGTCGAGGCAAATGTCCATTACGCTGCCGGGCAGCGCGAGCTCGGAGATCTTTTTCGGATTGATCGGATCGGAGACGTCCACGATCCAGATTCCGGGGTCGGCTGACGTGATCACCGTCGTCGAGTTCAGGAAGCGGACCGCCTCGCCGGACGAGTTTTTCTCCAGCGTCGATACCAGCCGGATATCCTGCGGATTGGATACGTCGATCAGCTGCAGCTGCCTGCTGTTCGTAGAGATATAAAGCGGTCCGCTGCAGTCCCCGTTGACCGGATTCTCCAGCTCAATCTTGCTCGCCGCCTTCGGATGCAGCGCGTCCGTTACGTCGACGGCCATATCGTGGAATTCACCCGGAACATAGATGTATCCGTTTTGATAGGAAATCGAACGGAACGCCGTGTTAAACACCACTTCGTCGTTCGGCATGAAGCTGATTTTCTCCGGCTGGAGCGGATCGGCTGCGTCAAAAATGGCCAACGGTTCCTGTGACGCCAGGTGCGTACTCAGATAGGCTTTTCCTTCCGTGAGGATTACCTTGTTCGCATATCCGCCGCCTGTATCGTACCAGTATGTTTCGGACGGGTTTTGCGGAGTTTGCATATCGTATACGTGCATGCCGGACATTCCGCCCGCGACAAAGCAGGCGTTTTCTTCCATCGTTACGCGCCGCCCTTCCAGCAACGGCATCCAGCGCCCCGTAAGCGAGAGGCCAGTCTTTTTTGAACAATCGAATATGAGAAGGCCCTTCTCACGGTCAAGCACGAACGCCGTGTTTCCATCCGCCGCACCGGCGTAGACAAATCCGCCCAGGGTGAAGGATGACAGGCGAACCGGCACCGTCGGCAACGTGCCGTAGAACATCGCACCCTCCGCGCCGTCGAGCACGAGCAGATCGTCTCCGAGCGCGCAGAGCGCCATTGCCCAGCCGGTCGTTTTCGCGGCGACGGCGTACTTCGGCGCAAGCGGATCGGTCAGCGCTAAAACCGAAACGCCGCCCCATGCGCTGGCCGCATAGAGGCGCCCGCGCAGCAGTTCCAGATCGTAAACAAACCCGTTAAGCGGCGTGAATCCCGCTTCGACCGGTTTTGTCGGGTCGGAGAGATCGACGGTGAATACGCCGCTGCCACCGCCCGCGATGTAGGCTACGGAGCCCGAAATCGCCACATCGTACGCATATGCGAGCGGATATGCCTCCGAGACGGTTTTCATTTCCGCCGGATCGGAGACTTCGACGATCTGCACCCCCTGCGGTCCATCCGCGACGACCGCATAATTACCATATAGGGTAACCCCCTCCGTGTAACCGCGCGTGTCGAGCGAGCCGCGGATTCTTATATCCGCGGGATCGGAACTATCCAGCGCGACCAGCCCGCCGAGACCGCAGGAGACGTAGAGCATTCCGTTCCCGTCCGCGGTGATGTTCTCGACAAAATCCGGCAGCAGCGGACTTGTTCCAAGCAGAGTGACCGCCGCCGGATCGGTTACGTCCAGCGCGAGCACATGCAGGCCGGAGCCGATGTAAAGCGTATCGCCGTTCAGCGCGAGCGCCTTCGTCGTACCTCCCGTCTGCCCGGTCAGCTGCCAGTCCTGCGCGCCTCCTTCTGCCGCGGCCCGCACGGGCGTCACTGAAAGAGCGAGCGTCATACAGAGCAGCAGCGCGCAAACGCGCAGCATTGCCCGCCCCGACCATCTTTTATGTAGCATAAGATCCTCCGGTTTGTTTCAATCCATTTCGCCGTGCGGAATCAGTTTTAAATAGTGTTTCTGCGTCGCGTTACAGGAATCAACAGCCGAAATGCGGCTCGAGTGTTTCGGATAAGAAAATCTTCTATGAAATGGAAAATCTACGATACTACGCAATTTATACCACGCTTTATTACGTATTGCAAGCGTGAAATCTGGTGAAACGCCGCGGCGAAACAATCCGCCTGCCAACCGGTTGTTTTTCGATAGAAACCGAAAAAAACGACTGCAACCAGCCGTTTATCCAAAATTTAACACTGCGCTTATGCCTTCGCCGCCTTAGCCGCGATGTCTTTCACCACTTCGCCTGCGAGGATAAACCCCGCGACGGGCGGTACGAACGAAACGCTGCCCGGCGTCTGCCGTTTTGCGTGGAGCGCCGACGCGCTTTGCCCGTCCGGTTCTTCGGCTATGGGTTTGATCGCCACCTCGCGGGAGTAGACGACCTTCAGAGACGGGATTCCCCGCGCTTTGAGTTCTTTTCGCACGACGCGCGCCAGCGGGCAGCCGGACGTGCGATAGATGTCCGAGACCTCAAAGCGTGTCGGATCGAGTCGGTTACCCGCGCCCATCGCGCTGACAATCAGTACGCCTGCGGCATACGCGCGCTCGATCAACAGGAGTTTGCTCGAAACGGTGTCGATCGCGTCAACAATATAATCGAAGCGCGAAAGATCGATTTGCGCCGCATTTTCCGCGCCGTAAAAACACGCGTGCGCGGACACGGCGCAGCGCGGGTTGATGTCCAGAATACGCTCTCGCATTACCTCGACTTTCGGTTTTCCGAGGGTGGAGTGCAGCGCGATCAGCTGACGGTTGATGTTGGAGAGGCAAACCGCGTCGTCGTCGAAGAGGTCGATGGCGCCGACGCCCGCGCGCGCGAGTGCCTCCGCGGCGAAACTGCCAACCCCGCCGATGCCAAACACGGCGACGCGCGCGGCCGCGAGCGCTTGCATCGCACGCGCGCCAAGAAGCAGCCTTTCCCGCGAAAATTCATCCGTCATAGTGAAAATCCCTTCATCCATCGTCTTTTCCGCCGGTACTCTGGCATCATACCGCCGTTCCCGCGCGCCGTCAACCGAGCGAATGATTGTGTAAAATAATATATGAAATTGAGCCGAATCTCTTGACACACTTTCCGATGTCATTTATTATAAAACATACTAATCTTATAGGAAAAGGAGACTCCGACGGTATGCGAATCTCCGCGAAAGGGCGCTACGCGCTCGCGGCCATGATCAGCATGGCGCAGCAGTATTCGAGCGGCGAGTTCATCACGCTCATCAGCATCTCGGAAAGGCTCGATATCTCGAAGATCTACCTGGAGCAAGTATTCGCGCTGCTGAAACGGGGGGAACTCGTCACCTCGACAAAAGGCGCGCAGGGCGGCTATCAGCTCGCGCGCGTGCCGCGGCAGATCACCGCGCTGGATGTGCTGACGGCGGTGGAGACCAGCCTGTTTGATAAAACCGAAGACACGGTAGCGGAAAAAGTGCCGGAAATCGAATTCGCCATGCGCTCCCGCGCGTTCGACCTGTTGGACGCTTCCGTATCGGACGCGCTGTCCCAAACGACGCTCGAAGACCTCGTCCACGCCGCCGAACGCCGCAGGGCGGACAGCGCGATGATGTTTTATATCTGAATAAGACACGATACGCAAAACGCCCGTCCTGCCGACGGGCGTTTCAATTGTTGGTTTCGCCCCGTTGTTACGCGAGGTCCGCAAACAGCGCGGTGGAAAGATACCGTTCGCCGGTATCCGGCAGGATGGCCACGATGGTCTTGCCCGCGTTTTCGGGGCGTTTTGCGAGTTCCGCCGCAGCCCAAACCGTCGCGCCGGAGGAAATGCCGACGAGCAGCCCTTCGCACACCGCAACTTCACGGCTCGCCGCGAACGCGTCCTCGTTTTTTACAGCGATGATTTCATCGTAAATTTTCGTATTCAGCACGCCCGGCACAAAACCCGCGCCGATGCCCTGAATCTTGTGCGGGCCGGGATTTCCGCCGGACAGCACAGGCGAATCCGCAGGTTCGACGACGACGACCCTCACGTTCGGGTTTTTGCTCCTGAGATATTCGCCCACGCCGGTCACGGTGCCGCCCGTACCCGCGCCTGCGACGAAGATATCGACTTTGCCGTCCGTGTCATCCCAGATCTCCGGGCCGGTGGTCGCGCGGTGGATCGCGGGGTTCGCCGGATTTGAAAACTGCCCGGGGATGAACGAATGCGGAATCTGCGCGGCGAGTTCGTCCGCCTTTTCGATGGCGCCCTTCATGCCCTTTGCGCCTTCGGTCAGAACGATTTCCGCGCCGTAGGCCTTCATGAGAATTCGCCGCTCCACGCTCATGGTTTCCGGCATTGTGATAATCACGCGATAGCCGCGCGCCGCCGCGACGGAGGCAAGGCCGATGCCGGTGTTGCCGCTCGTGGGTTCGATGATCACGCTGCCCGGTTTGAGCGCGCCGCGCTGTTCCGCGTCGTCGATCATCGCCAGCGCGATGCGGTCCTTGACGCTTCCGCCGGGGTTGAAGTATTCCAGCTTCGCAACGATCTTCGCCTTGAGGCCATGTTTCTTTTCATAATTGGAGAGCTCCAGAAGCGGGGTCTTTCCAATCAGTTCCGTCAGGCTCTTTGCAATCTTCTCCATCGGGGTTGCTCTCCTTTATAACATACTTTATTTATATGTTTTATATATTATTACTCTATCCGAAAAAAGCCGGTTTGTCAAGCGTATTATTCCAAAGATAGATCTCAGGAAAAGTGCTGTTATTCCGCGGAAAACGGCTCGATCCAGACCTTCATACGCCCGCCGCAGACCATGCCTTCCTCCTCGGCGACGTCGTTCGACATATCGAGCGAAACGAGCCGCGCTTTCCCCGAGCGCAATGTTTCCAGCGCGTGATGAACGATCTCGTGCTCGCCGCAGCCGCCGCCGACGGTGCCGACGATGCCGCCAAGCCAGTTCACCGCCATGACCGCGCCGGGCGGCACCGGCGCAGACCCGCTTTTTTCCACCACGACGGCGAGCGCGCACGGTTCTTTGTCCGAAAGCAAATAGGCCAGCAGCTCCGGCTCCTGCGAAGCGAGCGCAAGGCGTTCCGCTTCTCTCTCCGCGCTTTTGCTGCTGCGCTGCTGAATCAGCTCCGCGAGGATGGAGATAGCGATCTCCTTCGGCGTCTCCGCACCGATCGGCAGTCCGATCGGCGTATGCACGAGGTCGATCCTGTTCCGGTCGTACCCTTCTTCTTCCAGCATTTTAAACAGCTCTATCGTCCGCCGCCGAGAGCCGATGAGCCCCAGATAGCGAGGCATCACGCCGGTAAAGAGCTCCCGCAGGCAGACCGCGTCGTAACGGTGGCCGCGCGTGATCACGCAGACGAAGTCAAAGCGCGTGATGGAAAGCTCCCGAATCGCATTGACGAACGAATCGCAAACCACCCGGCCCGCCTCTGGAAAACGCTGCGCGTTGGCAAAACTCGGGCGGTCGTCCGCCACGATGACGTCGAACTCCAGATCGGCGGCATAGCGGCAGAGCGGCTGGGAAACATGCCCCCCGCCGAGCAGAATCAGCCGCTGCGGCGGCAGAAACGCGCGCGTATAGATTTTTTCCGCGCCGCGATCGTCCCGCGCGGTGAAGATCAGTTCCGCGGGCGCGCCGCCTTTCATGGCGAGGTTGACAACACGCATGGTTTTTCCTCCTGCCGGATCGGCCGGTCAGCTTTCGCTTTTTACCTGTTTCATTGAGAGCGAGATCCGCTTTTTCGACGGATCGGCCGGTCAACTTTCGCTTTTTACCTGTTTCATTGAGAGCGAGATCCGCTTTTTCGACGGATCGACTCCCAGCACGACCACCTGGACGACATCCCCGATGGACACCACTTCGGACGGGTGTTTGATGAAACGGTTGACGAGTTCGGAGATATGCACGAGCCCGTCCTGATGCACGCCGATGTCGACGAATACGCCGAAGTCGATCACGTTCCGCACGATTCCCGTGAGGACCATTCCGGGCACGAGGTCGTCCATGTCCATCACGTCCGTGCGCAGCACGGGCTTGGGCAGTTCGTCCCGAGGGTCGCGGCCTGGTTTGAGCAGTTCCTTGACCACGTCCCGGAGCGTCGGCAGGCCGACGCCGCACTCCGCGGCGAGCCTGCTTTCCCCAAACTGCTTCACCCGGTTCGGCAGTTCCGCGATTTTACCCGCCGAAACATCCGAAAGCGAATAGCCAGTCAGGGACAGGAGCTTCTCCGCCGCGGCGTAGCTCTCCGGATGCACGCCTGTGTTGTCGAACACCAGCTTGCTCTCCGGCACGCGCAGAAACCCCGCGCATTGTTCGAACGCCTTGGGCCCCATCTTCGGCACCTTCATGAGCTGCTTCCTGCCGGAAAACGCACCGTATTCCTCGCGGTAGGCGACGATGTTTTTCGCGAGCGTCTCGTTCAGGCCCGCAACCTGCTTTAAAAGCGAGGGCGAAGCGGTGTTCACGTCCACGCCCACGGCGTTGACGCAGTCCTCCACCACGCCTTCCAGAGTTTCGGTCAGACGTTTTTGCGGCATGTCATGCTGATATTGTCCGACGCCGATGGCTTTCGGGTCGATCTTGACCAGCTCCGCAAGCGGGTCCTGCAAGCGCCGCGCGATCGATACCGCGGAGCGCAGGTTCACGTCGTACTGCGGAAACTCCTGAGCCGCGAGCTTGCTGGCGGAGTAGACGGAAGCGCCCGCCTCGCTGACGATCATATAACTCACACCGCGATTCCTGGCGATGAGTTCCACGGTCATCTGCTCCGTTTCGCGGGAGGCGGTGCCGTTGCCGATAGCGATATGCTCCACCACATGTTTTTTTACCAGCGCTTCCAGCTTCTCGATGGCTTCCTCCTTCTGCCGTTCGCCGAAAGTAGGATAGACCACGGCCGTGTCGAGCACTTTGCCGGTTCCGCTGACCACCGCGACTTTACAGCCGTTTCGGTAACCGGGATCGAGTCCCATGGTCACATGCCCCTTGACGGGCGGCTGGAGAAGAAGCGGCTTGAGGTTGAGCGCAAAGTTATGGATCGCACCTTCGTTGGCGAGGTCGGTCAGCGCGGCGCGCGTCTCCCGCTCGATCGAAGGAAAGATCAGGCGGTCGTAGGCGTCCTCCGCCGCGTCCTCTACGAGTTTAGTCGCGGAAGATCCCGGCTTGACGACGGCGCGTTTGACCGCGCCGACTGCTAGATCCCGCTCCAGATTCAGATTCACCTTAAGAAAACCCTCTTTTTCACCGCGGTTGATCGCGAGGATCTGGTGGCTCTGGAGCCTGCCGACCGGCTGGTCGAACTGATAATAAAGCCGGTAGACGGAGTCCTCCTCCTTGGCGGCGGCGGAACCGATTTTTGCGCTCTTCGCAATCGCGTCCCGCAGTTTCTGACGGATGCCCGCATCGTCGGATACCGCTTCCGCGATGATGTCGGACGCGCCGGCGAGCGCTTCTTCGACCGTATTCACGCCTTTTTCCGGATCGATATACGCCTCCGCGAGCGTTTCCGGCGCAGGAAGGTTCCGCTCCTGCGAAAAGATTTGATTTGCCAGCGGCTCCAGCCCTTTCTCTTTCGCCACGGTCGCGCGGGTACGGCGCTTTTGTTTGTATGGACGGTAGAGGTCCTCGAGTACAGCGAGGGTTTTCGCCTCGTCGATCTGTTTTGCCAGTTCGTCCGTGAGCTTATCCTGCGCGGCAATCGAGTTTCTAATCTCTTCCCGCCGCTCGGCGAGGCTGCGCAGGTAGCCGAGCCGGTCTTCGAGGTTTCTTAAAACGGTATCGTCCATCGCGCCGTGCGCTTCCTTGCGGTACCGCGCGATGAACGGGATCGTATACCCTTCGTCGATGAGATCAACAACGTTTTTCACGTGCGCTTCGCTTTGGTTGAGTTCTCTTGCGAGGATCTGAATCTGCGTTTCCATGTATGCTCCTTGTTTCCGCGCGGGTTTCCAGCCCGTACGGTTTTTCCGCGCACTGTCTGATCGATTGTGCGTATGGTTATTCTACCATAAACGAATCCCGCTCGGAAAAAAATAAGCGCGCGAACCCGGCTCACGCGCTTTGGCAAAAAAGGCCTTCAGTCGCTCAGCTTGCCTTCGATAAAGCACTTCAAATCACGCAGAGGCATCGGTTTTGCCTCAAAAAAGCCCTGCACGCGCTCGCATCCCGCTTCAAGCACAAACGCGAGCTGTTCCTGCGTTTCGACCCCCTCGGCTACGATCTCCGCCCCGAACATATGCCCGAGGCGCACCATCGTCTCCGTCAGCGAGCCCGAACGCGGATCCTGTACAAACGATTTGTCGATCTTGAGCGTCGTGATCTCCAGGTCCTTGATATGGCTGAGCGAGGAATACCCCGTTCCAAAGTCGTCCAGTGCGATTCGAATGCCTTTTTCGTGCAGAGCGTTGAGCTTCTCAATGACGCTCATCTCGCGGTTGAGCAGGACCGACTCCGTCACTTCCAGTTCCAGCTGCTCGGGCGGCAGGCAGGTTTCCGCGAGCGTATTATACACAAGGTCGGAAAACCCCTCCGTGGCAAGCTGCACGCCGGATACGTTGACCGCCATGAAAAAATCCGTATGGTATTGGTCGTTGATCTGGCGCAGCGTCCTGCAGGCCGTTTTCAGCACCCACGCGCCGAGCGGCAGAATCAGCCTGCTCTCCTCCGCCACGCCGATGAACTCCAGCGGCGAAGGATTATGCAGACCGGCGTTATGCCACCGCAGCAGCGCTTCAAACCCCAGCGGGCGGCCGGTCGATGTCTTCACCTGCGGCTGAAAAAACAGTTCAAATTCCTTGTGCTCCAGCGCTTTGGGCAGTTCGTTGCGGATCTTTGTACGACGCAGCAGTTTCTGCGCAATCAGCTCGTTGAAAAATACGGTGTTCAGCCCGCTTTTTTTTGCCTGATAGAGCGCGAGGTTCGCCTTCATGATCAGCTCGTCGCGCGAGGTCCCGTCCTTCGGATAACAGGATACTCCGCAGGTTGCGGAAATCATAAAATTGTTTCCCTCGATCTCTACCGGCGCGCGGATCGCCTTATGAACCCGCGCGAGCGTCTTCTGCGTACGCTGTGTGTCACATGAGGAAGGAAGCAGCAGCACGATATCGGTACCCGTCATGCTATAGACCGTATCCTCCACGGAACAGAGATCGCGGACCCGCTGCGCGACTGCGTGCATGATCTGATCGCTGAGCATGCTGCCGTATGACGCAAGGATTTCCGCCAGGTTGTCCGGCGTAAAGATTGCGACCGAGAAGTGCTGCTTCTCGCATATGGATTCAATCTCGTGAAACGATTCATAAAGGCAGGCGCGGTTCGGCAGGCCAGTAATCGGTTCCTCGTGCGAAAGGCGATAGTTTTCATCCTGCTGCGCTTTGAGTTTCTCCGCGGTTTGTAATAACGATTCCCGTTCGCGCACGAATTGGGATACGTCGGTAATCGTGATCGCAAAATGGTCCGGATTTGGCGAATAGACGCGCGCGTTAAACCATTTGTCAAACGCCGCCGCATACTCCGTAAGCTGTTCGGAAACGCCGGTTTTCGCGACGCGGCCGAAGCACTCGATCCAGTAACTCTCCGTCAGCGGATAGACGCTCATCACATTTTTGCCGATGACATCAGCCCGCTTTTTCCCCGTTTCCTGTTCGAAGGTTTGATTCACAGCAAGAAAGATACAGTCCACCGGACGCGCGTTTTCATCATAGACCATGCGATGGTAGGAAAACGGGCTGATCATGTTTTCCAGCAGCAGGATCAGTTCGTCCTTGGTTATGTTCTGTTCGGAAAAAAAGAAAAGATCTGACGCTTTGCCGGCTTGTCTCATACATTTTCCCTTTCTTTGGGTACAATGTCTGTGCCGTAACGAATCGGCCAAGGCGGATTTCGGCTTGTTCGGAGTCAACACGCGGCATTTGCGCCGCTCCGGACTCAAGACATGCTTATATTGCCGACGCGGTTGCGGCCCGCGCGTTTTGCGGAATACAGCGCGCTGTCCGCCGCGTTCAGCAGTTCTTCGCGTGTCATGCCGTTATCCGGCAGCGCGGCGACTCCGAAAGAAAGGGTTACTTTTTCGATGCCATCCTCTTCCTGATTAAACGGGATGGTCTCCATTTTCGCGCGCAGCGCGTCCGCCCGCCGGTTCCCTTCCTCCAGGGAGCAATCCGGCATGATGAGGCAGAACTCGTCCCCCCCGTACCGGCACGCGACGTCCGACGCGCGGATGTTCTGCATTAAAAAATGAGAGACCTTAACGAGCACCTTGTCGCCAAGCACATGCCCCACGCTGTCGTTGATCACTTTGAATCCGTCGATATCCGTCATGATCACCGAAAGCGACTGCTGTTTGCGAATGGCGCGCAAAATCTCGCGGTCGAACGTTTCCTCCATGTACCTGCGATTGAAAAGCCCCGAAAGAGAATCCCGCACCGAGAGCTCGCGCAGCTGGTTCTCGTCCGCGATCAGCTGGTTTCGCTGTTTTTCGATCTCCTGCAGCTGGCGGTTATTAGAAAACCCGTAAAGGATGCCGATGACCGCCGTAAACAGGATGAATGTCACGAGGCTCGGCCAGTTGATGGCGCGCAGCGCGGGGCTGAGCAGGATCGCCGCGATCACTCCGCTCAACTGAATCGCGGCGATGATGATCGTCACGCGTTCCCGCAGCAGAATCGAGCAGAGCTGGATGGACATGCCGATATAGATCAGCGGCACGAAATCGCCCGCGAGCACCGCCGGATCAAACAGGATGGATAGCCATGGCCCCAGCACCATGCAAATCGCCGTCAGCACTGTGGATGTACGATACCGCCCGCTGAGATTGAACGCGAGCGCGCCGGCTACCGTAATCTCAAGTCCGCCGAGCAGCAGCAGATAAAACAGAAGCCGTTCTCCCTGGTCAACCACGATGCATAAAACAATTGTCGCAAGGATCAGGACGAGATAGATAAACTGGAAAATAAACAAATTCCCTGCGCTTCGCGCTTCGCTTTCCTCATGCCTGCGCTGAAACAACGCAAGAAATGCGTCGATCTTTTTTATTTTCATACGAAAACTCAACTTCCCGGACCAGTTGGCTCGCAGTTCCCAACAAATCCTGTATCGCGCGCCGCTCTGCGGAACATTCTGATACATTTTTGATTACATTTTTGTTCCGGATGTGGATAATTTTCCTGTTTGTATTGTAATATTACTCGCGTCACTCGTCAACAGGGCGTCTTCGCATCCTTTCGCCCACCGTTTGCGGGCTGGAAAGAGCGGCTGGCTGCGCCTGCCGCTCTTTCTTATCGACTTTTTCACTCGTAAAAGTATTATTACGGTTTCTTGTCCTTGCCTTTCGGCGGTTCTGGCGGACGTTTTCTATCCGGCGGCGGCAGCGGTTTTTCGTCCTTCTCCTTGAATGGGACTTTAATTCACCCTTGCGGTTTAATTTTTCTTTATTTTCGATGAATGATATCAGTAGTAAGCCGGCCGGCCGGTTTACTCTTGACAAATAAGGTTCATCCAAGCTTTGTTCTCCGTTTTGATCGTATTTTACATAATCGATCCTGCAAAATTGCAGGATGCGCTGCAATATCACGTTTCCCTCAGTTCCGGTTCACCGCGTAACAATCTTCGTTTTCTCAAAATCTTTTACGAAATATTTGCCTTGCTTGAAAAAGAGGTGTATCATATATTTGGTGAAAATTGCGCATGATATGTTTCACTGATTGAAAACGTCGATGGACCGGGACCCATCCCGAATATCGCGTTCGGCGCTTCATCGAAAGGAATTTTTGTTGTTTCGCCGCTTATCAAAAGCATCTTGCTTTTTGCAGTTTCACGTTCTCTGTCCGTCAAATTTACCGTCTGCGAGGGGATGTCCGTTGAACGTCAGTCCCGCGCCGGAGCGGTATCAGGTCAATTTGCAAGTTTCCAATTAGAGTAAGAAAGGTGCCGAAACAATGACAAACAACAAAAAGCTGCTCGCATGGGTGAAGGAAGTCCAGGACATGTGCGAACCCGACCGCGTCTACTGGTGCGACGGATCGCAGGAAGAAAACGACCGCCTGCTCGCCGAAATGGTAGCCAGCGGTTCCGCCACACAGCTCAATCAGGAAAAGCGCCCCGGATGCGTCCTGTTCCGCAGCGATCCTTCGGACGTTGCGCGCGTGGAAAACCGGACGTTCATCTCCAGCAAAAAGAAGGAGGATGCGGGTCCTACCAACAACTGGATCGACCCCGCCGAACTCAAAAAAACCATGGGCGCCCTTTACAAGGGCTGCATGCACGGCCGTACCATGTATGTCATCCCCTTCTCGATGGGGCCCATCGGTTCGCCGATTTCCAAGATCGGCGTCGAGATCACGGACAGCGCATACGTTGTCACCAACATGCGCATCATGACCCGCATGGGCACCAAGGTTCTGGAGACGCTTGGCGACGGCGAGTTCGTCCCATGCCTGCACTCCGTCGGCGCACCTCTGGAAAAGGGTGAAAAGGATGTTCCGTGGCCCTGCGCCCCGATCGAACAGAAATATATCAGCCACTTCCCCGAAGAGCGCCTGATCTGGTCCTACGGTTCCGGTTACGGCGGAAACGCGCTCCTTGGAAAGAAGTGCTTCGCGCTTCGCATCGCATCCGTTCAGGCGCGTGACGAAGGCTGGCTGGCCGAGCATATGCTCATCCTCCGCCTCACCGATCCGCAGGGCAACAAGACCTACATCACCGGCGCGTTCCCGAGCGCCTGCGGCAAAACCAACCTCGCGATGCTGATCCCGACCATCCCCGGCTGGAAAGTCGAGACCATCGGCGACGACATCGCCTGGATGAAGTTCGGCAAGGACGGCCGCCTCTACGCCATCAACCCGGAATACGGCTTTTTCGGCGTCGCGCCCGGCACCTCGGACAACTCCAACTTTAACGCGATGCGCAGCATCGACAAAAACTCCATCTTCACCAATGTCGCGCTGACGGACGACGGCGACGTGTGGTGGGAGGGCATCGGCAAGCCCGCTCCCAAGCACGTCATCGACTGGAAGGGCAAGGATTGGTCGCCTGATACGGCGGAAGCGCCGGCCGCGCATCCCAACGCCCGCTTCACCGCGCCCGCGTCGCAGTGCCCCTGCATCGCGCCCGAGTGGGAAGACCCCGCAGGCGTGCCTATTTCCGCCATCCTGATCGGCGGACGCCGCCCGCACACCATCCCGCTGGTTCACCAGAGCTTCGACTGGACGCACGGCATCTTCTCCGGATCCATCATGGGTTCGGAAATCACCGCCGCCGCTATCTCCTCGAAGATCGGCCAGGTACGCCGCGATCCGTTTGCCATGCTGCCGTTCATCGGTTACAACGTGTGCGACTATCTGCAGCACTGGCTCGACGTCGGCGCAAAGACCACGCCGGACAAACTGCCGAAGATCTTCTACGTCAACTGGTTCAGAAAGGGCGACGACGGCAAGTTCCTCTGGCCGGGCTTCGGCGAGAACAGCCGCGTGCTCAAGTGGATCGTCGAACGCGTCTCCGGCAAGGCGGACGCGGTCAAGAGCGCCATCGGTTATCTGCCTAAAAAGGAAGACCTCTATCTCGACGGCCTCAACGTTTCCGACGCGGCCATGGAAGAGCTCTTCCACCTTGAAAAGGATGAATGGCTGGCGGAGGTCGAGTCCATCAAGGAGCACTACGCCAACTACGGCCCGAAGATGCCGAAGGAGCTCGTCGAGCAGCTTAAAGCGCTCGAAGCCCGCGTCAACGCGATGTAAGTTCCCTCGCGCAAACAGCACGTCAAAAGGGCGCATATCCAGCGGATATGCGCCCTTTTTTGCGCGAAACCGGCGGTTTTTCACTTGTATATGCAACATAAAAGAATATTCGCGAAAAAGAATTGACAGCCAAATATCTTTATGGTATATTCATGCGGTATTCAAAATAATTGCTTTGACCGCACATGTTTGCCGATCATCCGTTATTTGATGATTGACCGCATGTGTTTTTTGATAGGACGCTGTGGCGCAAGCCAAAGGGAAGTATTAATCGGTTGAGGGCATCTTGATCTCGCGAAAGCAAACGATCCTTTTTCGTTAAATTTCGAAGCCTCAAGCCGCCAACCCAAGCAAGGATGCAATCATTCGCCTTTCAGGGAATGTGATTGAACGGGTACACCAGAACAAAACCAACAAAAAACGAAAGAGGTATTTCATGTTCAGCGACAAAACCATCGTCTGCAAAGATTGCGGACAAAGCTTCACCTTCACAGCCAGCGAGCAGGAATTCTACGCGGAAAAGGGTTTCACCAACGAACCCCAGCGCTGCAAGTCCTGCCGTACGGCCCGCAAGCAGAGCTCGCCCCGCGGCGGCGATCGTCAGATGTATGACGCCGTCTGCGCCGGCTGCGGCAAACCCTGCAAGGTTCCCTTCCAGCCCCGTTCGGATCGTCCGGTCTACTGCTCCGATTGCTTCCGCAAGTAATTGATCTGAAGCGCAATGCGCCCTTCGCAAGAGGGGCGTTTTTTTATCCGGATTTCGCACACTCAAAGGAGGCAGCATGCTTACGAATGGCAAAGGCGACCTCGACGGCGTCGCCATCATCAAAAAGCTGGACGACGTTCCCGAACTCAAAGAGCAGCTGATTACCATATACGAAACAAAAAACCATCAGGAAGTTTCGCGGTTCAGTCTTCTGCTGGCAGAACACATTCTGTCGCTGACAAATACGCCAAAAAACGAAACGATCGGATCCTGCTTCACCGTCAGCCGCGCCTGGCAGGAAGGCAAAGTGAAATTTCAGCAGGCGCGGCAGGTCGCCTTCGCGCTGCACCGGCTCGCGCGGGAGGAACCCGACCCCATCCGTGTGAAAGTCTATCGCGTGCTGGGTCAGGTCGCCGCGACCCCGCATGTCAAGCGGCACGCTCTGGTCGCCGCCGATTACGCGATAAAGTTAATCAATATGCTTTACCCAGGCGATTTCGACGCGGTCAGAATTGAGCGAGAAACGCAGATTTCGCTGATGCAAAGCGTATAGCGCAATCCACCGACGTGATCCGTCACAGAAACTTTACTTCCTCAAAAATATACGCGCAAGCTTGATCCGCTCCTCCGTCACAGAAACTTTGCTTCCTCAAAGATATACGCGCAAGCCTGATCCGCTCCTCCGTCACAGAAACTTTACTTTACAAATGCGAACAACTGTGCTAATCTGACACAGTATTGTGATGCAGCACCCCTGTGGAAGAAGTGCAAGGGATACAATTTGACTCGAGACGATACGAAACATTAACGTTCGAACTTACGTTGTCTGTCGCATTGATGATACGCCCGGCAAGAAATTACATCACTTGCCATACGGCAAAGAGCGTTCCGGCTCTGTCGTATCAATAGCGAACACGACGACAGGACACCGTTTAGATGAGACGATGCCTTCCTATGTCGGCATGGTCTTATTTTTATGGAAAAACGGAACAGAAAGAAAAGGAAATGAATTATAACGAATTACTCACCCCCGAAATGCAGGGGACACTGAAGGCGGCGGGGTACGAAACGCCCACGCCAATTCAGGAGCAGAGCCTTGAAACCCTGCTGCAAAACCGCGACCTCATCGGCATCGCACAGACGGGCACCGGTAAAACCGCCGCGTTCGCCGTACCGATCATCGAACGCATCAACCCGGACAACCGCAACCCGCAGGCGCTGATCCTCTGCCCCACGCGCGAACTGGCGCTGCAGACCACGGGCGTCTTCAAAAAGCTCTCTCAGCATAAGCGGATGCGCACCGTGCCGATCTACGGCGGACAGTCGCCCAATGTGCAGATTCAGGCGCTGCGCGGCGGCGCGCAGGTGATCGTCGGCACCCCGGGCCGCGTGAAGGACCTGATCGGCCAGAACGCGCTGAAGCTCAGCAACATCCGTTTCGCCGTGCTCGACGAGGCGGACGAAATGCTCGACTTCGGTTTTCTGCCCGACATCAAGTGGATCCTAGGCAAAGTAACCGGCGCGCACCAGATGATGCTCTTCTCCGCGACGATGAGCAAGGAGATTTCCTCCATCGCGCAGAGCTATCTGACCAACCCCGAAACCGTCGTGGTCGGCGAGCGCAACGAACCGACCAAAACCGTACAGCAGATGAGCATCAACACGCCGGAAGGCACCAAGCTCACGACGGTCGCGTACCTGATGAAAGAAGTTTCCCCGCGCCTGACGCTGATCTTCTGCAACACGCGGCACCGTGTCAAGAGCGTCACAAAGAAGCTCAACGCCAACGGCCTTTTAACCGCCTGCCTGCACGGAGATCTGAGCCAGAACCAGCGCAACAACATCATGCGCGATTTCCGCGCGGGCAAAACGCCCGTGCTCGTAGCGACGGACGTCGCGGCGCGCGGCATCGACGTGGACAACATCGACCTCGTCATCAACTACGACGTGCCGGATAAGCCCGAGTACTACGTACACCGCATCGGCCGGACCGGGCGCGCGGGGCACAGCGGTCTTGCGTGCACGCTGGTGAGCGAGGACGATATCCCGCGGATCAAGACCATCAAGCGGCAGTACAACGTACTGATGAGCTGAAAAACGCGTTTCTCCGAGCATCCGGATTTCCCGGATGCTTTTTTCTTCTTCGCTCGATAGATTCGATATCATTCTGCAAAGCTGATTATCGTTTCGCCTACCCAATTCCTATATGGTAGAACGGTGTTCTTTCCGTTCCCCAGCTTCGAACGATATGGAAAAACCCGCCGAACTGTCGAAGCGGAAAACCCTCCGCATGAAACGCAGATCGGGAGCGGTCTGGCAAAATCGCAAAGCTGCGCGTCGGTCTATGGGGCGTGAAAGCGGACAAGGATCTGCTGGAGCCGCTGCGGAAACCGTCTGGCAAATCCTATCCGGCGGACAGCATATCTCCGTTTAAAAACCGCTTTGTATCGGCTCCGGCATCATAACCGGCGCTTTTTGTCGGTTTATTCTCAAGATCGATCATTCCTGTGCCGCAATGCCGCCGTAAATCGACGATATGCTCTGACTAGTAAAAATTCATTGGTCAAGGAGAAAGAGCAATGATGCGAAAAAGCAGAATTTTCGTCGTCGCGAGCATAATCATGACGGTCTTCCTGGCGATTTCAGGCTGCTCGGCTGCGAGCAGTACGACCGCCGCGCAGCCGGCGGCAACTTCCGCTACGGCACAGCAGCCGCAGGCGAGCGACGCAACCTATGTGCAGGTTCAGAGCATCGACGGCAGCACGATCACCGCTGTTGTCGGCACGATGTCCCCGCCTTCCGGCCAGCCGGGCGGCAGCGGACAGCCGCAGGGCGCGCAGCCGAATCAAGCTTCCGGCAGCGGACAGCCGCAGAGCACGCCGCCGGATCAGTCCCCCGGCAGCGGCAGTCAATCCGCTCCTTCGGATATGCCCTCCGGCGGTGAAACTCAGCAGGGCGGCCAGGGAATGCCCGGAGGTGCGGGCGGAATGATGGGTTTCACCGCGGGAACGGAGACGATCACTTTTACGTTGAGCGGCTCCACGGCCATTACCAGTCTCAGCGGCGCGCAGAGCGAGACGGCGACGGTATCGGATATCGCGGTCGGCGACATCCTTGCGATTACGCTCTCGGACAATAACATTGCCGAAACGGTCGTGATTCAACCGTCCGGCACGCCGGACGGCATGGCGCAGGGCGCACAGCCGGGATCGAACTTTGGCGGCAGCGATACCGTGACCAACGGAACCGCCGCGACGACCATCGACACGGATTCGGCCGTCAACGGCCAGTCGTATTCGTCCGCGGGGGACGATGAAAACGCGCTGCGCATCGACGGCGCGGCGGTGACACTGAGCGGTATTGCGGTGAATAAGACCGGCGGCGCTTCTTCCAGTACCGAAAACGGCGACTTTTACGGCATGAACGCAGGCCTTTTAGCATTAAACGGCGCAACGGTAACCATAACGGACGCAACCGTAACCACCAATGCGGTCAACGGCAACGGCGTATTCAGCTATGGCACGGGGACAACCGTAAACATCTCCGATTCGGTGATTCGCACCGGCATGAATAACTCCGGCGGAATCCAGACGACGGGCGGCGCAACGATGAACGCCACGAACCTTGACGTCGAAACCAGCGGCGGTTCCGCGGCGGCGATTCGCTCCGACCGGGGCGGCGGAGACGTCAATGTGACCGGCGGCAGCTATATAACCAGCGGTACGGGCAGCCCCGCAATCTACAGCACGGCGAATATTTCCGTAGACGGCGCGACGCTGACGGCAAACGCTTCCGAAGCGGTCGTGGTGGAAGGTAAAAATTCCGTTACGCTCAATAACGCGATCCTCTCCGGCAATATGCAGGCCAGCACGGACGAAAATGAAAACGTACACAACATCATGCTTTATCAGAGCATGTCCGGCGATGCGGAGGTTGGCCATTCCAGCTTCACGGCGGCCGGCGGCAGTATCCTAGCCAACGCGGGAGATATGTTCTACGTGACGAACACGACTTGCACCATCTCTCTGACTAACGTTGCGCTGACGCTTGCGAATGAAAACCTGCTGACGGTCTCCGGCAACTCCATCTCCCGCGGCTGGGGCACTGCGGGTGCAAACGGCGGCATCTGCACCTTCCTTGCGTCGCAGCAGGCGTTCAACGGCATAATCACCGTGGACGACATCTCAAGCCTCGACTTCCGGCTTGCGGACGGCTCCGTCTTCACCGGCGCAATCAACAGCGGCGGTACAGCGGGCACTGTCAGCGTGACCCTCGGCGGCGGATGCCGGTGGGTGCTTACAGCAGACAGCTACATCACCTCGTTTACAGGGGATGTGAGCGGCATCGTAAGCAATGGCTATGCTGTTTACGTCAACGGAACGACAATTTCGGAGTAAAAAAGAGACAGGCTTGCCGGATACGGCGCGGAGTTTCGACTCCGCGCCGTTTCTGATGGCTGTTTCGTTTGAGCGCGTTCAACGCAAGGTTCATCTTCCGTTCCAATCCTCGCAATCTTCAAACGTCCGGCGTCTTGGACAGCCGATTCCCGTCAACCGGGAAAATTGCTTGTATTGTCCGCGCGGTTTCCCGTTTTTCCCGCATTGAACTGACCTGCGATTGTGGTATAATTACTCGAATGTTTCCGATCCGGCCTGCGCTTTGATCCTGTCGCAAGCCCGTCGGGCATACGTCCCGGAGACCGCATTCCCTGTCCGGGCGATCAGCCGTTTCAAGACCCGTTTTTATATAACGCCGACAACGCAACCTGCGACGAAACTGTTACAGCAACTGATTTGGAGGACCGGGCGCATATGCTTTTCAACTCCCTCCCCTATGCAATTTTCCTCGTCATCGTTTTTGCATTGCATTGGCTGCTGCCGAACCGGTTCCGCTGGATCATGCTGCTGATCGCAAGCTATTACTTCTACATGAGTTGGAACCCGGAGCTTGTCGTATTGATCGCGCTGACAACGCTCGTTTCCTATTCCAGCGGATTGCTGATCGAACATTACCGCAATGCCGAAGGCAGCAAAACGCACCTGCCAAAACTTTTTCTGGTTTTAGCGCTGGTCATCTGCTTCGGCGTGCTGTTCTTCTTCAAGTATTTCAATTTTTTCAGCGAATCCGTCACCGCGCTTCTGCGCCTGTTTTCACTGCCGGCACAGGCGTTGACGCTCAAGCTTGTTTTGCCGGTCGGGATTTCGTTCTATACGTTTCAGACGCTCAGCTATGTCATCGATGTATATCGCGGCAGGATTTCCGCGGAGAAGCACCTTGGATATTACGCTTTATACGTATCCTTCTTTCCGCAGCTCGTGGCCGGCCCGATCGAGCGTTCGGACAACCTGATTCCGCAGCTGCGTGCGGTGAGGACGTTTGATTCTTCGGAGGGCGCCAACGGCCTGAAATGGATTGCGCTGGGTCTGTTTAAAAAGATCGTCATCGCGGATACGTTGTCCGTCTACGCCAACACGGTCTATGGTAACCTAGCGACGCACCACGGACTCTCGTTCATCATTGCCACGCTGTCCTTTGCGATCCAGATTTACTGCGATTTTTCCGGTTACTCCGATATCGCCATCGGCTCGGCGAAACTGCTCGGTGTCCGGCTCATGAAGAACTTCGACAGCCCGTATTTTTCGCACTCGATCCGCGAGTTCTGGAGCCGCTGGCACATCTCGCTGTCGACCTGGTTTCGGGACTACGTATACATCCCCCTCGGCGGAAATCGGACCAAGCTGCCCCGTCATCTGCTCAACCTGATGATCACGTTCCTGCTGAGCGGCTTATGGCACGGCGCGAACTGGACGTTTGTCTGCTGGGGCGCGCTGCACGGGTTCTATATCGTCGTCGAAACGCTGTTTCGAAAGCTTGTGCCGCATGCCGCCGGCCGGCCGCAGGGCAGCCGTTTCTCAGGCGCGCTGCGCTCGGCGGGATCAATCGTGCTGACATTCACGCTGGTCTGTTTTGCCTGGGTATTCTTTCGAGCGGACAGCATTGCGGACGCGTTTTACGGATTAAGCCACATGTTCGACGGAATCGCTTCTCCGGCTCAATATGTACAGGAAGCGGCGCTGCAGCTGGGTATCGACCGGTTCGATTTGCCGATTCGCCTCTTCCCCGTTGTCCTGCTCGCCGTGTTCGACGCGTTCAACCGCCGAAAGGACGCGTTCGCCGCAATATCGCGCTGGTCTCCGGTCTTTCGCTGGGGCGTGTATCTTATGTTAATCTGGTTCATCCTGTTCTTCCCCGGCGCGGGCGGCGGTACGGAGTTCATCTACTTCCAGTTTTAGGAGACGCGCATGAAGTTGTTTTTCAAAAAAATCGCCTTGCTGCTGCTTGTCTGCGCGTTGGCTGCGGGCGCGGCAAATCTGGCTTTTTATCTGGTGAAGGGCAGCCTGGTTCCGGCGGACGTCAGAAGGTTTCTCGACGCGCCGAAAGAGATCCAGGTTGCGAATTTAGGCAGCAGTCACGGGGAGAACGGCTTTTCCTATCTTCACCATCCCGACCTCGCCGCGGTCAACCTCGCTTATGGTTATCAGACGCTCGACCAGGATGAGCGGGTTCTGGAAAATTATATCGACCGCTTTGCAAAAGGGTCGACGCTGTACATCCCGATCTCTTCCTTTTCTCTCATCGGAGAGCCGCCGACGAGAAGCGACATCCTCTCGCTCAACCGCCGTTTCTACTACTTTATGCGCCGGGATCTCATCATCGACTTCTCATGGCGCGAGTGGCTCGCAGCGATGTCCCCCGGGTTGTTTTATCCGAGCTGGCGCGCCGAGCACTGGAATGTGGACGAATTCGACGAGGTTTCAGATCGGACGACGGATCCGTCCGGGGCGCAATCGGATGCCGAAACAACCTTGGAAGGTCATATCCTTTTATATAAAAAAGACGGCGGATATTCGATTCGTCAGGAGAACGCCGATTGTTTGACGCGCATGGTCGCCCTCTGCAAGGAGCACGGCGTGACTCCCGTTTTGATCACCACGCCTTTTCTCCGTGAATATGACGATCTGATTCCGGAAGATTTTCTCGCGATGCAGCTCTCTTTTTTGGAAACTTTCACCACGGAACAAGGGATTGCGTATCTTGATTTTTCGAGGGATTCCCGGTTCATCGACCGTTACGATCTGTTCATCAACAGCACGCATTTAAACAGCGAAGGCGCGCTGCTGTTTACCGATCTGGTGCTCAGCGGCGCGGAGCCGGTTCCGGACGGCAACGTTTCGTAAGGGGATCCGGTTTTCATCCGCTCGGCCGCCGGCATCATGGGCGGACGATGAAAAGCCGCGCTCCAACCAGCTCGATTTCACTCAAAGCATAACAGCAAAGAACCCGGAGTCTCCGGGTTCTTTGCTTTATGATTCGCGTTGTTATTCCTGCGGACGCTCGAAATACTCATCCTGCATCTTCAAAACAAACGCTTTCGTATTCGATTCGATCGTCTCCTGATAGGTGGACAGTCCCTCTTTGGTCAGAAGGAAATAACCCGAATTGATAAAAAACGGTTTGCTTGATTTATAATGATAGCCGTCTTTGATCAGTTTCAGCGCGTAGATACCGACATACCCCATGCCCCAAGGGTTTTGCGTCATGGTGCCGTACATGATCCCTTTGTCGATCGCCGTCAGCACATCCTGCGAATCGTCGATTCCGATGGCGACCACCCTTCTCTCGTTCAGCTGCATCATCGTCTTTGCCAGAACCTGCGCGTTCACGTAACCGGTGCAGATGATGCCGTCGACTTCGCTGATATATGTGGAAAACATCGTGCTGATCGCTTTCTCCGCGGGCTCGATGGCGTCCGTGTCGGAGAGTTCCAGATAGAGCTTAAACCCCGCGTTCTCCGGTTTTGCGAGAACTTCCTTGATCGCCTGCTGCCTCTTTTTGGTGTTCGTATCGACCAGCGAGCTGCACAGGTGGACGATGTTGCCTTCCTTGAGCCCGTTCGTCTTGAGTTTATTGATCAGCTCCTGTGTCCCGAACGCCACCGACGCGCCGACGTCGGTGGCATAGCAGAACACCGCGTCGGAAGGCTCCAGAGGAGAACCGCCCATGGTTACGCAGGGAATCCCGCTGCGATAGAGTTTCGAAATTTCGAGATTGCCCGCCGCGGCGTCCGAGGGAAACATCGCGATTCCTTTCGCGCCTTTGTCGATCACGCTGTCGATTACCTGATTCTGCTCCGTCTGATCCCAGGCCTGCGGGCTGACGATAAAGGGTTCCGGAATTCTGAGATCCTGCGCGGCGGCTTTTGCGCCGGAAGCCCACGGATAAAAAAACGGATGATCGCCGCCGTATACGACCGCGAACTGGTAGTCCGCCGGATCGGAAACCTCGATGTCTTCATTCAGAATCGCAACCTGTTCCTCAGCGCCGGCCGACACCGTTGTATCCTGTGTCTGTTCGGAATCGGCCTGTTGATTCACCTGATCCGAATACGCGCAGGAAAGCAGGAGCGACAGCGCGAAAAACGCCGTAAACAACCGAACCGTTTTTTTCATTCTGCGCACCGCTTTCAACTTGCTTTTTATTTCACTCAATGCTGTGCATGCTCTGCTAATATTATAGCAAAGATTTATATTCCTGATTTTCACATTCTGTGATTTTTACCTTGACATTTTTTTCAGAACCTGTTATTACCTAAAATAGCTCCAATAGAAGCTTCTATTGGAGCTATCCTGCGGAGGGTTAGCGCTGAATCAATGCAACATGGTCAGCGCTAGCCTTTTTAACCTACCGGTGCGTCAAAGTACTTGTCCTTCATGGTGGACACGAAGTCTTTGGCCATTTGTTCCTGTGTCGCCTGATACGTGGCCAGACCGTCCTTCTTGAGGAGGAAGAATCCGGAGTTGATGAAGAACGGAGCATCCGTCTTGTACGTATACCCGTCAGCCATCAGCTTCAGAGCATAGGTGCCGACATAACCCATGGCCCAAGAGCTCTGGGTCATCGTGCCGTACATATAGCCGTTGGCGATCGCCGCGAGAACGTCCGCCGAGTCGTCGATGCCGATTGCAACGATACCGTCGTTGGTGCCTCTCTCGTTCATGGTCTTCGCCAGAACCTGAGCGTTGACATAGCCCGTGCAGACGATGCCGTCAACCTGGTCGGCGTAAGAAGCATACATGGAGGAGATCGCCTTTTCAGCGGGTTCGGTCGCGTCGGTGTCGGCCAGTTCCCATTCAAGCGTGAAGCCGGCGTTTTCAGGTTTTGCCAGGACTTCCTTGATCGCAGCCTGTCTCTTCTGGGTGTTCGTGTCAGCCAGACCGGAGCAAAGGTGGAGCAGTTTGCCTTCCGTCTTGCCCTGCGCCTTGAGTTCGTCGATGATCGCCTGGGTTGCATACGCAACGGACGCGCCGACATCGGTCGCATAGCAGAAGGTCGCCTTGGAAGGTGTCGCCGGGGATCCGCCCATCGTTACGACCGGGATACCCATGTCGACGAGTTCGGAGATCTTTTCGTTACCTGCAACTGCATCCGCCGTGAACATGCCGATGCCGCCTACGCCGCCTGCGACAAGACCGTCAATGATCGCGTTCTGCTCGGTCTGATCCCAGTTCTGGGGGCTGGTGACGTTCGGTACGGGGATTCCAAGATCCATCGCCGCCGCCTGTGCGCCAAAGCGCCACGGATCAAAGAAAGGATGCACGCCGCCGTAGACGATCGCGAAATTGTAGTTCGCTCCCTCTTTTTCGGCTTTTTCGCTGATACCAGTGTCAACCTGCAGGTCGTTCGCGGTCTGCGCTTCCACAGTTGGAGCTGCTGCCGCCGGTTCCGTTGGCGTTGCGGGGCTGCATGCTGCTAAAAAGCTGAGAGCCATGCATACCACCAGGGTGAGTGCGAGTAACTTTTTCATTGTTTTATTCCTCTCTTTTTTCTTTAAGCCTTTCGGCTTAAGATGTGAAAGCTTATTTCATAATCAGATTCATAACCCGTTTGCTCATCTCTTCATACACCTTCGTATTCGCCAGTTCGCCCATGATCTCTCCGTCTTTAAATACGATGATCCGATCGGAAATCTGGATGAGTTCCGGCATATCCGAGGTGATGCAGATGACCGATTTGTTCTTTGTAGTCAGGTTGTGCATCAGTTTATGAATTTCCGCTTTTGTTTTGATGTCGATGCCGACTGTCGGCTCGTCGATGATGAGGATGTCCGGTTCTACGGCAAGTCCCTTGCCAAGACTGACTTTTTGTTGATTACCGCCACTCAGGTTTCTGACGAGTTGTTTCAGAGAAGGCGTCTTGATCTGCAGTTCGTCTCTGTAGGTCTGCGCAATCTCCGCTTCTTTTTTCAGATTAAGGAACCCCAGGGGACCTACGATTGATTTTAAAATGGTCGACGTTATGTTGTTCTTGACGCTGTGGTCCAGAAACAAGCCTTCTTCTTTTCTGTTTTCACTCAGATAGCAGATTCTGTACTTCGTCTGCGTCTGGAGAATGCTCTTTGCTTTCACCTTCTTCCCGTTGATGTATTCCTCCCCCTCGATTGCCGGATCGAACCCGATCAGCGTGCGGGCGAATTCGGTGCGCCCGGCTCCGACCAGACCGTACCAGCCGAGCAGCTCTCCCTTTTTCAGGCGGAACGATTTCGGCATTGGAGAATACACACTGCGAAGATCTTTGGTCTCCAGCACCGTTTCCGCATTTGAAAAGTCCCGGATTTCGAGGGAGCGAAATTCTTTTGTTCTGCCGACCATCCTGGTGATCAGTTCGTCGCGGGTCAGCGTTTTAACCGGCGAGGAGATCTCTCCCGTTCCTGCGGATACCGCGTTTTTGCCGTCCCGCAGCACCGTGATGGAATCCGCCAGCGCAAAAACTTCTTCGATTTTGTGCGTCACGAAGATGAACGAGATCCCTTTGTCGCGGAGTTTCTTGATCAGGTTGATCAGCATGTCCGCTTCGTTGACCGAAATCGACGCCGTCGGTTCGTCCAGAAGGATCAGCTTTGCGTCCGAAGAAAGCGCCTTGGCGATTTCGATCAGCTGCTTTTTGCCGGCGCTGAGGTTTTCTACGCATTCGGTGGCTTTTACGTCCAGCCCGACCATGTCGATATACTTCTGCGCTGCTTTGTTGATCTCTTTCTGGTGGATCGGTTTGAGCACTTTGTCGCAGTAGTGTTCGATCATGATATTCTCCGCGACGGAGAAGGTCGGAAACAGGTTTCGTTCCTGGTGCACCACGTTGATGCCGGATGAGAACGCGTCCTGCGGGCTGTTGAAGCTGACTTCCTGCCCGTTCAGAAGCATCGTGCCTTCATTCGGCTTGAACACGCCCGTGATGATTTTAATCAGCGTGCTTTTGCCCGCGCCGTTTTCGCCCATAAGAGCATGGATTTCGCCTTCCTTGACTGTGAAATTGACCTTGTCCAGCGCGACAACGCCCGGGAATATTTTTGTAATGCCCTGTAACTCCAATATCGTATCGCCGATCATATCGCAGCACGCTCCGTTCTTTCGCGATGTTCTTCACGCAGCAGGCGGATCCGGTCCAGCCCTACCGCGATCAAGATGATGAGACCCTGTAACAGCTCGACGATATAAACGTTGACCTGCAGGTGTACGACCCCGTTTGAAACGATTGCCAGAAGCAGTCCGCCCAGGAACGCGCCGGTCACGTCGACCCGCCCGCCTTCCATCCTCGTTCCGCCGATCAGCGGCGCCGCGAACGAAAACAGCATCCAGTCTCCGCCGATATCCGAGCCGATCGATCCCAGCCTTGTGCTGAAAAGAATACCAGCGCAGGACGCCAGAACCGCGGAGAGGATATGCTTGATGAAAATCACTTTCTTGACGTTGATGCCCGAAAGCTCCGCGGCCTTCGGATTTGCGCCTACCGCCAGAACCTGACGTCCGTAACTGGTGAAGCTAAACATATACCACAAAGCGAAAGCCAAGATGACCGTCACGATCAGCATGAACGGAATCCAGCCGAGTATGTTATAGGAACCGATCCAGACATAACCCTTCGGAAGATCGTAAAACGGGTTCGCCTTGGTGATGGTCAGCGAAATTCCGGAAAAGATGCTGGCTGTCGCGAGCGTCGTCAACCAGGAAATCTCGCCGGAGACGCCCAGCCGCGTGATGATGAATCCGTTCAGCGCGCCGCAAAGTATGCCGATCAAAATCGCGATGACGATCGCGATGCCCCACGGCAAACCTACCCGCTGCATCATCGCGCCGACGATGACGGCAGTCAGCCCGCCGATTGAGCCGATAGAAACGTTCAATCCGCCGCCTGCGATGACGACCATCTGCGCATAGCCGATTAAAATGGTATAGCTGCAGATGCGCGCAATCGTAATAAAGTTGAACTGCGAAAGGAATTTCCCGCTCTGCGTCGCGATGAACGCGCACAGAAGGACGATGACGATCGTGATGCCCAGCGTGTTTGTAATCTGGAATCTTTTCTTTCCGGACGGTTTGTTCTCCTGCGCGGTCATTGCCTGACACCTCCACTCACTGCGGGAACCTCTTGCGGTTCCAGACTCGCTTTTTCCTGCTTCTTCCCGATCTGTTCCCTGAACTTATTCAGCAGATAGGACAGAAGGAGGATGGAGCCGATGAAGATCTGGTGGGTAAAAGCGTCCAGCTTCAAGAGCGCAAGCACCGTGGTTGTCACGGTCATGATGGCGGCGCCGATCATGGTGCCTATAATGGAAACTTTGCCGCCGCTGAGCAGCGTGCCGCCCAGAATTGGCGCCGCGAACGAATACAGCAGCCAGTTATCACCGATCGACGTCTGCGCGGCGCCGAGTTTCGAGGCTGTCAGCACTCCGGCGAACGCGCACAGAAGTCCGCTGATCGCGTGCGCCGCGGTGATATACCGGCCGGACGGAATCCCGGCGAAGTCCGCCGCTCTTCTGCTGACGCCGGTTGCAAGCAGTTTTCTGCCGAGCGTGGTCCTGCTGTAGATGACCCACATGATACCCATCGTCAGAAATGCAATCAGCAATATGATTGGAACGCCGTAAGTCGATTGTCCGCCCGTCGCGATGTTGGATGGCGGTATCGTCAGAGTACTGAGCTGTTTAAATCCATCCGGCAATTTGCGGAAGTAAATGTTCTCCGTTACCGCCATGCTGATCCCGTGGATGACGCTGATCAGCGCAAGCGAGATGATGAACGGATTGATCTTCGTTTTCACGATGATTCCGCCCTGCAGGGCGCCCAGCAGCAGCCCGACGAACAGAGCGAGAATCAGGCCGACCACCCAGGGCACGCCCAGTCCGATTTCGGCCTGAACGTAGTTTTCTACGGCCATTTTTCCCATCGTCGGTACGTTGATGAGATACCCGCAAACCATACCCGCCGCGCCGCCGATCGCGCCGACGGCGAGGTTGAATTGTCCGACGGACAGCGTCACCATCTGCGCCATGCCGACCAACGTGAAAATTGCGATGTCTTTGGTGATGGAAACCATGCTGTATGCCAGACGTTCCGGCACCGACATCGTGATCACGATCATCAGCAATATGATCAGTATGACGCTCGTACTGATCAGATCGTACCTCAGTACCTTCATTAATCCGCGCTTAATCACAATCGAATCCTCTTTCTGTTAAACTCAATTGCCATGGAATTTCGGGATGGTATCCTTGAGTTTATCTACATTTGATTATTGAATATTTCCAGTTGTTCTTTATAGTTCAGATCGTTCTCGTTGATCATTCCGGTGATCGTACGGTCACTGTACAGGAATACCCTGTTTGAAATCTGTAAAATTTCATAGATGTTGGAAGAGATCAGTATGATCGCGCCTCCTCTGTTTGAGAATCCAACAAGCAGTTCCAGAATCTGTTTTCTGCTGACGTTGTCGAGTCCCTTTGTCGGATCGATCAGAATCATCACTTTGGGATTGAAACTCATGATTTTTGCGATGCTGACTTTCCTCTGATCCGGTATGGACAATTCCTCTAGGTTTGCGATGGAATCCAGATCGAGACCGATATCTGCGCTTACTGATTTGACGAGAAAATCTTCGAGTTCTTTTCGGATGATTTTCATATGGCTGATGTTATCCAGCCGGGAAATGGTGATGTTCTCTTTGATACTCAGGTTATAGAGGAGTCCGTTGTCTTTCGTCTCGTAGGAGACAAGTCCGATTTTATGCTTGATCGCGTCGGAGGGTTTCCGGATCTTGATGAGCTTGTTCTCCAGAAACACCTTGCCTCCGGTGATCGGTTCGAGGCCGTAGAGCGCGTGCCCGATCCTGCATTTCCCGGAGCCGAACGAGCCTGTGATGCTGATGATCTCGCCTTTCTTCAAGGAGAAGCTGACATCCCGCAGGTTCTCCTGCGTGCATAGGTTTTCGACCCGGAGCACTTCCTTGGATACGGGGTTGAGCGAAATCCGGGATGTGCTGACGAAGCTGTCTTCCGCGATGATCTGGATGATTTTATCGTTCTCCATCGAAGGGGTATCCAGATTGCCGATGATGCTTCCGTCCTTCATGATGTAGATCCGGTCCGAAACGGAAGTGAAATCCTTCATGTGCTGCGCAACGATCAGCACCCCGACCTTGCGTCGCGCCAGCTCCTGAAACACGCGCTCAAACAGGCGAATCTGCTTGCGGTCGAGCAGGATGTTGGTATGATCCATCACCACGACCTTGGGATCATTGAGCAGCGCTTTCCCCAGCTGCAGCAGCTGTATCTGCTCCGGTTTCAGGCTCGCCACGATCGTATTCGGGGAGATATCCAGTCCCAGGATATCCAGAAGATCCCGCGTGCGCGCCGCGTTCTGGTTTGGCTTGAAAAAGATCCCGACATTGGTGTCCCGCCTGCCCAGAAACATGTTTTCACACACCGTGAGGTTGGGAATCAGGTCGCTTGCCTTGTTGATGATGCTGATTCCGAGTTTCTGCCCGACGTCGGGGTTGGAAATCTCCACCTCGTTGCCGTCGAGATATACCTTGCCGAAATCGGGAAGAAACACGCCGCCCAGGATGCGCACAAGCGCCGTCGCAGACTGCCCCTCATCCCCGAAGATCTTGCAGATCTCCCCTTCATATAGGTTGAAAGAGATGTTTTTCAGCACTTTGACATCGTTGATCTTTTTGGATATGTGTTCGAAACGAAGTATTTCTTTTCTCATGCTTCATCCATACCTTTCCCTGTATGCACATATCATAAGATACAACCGATGCAATCACAAATCCCTCTTTCAACCGATGCGGTCACAGGCTTTTCTTTCTGTCTTAAATGATCACAAGCTTTTCTTTCATCTTGCTTGAGATGAAATCGTCCTTCGGCGTATCGGTCTTAAACCCGACGAGAATATCGCATTCTTCGCCCACCGGATACGGCGTCCAGTGCCAGATTCCCGTGTCGAACAGAATCCCTTCGCCCTGATTGACGCGTACGGCAATCGCATGTTCGATATCCGGAACCGCTTTGCCGTCCATGATGACGGAAGAAGCGACCGGAACGAGGAAATCACCCCTGAGCGCGGCGAGCAGTTCATGCGTCCGCACGTGCTGCTCCATCTCGTCGACGATGTTTTCCCTCTTTTTCGCGACGCAAATGCCAAGCTGTATGGATCCCGTGCACTTCATGATCGCGAGCTGGCCGTAATACGTCTGAATCTCGGACTGTGCATCGGGTTTGCTGTCTTTCGGCACCGCAATCACCTTCCCGAACATTTTGAAGTTTTCGGGCGTGACATGTTCCGCAGTGATCTGTTTCATACGGCTTTCTCCTTTTGCTCAGTATTCCACTTTTCTCCAGCGTTTCTCCATTGCGGACTGTTCCGCAGCGTCCAGCACCTTCTGGCACATAAGGCCGTCCCGGAAGTTTGGCGTAATCGGCTTTCCTTCCTTGATCGCCGTGAAGAAGTCATAATATTCGTTGACAAACGTATCGCCGTAGCCGATGATATGCCCCGCGGGCCACCAGTTCGCCATATACGGATGGATCCCTTCGCCAACCTGCACCCGCCGGAAGCCTCTCAGGTGGGGCGGATCGTCGTCGTTATAATATTCCAGCTCGTTGAGTTTTTCTTCGTCCCAGATCACCGCGCCTTTGCTGCCCGCAACCTCGATCCTGTTCTGGTTCCGATGACCCGTTCCGTTTCTCGTGGACTCGAAATACGCCATGATATCCTGATCCTTGAAGGTTGCGAGGAACTGCGACGCGTCGTCCACGTCCACCTCGCCCACTTCTTTTCCGGCGACCGCGACAAGGCCGTCCTCAAATACCGGTTTCGGGCGGACTTTGTTGAACGTCTTCTGTACGCAGCAGACTTCATCCAGATCTCCGATGAGAAATCTCGCGATGTCGATGATATGCGCGCCGAGGTCCCCATGCGTTCCGTATCCCGCAAGTTTGCGCTGCAGCCGCCATGCGATCGGGAAATTCGGATCGGTCAGCCAGTCCTGCGACCAGATCGCCCGGAAATGGTAGAGCTTGCCGAGCACGCTGTCCTTTATCAGCTGCTGCGCGAGGCACAGCGCCGGCACGCGGCGGAAGTTGAAACCGATCATATTGATGACGCCTGCTTTTTCAACCGCCTGCACCATCGCTTCCGCATCCTGCATATTCAGCGCCAGCGGTTTTTCGCAGAACACGTGCTTGCCGGCGTTCGCCGCAGCGATGGCGATTTCTGCGTGGAACTTGCTCGGCGCCGCGATGCTCACCGCGTCGATTTCTTTGTCCGCGATCACATCCTGCCAGTCGAGGCAAGCCTTCTCCCAGCCCCAGCGTTTTCCGGCGTCAAAGACGGATTCTTCATTCGCGCAGATCAGTTTTTTGTTGATTTCGACGCCCAAATCGAAGAAGATCGGCGCATCGGTAATCGCATGCGTGTGCGCCCGCCCCATAAACTTGTGACCGATCAGCGCGACATTGATTTTTTTCATACCTAATCTCCCTTCGTTGTTTCTGTTTATCGTTTTACTCTTGCGCTGCCGCCTTTCATAACGCCGACGGCTTCTTCCTTGTAGGCCCAGTTCCAGTCGCCCATAAACCCGTGGCACAGGGCGGAATACGCGGCGGAAAACTCGATCATATCCTGCCCCTTGAACTCACCCGTAATCAGCGAGTAGATCAGCGCGGAGGCGAAGCTGTCCCCGCCGCCCGTGCGGTCGTAGATCTCCAGATTCTCATATTTTTTCGAAACGTAGTACTCGCCGTTGTGATAGGCGACCGTCCGCCAGTCGTTCACCGTCGCGGTCTTCACCTCGCGCAGCGTGGTGCCGACGGTTTTGACGTTCGGATATTTTTCGACGACCTTCAGCGCGACGGCTTTGTAGTTCATCGGATCGAGCTTGGAATACGTCTGGGTGGTGTCGTCCGCCTTGATTCCCAGCATCGTCTCGAAGTCCTCTTCGTTTCCGATCAGCACGTCGATATACGGCACGGCCTTCGCCATCGCCGCCTGCGCTTCGGCGGGCGACCAGAGGGTAGAACGGAAATTGAGATCGAAGCTCGTGGTCAGGCCGCATTCTTTGGCGATCTTCAGCGAGCGCACCGCCTCCGCCGCGCCCTGCGGCGAGATGGCGCAGGTGATGCCTGTCGTGTGGAACCAGCCCGCGTTTTCGAACACTTTTTTCCAGTCGATCTCGCCTTCGCGAATCTGGGAAATCGCCGAATTCCCCCGGTCGTAAATCTGGCGCGAAGCGCGCGGGCCGATGCCGATTTCGATAAAGCACAGGCCGTTTCTCGCTTTTCTTCCGCTGCCGTCGTATTTTTCCATGATCACATCGTCCATGTTGACGTTGTGCTCGCGGCCCTTATTGACGATGTATTTACCCGACCACGTATCGCAAAGCTTGGAGACCCACTTGGTCCTGATTCCCAGCGTGGACGTGTTGACGCAGACGTTCAGCTCCGCCGCCGCGATCGCCAGATTCAGATACTGCGCCTGTTCCAACCGGATGTGTTCCGGCGAGTTGAGGCGCACCATCGCTTCGCCAAAGCCTACCAGGTCAAATCGTTCCGACATATTCCCTCCGTGCGTTGATTTATTTCCAGTTTTCTTTTATCGATCGATTCCGGCTTTTCGCCGTATATGATTTCTATTTCAGATCTGCTTTATGAAAGATCGTTTTCGGCTTCCCGCTATATATGACTTTTATTTCAAGTCGGCTTTATTAAAGATCGCTTTCGGCTCCCTGCCGGCCAGATAATCGGCAAGGCCTTCGGCGGCGTCCGTCGCCACCCGCTCCGAACATTCGCGGGTGAGAGCGGCGGAGTGCGGCGTCAATATCGCGTTCCGCAGCGTCAGCAGCGGGCTGTCCGCGCCCGGCGGTTCCTGTTCGAATACGTCCAGCGCCGCGCCGGCAATCGCTTCGTCCGCGAGTTTTTTCGCAAGCGCCGCTTCGTCGATGATGCCGCCGCGCGCGGTGTTGACGAGAAACGCCGTCGGTTTCATCAGCGACAGCAGCTCCTCGCCGACGAGGCCTTTCGTTTCCGGCGTCAGCGGAATATGGATCGAAATGTAGTCGGCAAGCCGGAATACATCCTTGATATCCTTGTAGAGCGTAATACCGTCCAATCGTTCGATGTAGGGATCATAGCCGATCACCTGCATACCGAACGCCGCCCTGCATTTCTCCGCCGCGAACCGGCCGATCCGCCCGCAGCCGATCAGGCCGAGCGTCTTTCCGTCCATGTCAACGGCTTTGTTGGTGCGCCGGATCGCGAAATTTCCGCTGCGCAGTTCATAATCGTACCGGACAAGCTGTTTGGAGAGCGCCACCATCAGGGCAACGGCATGTTCCGCGACCGAAATGGAGTTGGACAGCGGCGTGTTGAGCACGAGGATGCCGCGTTCGCTCGCGGCCTGCACATCCACATTGTCCACACCGACGCCGGTGCGGCTGATGACCTTCAGGTTCTTCGCGGATTCGATCACCTGCCGCGTCATTTTGTACGCCGTGCTGAGGAGGATCGCCTCCGCGTCCGCGATGTGCAGATCGAACGACGGCTGGTCGTTATCGGCAACGGTCACGAACGTCAGATCGCCGATCCCGTCGAACAGCGCGATCTGCGCCGCGTTCAGTTTTTTGGTCAGAATTACTTTTCTCATATCCGGCCCTTTCCGGTTCAATCATGTCCTCCGATTTGCAGGCAGAATTCATGATTCCCGCGCTGTAATCCGGTCTAAATCATACCTTCCGATTCTAAAAACGCCTTCAGCTGCGCCTTCTTGTCGTCCGTCAGCGGCAGCAGCGGCAGCCTTGCACAACCGCCGGTGAGCCCCGCCAGATCCATGGCGTATTTCACCGCCGCGACGCCGCCGAAGCCGGACACGCCGCCGTTGAGCTGAAATACCTTTTCGTTCAGCGCGAAGGCTTCTTCATATTTCTTTTCGGTCGTCAGCCGGTAGAGTTCGTTGACAATCGCCGGAAAGATATTGGCCAGCGACACCACGCCGCCGGTGCCGCCCATGATGAGCGTCGTCATGAAGAAGTTTGCGGAGCCCGCCATGACGCTGATCTTGTCGCGCACCGCAAACAGGATGTTTTCGATGTTGCCCGTCGAGGAATCCTTGACGCCGACGATGTTCTTGTTATTCGCGCACTCCTTTAACAGGCTCGTCGAGAGCGTCGTTCCGGCGCAGAACTGAGGCGCGTTATACAGAAGACACGGCGTGTCCACCGCGTTCGCCACATCGTTAAAATACTTGATCAGAACCGGGTCGGTCATCTGCTTTTTAAAATAGGACGGCGGCAGCAGCGTCAGGAAATCTGCGCCGATCTTCTCGAATTTTTTCGCATAGAGGATGGTTTCGTAGGTTGACTCGAAAATGCAGCCAGCCATTACGGTCTGGTTTTTTCCCTTATTGCGAACGATGATTTTCAGCACTTTTTCCTTTTCGTCGTTCGTCAGGTTTTTGTTTTCACCGTTGGAACCGAGCGCAAGATACCCCTTGATGCCCGATTTCGCGTAGAAATCCATGTTCTTTTCGAGGCCCGCGTAGTCTACCGCGCCGTCTTCGCAAAACGGCGTCGTGATCGGAGCAAATACGCCCATCAACCGTTCATTCATCGTTTCTCATCCTCCGGTTTATTTCGCGCCAGAAATGGCGTTTAGTCCTTTTTTATGATTCGTCCGGCTTATTTCACACCCGCAACCGCATTCATAAATCTTCTGTTTGATGGGTCTGTTTATTTCACACCCGCGACCGCGTTCATAAATCTCCTCTGATACGACACCACCTGGCTGCTCGCGGTAAACCGCGCCAGATAACCGGGCTCGGCAGTGATGACCACACGGTCCGCCACGTCCGCAAATTCCGGTTCCGTCAGCATCCGGTCGATGTCCGGATAGTTGTTCGGGCCCTCCATGCTGCAGATGATCAGCCGCGTGTCCGGCAGGTTGTTCTGCTTGAGCAGCCTGAGGTTGTGGCGCGCCATATCGAGCCCGTCGCGTCCCTGTTCGTTGTCGAAGTTCCGGTAGGCAAGCAGATCCTCGGCGTAATTCTTCACCGCCAGCAAGTCTTTTTCCGTCTCGTTTTTGCTCAGCAGGTCGACCTTGAGCATGAACGCGCGCAGCTCTTCGAGATATTTCCGATCCCGCGTCAGTCCGAAGAAAGACAGCAGGTTTTTCATTTGTTCGGACTGCATCAGCCGGTGCCGCACGAACGTATTGATAAACGCGGGCTTCGCCTGCAGCGCAAGCGCCGTTTGGTACGGCTCGAACATCAGCGTATAGTTGATCCGGTAGCCGTGCTCCCGCAGCCGAAGCGCGAGGTTGTGGCTCCTGAGCGCGTCTTCCGTCGGCGATTCGTCATACCGGACACCGAAGCGCTTATCCCCCGTCAGAAGTTCCGAGACGTTCTCCCCGTTGACGGGCCCCATGTGCGGCACTTTGATCACGATCCGGTAAGGAGAGAGAATCTCCTTGAACTTCTCGCATTCGTCGAGAATCTTGTTGAAATCCTTCTCGAACGGGTTGTTGAGCTCCACGCTGATATCGCAGCCGGAGCCGAGTACATTCCCGATCTCCGTTATAACCTCTTCCAGCGTCTTGAACTTGTTTCCGACGTTGGCTTTCGGGTTGTTGATAAACAGGTCGTAAACGATGCCGGGGTTGCAAGTCAGGTTTCCCAGCAGCGCAGAGACGGGCGCCACTTCGTATGGGTTCGCCGAGTCCGCGGAGAAGATCGTCTTCGTCGCGCGCTTCATGCCGTCCTTGTCATAGCCGATATCGCGAACGAGATCCGCCTTCAGCACACCCTCGTCCCCAAGATAGCATTCCACGCGGAAGCCCGCGGGCGTCTCGCCTTCCGGCACCGCGAACGTCCGGATCACGTCCTCGAAGCGCTCCGTGACGGAGAGGTATTTCGACGCCTGTTTGAGAACGGTATACGCCTCGATGCCGATCATCTTGTCGAGCACCCGGTTCACCATCGCTTCCTTCCCGCGCGCCGCCGGAAGATTCAGCGAGCGCAGGGTAAAGTTGATCCCCGCGTTACCGTAACCGTCTTTTGCATAATTGACTGTCATCGTTTCATTTCCCTTACTCTTTTTTGAATAGTCCCCGCGATTTTCTCGCCGGTCAGGCCGTAAAAATTCAATAGTTCCTTATACGGGCCCGTGTTTTTTGCGCCTTCCGGAATCCCAAGAATATGGATCGGCGGGGCGTCCCTGTTGTCCGCCAGATATTGCGCCACCGCGCTGCCGAACCCGTTCACGAGAGAGTGTTCCTCCACCGTTACGATCAGCGGCATTTTATGCGCATATGCCGAAACCGCTTCCCGATCCAGCGGCGAAACCGTCATAAATCCCAGCACCGCTGCGTCGATACCGTCCTTTTTCAGGATCTCCGCCGCAATCTGCGCTTCTTCCACCATCGGCCCGGAAGCGAATATCGCCAAATCCGCGCCCTTTTTCAGCTCTTCCGCTTTGCCGAAAACGACCTTCCGCTCGTCCGAAATGATTTCCCTCGGCTGCCGCGGCATCCGGATATAGACGGGGCCTTTGCGTTCGACCGCAAACCGAAGCGCCATTTTCACATCGTATGCATCGCACGGGGCGAAGATCGTCATATTGGGGATCGTCCGCATCAGCGCGACGTCTTCGACCGCCTGATGCGTGGAACCCAGCGTCGAATATGCGAGCCCGCCCCCGGAACCGACTATCTTCACGTTCGAGTTCATATACCCGACGTCGTCGCGGATCTGTTCATACGCCCGCATCGTCAGAAACGGTGCGATCGCAACCACGACCGGAATGAATCCCTGTTTCGAGAGCGCCGCGCTCATGGTGACCGCGTTTTGCTCGCTGATGCCCGCCTCCACGACGCGCGCGGGAAATTCCTTTTGAAACCCGCTCATACCTCCGCCCGACGCGGAGTCGCATGAAACGCCGATCAGGGTTTCATACTCCCTGCCCAGTTGGGCGAATGCTTCCGAAAATGCTTTGCGCGGATCCATCTGTCCCATCATGCCCACCTTTTACCGGCCTGCTCCATCTCGCTCAGCGCCCGGTTTGCTTCTTCTTCGCCAGGATGCCAGTGATGATAGTCGACATTGTCCTCCATGAAGGATATGCCCTTGCCTTTTTTCGTTTTTGCGACGATCAGAGTGGGTTTCCCCGGTTCGATCGGCACCGATGCAAACGCGTCGTAAAGCGCCTTCACGTCGTGTCCGTCCACCGTCTTTACGCGCCAGCCGAACGCTTCATAACGCCCCTCGTAGGGGGTTGGTTTGCAGATCTGGCAGGTCGTGCCGTTGATCTGAAGCCCGTTTTCGTCGATGATCGCGATCAGGTTATCCAGCCGGTTCTGTGCGGCGAACGCCGCCGCTTCCCAGTTGGAGCCTTCGCCCTGCTCGCCGTCTCCCATCAGCACAAACGTCCGGAAGGAAGCGTTCTTCATCTTCGCGGCGGTGGCGTATCCGCATCCCAGAGAAAGCCCGTGACCGAGTGAACCGGTGCTGAATTCGATCCCGGGAAGCTTCGTCGCGTCCGGATGGCCCGGTATCGGGGAGCCGAGTTTGTTGTAGGTATCGAGCACCGATACGTCGACGATCCCTTTTTCTACCAGCGTCGCATAAATCGCGAGACACTTATGCCCCGCGCTGAGGATAAACTTATCGCTCCCGCTGCCTGCGGGCGCGCTTTCGTCCTGCTTCATCACGGAAAAGTACAGCACAGAGAGGATATCCGCGCAGGACAGCGCGCCGCCGCCGTGCCCTTCCCCGTTGTTGACGATCGTATTGACGATATGGCGCCTGATGTTGTATGCGCTCTTTTCCAGCGCGTTTCTGTTAAACGACATCATCGCATGCTCCATGCCCGCGCGCTTCGATTTCATAAATCTCGCGCACTTTTTCAAATGAACGCGACTTTGGATCAAACGTCAGGCTCAGCCAGAGTTCGACCAGCTTCTCCACGATCTTGGGGCCGATGACCAAAGCGCCCATGCACATGGTATTGCAGTTGTTGCTCAGGATTGAGCGCTCGGTCGAGTACACGTCGTGGCAGACGGCTGCGTACGCGCCTTCAATCTTGTTGGCGGTCAGCGCCATGCCGATTCCCGTTCCGCAGATCAGAATACACCGCTCGCAGTCGCCTTTGAGCATTTGGTTCACGGCCTGAAACGCGACACCGGGATAGTTCACCGTTTCGCCGGCAAACGCGCCGACATCGACGAACGTATGGCCCTTTTTGCCGAATACATCCATGATCAGCGTCTTGTACGATATGCCCAGTTCGTCACATCCGATTGCAATCTTCATAATTCGTTCGACAACTCCATTTGTAAGATGCGTTTTATTTCGTCCTTCTGTCCCCCGCTCAGCGGGAGCAGCGGAAGCCTCGGTTCCCCGCCGAAGTATCCGCGCAGTTCCATGGCGTATTTCACACCGGGAACGCCGTAAGCCGAGATACCGGCTTTGCTCAGCCGCTGGATTCGCTGATCCCATGCGGCCGCTTCCTCCGGCTTCCCCCGCCGGATGCTTTCATACAACGCTGCGCAGGCTTCCGGCCAATAGATCGCCATCGACAGCGTCGCTCCGACCGCCCCGCTGTTCAAGTCCTGATAAGCGTGCGTCGCTTTTCCAGTATGGAAAAAGAATGTTTCCCCTTCGTCCACCGCCTGCACAAACGCGGAAATCTCCCGCTTGGATGAGTTCTTCATCCCGACGATGTTCTCATGGCGGCTTAAAACGGATACCATCCCGGGTGTGATTTCGACGCCCGCCGCATAGTCGGGAGAATTGTAGAGCAGCACCGGAATCGGAGACTCGTCCGCAATTCTCAAAAAATAAGCTGTCAGGCATCGCTCGTCCATGTATTTGGCGAAATAAAACGGGGTGATGACGCTGACGATATCGATGTCCCAGCGGTTCAGGCGCTTGATGAACGCGATCGTCGCCGCCGCCGATTCCCTGCCAACACCGGCAACGATCGTTCGATCTCCTTTTGTGTTTGAAAGAATCGTCTCTACGATCCGGAGCGTTTCTTTTTCCGTCAGTCCAAGATACTCCCCGTTTCCGCCGAGGATCATATATCCCCCGAGGGGAAGATCGTTGTATCTTTGGATGTTACGCTTCAGATGGCTTAGACAGACTTCATCATTCAGAAAAGGCGTTGTGATGGATGGGAATACGCCGCTGAGTTTGGATTCGTACCGCTTCTTTTTTTCCAGAGGATCAGCCTTTTTCATAGCGCCCTCCAAAAACGAAACTGCGTAAAAAGCAATGGCTGCAGAGTTCTTACTACTCCCTCTGTAACCATTGTAGTTTTTACGTTATTTCGTCACAATGAGTCTAGATTCGTATAATGAGGACAAATTTCAGGTTTATCGCGTATCGCCGCCTGCTTGAAGACGCCTTTCGGGCAACCGCGTTTTCAGTTCACCGCCTGGCTTTTGAACATATTCTTCCGCAGCACCAGCACGATGACGACAAGGATCCCGACAATGATCGCGCGCATGTAATTGAACACAAACAGCCCGTATAGTATCCGGTTGATCACCGTGATAATCGCTGCTCCCGCAAACGCACGCATGAAGATCTTCGGCCCGCTGTAAAGGGAAACGCCGCCTAAAATTGCTGCGAAGATGACCTCGATCTCCGCGCCCGCGCCGAAGAACCGCGCGGCCTGCGCGCTGTCCGCCAGCACCATGATCCCACCGATACCTGCCAAAAAGCCAGCGCCCATATAGGTCAGCAGCTTGATGAGGTCTGTGTTCAATCCGCTCAGCTTCGCGGATTTCTCGCTCCCGCCAACCGCGAAAACCTGCCTGCCGATCACCGTCACCTTAAAAAGAAGATAACACAGGCATATGATGACGAGGGCTAAGATGAAAGAGATCGGAATGACGGTAATCGTCACAGATTTGATGAAGCCGATGCCCTTGCAGGTGTCGAACAGAACGATGTTGTTCGTAATCGCGCCGGATACGCCGTTTGCGAACAACCCCGTAGCCAGCGTGGCGACCATCGGCTGCACTCTCGTCTTCGCCACCAGAACGCCGTTGACCAGACCGAGCCCCGTTGCCGCGACGATGCCGGCTAAGATCGCGAACGGCGCGCCCGCTGCGTTTTTCTCAACCAGGTAAAACGCGATCGCGGATGATAACAGGCTGAAATTCGCAACCGAAAGATCGATGCCGCCGCAGGCAAGAACCATGCTCTCCGCAGCCGCGAGGATCGCCAGGAGCGCCACGCCTTTTAAGATGCTGATCATGATGGATGTGGTGAAAATATAATCGTACAGCAGATATGCGGCGACCAGAAACACGGCGGCCAGAAGCACGTTTTCGATGATCTGAAACCACGTCATCCGCTTGATCGTCCATCTTTTTTTGCCGTCCGGCATGATGCATCCCTCTTTCTTCCGTATGTCTGGCACTCGAACAGTCCGCGTTGATATTCGACTATGACCAATTCTGAACGAATATGCCGTCGCATCATTATAACACAGCCGCATCCGCCCGCGCGCGGCCGGTCTCAGGCCGTTTTATACGTCCGTAAAGCGTCGCCCCGCGATTGTTTCGGCGATGAAAGCAGAAGGGAACGCGACAATATGCCGCGCTCCCTTCTGCTGCATGAAGAAACGCTTGCGCTGATTTGGAAAGGAGAAACCATTATGATGCCCTAGCCGCTCAAGCAGGGCGGATGCGGATGCCGGCGCATCGTATTGCAGAGTGATCAGCGCATCGCTCTGCCGCCCGCTGGAGCTTCTGTCCATCCGCGCCACTAAAGGAGAAAAGGGCGCGGATGAAGCCACCGGTCAGTCGCCTTCCACCGCAAACGCGCGGACAGGCGACCCGTCAAGTCCCTTGAGTTTTAACGGAACCGCAAAAAAGTCAACATATTCTTTACGAATCTTGTCCACATTGGCAAGGCTTTCGACGATCAGTATGTTTTTCTTGAGCAAGAGGGTATGGATTTCCTGATGTTTCAGCGCGTTGACAGACGGACTTTCAAGGCCGATCAAGCGGATTTTGTGCGTGTCGAACCAGTCTACGGCTTCTTCGCTGAGGCCCGGAAACGAGGTGAAAAAATCATCTTGTGCAAAGTGCTGCCCCCATCCGGTTCTGAGGATCACCGCACGGACGCCGTCGAGCTTTGCGGCATACTTGTCCAGATGCGCCGGGGTGATTTCCTCGAGCGGCTTCAAGCCGGGGATGTCCATCACGAGCGCGCGCCCCGTAAATTTTTCAATGGGGACTTCGTCCACGGTCATACCGCCCTTGATCTTATGAACCGGCACGTCGATATGCGTTCCCGTATGCGTGCCGAAAATCACCTGGCTGACAAAGTAGCCGTTCTGATAGTCGTGATGGCGCAGGATACCGACCGCCGGATCGGCGGGGAACACCTTCATCTGATGCGTGATGTCATGCGACAGGTCGACGATTTTACCCATGGTTTCACTCCTTTACGGTTTCAGGATGATCTTGCAGACGTTCTCCCGCCGGTCGATCATCGTATCCAGCGCATTTTTAAAATCTTGATAGGATTTCAGTTCTGTGACGTGTGAAATCAGATTCCTCGCTTCCAATTTTCCGCTTTCCATCAGTGAGATCACGTTATCCCAAACAAGAGGACTGCCCAGCGCCCCGTAGATATCGATGTCGCGCGTAGTAAAGGAGTCCCAGTCGCAGCTTGGTTTCTTATCGCCGAAGAATCCGACCATGCCGACTCTCCCGCAGGGATTGATCACTTTTTTGATGTCTTCAAACACATCGATGCCCGCGGACGTTTCCACAACCGCATCGATCATTTCGCCGTTGGTGATTTCCCGGACACGGTCGGCAAGGCTCTCTTCTCGAACATTGATATATCCGTCCAGTCCGAATGCCCTGCCGCGGTCCAGCCGCTCTTTTCTTGTTCCGGAAAGGATGACGCGTTTGGCGTTGAAGATTTTTTTTGCGATCTGCGCAGCCTGCAGGCCGATCGGCCCCGGGCCCATGACGAGCACGTTGTCCATCGGGGACACCTTCGCGCGCGTCACCACATAGAGCGCGACACCGGTCGGCTCGATCAGCGCCGCCTCTTCAAACGGAATCGCCTCAAACTTATGCAGCGCCGATACAGGGAAGGTGATATATTCGGCAAACGCGCCGTTCCGGCTCATCACGCCGGTTTCGGTGCGGTTGATGCACATGTTCGGATGGCCCTTTTGGCAGAAGCTGCAATAGCCGCAGCTGACCGTACACTCGCCGGTCACCTTGTCTCCCACCTGAAAACCGCGGGCGTTTTCCCCTACCTCGGTGATCACGCCGGACCACTCGTGACCGGGGATCATCGGCAGCTTGCACAGCCCCTCTTTGATATAAACCATTTCGTTGGTGTACAGCTCATAATCGGTCCCGCAGAGTCCGACCGCTTTTACCTTTACTACCACTTCTCCGGGCTCCGGTTTTTTGACCGGAACTTCTTCATATCTCGCGTCTTTCGGTCCGTGGATCACAATCGCCTTCATGCTTCCTCTCCTCGCATTCTAAAGATTTTTTTGAAACGTATCGATTTCCTGCCTGCCCTCCAGAACCCCGATCTCGAGTTCGATGACGGCTTTCTGCCGCGGCTGCAGTGTCTTTAAAAAGCCCTTCTCCCTCGCCTCGACAATGCCGACCGGGTATGTATTGGCGGGTTCCATTGCCACGACGTAGTCCTGCTGGCCGAGCATCTTCCATTGGTTCCCGATGGGCAGCACCCGCGGATCGTATTTCAGATAGACGCCGAGCCCCTGCTCCTCGTTGACGATCGCGTTGCAGACGCGGTCCTTGTCCATCGGCATATTGTGCGCGAACGTTTCGTAGCGGTATCCGGGAATCGGACGCGACGCCCTGCTGTAATCCCCGGCGCCTTCCTGCTCGCAGGTGTTCAGAACATCCACTGAATCTGCGGACGTGAGAAACCGCGAATGTTCGCCGACGATCGGGAAAGGAACATTCACGTGGTACATGATCATGAAAGGAGATTCCTGATAGCTTTCGTTTTCTACGGTATCTTTGATGTGTATTTTTTTCTCGCCCATGACGCATTTGATTTCGCGCGTGAGCGTCAGATTTTCGTTATAGATGATCGCTTCCCGCATTCTTCCGGTTACTTTGACGACGTAATCGTCGCCTTCCCAATACTCGTCGATCCAGAACCGCTCCGCCGGCGTGTTCGATATCCTGCCGTGCAGTCCATGGAATACGCCGTTGTCATCGCAGGGTTCTCCAACCTGCACGAGCCCGCAGGTCGTGAGCAGGCCGCCATAGAAGCTCCTGAGCCACTGATGACCCTGATTTTCAAAAAAATTCGGCGAGATGACCCCGACCTTGCTCTTCCAGGCGATCGGTACGCCGCGAAAAAACGCGTCGCCGATATCCATGCCTCGGTCCAGCAAAACCGTGAAATTCAGCCCTTCTCCGGCGTTGACCTCAACCGCCTTGACCCCGGCGGCTTTTCCCTCGAAATAAGTGAAGACGCGCGTTCCGGCGATTTGGCTCATCGAACTGACGCGCTCAAGCAGTTCTTCCTTCGTCAGCTCCCGATTGAAAACTTTCACCATAGCCGCCCCCTCACTCCAGCATCGAACAGCGTCTTACCGGAAACTTTCTACGTTTTCTTTGGTGACAACGATGATCCCCGTATCCACAATATTGGGCAGCGGACTGATGGAGGAATCGTTCGTCAGCATCTTGACCCGGTTGTGGTTGTAGTCGTACAAAAACTTCAATCCGTAATAGGACATGGTGAATGTTCGCTGCACCAGCGTCGCTTCGATCAGCCCCTCTTCCACCAGATCCAGAACGGCCGAATCCTTGTCAAACGCGACGACTTTTATGATGCCGAGCTTGTTGTTCTCCCGCAGCGCGATGGCCGCGCCGACCCCGCTGGCGGCATCCGTTCCGAATACCCCGACGATGGTCGGATATTCCCTGAACATGTTGCCCGCGATATTCGCCGCCTTCGAAGGATCCGCTTCGTCGTTCATGATGGACACAACCGAGATCCCCGGATATTTCTCCGCGATGCAGTCTGTAAAACCCTTTACCCGCTGATCGAGGCTGTATATGCCCGGAATCGTCAGGATACCGACATCGCCGGCGCCATCGATCCCATCGCCGATAATCTGGGCGGCCAGATAACCGGATTGATAGTTATCCGTACCGAAATAGGTCAGGCGGTTGCTGTCCGGAGAGTCCGTGTCGATGCAGACGACGGGGATGCCCTGCGCCATGGCGTCGTTGATCGGTTCGATCATCATCTCTTTGTCGATCGGAGAAACCAGAATGCCCGCCGGATGCTCGTCGACCACCTGGTTGAAGATGTCCACCTGCCGCAGCGCGTTGTTGCCGTTTTCTCCCGTGAACACCACGTCGACGCCCAGTTCCTTCGCCGCCGTCTCCAGACCGAGGCGGTGATCCTGCCAGTAGGGCAGGATGATATGCATACCAACGGTATAATAGACTTCCTTGCTGGCGGTTTCCGCCGGAGCGGTGTCAGTCGAAGCGTTATCCGCCGATGCGGCGTCCTGCTGCGCCGCCGCGTTTTGATTATTCAGATCTTCAGGAATGTCGTTGTAGATGGATCCGCAGCCGAAAAGAAAAAAAACACTGAGAAACGCCAAGAAACCAGCAATGATTCTTTTCATACATACCTCTTTCTCAGTACATAAGAATCCGCTTGTTGCTCATGACAAACTTACTTCTTTTGTTCGATTTTTACAATGAGGCAATCTTCGTATTCGTTGTACTATCTTATGGTTTTCGGTATCCTTATTCAGAAATTCCCAGTAAATCTGTTATTTTAAGGTTTTCAGAATTCTTAATTCGATATTGGTGCCGAAGTTGTTGATGCTGTAGATGTTGAGCCCGTAATTCGAATCGAAGATCAGCTTGATTCGTTCGTTGATGTTGATCAGTCCGAGCCCGACATGGATATCCTTCGTGTTCTTCACATTCACGCCGTTTGTCAGGCATTCGTTGATGATGTCGAGCGTTTCCCGGTCGATTCCTTTTCCGTCGTCCTCGATATTGATGATCAGGGTGTTGAGCGTAGATCTGGCCTTGATCTTGATGGTGCCCTTGCCTTCCTTCGTTTCGAGGCCGTGAATGATCGCGTTCTCAACAAGCGGCTGGATGATCAGCTTCGGAATCAGGCACTTTTTCGTATCTTCCTCGATGTCCCGGATCACGATGAACTTGTTGTTAAACCGGAATTGCTGGATGTTGAGATAGTTGTCCACATTTCGGAGCTCCTCTTCCAGAGTCACCATCTCGTTTTTATTCGTGATACTGTAGCGGAAGATATCCGCCAGCGATTTCACCATTTTGTCGATCTCGTCCATACCCTCCTCGATGGCGAGGCCGCGGATCGACTCCAGCGTGTTGTATAAAAAGTGCGGGTTGATCTGACTCTGCAGCGCGTCGATCTCCGCCTGTTTTTTCATGATGCCTGCAGAGTATTCGCTGTCGATCAGTTTCTTCAGCCGCAAGATCAGCGAATTGATATCGTTATACAGCGGGTAGAGTTCATTGCTTTCATTGACGTTTTCCACCTTCAGTTCCGTATCCCCGGTGACGATCGCATGCAGCGCGCTTTCCACATTCGTGATCGGCTGGTACACGTTTTTATTGAACAGGATGACGATCACGATGTTCAGCATGATCAGGAACAGGCTGGACAGCAGGATGACGTTATATGCCGTCTGCGTGCTTTCCGCAAAGAATCCTTTTTCCGCGATGTAGAGGAGCGTACAGCCGTGCTCGACCGATTTGTCGTAGAAAATATACTTATCCGTTCCGTACACCTTCATCAGGAACACGCCGGAATCCGCGGTCAGCTTTCCGTTCAGCTTGCCGCTGCGGACGATCTCTTCATCGCCGATCGCGTTTTCGTTGCGAAACGACATGATCATGTCGCCGTCCGCGTTCAGCAGTATAATCGAGCCGTTGCTCAGAAGGCCCAAATCCTTATAGTACTGTTTCCTTCCGCCCCATTTCTTTTCCAGAACGATAATCGCTACCTTGCTTTCGTCGTGCGTAAGCTTATAAAAGCTGACGGAAAGCATGCTGTCCTGCAGTTTATCCCCTTTGCTGGGGATCAGTATGCTGTTTTCGCTCGCTTTTTTCAGGAGGTCGTCGTACATCGACTCGGCGCCGCTCTCGAAGTAATACTGGCTGTACGGGTTTGTGTAGGAGATCATCCCTCCGTTCGGCCTGTAGATGGAGACGCCGGAGATGTCTTCGTTGATCTTAAAAATCATGTTGATGATCGTGTTCAGTTCGCTTTTATTGCTCTCGATCGAAGATTGGCGGTCATATCCCTCAAAATAAAAAATCGACTCGTCATAGACCATCAGCGACATCTGCTCCAGCCGTTCCAGCTCGATCCCGATGTTCAATGCGGACTGATTGATGTAATGCGCAACCGTCTGAATGTCGCGTTTTTTATTGGACGTTTCCGTAAAGTTCAGGTTGATCAGCCCGTACGCGATCTGCGTGATCAGAACCAGCACGAAATAGACGATGACAATCGCCACGATATTTGCTTTGATCTTAAAAATCTTGGCCTGCCGGAAGAAGCCGCTGATTTTCGAGGCCACTTTTGTGATCCACTTTTCTACCATCTGTGTTTCCTGAGCTTTCGATACGGAGTACGGCTGCGGCGCGCCTTCGGGCGCGCATTCGCCGATCCTCGCAAAAGATTATAGATAGAGGTTGCGATAGTCGCTTGGATTCACGCCGACTTTCTGCTTAAACAGGCGGCTGAAATACTTCGGGTCTTGGTAACCAACCATCGTCGATACGTCCGCAATTTTATACTTGACGTCCTTGAGCAGGTCTTTTGCGATTAAAATCCGATAATTGATCAGGTATTCGCTGAAATTCTCGCCCGTCTTTTTCTTGAAAATCTCGCTCACATAGGTTGGATTCAGGCAGACAAGCTTGGCGACGTCCTCCAGGCTGATGTTCTGCGCGTAGTTTTCGGATATAAACGCCTTAATTTCATGGATCGTCTTATTCCCGCTTTTCTGTTTCTCTTCCTCGAAGAGATTGCAGAAGGCTTTCAGCGTATCCAGCACGCACCCCTCGATCTCCTCAATCGTCAGGCAATCGTCGATGCGGCATATCTCTTCGGCTTTCATGCGGTCGGCGCGCAGCGCTTTCCGCTCAATCGAGTCGAACATAAGTTCCATCATTTCTTCCGCAGTCTGATGATAGATCACCGGATTGTTCGGGTTTGCTTTCGCCGCTTTCCGGAAGATTTTTGTGATATCGGCGGTCGCAGCGTTCAGATCGAGCAAATCGAAACTGGACGCAAGTTTTTTTCTGTCGCGAATATCGATGATATCCTTTTTTTCCGAAAGCCTAATTTTCTCATATTCGATGA
>JAEWUO010000032.1 GCA_023459335.1 Bacillota bacterium
CGATGACTCTTCCCGTTCCAAGAACGACTCGGGCCCGAACCGCGTTCTGCGCGGAAAGCAGGGATTTCCCGACGCTTTTCAGACTCTCCGCCGCTGGTCCGAGACCTGCGGTCAATTTAAACGTGTCCTGCGGCGTTTTGTTTTTTTCGCAGGCCGTCAGGATTTCCCGCAGCATCTCTGCCGGCTTTTTTCCGTTTTGTTCGTCCGCGTTCAGAATCAGCGTGATCTGGTTCTTCGTTTGATCGACCAGCGGGACGATTTCGTGAAAAAACGGCGCGAACGTATTTTTTGCTTGTTCGGCCGACGCAACGCAGGCGTTCAGAGCGGTTTCATGGTCGGCGCCCGCATCCAGTTTCAGAATCGCCGCGTAATAGCCGCCGTCCGCAAAATGCGTAGCGTACTGCTGATTCAGCTGATCGACGTCAATCTTCTTTTCCTCTCCGGAAAGGATTCTAAGCATCGTCTGCTGAAGGATTTTGCTGTCGCTGATTTCGATTTTCGACCGGATCGCTTTTTTCTTGTCGATCTTGTCTTTCACCTTGACAAGGATATCCAAAAGCTCGTCCTTGTCCAGCGGTTTTAACAGATAGCCGAACACATCGTACGCGATCGCGCTGCGTGCGTACTCAAAATCGCTGAACCCGCTGATGATGACGAATTCCGCGTCGAGATTCTGCTCCCGCGCGTTTTTGATCAGGCTGATGCCGTCCATACCGGGCATACGGATATCCGTGATAACCAGATCGGGCTGATTGCTCTGAATCATCTGCAAAGCAGCCGATCCGCTGTCCGCTTCGGCGACGATTTGGAAGTCGGTCTCTTCCCAGGCAATGATCTTGCGAATCAATTTACAGATCCAGATTTCGTCGTCCACGATGATTACTTTATACATGTTATCCTCCGCGCGATGCAATGCGCCTGCGATGGCTTTCGATCAACGTACGATGTTCTGCTGTAATAGTCAACCGGTTGCGATAGAATCAACACGCCGCCCTATTCTGCCGTAGAGTGTTTCGCGGTTTTTCCGATGATGCTTTTCAAAACTGGGCGTGTATGGTCCTGATTTCCGTCGGGTTCTTTGTTTGATGCGTTTGTATGTTCCCGGGATGTAAGTCCCATTCGATGAGTCAGTGCGGTTCCGAAACTGTTCCGTTGGAATTCTGTTTGGGTATCGGTGCGAAAAAAATGCCGGGTTGGCTGAGAACGATCAGAATTAGCGTAACACAATTCCACGCAATCTCGCAAGCATCATCACACCGGCAATCGAATTTTATGAAATATGGAATCTCACAAGCGGCCGATGATTCTTCGGTTAGAAAGCGGCGCCGTGGTCTCTTCTATGCTGGTTAAAAAACAACAGCCCGCGGTCAGCGGGCTGTTTTGTTCTGCCATGATTCTTTTATGAACTAGAATCGATCCCGCCATTCGCGGCGCTGCGCAATGCCGAGGCGTCCGCTCAGGCATTGCATTCCGTCTGAAAGCGTGTCAGTTCCGTCGCGTCGTCGATCACGATCAGTTCGGTGCGCGTGAGCTTCGCAAACAGCCGGATGTCCTCGATTGTCAGCGTCGTGCTCACCACCGTGTGGTGTCCGCCGCCGACATAGAGCCACGCCGCTGCGCCGGTCTTGAAGTCCGGCTTCAGCTTCCACATGAGGCGCGCGACCGGCAGGTTCGGCATGGGTTTCGGCTGCGCCACGAGTTCGATCTGCGCCGCGATCAGGCGGAACCGGTCGCCCATATCCGTCATGCACACGGCGATTCCGCCGCCCTGTACGCCGTCGAACACCAGCCGGGCCGGCGCTTCCTTGCCGCCGATCCCCAGCGGGTGCACTTCCACGCGCGGTTTTGACGCGGCAAACGCGGGAGAAACCTCCAGCATGTGCGCGCCGAGTACCAGTTCGTCCACAAAGTCGTAGGTATAATCCTCCATGAATCCCGTCGCGCCGCTGCGTCCTTCCGCCATTTTGCAGAGTACGGCGCCGAGCGCCGCCGTTTTATAATCGCCTTCGGCGCCGAATCCATAGCCCTTTTCCATCATACGCTGCGTGGCGAGGCCCGGCAGCTGCCTGAGCCCGTGCAGATCCTGGAACGTATCCGTATATGCGCCGAATCCGCCTTCCTGTAAAAACCGCTCCAGCGCGATTTCATAGCGCGCCTGCTCGCGCACCGCGTCCGGCGTATCCGCATCCATCTGGTAAACCGCGCGGTATTCCGCGGTCTTGTCGTCGATCTCGCGTTCCGTCACCTGGTCGATCCGCTCCGCGAGGTCGCCTATGCCGTAATAGTTGACTTCCCAGCCGTAGCGGATCTGGCTTTCCACGCGGTCGCCGTCCGTCACGGCCACCTCGCGCATATTGCTGCCGAACATTGCAAGTTTAAGCTTCTTTGAAAACGCGATTGCTTTTGCGATCTGCGCAAACGTGCGAATCTGCTTGATCACCGCAGGGTCCTGATAATACCCGACCGCCACGTCGTGCGGAATGCCGAGCCGGGAGAGGATGAATCCGTACTCGCGGTCGCCGTGCGCGCTCTGGTTGAGGTTCATAAAATCCATGTCGATCGTATCGTAGGGCAGACGTTCATTCGCCTGCGTATGCAGGTGCAGAAGCGGCTTGCTGAGCTGCTGCAGGCCTTTGATCCACATCTTCGCGGGGGAAAACGTATGCATCCAGGTGATGACGCCGACGCAGGAGTCGTCCATCGACGCCTCGCGGCATACGCGGATGATTTCCTCCGAATTGCGCACCGTCGGCTTCCATTCGACGCCGACCGTCTCGCTTAGATTCCGATTGAGAAATGCTGCGATTTCCTTGCTGTCCCTGGCGACCAGCTCCAAAGTTGTTTCGCCGTACAGATCTTGACTGCCCGTAATAAAATACAGTTTATCCATGCCGTATTCCTTTCGAAAAATTTTATCCGTTAAAAATCAAAACTCATTGTTTCTGCTGTTCATTAGTTTCAGCCGTTTGGAAAGCCTGAATTTGAACTCTCCTTTTTCACGGATAGATAGGATCACGCTCTGCAGTAAAATGAAGAAGCAAAGCATCAATCCGGTCGTGATACTCTGCCAGTACGGCTCCCGCAGCCCCGACGCGATGACGATATTGCTGATCGTCTTGAGGGATAACACGCCGAACAGCGTCCCGATTACATTGCCGACCCCGCCGGTCAGCAGCGTGCCGCCTATGATGGCGGAGGCGATCGCCTGCATTTCCGCCGCCGTTGCGTTGGAGGCGTTGCCCGCGCCCGTATGCAGCAGATAAACGTAACCGCCGATTCCCGAGAGCAGGCCGCAGAGCAGGTAGGAAAAAAACCGCGTGCGCTTGACGTTGATGCCGAGCATGAGCGCGCTTTGCTGGTTGCCGCCGATGGCATACAGATTCCGCCCGAACCGCGTCCATTTCAGCACCACCAGAATCGCCAGAACCACCGACAGCGCGACGATCACGCCCGGCTCGATTTTTGCCGGAATGAAGTTGCCGGCTTTTCCGTAAGAACCGATGCTGGTCAGCACGATGCGGAACTGCTTCAACGCGAGAAATCCTTCGTTTACCGCCGTGCGCGGCGCATCGCTGACGATCGTCGTCATGCCTTTGGCAAAGAACATGCCGGCGAGCGAAACGATAAACGGCTGAATTTCCAGATAGGAAATCAAAAATCCCTGCGCCAACCCAAAAGCCAGTCCGATCCCGACCGCAACCGCCGCCGAACCGATCACGCTGCCGCCTTTGTCGTCCAGATAGAGTACGCAGACCATGGTTACGAACGCCGTGATGCCGCCGACCGAGATATCGATTCCGCCAGCGATCATAACGATCGTGAGTCCGCAGGACAGTATGATCAGAAACGCGTTATTGTTAAAAATATCCAGAAACTGCTGCGGATTTAAAAATCCGCCGCCCCAGACCAGCATGGCAAGCGCGTACATGCCGATGAAAATGCAGATCGTGATGGTTAAGAGCAGATTGGTGTTGGAGATCGGCTCCCTGCGCATTTGCCCCGATGCTGCGGCAGATAAACCCGTTTTATTTGCCATATTACTGTATCTCCGTTACTTTCATCGGTTTTCTGACGAGCCAGTCGCGCAGCCGAAGCGCGTATTGCTTGACGATCGGCGAACCGAGCACCACGATCGCGATGATGACGATCGCTTTGTACGCCTTGACCGCCGTGGAGGAGACCTTCATCGCATAGAGCGTGATCGTAAGCGCCTGGATGATGTATGCGCCGATCACGGAGCCGGTCAGACTGAATTTGCCGCCGCTGAGCGAATTGCCCCCGATCGCAACCGCGAGGATCGCGTCCATTTCGATGTCAAGCAGCAGGGTTTCATGGTTGATCAGCCCCATTCTGCTCACGCCGATGGCCCCCGCGAGCGAAGCGCATACGCCCAATATCATAAAGGACAGAATTTTCATGCCAACGGTGTTGATCCCGTTTAACCGCGCGGATTTTTCATTGATCCCGACCGTCTGCGTGTACAGGCCGAGGTTAGTCAGCCGCAGAACCAGCGAAATCAGCACCCCGAACAGGATGACGATCAAAATCGGCGACGGAATCGGAACCCCCGGAATGAAGCTGCCGATATACCCTAAAAGCGGGCTCTCGACCGTCGGGGTCGCGCCGCCGTTGATCCAGTACGCGATCGGACGTCCGGCGGTAAAGAGGATCAGCGTCGCGATCATCGGCTGAATTTTAAAGATGGCGACCAGCGTTCCGTTGAACGCGCCGAACAGGATCGCGACGACGCAGCACGCCAGAAACGCTGCGAGGATCACAAACCACGTGATCGGGTGCTCGCGCAGCACGCGCACGAACACGCTACCCGCGATCGCCGCCGCCGCGCCGACGCTGATGTCCTGCCCTTTGGACGACGCCGTGACCAGCGTCATGCCGATCGACAGGATCGCCAATTCGGACGCGCCGTTGAGGATGCTGACGATATTTCCCGAAAGCACCGAATTCCCCGCGTTGTTGACCGTGATCGACAGCGTGAAAAACCCCGGATCGCGGATCAGATTGAACGCGACGATCAAAAGAAGCGCAAACAGCGGAACGCCCAGCTGCGATTTTGTAATTTTAATGATCAATTTAGACATCCTGAGCCGTCTCCCCCGCAATCGTGCGCATGATTTTTGCCTGTGTCATATCCACACCCGTCAGTTCGCCGACGATGTTGCGGTCCCGCATCACGATCAGCCTCGAGCATGTACGGAGCATCTCCTCGATTTCGGACGAGATAAACGTGACGCTGACGCCCTCCTCTGCGAGTTTGAGCACCAGCTTCTGTATTTCCACCTTGGTGCCGACGTCGATGCCGCGCGTCGGCTCGTCCAGAATGAGATACTGCGGCTTCGTGAGCAGCCAGCGCGCGAGAATCGCCTTCTGTTGATTGCCGCCGGAGAGCGACTTGATCGGCGTGTCCGAGGATGCCGTCTTGATCCCTAAAAGCTTAATGTATTCATCCGCGAACGCCTCCGCTTCCGCTGCGGAAAATGGCCGGAAAAACCCTTTCATCACCTGCAGCGCAAGGATGATGTTATCCCGCACGGACAACTCCTCGACAATCCCGTCCTGTTTCCGGTCTTCTGGCAGATATCCGATGCCCTGCTTCATGGCGTCCTTGGGCCTTCTTATTTTCACGGTTTTTCCGTTCACTTTTTCCTTGCCGCCGGTGATCTTGTCGGCGCCGAAAATCGCGCGGACACTCTCGCTCCGGCCGGAGCCCAATAGCCCGGTAAAACCGTTTACTTCCCCTTTATCGATATGAAAATCGAACGCTTTCGTACCCGCCGCGCTGGATAATCCGTGCGCTTCGAAAACGGGCGCGGCGTCACGGCGGGTCTGCGACGACGCGCGGCTGTGGATCGCGGAAATATCGTCGAGCTCTTTGCCCATCATCTTGGAGATGAGCTTGACGCGCGGCAGATCCTTGACTTCATATTCGCCGACCAGCTCGCCGTTTCTTAAGACGGTGATCCTGTCGCAAACTTCATAAACCTGCTCCAGAAAGTGCGTGATAAAGATGATGCCGACCCCGCGGGATTTCAGCTCCCGCATCAGCGAAAACAGCTTGGCTACCTCGCGTTCGTCCAGCGAGGAGGTCGGTTCGTCCAAAATAAGAACCTTGCAGTCCATATCGACGGCGCGCGCGATGGCAACCATCTGCTGAACCGCCAGCGAACAGGTGCCAAGCTGCTGAGTCGCCCGCGCCGGAATATTCAGTTTTTCGAGTAATTCGGAGGCCTTTTTTTTCATCGCGCGCCAGTGAACGGTGCGGTAATTGCCCCTTCCGATGGATAAATTCTCCGCGACGGAAAGATTCGGGCAGAGGGTAATCTCCTGATACACCGTGCTGATGCCCAAATTCTGCGCGTCCTGCGGAGATTTTATCGCGGCCTCCCTGCTGCCGCCGGCTAAATAAATCTGTCCGGAGTCTTTGGCGTACACGCCGGTCAGCACTTTGACCAGCGTCGATTTGCCGGCGCCGTTTTCGCCCATCAGCGCGTGGATTTCGCCTTGTCTGAGCGTGAAGTCAACGTTATGCAAAGCGCGCACGCCGGGAAACGCTTTGCAGATGCTGCGCATGGATAACGCGGTCTCGTCTTGCATGGGTTACCATCCTTTGCGTTGGGAATCTTCTCGCAATATGGCGGTGCGAGTATACGGAGTGATTCCGTATACTCGGCACCGGCATACCTGATTCGATCAGTTTGAGGCGAACGGATTTGCAGCCTGTTTGTTAATCTCCAAGGCCGTAGGTGTCGATGTCGGCCTGGGTGATCGTCGTGGCGTCAAAGCCGCGCTCTTCGTTGATGACCTTCTTCTGGGTCAGCGTTCCGCCGGCTTCCAGCGTCTTGATCATACCGTCGATTACGCTCGCCTGGAACGGGCTGCACTGGCCGTCATAGTTCCAATTGCCCGCGAGCAGCTCGCGAAGCGCCCATTTGTTGCAGTCAAAGCCCATTACGATGACGGATTTGCCGGGGCCGTGCGTAATACCGGCTTCGTCCAGCGCAGCGACTGCGCCCTTTGCCATACCGTCGTTCTCGGCGTAGATGACGTTGAAGGAATCGCCTGCGTTGATGACGGATTCCACGATCTGTTTGGCGGTCGCTTCATCCCAGCTTGCAGTCTGCTGGACAACCTTGTTCATGGTGCCCGCCGTGAATTCCGCATCCAGCGCGGCCGTACGGCCGATCTGCGCGTCGGACGTCATGACTCCCTGAATATGGATGACGTTGTAGGTGTCAAGGTTCTGCGACTTGAGCCAGTTGACGGCTGTGATGCCTTCCTGCGCCATGTCGGATACGACGGCGGCTTCATAGTTGCTCTCGTCGGTGTTGATCATGCGGTCAAACAGGAACACCTTCACGCCGGCTTCTTTCGCGTTGCCCAGAACGGCATCCCAACCGTCGGTCGCCGCCGCGGAGATGAGCAGATAATCCACGCCGTCTGTGATGAACTGGGACGCCGCGTTCAGCTGTTCGTCATTCTTCAGGCTGTAGAAGGTCGAAACCTGGTAACCGTTGGCTTCCGAGAAGACCTTTTCCATGTCCGCGACGTTCGCCGCGCGATAGCCGGATTCGGCGGGCGGGTTGTTAACGATACCGACTTTAATCATCGCGGGTGCTTCGGGCGCCGCAGTGGCTTCCGGTGCCGCGGTGGCTGCCGGTGCTTGTGTCGCTTCCGCAGCTACCTCCGCGCTCTTAGCGCAGGCTGCGAAGCCAAACACCATAAAGGCTACGAGGAGAACAGCAATCAATTTTTTCATTTTTCCGATTTCCTTTCCAATTTTTAGATGTGAATCGCAGGCTTTGAACTGCTTGATGTGGCCCTGCGAATCTCTTATAGCATATGGAAATCGGAAAACCAATCATTCGGAAAGAAGCGCAGAAGAATGTCAACCAACCTGATTAGATAACCTACCGGCCGTCCTTTCAGCGTTTCGGCCGTGTCCGTACAACCGTAATTTTTCCAACATCGTTCGTAAAATAACTGCTGCTTAACATTTTCAGTTCCAGTATGGTTTCGCACGGCGCGGGCCTCCCGAATCCCCGCCCTTCAGTACCCTCTTGATTCGATGATTTTCTGCGTGAGGTTGGTGCTGTCAAACCAGGTTTCATCGATATACTTCTCCTGTTCAACCGTCTCGCCGCGTTCCATCCGCCGGATCATATCCGCAACGTAAGGCCCCTGCAGCGGGTTGCATTCCACGTTCAGCGCGATCTTGCCCTGCAGGCAGTAGGTCAGTCCGAGCTTGGTCGCGTCGAACGAAATGACGATGACGCCTCCATTCGGATTACAGCTCAGGCCGGCTTCCTCCATCGCGTCGATCGCTCCGAGCGCTTCCCCGTCGTTTTCGCAATATACAACATCGATATCCGTGACTTTCCCGAGGATCGCGCCCATTACCTCATATGCCTTTGCGCGCGTAAAATCGCCCTGCTCCTGTGCGACGATATTCCAGTTTGGGTTCTCGATAACAGCCTGTTCCAGCGCTGCTGTGCGGCCGATCTGCGCGGAGGAGCCGATCGTGCCCTGAATATGGACGATATTGACCGTCTCCTGCGTTCTGCCCTGTTGTTTCAGAAGGTTCTCCAGCCAGTCGACGGCCGTTTTGCCTTCCTTCAAAAAATCCGATCCGATATACGCCGTATACAGACTGCGGTCCTCCACCTCAATATCGCGGTCGATCACGATCACCGGGATGCCTGCGTCCCGCGCCTCCTGCAAAATCGAATTCCAGCCGGTCTCCACGCGCGGCGAGAAGACGATGTAATCCACATCCTGCTGGATGAAGGTCCGGATCGCGCGAATCTGGTTCTCCTGCTCGTTCCGCGCATCGTCGAAGATCAGCTCGTATCCGTTTTTTTCGCTCAGCGCGGCTTTCATGCTTTCGCTGTTGGCCACGCGCCATTCCGACTCCGCGCCGACCTGTGAAAATCCGACGACGAGCAGATTCCCCAGATCCTTCTCCGGTTCCTCCGTACGGGCCGCGCCGGACAGGCAGCCGCCCAGCGATCCCGCAAGCAGAATCGCAGTCCATACGGTCCAGAACCTTTTTTTCATGCTCCCATCTCCTTTTCGCTCGTCTGCATGGGGATTTCCACGAGTATCTTCGTACCGATGTCCGGCGCGCTCTCCACGCTGAGCCCGTACTCCACACCGAACAGGATCTGTATCCTCTGGTGCACGGTGCGCAGGCCGAATCCTTCGCGGCTGCCATCCACCAGCGACGCGCGCACCTCTTCCAGCCGTTCCGGCGACATGCCGCTTCCGTCGTCCCTCACCTCCAGAATCAGCCGGCTTTCCTGCGCACGCGCGCTGACGCGGATCAGGCCCTTGCGGCGTCGGATCTTGATGCCGTGGTATAGAGCGTTTTCCACCAGCGGCTGCAGGGTGAGCTTGGGCAGGATATAGCTCTTAAGCTCCTCCGGAATATCGATCTCGTATTCCATCAGGTCACGGTAGCGCATCTGCTGGATCTCCAGATAACTGCGGATATGCTGCTGCTCTTCCTCGAGCGTGATGACGTTCTGTCCGCGGCTCAGCGAGAATCGGAAGAAATTGGACAGGCTGCCCACCATGGCGACCGCTTCGCTGATTTCTCCCGATTCGATCAGCCAGATGATGGTATCCAGCGTGTTATACAGAAAATGCGGATTGATCTGCGCCTGCAGCAGCGCGAGCTCCGTGCGCCGCTGCTGTTTCTCCTGTTCCGTATTGCGCTCGATCTGACGTTTTAAGTGTCCGACCATGCTTTCAATGCCGTCTGAAAGCAGCTGCACCTCCTCCACGTCCGCCTGGATCGGATCACATACCAAAAGGCTGCCGCGCCCGATGGCGATCAGGCGTTCGCAGAGCTTGTCGACCGGGTCCACGATGCGGCGGCTGAGTTTTCGCGAGTAACTGAGCAGGAAAACAAGCAGCCCCGACGCCACAAGTACAACCACGCACATAAGCACCGTCATATTGGTAAACATGGTGGATTGCAGCGCGTCCAGATGGACCGCCTCATAATACAGGTAGGTGTACATGTATTCCTGTATCAGGTCGGCCATGACGTAAATATTGTCGTTGAGCTGCGTCATGCGGGAATCGTAACCTTTCGTATCCGCGATTTCCCGCATTTTATCTTCCAGGTTCTGACACATGTTCAGCACGCTGTTGATGGCGCGAAGGCTGTCCTTCTCGGCTGTGGTCCCGATCAGTTTCCGCGCGATGGCCTCCGCAGACTTGACCTCCTCGGTCGGCAGACCTTCCGAATACTGGCTGTCGATCACGTAATAATACATTTTGGTCTTGATATTGTCCGTAAAATCTCGGTTGAAATCAGACGCCGTCGTCACGTTGTTCAGAATCGCATTATACTGAATTCCGTATCCGATCCCGATCCCCACCACCAAAATGATGGTCAGCATCAAAGGGATGGTGACGATCAAAATCATCTTCCATAGTTTTTTCTGCATGGTGATTTTTTCATGTTTCGCCGTCCAGCCGAATTTCCCGTTCACCGTTTTTCTCCTCTGCGGTATTCGCTGGGCGTGCATCCGGAAACCTTTTTAAAAACGAAGCTGAAATAGTGCGAATCCCGAAACCCCACGGAAAACGCGATTTCGCTGGAGCGCTTATCCGTCTGGCGGAGCATGCGCTTCGCCTCGGCGATGCGCTTCCCGGTCAGATACTCGACGAAGGTCTGGCCGACCTCCTGGCTGAACATCGCGGAGAAATAATTGGGGCTGATGTTCACTTTTTTCGCCACGCGGTCGAGCGAGATCGTCTCCTCCGGATAATGCTTGTCGATAAACCCGATCGCCTGAATCAACAGGTCGCGCTGCTGTTTTCTGCTTTCGTTATCCCTTAATGCAATCGCGTGCAGGATCACCTGCAGCGTATATTCTCGCGCCTCGTCCGGCGTGGAGACATTGTCCTTCGGCCGAAGCTCCGGCGGCCAGAAACTGTCCGCGCGGCATCCGATCGTATCCAGATATTCCCCCGCCGCAAAATAGACCGTCATGGTCAGGTACCGGCAGAACATGGGCAGAGGAACGCCTTCCTCCCCCGCGCCGCGCAGCAGCTGATCGACGAATTGATCGGCCTCCTCCACGGTGCCGCTGCTGAGGAAACAGCGCACGCGCTCCTGATCGATCACCTGCTTTTCCGACTCCGCGGCGGTTCCACCCGGTTTGCGAACGGTCCGGATGCTTGCCTCCGTCAGGATGTGCTCGTCCGGGCAAAGATACCGGTAGGAGAGGATACGGCTCGCCTCCGAATAACAGATCGGGAGCGCGCTCAGACGCGGAACGGGCGTTCCGCGGGCGACATACCAGTTGACCTCGCGTCCTGCCAGTTCGCAGATCTCCTGAACCCCCGCAATGCACTCGCGCGTGGATTCTACGACCTGCTCCTGCGATCCCTTGATCAGAGCAGCGTGCGTGGTGATATTCCAACGAAATAGAATCAGTTCCGGACGGCTGACGAAGAATTGTGTCAAACGGTCCTGCACCGCGGCGAGCGCGTCCGTATACCCTTCCGGCGCGCTGCCGTCGTAAGCGGAGCTGTTGAGCGAATAAAGAAGGATATCATAGCAGGGCGCGTTCAGCTCGATGTCCAGCGATTTCGCGGATTCGGTGATCTCCGAAACGCTCATCCCGCCGGTGACGACCTGTTCGAAAAACCGTCTGCGGGAAAACGCCTCGTATTCCTGCGCCTCGCGCTGGAACATCGCCAGATACTCCCGCTGCTGCTGCTCTGCTTCCATTTTTTTGTGCAGCGAAATCAGAAGCTCCACCATCTTTTCCTTGATGACGGGCTTTAACAGGTACTGTTCGACGCCCATGCCGATGGCCTGCTGCGCATAGGAAAAATCGTCGTAACCGCTGATGATGACGATTTTCGTGCGCGGCAGCTCTTTTCGGACGAGTTCGCTGAGCGCAAGCCCGTCCATAAACGGCATTTTAATGTCGGTGATCAGAAGGTCGGGTTTGATCTGGCGGATGAGCGGCAGCGCAAGCTCTCCGTCCGGGGCGTCGCCCGCGTACGAAAAGCCATACTGCTCCCACTGGATATTTTTGCGGATTCCCTCCCGCACGACGATTTCATCTTCGACAAGAAAGACCTTGAACATCGGATCTTCCTTTCTGACAGGCTTATGCTGCAATTTGACGGGTTTTTCAGTTACTGCCGGATGTGCGTATACGTCCCCATTTATTATCCTTTATCACGCAACGGCCGCCAATAGAATTTCTTTTGATATTCGTTTGTTTTTTTCATCTGATTTCGTTCTGTACCGATGTTTTGAAAATTATCCCGCTGTGAAAGCGTCGATAGGCGCTGAACGACGTTTTGCGAGTCTGAGCCCTGTCAAAGCTTACCATTTCCGTGATTTTTCGGCTGAATTTGTATGGTTTCCGGCGGTATTGCGCAAGATTTGCGGCATCCGTCGCCACCGAAGCTCATACACGCTCGAAAATAATCAAACGAATTTCGTAGAATTTCGCATCTTCGATTAATATTTGTATTATATTTGCATTGAATCCATGCCGTCAATACGAAACGTTCGTTTATTTAGCATATTTTACATAATATCACGAATGATTCTGATCCTTTATCCCATACATATTTTACTGTTCGGAAATACATTCGTCAAAGCTTTGCAGATTTGTATTTATTTTGTATTGACTCGTCTTTGCGTGAAAGATATGATAAGGATATCGAATGGATCCAGCTGCAGCAGCGAGGAATTATGCCGAAATATCTGATCATCGCCTCTGCCTTGCGAGATGAAATCAAAAGCGGTCAATATACGGACGGAAAAATGCTGCCGACGGAAGAGCAGCTTTCGGACCGGTTTTCCGCGAGCCGCCAGACTGTCCGCCAGGCGTTGTCTGTTTTGGTCGCCGAGGGGCTGATCACCAAACTGCGCGGCAGCGGTTCGCGCGTGCGTACGCAGGATGAGCCGGTCCGCAGCGGCAACATCGCCATCGTCGCCACTTATATCAGCGACTATATCTTCCCCGGAATACTGCGCGAGGCGGAGGCCGTACTCGCGAAGAATAAATACTCCGCGATTCTGGCGGCGACGCACAACAGTATTTTCAGCGAGCGTAATATCCTGACCGACCTGCTGGCAAAGCCCATCGACGGCATGCTGGTGGAGGGAACCAAGACCGCTCTGCCAAACCCGAATCTCGACCTGTACCGGGCGCTGATGGAGCGCGGCATCCCCATCGTTTTTTTCAACGGATATTATGCGGATCTGGACGGTACGGTCAGCGTATACGCGGATAACTTCGGCGGCGGATACGAACTGGTGCGGTATTTGCTGAAACACGGGCACACCGCGATATCCGGTATCTTTAAGAGCGACGATATTCAGGGGCATCAGCGCTATGCCGGCTATATCACCGCTCTGAGGGACGCGGGGCATATGATACCGGATCAATGCGTTTTCTGGTATACTACGGAAAGCCGGGACGAGCTGTTCACCGACGAGCTCGCCTCAAAACTATCGGAATGCTCCGCCGTGGTCTGTTATAACGACGAGATCGCTCTGCGCCTGATTCCGCTCTTGCATTCCCGCGGCGTAAAAGTACCGGAGGAAATATCCATCGTCAGCTTCGACAACAGCAGCCTCAGCGAAATCTCTCCCGTGAAAATCACGTCCCTTTCCTATGGGGATCAGAACATCGGCCGCGTCGCGGCGGAAAAACTGATGCGCCGCCTCGCGGGCGAAGCCGCAGAGTCGCAGACGCTGCACTGGACGCTTGTTGAAAGAGAAAGCAGCCGGTAAATACCGCCAAAACACGCAGCATCTTTTATTCTTACGGGAAACAACATCTCAAGAAACGAGGATCATTTATGACGCAGGAATCCAACGGCGCCGCCGCAGCGGTCCAGAGAGGCGAAACGTTTCTCGGCATCGAGTTCGGATCCACACGCATCAAGGCCGTATTGATCGGCGAAAACCACGAGGTGCTCGCTTCCGGCGGACATAACTGGGAAAACCGGCTGGAGCACGGCTTTTGGACCTATTCGCTCGACGACGTTTTCGCCGGGATGCGGGACGCTTACGCGAAGCTTACCGCGGATGTGCAGTCCCGTTACGGCACGGCGCTTACGCACGTCGGCGCGATGGGCGTTTCCGCCATGATGCACGGATATATGGCGTTCGACGCGCAAGGGAATCTGCTGGCGCCGTTTCGTACCTGGCGAAACACAACGACGGGCGAAGCGGCGGAGAAGCTCTCCTCGCTCTTCGGGTTCAACATCCCGCAGCGCTGGAGCATCGCGCACCTGTATCAGGCGATGCTGGCGAACGAACCTCATGTCGCGTCCATTTCGTTTCTTACCACGCTCGCGGGTTATATCCACTGTCGGCTGACCGGCGAAAAGATTATCGGCGTCGGCGACGCGTCCGGCATGTTTCCGATCGACAGCGCGAATATGCGTTACGACCAAAAGATGACGGACGCGTTTCAGGCGCTCGTCCGGCAGCACGGCTTCCGCTGGAATTTGCTGGATATCCTGCCTCGCCTGATGAGCGCGGGAGAACGCGCGGGCAGCTTGACGCCGGAAGGCGCCGCGCTAATCGACCCGAGCGGAACGCTGAGGCCCGGCATCCCCTTCTGCCCGCCGGAAGGCGACGCGGGCACCGGAATGGTCGCGACCAACAGCGTGCGGCAGCGCACGGGCAACGTCAGCGCCGGAACGAGCGTGTTCGCCATGCTGGTGCTGGAGCGCGCCCTGTCGCGCCATTACACCGAGGTGGACATGGTAACGACGCCATCCGGCGATCCGGTCGCCATGGTGCACTGCAACAACTGCACAAGCGATATCGACGCTTGGATCCGCCTCTTCGGCGAAGCGGCAGCCGCGCTCGGCGCGCAGTTTGATGAACGCACGCTGTACCGCACGCTGTATCAGAGCGCGCTGAACGGCGCGCCGGACGGCGGCGGGCTGATGGCGTATAACTATCTTTCCGGCGAGCCCGTCACCGGCCTCGACGAGGGGCGGCCGCTGCTCATAAGAAAGCCGGATGCGGCGTTCACGCTCGCAAACGTGATGCGCGCGCACCTGACCTCCGCCTGCGCGTCGCTGCGCATCGGCATGGATATCCTCGCCGCGGAGCAGGTAAAGCTGGACGCGATGACCGGCCATGGCGGCTTCTTCAAGGCCGGTGAAATCGGGCAGAAGATCATGTCCGCCGCGCTGAATACGCCCGTGACCGTAATGAAAACGGCGGGAGAAGGCGGTCCGTGGGGTATGGCGGTGCTCGCGGCATATATGCGGAACCGCGCAAAAGATGAAACGCTTTCGGATTATCTCGCTTCACGCGTATTCCGGGGCGCGGAGAGCCTCACCGTTGACGCGTCCGAAACGGAAGCGGCAGGATTCGCCTCGTTTATGGGCGGATACCGGCGCTGCCTTGCGGTGGAGCGCGCCGCGGTCGAATCGCTGCGCGACTGACTGGGAGGGATGAATCATGCTTGAATCGCTGAAGGAACAGGTACTCGAGGCCAATCTGCGGCTGCCGAAGCTGAACCTCGTCGCGTTTACTTGGGGCAACGTCAGCGGGATCGACCGGAAAAGCGGCGTGATGGTGATTAAGCCTTCCGGCGTCGCTTACGATGACCTGACCGCGGAGCAGATGGTCTGCGTCGATCTTGCCAGCGGCGAAGTCGCAGAAGGAACGTTGCGCCCCTCGTCGGACACGCCAACGCATCTGGTCCTTTACCGCGCGTTTGCCCAAATCGGCGGCGTTGTGCACACCCATTCACGTTGGGCGACGATCTTCGCGCAGGCGGGGCGCGCGGTTCCGGCGCTTGGCACGACGCACGCGGACTATTTTTACGGGGATGTGCCCTGCACGCATCCGCTGAGCGAAGAACAGATCGACGGCGATTACGAACGGGAAACCGGAAACGTCATCATAGAGTGCATGCGCGGATTCGATCCTGCCGCGATGCCCGCGATCCTGGTCAGCGAGCACGGGCCGTTCTGCTGGGGCAAGGACGCGGCGGAGGCGGTGTATCACGCCGCCGTGCTGGAAGAAGCGGCCATGATGGCGTGGCACACGCTGCAGATCGCGCCGGATGCGCGGATCAGCCCGGCGCTTCTGGAGAAACATTATCAGCGCAAACACGGCAAAAACGCATATTACGGGCAGAAGAATCATTAAACGATCCCATTTCGGCGGGTATTCGGACCTAAGCGTTCAAAGCCTGCCGTTTTATTTTTTGGCCGGCGGTTCCCGAATTTTCGCCGGCAGTTTCCTCCTTGAGCGCAGGAGATATAGCCGGTATATGCAAGACCTCTTAGCGTGAGCGGTCTGATGTGTTATACTAAGATCGACCGCGAGTAATGGAATCGATACGGATCAGGTGCGCAGATGGAAGAAAAGTGGAGTTCCTTTTTTAAACCGCGCAAATACGAGCATACGGCGGCTGCATTTTTAAAATATCTCGGGCCGGGCCTTCTGGTGACGGTCGGGTTCATCGATCCGGGAAACTGGGCGTCCAACATCGCCGCGGGATCGCAATATGGGTACTCGCTCTTATGGATGGTGACGCTTTCCACCTTCATGCTGATCGTACTGCAGCATAATGCCGCGCATCTGGGCATCGTCACCGGCAAATGCCTCTCCGAAGCGACGACGGAGTATATGCGCCCCTGGATTCGGAATATCGTGCTGATCACCTCGGTCGGCGCATCCGTCTCCACCGCGCTGGCGGAGATCATGGGCGCGGCGATCGCGCTGAACATGCTCTTTCACCTGCCGCTGAAGCTCGCCGCCGTGCTGGTGCTCGCGGTTGCGCTCACGCTCCAGCTGACCAACTCCTACCGCAAGATTGAAAAGATCATCATTGGGTTCGTCTCGCTGATCGGTCTGTCCTTTTTATTCGAAATCTGTATCATCCATACCGATTGGGCCGCAGCCGCGGCGGGCTGGGTTACGCCCGCGTTCCCAAAAGGCGCGATGCTGGTCATCATGAGCGTGCTCGGCGCGGTCGTCATGCCGCACAACCTCTATCTGCACTCGGAAGTCATCCAGAGCAGGCAGTGGAATCTGCAGGACGAAACCGTGATCAAAAAGCAGCTCAAATACGAGTTCGGCGACACGCTGATCTCCATGATCATCGGCTGGGCGATCAACAGCGCCATGATTCTCATGGCCGCGGCGACCTTCTTCTCCGCCGGCACGACCGTGACGGATCTTTCTCAGGCCCAGCAGATGCTCAAACCCCTGCTGGGCAACGCCGCGAGCGTCGTCTTCGCCATCGCGCTGCTGTTCGCGGGGCTCTCCTCCAGCATCACGGCGGGCATGGCGGGCGGCAGTATCTTCGCGGGGATCTTCGCCGAGCCGTACGACATCAAGGACAAACATACCAAAGTCGGCATACTGCTGACCATGGTGCCCGCGACGCTGGTGATCTTTTTTATCCGCTCTCCGTTTGACGCGCTGATCTATTCGCAGATGCTTTTAAGCGTGCAGCTGCCGATCACCATTTTTTCGCTGATCTATCTGACCTCTTCGGTCAAAGTGATGGGCAAATATGCCAACTCCAAAAGAGGCAAGGCCGTTTTATGGGCGATCGGACTCGTCGTCACGCTGCTGAACGCAGCGCTGTTGATCAGTTTCTTCCATTGAGGTTTGTCTTCCTGTCACGGAACAATACGCGCAGTACTGTTATATTAGCACCATAATCCGAAGGACAACCACCCAAACGACTGAGCGAAGGAGGCATTGCGATGAATGGCAAACAGGCGGAACGAATCCGCACGGGCAGGGGTTTTCTGGCGGCGCTGGATCAGAGCGGCGGCAGTACCCCGAAAGCGCTGGAGCAATACGGGGTATCCCACAGCGCGTACAACAACGAAGAAGAGATGTTTGATCTCGTCCACCAGATGCGCACGAGGATTGTGACGAGCCCCGTGTTTACAAGCGAGTATATTTTAGGCGCAATCCTGTTCGAGCAGACCATGGACCGCAAGGTGGAGGGACTGTTTACGGCAGATTATCTCTGGCGGGTGAAGGGCGTCGTTCCCTTCCTGAAGGTCGACAAGGGACTCGCTCCGCCGGAGGGCGGCGTTCAGATGATGAAACCGATCGACGGGCTTGGCGCGCTGCTGAAACGCGCCGTCGAGAGAAACATCTTCGGCACCAAGATGCGTTCGTTGATCAGGCAGGCGGTTCCGGAAGGGATCGCCGCAGTCGCCGACCAGCAGTTTGCATATGGCAAACAAATCCTGAACGCCGGCCTGGTGCCAATCATCGAACCGGAGGTGGATATCCTCAGCGCGGAGAAAGCACAGTCCGAGGCGCTGCTGAAACAGGAGTTGCTGCGACATTTGGACGCGCTGCCCGAAGAGGCGAGCGTGATGCTGAAGCTCTCAATTCCGTCCGAGGACGGGTTCTATTCCGATCTGATCCGTCACCCGCGCGTGCTTCGCGTGGTCGCGCTCTCCGGCGGTTACAGCCGCGAGGAGGCGAACGAACGCCTCGCGCGCAATCCGGGGCTGATCGCTAGCTTCTCCCGCGCGCTTGCGGAGGGGCTCTCCGCCACACAGACCGACGCGCAGTTTAACAATACGCTTCTGGCATCGATCCAGAGCATTTACGATGCGTCGATCACCTGATTGAACGCGTGGCTGCGCTCAACGCCGTCCGGACCGGTATCGGTACGGACGGCGTTTTTTGTGTTTGAATTTTTCAATTTCACGCATGATTCCGTGCTTTGATGTTCGCCGCGCCGGTCCTGCATCAGCGTTCGCCGAGAAACGATTGGATTGAAACGATATCCTGATCCACCTGTTGTCTGACTTCTTCCAGATTGTTGAATTTAATCATCGCCCGGACGAATCGGCAGATCTCCAGCACGACTTTCTGATCATAGATATCGCGATAAAAATCGGGCAGGAACGTTTCGATCGAAACATAGTCATAATTGTCGTCCGAGGGACGCTTGCCGATGTTGGTCAGCCCCTTGTATGTTTCCTCTTCGATTTTCATCTGCGTGGCGTATACGCCGAAAGCGGGCAACTGCTGATTCGGATGGAAGCCGAGGTTGATCGTCGGCATACCCACCGTGCGTCCGCGGCCTTTTCCGTGCATGACCGTACCGATGAACAGATGCGGATGCCCGAGCAGCCTGTTCGCCTGTTCGAGGCGTCCCTCCGACAGATCCTTCCGAATGCGTTCCGCCGTGACCGGGGTTCCGTTTTCGAGCACGGCGTCGCATACATCCAGTTCAAAGCCAAACTCGGATGCGTATACGCGCAGCAAATCGAGATTCTCGTTGTTTGACCCGGTTACGATCACCTTCGCGCCAAGACGGCCCACAAGCGTCTCGCCGATCAATTGTCTCAGCGGGAGACTCCCGCCGGAAAGCGGGCAGGAAATCATGACATCCGGGGCAAGATTGTTTAATAAATACCGTTTCTCTTCTTCGGTCGAGAGTATTTTTCTATCCCGCAGCGACGCTTCGTCACAGTCCAGCGAAACGACGGCGGACGTCAGGCCCTGCGCCGCGCGCTGACGCAAACGCTCCACCACCGCCTTGTGTCCGATGTGTACGCCGTCGAAATCGCCAAACGCAATGCAGGTGTTTTCCAGCCGAATGTTTTTCTGATCATAATACTTCATTTCCAAGCATGCTCCATATCACGCAGGGCATTCTGCCGCTGCGGCAGAATGCCCCTCGTTGCTTCAGCGGGGGATTGAGCGGAACCCTCTTACGCCTTTTTCTTTATCTGGCTGATACCATAGATGATCATGCCGAGCGCGAAGTAGGCGATCGTCCACACCCAGAGCTGATAGCCGCCCTGCAGGATGTCCGGTATGTATGCCGCGATGATCACGACGAGCGTGACGACCGGCAGGACGCTGCCGCCTGGCGCCGTGAACTTGTCGGTCAGTTCGGGGTTCTTTTTGCGCGCCGCGATAACCGTCAGGCAAATGATCGCGACCACGATGGCGTTACAGAGCGAGCCGAAGTTGACGATGAAGTTCGTCGCGCTCGGAAACGCTGCGATCGCGCCCACGGCGAGAATGACGAGCAGCTGCGCGTTGACCGGCGTGTTCGTCCTGCCGTTGATCCTGCCAAGTCCCTTCGGCAGGATGCCCGCGTCCGCGGACGCCTGCAGCGCGCGTCCCGCCAGCGCCATGACGACCAGGATCGTCGTGACCAGCGCAAGCACCGCGGCGATCGTAATGACATAACCCAGCCACGGCAGGTTGGAAAGCGTGGTGAATACCGCCGCGTACATCGGAATGTACGCCATGCCCGGATTCTGCTGGAGGAAACCCGCCGTCACAAGGCCCAGCGTCGTGACGATCATCAGCACGTACAGCACCAGCACCACCGACATGGAAATGACCATCGACTGCGGCACCGTCTTCCTTGGATTCCTGATTTCGCCGACCATAAACGACACCGCCACGATCGCGCCGAACGCGACCATCGCGACCGGTATCGCTCCCATGAACCCGAATGTGCCATTTGCTCCCTGCGTAAAGAACGGCGTTAGTTTGGAAGCATCCCATTTCCCGCTGGTAAACCCGGTGACGATAAAAAGCAGCATCGTGGCGATCAGGCCGATCGTCAATCCCGTGTTGATCTTTCCCATCGCGGAGATTTCAATGATGTTCAGAACGCCGCAGAGGATCACCGTTGCGATCGCGATCAGAGTTCCCATGCTGCCAAGCGCGGGGAAACTGACGCTTAAGTAGTTTCCGACGTATATGGCCGAAAACGCCGCGCCTGCGATGCAGCCGAACAGGTAGGCCCACGCCGATACCCATCCCCATACCTTGCCCGCCTTCTCCGTTTTGCCGAGCGCTCTTGCGGGGAACACAAAAATGCCGCCCGACTGCGGGTACATCGTCGAGAGTTCCGCCGTCTGCAGGCCGTACGCGACCAGAATGACCCCCGCGATGATCCATGATACGACCGAAGCGGGTCCCGCGTTCATCATCGTAACGCCCGACAGCGAAAAGATCGCGCTTCCGATCATTCCTCCGATCAGAATCGCCGTGCAGTTAAGCAGGCCCAGTTTTTTCTTTTCGGTTAACATTTTTTCCTCTCAGCGTTTCTTGCTTTTTCAATTCATGCGGAGCTGTCCGGCCCGCGCGGTCATGAAAGCCCGGCAAGTACGTTTCTTTCCCGTTTTAGTTGAGACCATAACATTTTGCTATCGGCCGGCTATCGGCAATCCATTACGCGGATGAACTCTAATCCTTGCTGTTACATATGCTCAGTCTAAAAACATATGTAATTTCTATAACTAATATATCATATTGATCGCCATAAGTAAATAGCATGATTTGAGTTTTCGTTTTTTGCGGCAAAGGCGGCGGATATTTTACCTGTTCGAACGCAGAAAACAAAGGCGCGCCGCGAATCTCCGTTTAACGTAAAAAGCCGTCCCGGCGGGGAACGGCTCTTATCCGATGAAAATGAAATCATCTCCGAAACGCTTTTATGATCCGCCTGGCCGTATCGAGATGCGTAATCAGCACATTAATCAGCCCGCTGCGGATCGCGCCGATGATCGCCCGCTCCTTGTCTTCTCCGGCCGCGATTCCTACGCGAACCGGTATTTTGACAAAGCTGTCGTAATCGATCGCGAACACGCGTTCGTTGACGCCGCTTTTGATGATTTTTCCCTCGATATCGAAATAAAACGTGGAGATTTCACCGACGGCGTTGCGCTTTTGCAGTTCGCCGTATTCCTCGTCAAACAAAAAACTTCGCGGCACAAAGCCGGGTTGGTCTGAAAAATTGCCGATCCCCACGAACGCCAATGTGCAACGTTTCATCGTTTCGTATACCTGCGAGTAAAAGCTCTGCCGCAGCATGGAGTCGCGGAGCTGCTTGTTCTCCACAATGATCGGCGCATACATAAAACACGGCTTCGCGTTGAGTTTGCGCGCGGTTTCCCGAACGATATTGTCGGAATTCGTATTCGCTTCCTCCGCGTTCAACCCGCCGACCAGCTGCGTCACCGTCAGGTTTTTATGGCTGACCGGCGCGAGGTTGGCGACCAGATGCGACAGCGCGCGGCCTCTGGAAAAACCAACGATGTCGTTATCCTTGATGATTCGTTCGAGATAAGCCGACGCCGTACCGCCAAGCGACTCGTTGCGTTCTTCAATTTCGCTGGTCGAAAGAACAACCTCCCTGAGTCCGGTCAGCTCTTCGAGCTGCGTCTCCAGTTCCACGTTGTGGTTGTCGAATTCACGAATACTGATGGTGACGACGCCGGTTTCGAGGCATTTTTTCAAAATGCGGTTGACGCGCTGGCGGGACATGGAAAACCGCCTCGCGATCTCGTCCTGCGTCATGCCGATTTTATAATAATAGTATGCGATTTTCGTGAACTCATTCTCGTTGAATGTTTCGGACATTTGCTCTCCTGCGGTTCGGAATTGATTACGAAGACAATTATATCATTTTCTTTCCAGGGCCGAAACAATTTGATCTGCGCAAGCGGTTTCTTTCAGGCATGAAAAATGGTATGATCGTTCCGATGATTTTAAATCGAATGCCGCGATCCTGCTTCGATGAGCGGAATACGTTTTAAAATCCAGACGTAAGAGCCGGCGGCGGCTTCCATCCGAAACGCCGCTTTGGAACAATCACATTGTGAAAACAAAACATTTCACCGAACCGGCAGGAGGACGCCGCTTGTATTGTGACAGTCGGTCAAAAAAAGATCGTGCCTGGACGCGCCTGTATCGTCAGCTTGAGAACTCGCCCGGAAAAGCGCCGGAGATCGCCGCGCTGGCGCTGTATCTCCTGCTGCTTGGCGTCGTATCCGCGTTTCACGAACCCTGGTTCGACGAAGCGCAGGCCTGGCAGATAGCAAAATGCGCGCCGATGCGGGAAATCCTGTTTTCCATTCCGCATTTCGAGGGTCACCCGCCGCTCTGGCATCTGCTTCTCAGCCTGCCGGCCAAGCTCGGAGCGCCTTATGAATGGAGCATTAAATCGATCAATATACTGATCTGCTCTCTGGCGGCCGGAGTTTTGTTGTTTCGCGCGCCGTTCCCGCGGATTGTGCGGATTTTCGTGCCGTTTACATATTTTCTCTTTTATCAGTACGGTGCGATCGCGCGGCCGTATTCCATTCTGTTCCTCGCGTTTGTACTGGCCGCCGCGGCCTATCCCGTCAAGGACATAAAGCCGTTCCGATATATTGCCGCGCTGTTTCTGCTCTGCTTGTCCTCGGCATACGGAATTGTGTTCGCGGCGGGGCTGGCATTCGTTTGGCTGGTGCAGATCTGCCGCGAACGCGGTATCCGCGGCCTCTTTCCGCAGTTTCTGCATGACAGGCGGTTGTGGGCGTTGGCCAGTCTTCTGCTCTTTGCGCTCGCCAACATCATACTGATACTGCCCGGCCGGGAAGCCTACGCCTTAGCGCTGCAGCACGTGCGAAACGGTTTCTTTTTACGCCTTGTATACACGCTGATCATCCTGCCTGCGGACGCGTGCTTTTTCGATTGTTTCAGCACCGACGCGAGACTGCGCATGGTCCGGTTCGATCCTGTCATCTATATCGCAGGCGTGTTGGCCGGCCTTCTGTTCTGGGGCGTACTGCTGCTCCTTTCCCGCCGAAAAAAAACGACGCTCCTGCTTGCCCTGCCTTATTCTGTTTACGCAGCGTTTTGTTCTGTCGTCTACTTTTCCCAGCATCACATCGGTTCCGCATCTCTTTTCCTGCTGTTCTGGTTCTGGGTGGATGCCGGTATCCGAGAAGATGCGCCGGTTGGCAGTACGGCGAACGCCGGGGTGTCTATAAAACCGCGGTTCGCGGAATTTACCCATGCGGTCCGCGTTTTCTGCGCGGTCGTCATTCTGTCGGTCTCCGTTTTCTGGTCTCTGACCGCCTCTTGCCATGAGATTGCGTCGACGTACGGTTTCGGCCGCGAGGCCGCCGCGTTCCTGAAAGCAAACCGTCTGGAGAACCGCGCTATCCTCTGCAGCTGGGGAGGATCGGAAGATCCGGTTACGGGTCAGGTTTCGATCGACACGAATTATTCCGGCGGCGTAACGATCCTGCCTTATTTCGATCATAATATTTTGATCAATATCAACGGCGGCTCCGATTCCCTCGCATACATAACGCATAGAAAAGCGGATGACAAAACAAACCGGGAAAATTTCCAGCTCTGGAAGAGCCGCGGCGCGCCGGACGTCCTGCTCGGGCTGGTCAATCTGGACGCGGTTTTCCACGGCGCAGTTTCGATGCGCGATTATACCGCCGCCATAACGCTTCAGAGCGGAACGATCTGGAAAACAAATGTTTTTTCCGGAGATTATTCCATATTTCTGCGGCAATCCGGTTCCTGACAGTTTTCTGTCCCAGAATGCAAAAAACACCGGTAAACGAACGCACAGGCAATTCGTTTTCCGGTGTTTTTATATCCGGTTTTTACTTTCTGAAAACGGGGTTTTCGGACACCGCCCCATCAGGGCGCAAAATCTGCATAAACGGCTGAGCCGGGCGCTGCGCCGCCGTTTCGGGCTGCGTTTCCGTGCCGCCGCTCTTAAATTGGCTGATCAGCATGTAAGCATCGGCGAACATCGACGCGAGCTTATCCGCAACCTGCGCAAAATCTTTCGGAACGGAGGTCGACATCTGCGGCGCGGCCTTTGTCTCGGTCGGCGCCATCTCCGGATACGGCTGTCTGGGCTGGACGTTTTGCATATTGGGCATGCTCGGAAAGTTCGGGATGTTCGGCATGTTCAGCGGCGCGTACAGCCTTGCCGATTCATAGTCCGGCATCATAGGACGCATCGCCACGGCCCTTTGGTAATACAGCTCCTGTTTGAGCCGCTCGTTTTCCTCCGAAAAATGCTCGCGTTCGATTTTCAGAGAATCCAGCAGCGCGTTGTTCTGCGTCTTCTCCGCGTACAACTGCTGAATTTCGTTCTGCATCGCTTCCACGCGTTCGGGAGGGAAATTCTTTGTCAGTTCACGCAGGCTGTTGAGTTCTTCCCGTTCCACTTCGTGCTTCTTCACGGATTGCAGCAATAAATCGATCCGCGCATTTGCGGAACTTAATTGCGCTTCCCGCTGCAAAAGCATTTCTTTCAATTTTTTGATGGCGCAGTTGCGCGCTTGAATTTCGCTTTTTGCCGAGTCCATCTGCGCAATCAGCGTATCCTGCTCCTGTTTGGCCGCCTTTGCCTGCTGTGAAAAAATCCGTTTGACGTTTTCGACATACGCACGCACTTCCAGCGGATCGTAACCCGTCATTACGCGGCGAAACCGCGCGTCCGCATCCATACGGCTGCGCAGAGAATCGATTCGCTCCGTATTTTGTTCGGCTTGCTCGCTCATAGGATGACCTCCAGTATGTCGTCCGTTTTGATCGCGCACCGTTTCGCGCGGCCTGCCTGTAATTCCAACACGTGTCTTGCGCCTTTCTGAGGCGTCAGCACCCTGCCTGGCGCGAGTGCTTCATCGATACGGAGCACGCGCCACGACCGATCCAGATAGAGCGCGTCGATCGCATACCGCATACCGATCGTATGGATGGAGCTGCAGGGCGTAAGCATTAGCCCGCCCTCTTCTTCCAGCGACCTGCCCAATAGCCCGCGTAATCTTGAAAAATAATTCTTTGCGTGCAGGGCGTATGCGATCAATGTTCCGTTTTTCCGGACGGTTACCGTCTTCATCTCTTCTGCCTTTCTCATACGAGAGCTTTAAAAATATTCATTACTGCGGGGCCGAGGAGGATGATGAACACGACGGGGAAGATGAAGGCGACGGTCGGGAGCATGATTTTGACCGGGGCCTTGGCGGCCTTGGCCTGAATCATCTGCTTGCGCTCGACGCGGAGGCGGT
>JAEWUO010000033.1 GCA_023459335.1 Bacillota bacterium
GGTTGATCCGACGCAACGGATCGCCCAGCATGGGCGGTTTCCCTATGCGTTTTGCCGCCTGGGAGCCCGAAGGGCGAGAGGCAAAACGTAGTTGTCCCGTCAAAAAGCTAGTTTTTTGACGGCCTCAAGCGTCTCCTTCTCGGAGACGCTTTTCTCATCCGGTTATCATGCGCCTCCCTCGCGTTTCTCATCCAGCGGTGCTATCCTTGCCGAAGATTTATTCGGAGGTTGGCATGGAAAAAGGGAATAGGAACGGAACAAGCAATCGGCATCGGACGCAAGGCTGGAAGATTCTTCTGCGCGACATCGTGCTTTTCGGCATCGCGCTCAACGTGTTCGCGCTGTTTCATCATGTTCTGCCGCGAAAGCTGCAGCCGGCAGACAACTCCGGATACGCGGCCTCTTCCCCTTCCGCCGCGCCGGAAACCACCGTTTCCATGGTGTCGCCCGTTCTTGCGGTAACCCCGTCCGCACCGACTCCCGCGCCGTCTTCTCTGGCCGGCACGGCGGCGGAACTGCCTCAGCCATGATTTTCTCACTGCCGAAGCCACAGTGCGGCAAGGGCCGGCGCATACGGAAAGGCCGTATTTCCTGCGCTTCGCTTCATACGAAAACCCCGGACGATTCCATTGGCCCGAGGTTTTTATATGCAAATGCTATGTTCAATGCAGGGTGATTGCGCTTCTTTCCGGTTTTACGGTTATAAAAGGCGCTTTCGCTTGAAGAAGATAAAGCTCACGATCACGACGAGAACGCTCAGTATAATCACCGCCGGGTACCCGAACCGGCTGGTGAGTTCCGGCATGAAGCGGAAATTCATTCCGTACCAGCCGACGATGAGCGTGAGCGGCAGAAACACGGTGGTGACCACCGTAAACACCTTCATGATGCGGTTCGCGTTGTAGTCCAGCGCCGCCATGTATGCCTCGCGCACCTGCACCAAACTGTCCCGCAGAATCTGCGTATTCGCCGAAAGCCGCGCGATTTTGTCCCGCGCCGTCCGGAAATGATAGAGGTTCTTCGCGGAAAACAGATCCGCCTCGTTTTCGATCATCGCGTCGAAGATGTCGAGCAGCTGCTCGTAGTAATTGCGAACGATCAGAAGCCGCCGCCGAAGCGAAAGGATTTCGCTGTTGAAGCTCTTTCCGGTCGCGCCGTTTTCGATCTGCGCCTCCATGGCGGCCACGCGGTCGTCAAAGCTCTCCAGATCGCGCCCGTCGTTGTTCATGAGCCGCTCGAAAAACGCGCAGATGAGCCGTTCGGCCGAAACGGTCCTGAGGTTCAGGCGCCGCGCCGCCTCGTCCAGCGCGAGGGGAATGCTCCCGTCGTCGTCCCTTAAAGAGACGAGCAGCATCAGGTTCTTTTTCACGAACAGGCCGATGCGGTCCCGCGCGCCGTAGACATTCGCCACCTCGCGCATCGATACGATCGCGAACAGGTGACTGTCCGTCATCTCCACCGCGGAGCGGAAGCGTTCCGCGGGCTTTTCACATTCCTCAATCAGCCCCGCGTGGAACCCGATCCGCGCGCCGTATTCTCCCCTCAGCACGTCGAGCGCGACCACGCCCGCCAAAAGATGCGTGTCGTCCGCATGTTCCGGTTCGATCTGCCGGAGCGTTTCTGAAAATTCGTACAGCATGTCCGTTTCCTCCGGTCGGCAGGAATTGGGGGTTCATCCTGCGCCTGACTTTCCCGCAGGCGCGCGCGGTATGGTATACTGTCTGCAACGAGCAGACTGGAGGTTTCCTATGTCGCAGGACGATCGTTTTATCAAAATTTACTCCAAGGGTATCGCAAACGTGAACGAAATCTGGGTGGACCGCGAAACGGGCGTGAATTATCTCTTCCATTCGGCCGGATACTCCGGCGGTCTCGCGCCGCTGCTGGATAAGGACGGTAAGCCCGTCGTCACCGACTCCTACACGCTGGAGCACCTCTATAACCGCTGAATCCCGAGACTCTGGGCTGCGGAGCGGCGATTGCGTTCGCCGTTTCGTTTTTTTGCCTTCAGGAACGAATCAGCTCCAGTTTATAAACGACGGGCCGCACACCGTCCGTGCAGCACTGGATGCGCACGCCGCCGTCGCGGTACCAGTCGTTTTCCGTTCCGCCGGAATAGAGTGCCCGAACGGCGGAATACAGGTCGATCCACGCCCACGGGCACAGGCCGTCCGGCTTCTCCGCGCCGCCTTCGTAAAGGAATTCGTCCCCGACGTTCTGCAGCGGGCAGGCGCCCGCCGACGCGCCTTCGCTTAAGTACGTTTCCGCCAGATCGGGATAAAACTCCCGCTTCAATACCGTGATTTTTACGCTGTTCACGATTTTTCCTCCATCAGCTGAACATAAAACCGGCGCGAACGCGGCCCGTCAAACTCGCAAAAATAAATCCCCTGCCAGGTGCCGAGCATGAGCCGGCCCGCGCGGACGGGTACCGTCGCGCTGCTGCCGAGCGCGGCCGCTTTCGCGTGCGCCGCGCTGTTGCCCTCCGCGTGGCGGAACTCCGGCCGGTCGGGATAGGCGCGCTCCAGCGCGAGAACGAGATCCCGCACTAAGTCCGGATCGGCGTTCTCGTTGATCGTGATCCCCGCCGTGGTATGCGGGCAGCAGACGACGCAGAGGCCGTCCTGCATCCCGCTCTCCCGGACGAAATCCCGAACCCGCTCCGTTACGTCCGTCCAGTCGTTTTTCCCCGTCGTCAGCGCAAACTCGCGCAGCATGCCGCTTTCCCCTTCGCACGTTTTTGATTGCATCCATTATATCACGCCGCGCGCGAATATTCGTTTACGAATACTGCCGATGCTGATAAAATATGGCTATCGAAACATAGGGAGGAAACGGGCTTATGGCGACGGAAAAAGAAAAAATCTCGATCAAGGTTGAAAATAAAACGAAGATTCGCGGGTTCGGCATCGAGCTCAACGACGAAAAGCTCTCCCGCATCGACCAGATGGTGGAGAGTTACGAAAAGCGCGTCGCCGCCCGTCTGGACGAAGACTATGAACAGCACACGAGAAAATCGGACCGCGTGGCGGACAAGGTGGCTGCGTTCGGCGGCAGCTGGACGTTTATCGCGATCTTCGCGTCGTTTCTGTTTTTGTGGATTCTGATCAACGTACTGCCGTTCCTCGGCATCCAGTTCGACCCGAAGCCGTTTATTCTCTTAAACCTCATCCTCTCGTTCATCGCCGCGTTTCAGGCGCCGATCATCATGATGAGCCAGAACCGGCAGGCCGCGCGGGACAAGCACGAGGCGATCATCGACTTTGCGATCAACTACAAGGCCGAGCAGGAGATCGACGACATGCAGAAGCACCTGCACAGGATGGAGGCGGAGTTGAAGGAGATGAAGGAGATATTGAGGAGTAAGGAGTAAAGACATTTGAGGTTGGAGGCTTACCATGAAACCAGAAACTGTTATAAAAGACTTGTTTTTTGATTTCTTTTTTCACGATGTCGAGCGAAAATACGCAATACCTTTTATTAGAACTGATACGGAAATTTTTTACTTGATTCGTAATTTAGCACTATGTAAAAATTATCCTAATACTATTTCATTTGCGCAAGGAACATTAAAAGATTATATCAATACACCGATACAAAAATTACTGAACAATGAAAGGATAGACGATTTAAGCATTGACAAACACATCCTTCATATTAGTTACAATTGGTATGCAAGCCTACAACGATTAATAGTTTTGGAAAACTCTGTTGACCATAAAACCCAGTTAGAAATTTTAAGTATCTCAATATCAGATATTTTCATAATTAGTTTATAGTGATATTTCGGACATTACTTTTCACAACAGCCACACTTCAGCACTCAAATGAAATTGGGGGGATCATTAGTCGAATATTTGGTAAAACACAACTAGATGCGTGGTTTACTATTGATGAATTAATGCGAATTTCCCCCAAATATAACAATTCCGAGTATCAGATATATTTGAATTTATTCTCACAAGACATAAATGCTATTAATAGCGATAAAGCGACCCCCTTCTTATATAGCAATAAAGATGAATATTCGGTAATCTTTGTTGATGACCTCGCTAGTTTCATATTCTCGGAAACTGAAAGGAGAATTATTGATTTCTTCTCAACAACTGGACGAGAAAGTCTTGAGTTATATAAGAAAAAACGTGGTGAGTGCTTTGAAGATATCGTTAATCGGTTAGTTAAAGAAGTCTATAACAAAGACAGTTTTTCTAATATGAAATACATTGACTGTGAAAAGAAAAGAAGAGAAATTGATATAATTATCATTCAACCAGAATATATAATTGACATTGAGTGTAAATCATCATATTTCAATTTGTATGATTGCAAAACTAAGTCTGAAATACAAATGCGAGTTCGCGGTGCATTCGGAAAATCTTTAAAATCGATAAATGCATTTTATAATGTTTTACAATATGGTTTGCCGGTAAAATTAACTAATTCTCATAATAATAATGTAATTATTTCAGAAAAAACACAATTGTACCCAGTTCAAGTAACACTATACCCGATAGATATTATTGGAACTCATTTACATAATATAGAAAAAATCGATATAGGAAATTTTGATATATTTCCTGTTAATATAAACTTCATGGACTTCTATATGATCATGTTTCTTGCTAGCTTGAACAGGTACCCTTTTGAGCAATATCTTTCGAGACGTTATGAAACAATCAATAATGTTCCCAATCTTCAACTTGATGTTGACGAGCTTGATGTTTTTGGGTTTTTAACTGACCCTCAAAATGATCGTCTCTACAATATACTCATACAAAATCATAATGATGGCGTCCAACAGGTTTTTTCAATCAATAACGATGCTTATCGAAGAGAGTTTAATTCATTGTTGACTAATTATGGCATGATGCACATATTAGTAAATTATATACCTAATGAGATTCGCGATTTAGTAGATAATATATTTAAATATGAGGTGTTGCTAAATGATGATAATTTTGAAAAGAAATAAAATGTTATTCTTTTCTGTCTCTTTTACCTTTCCCATTACACCACATCTGTAATTCCGTTTATAGTCTTTCTATTAAGAATTACATTAGTAGAAGGGCGGCTTTCGCCGCCCTTGCTTTATTATCTAGGTTATTTCCCCTTCTTCGCATACTGCCGCATGCTGGTCAGCTTCCCCGCGGTCGCCGGATTCCTCGCGGCGCTGTTCGTCGGGGATATCTTCCTCTCGCTGTGGTGCGGAATTTCCGCGTTTTGGTTTTCCTCCGCCTCGTGCTTCATCATATGCGGAAGTTTGCCGATATTCTTTCTCATGATAACCACTCTCTTTCTTCGCTCACTATACCAAAAAACACCGGATTTTGCCAGCGCTCAGCGCGGAACATACACCGCATCCACAATCCCGTTGTAACTCTCCGTGGAAATCAGCTTGAGCGGAATCGGCCTCTCCAGCGCCTCAAACAGCCGAATCCCTCCCCCGCGGATCACCGGCAGCACGTTGATGTGGTAGCGGTCGATCAGCCCCAGCCGCATGCACTGGTTGGCCACATCCGCCCCGCCGCAAATCCAGATCTCCCCGCCCGGCTCCCGTTTCAGCCTTCCGATGAGCGCGTCGACCGGCTCGTCGGTAAACGCGACCCCCTCCGGCCCCGCCTCGCCCTTGCGGTGCGTGAGCACAAGGGTCTTCTGCGCGGCATACGGCCAGGCGCCCGGCATCAGCTGAGTCGTAAGCTGACGGTACGTCGTGTACCCCATGACGATGTCGCTCACGCCGAGAATAAACCGCTCGTAGCTCGCGGCGTTGTCCGCGCCTTCCTCCTGCCCGCCCAGCCAGTCGATCCCGCCGTCCGGCGAGGCGATGTACCCGTCGAGACTCATGGCGATAAACAGCACGACGTTTCTCATTTCGTTGCCCCTTTCGCGTAATTTCACTTTCTTTCATCATACGCCCGCCGCCGGAAAAAGAAACGGACGGAAATCACATTCCGCCCGCCGTTAGCTTCTTTGGCGTTATTCCTTGATATACGAACAGCAGTAGTCGCACACGCCCTTGGTTGAAACGGAGAAATGGCTGTTCGCCGGAACCTCGAACGTCTGCCCCTCGGTAAACGTTTCGCACTCGCTTGCACCCGGCAGCAGCGCGTTGAGCGAACCGGAGAGGATCTCCATGACCTCCTTGTCCGCCGTGCCGAAGGAATACTCGCCCGGCAGAATGACGCCGAGCGTCTTTCTCGTGCCGTCCGCGAAGAGCACCGTGCGGCTCGTCACCTTGCCGTCGAAATACACGTTCGCCTTTTTGATTACGCTGACCTGTTCAAACCGATCCATAACATTTCCTCCCGAATCGTTGTTGTTGGTTCCCGCGCCGCGCGTTACAGCAGCAGCGCGAGGAGTTCTTCAAAGCTGCCTGCCGTATATGTCGGCTGGATTTCACCCTGCTCCGCTCCCTTGGGATTGAACCAGCAGGTGTCGATCCCCGCGTTGACGCCGCCCTGGATATCTGCGGAGAGCGAATCGCCGATGACGAGATACTTTGCCCTGTCCCCGTCGCCAAACGCGGCGAGCACCGCGTCGAAATATTCCCGGCTGGGTTTTTGCACACCCATCTCCTGCGAGATGAACACGCCGTCCAGCAACGGCAGCAGGCCGGAGCGTTCGAGCCGCGCGCGCTGCACCAGATGCAGCCCGTTGGTGACCGCCGCAATACGATACCGCTCCTTGAGCCGGCGGAGCATGTCCGCCGCGCCGGCCAGCAAAATCGCCTGCCTGCCGAGGTTCTCCACATACCGGTCGTTGAGCGCCTGCGCTTCGGCCGGATCCCTTTTCAGGTGCGCCGCAAACTCTTCAAAACGGACTCGCTGCACCCCCCTGCTGTCCAGAAGCCCCAGTTCAAACCTGCCCCATACGTCCGCGTTGATCTGCGTATATTTCAAGTGATCAGCGCCGGAAATCGGCGTGCCGAGCTCCTCCATGGTCTGAAACAGCGCCGCTTTTTCCCCCGCGGAAAAATCCATGAGCGTGTTGTCGATGTCGAATAATAGGTACTCGTATGTTTTAAGCGTGTTCGCCAATCCTGTGTTCCGCCTTTTTTTATTCCGTAAAAGCTGGTAACACATTACAACATTTCGCTTAAAAACGCAACGAAACGCGTCCCGCTCCCGCAAAAAAGCGCTCGCTCCGCGAAAACCGCGAAATATCGCTCGATCATAATTGAACCATAATTCGCCGGTACAGTGAAGGTATCAAATCCACACGCAAAGGAGTGATACCATGAGAAAGGCACTGCTGATTATCGCAATCGTCGTGCTCGCGCTCGTACCGTTCGGCGTATACGCGCTCGTCACAGATGTGCCCGCTCGCGCAGTCGTCCGCGCCGCCGACACAGCGCCGGCCGCGCAACGGGACCTGACGCCGGAGCAGCAGGCGGATCTGGACGAATCGTTCCAGAAGATGATCGACCTGAGAAAAGAAACGATCAACACGATGGTACAGGACGGACTGCTGACCGAGGAGCAAGGCAAACTCGCGCTCGAACGGCTGGACCGGATGTCCGAGGACTATGCTGAAGGCGGATACGCGTACGGCTACGGCGCGCTGCGCGGCTGCTTCGGCGGCACGACTGCAGGCGGCTATTACGGCCGGGGCGGCATGATCCGCGGCTACGGCTGGAACGACGACGACGATCTAAACGACGGGTACTATGGCCGTGGCGGCATGATGCGCGGCTACGGCTGGAATTGATTCGAAAGGCGGTAACAGAACATGATGTTTTTATGGCTGTTGGTCATCGGCCTCGTACTCTATTTTGTACTGGCCAAGCCCGGAAAACGTTCCGGTGAGACGGCGAAATCCGCCGAGGACCCGGTCGAAGTATTGAAGAAACGCTTCGTCAACGGGGAAATCACGGAGGAAGAATACAAAAAAATGTTGACGATCGTCAATGATTGAGGAGGTATGATACAATGATGTTATCCAGAATGTTCGGCGGCTTCGGCACGTTTTACCGGCTGGCCCGGTTCGCGCATCCCGGCGCATGGATTGCGCTGGCTGTGGTGTTCGTCGCGGCGATCGTCGTGATCATCGTGCTGGCGGCCAAGAAAAAGCCCGTGGCGTCCGACGGCGCGGCGGAAGCGCTCAAGCTCCGCTATATCAAAGGCGAGCTGACGGATGAAGAATACCAGAAGATGAAGAACGTCATCGGCAAATAACGCCGGTTCGGCAGGACGCAGTACGAGGTGGAACGGTGCGATACCAGATATTGGTTGTCGAAGACCAGACAGAAATCAGATCCATCGTTGAAAAGTATCTTCTTAAGGAAGGTTACGCGGTGCTCACCGCGCGCGATGGATTCGAGGCGCTGGCACTCTTCAACAGCAACACCGTCCACCTCGTTCTTTTGGACGTCATGATGCCCGGCATCGACGGGTTTGAAGTGCTCAAAGAGATTCGGCAGATTTCCGAAGTTCCGGTCGTCATGCTGACCGCGCGGCAGGGCGAGACGGACCGGGTGCGCGGCTTTCGCACGGGCGTGGACGATTATGTGGTCAAACCCTTCAGCGTAAAGGAGCTCATGCTCCGCGTACAGCGGCTGCTTTTGCGCGTGTATCACGAGGCCGACGAGATTATTTACCAATATGGCGAATTACGCCTGCACACCGGCGGCATGAAGCTGTACCGCGCGGAGGAGGAAATCCCGCTGACTGCGGCGGAATACCGGCTGCTTCTCGCGTTGTTTAAAAATCAGGGGCGCGTCATGTCCCGCGAGCAGCTGATCGAACAGGCGTATGGCGGCGATTACGAGGGATACGATCGCAATATCGACAGTTTTATCAAAAAAATCCGCCAGAAAATCGAGAACGACCCGAGCCGTCCGCAGATCCTGATCACGAAATACGGCGCGGGATATATCTTTGGAGGGACTGCGTCATGACCGTCAAGCGGCAGTGGATGCTCGCGCTGATGCTTTCGGCCGCATTGTCGGTCCTGATCAATTCCATCGTGTTCAGCGCGCTGATCAACCGTTATTTCATCGACAACTCCACGGTGAATTACAAAAAACACGTTTCGCAGGTCGTGGCGTTTTCCACGGACGCGCTGATCACCGGCGACTATTCCCGCGCGCAGCTGGAGATGCAGCTGGAATCGCACCTGAGCGATCCGATCAACCGTATCCGGCTCTATAACGCGGACGGCAAGCTGCTGGCGGATGTCGGCTCCGCAAGCGGGAAGATGGCGGACATGATGCGCAGCGGCATGATGAGCCGGTTTTTGCGCAATCCCTCGGAAGAAATTGACTCGATCGATATCACGAAGAACGGAAGCGTCATCGGCAAACTCAATATCACGCGATACAGTTCCATCGGCAATTCGCTGGAAACCAGAAAGTTTACGCGCTCTTTGGTGATCAACAGCCTGCTCTCCTGCGGCATCGCGTTTCTGCTGACTCTGCTCATCGGCGATTATTTCAGCAAGCGCATGAGCCGCGACCTGACGCTGACCGCGCAGCAGGCGACCGACATCGACCTTGGGCAAAGATCCGACGCGAAAAAATCCAGCATCGTTGAGATCGGCACGATTCAGCAGAGTCTGGAGACGCTCCAGTCCCGCCTGATGATGAAGCAAACCAGCAGAAAGCAGCTGATCGACGAGCTCGTGCACCAGACCAGAACGCCGCTGACGATTCTGCGCACGCATCTGGAGGGGTTTCGGGACGGCGTCATCCGGTTCACGCCGGAGGAGATACGAACCTGCGAATCTCAGATTGAGAATCTCTCCTCCATCATCACCAACATGAGCGGACTGATCGACGCGGGAAAAGAGATCGATCCGGTGCTGCTTACCTCGGTGGAAATTTCCGGCCTGATCCGTCAGATCGCCGCGGGCCTTAAGGCGCAGTTTGACAGGAAGCAGATTTCGCTGCAGGTTGCCGCCCAGCACAAGATCACGGTGCAGACCGACTCCTACCGGCTGAGCCAGTCGATCTATAATCTGCTGACCAACGCGTTTAAATTCACCGGATCCGGCGGGACGGTGACGCTTTCGTACCAGGCGGAGGGTAACGAACTCGCAATCTCCATACAAGATACGGGCGCCGGTATTCCGCCGGAAGAACAGGAAAAAATCTTCGACGCGTACTATCGCGGGAAAAATTCGCCGGATACCGGCGGCGACGGCATCGGCCTGTATATCGTAAAAGAAAACCTGAAGAAGATCGGCGGAAGAATCGATCTGGAATCGAAGGTCGGGGCCGGCAGCAAATTCACCATCCGGATCCCGCTGAGATCGGGTTTGGTACACTAAAAGCGCCTTGCGGCGCTTTTTAAGTATAATCATTTCCGTACTGCTCCAATCCGACAATGAACGACGTTTTTGCTTCGGCGCGGCTTTTACAGTTCTCCCGCATTCAGCCCGAGCACATTGATCACATGGCGGATGTGGATGTTCATCGCGCTCTTGGCGCCCGCCCCGTCCCGTAAACGCAAAAAATTGACCATATCCCGATTGTCGTAGATGACAATGTTTTTCAGCGCCTCCGTGTTGTCCGTCATTTCCATCGCCTCGTTCACCGCCGCGGTGATGATCGGAAACATGCGGATGATGAACTCGTTGTGCGAAGCGGCGGCGATCATCTCGTGATAACGCTGGTCCTCGTCCGGCCAGTTGCCGTTTGTACGCACCAGCTGTTCGACGAGCTGCGCCTGATCGAAGATACCTTGCAGCTCCTCTTCCGTCGCGCGGAAACAAGCGAGCATGATACACTGCGGCTCGAACATGAGCCGGATTTCATACATATCCGCGAGGCGCGCGTGGCTCAGCGCGCCCATGTCGTACTTATTGAACATCGTCAGGTCTTCGCTGATGAACGTGCCGCGGCCGCGCTGTACGCTGAGGATTCCCTGCGCGATCAAATAGTGCACGGCTTCGCGGAGCGTCGTCCTGCTCACGCCGAGGCTCAACGACAATTCGTTTTCGTTGGGGAGCTTGTCTCCGGCGGCGAATTTTTTCTGCAGTACGATCATCTTGTACAGCTCGTTCGCCGTTCGTTCCGAAAGACTCCTGTTATCACCGGACATGGTGTCGCCTTCTTATACAAGTTTCCATCATCATACATCATATGGATTCGTCTTACAAGGAATGCCGGGTATCGGCGCTTGACATCATACCACTAATTTAGTAGTATGATGTCGTATTACATATTCTGTCATACTACAACATTCCGGCAAGCCTGTTTCCGGCGGCCGATCTGTCTTCCTTCCAGCTTCCTGCAAACTTCCTTAAAATCTTCGTCCGGCAATATGCGAAAGGACAACCGAAAGGATGAATCTTCGAATTCTGGCGATCAATCCCGGATCGTCTACGACAAAACTCGCCGTCTACGAAAAGGAAACGCCGCTTTTTGAAACCACGATCGAGCACAACGGCAGCGCGATTTCCTACAGCGTGGACCCGGAAGGCGCGCTCGCGTTTCGGATGAGCGCCATCGACGCGGCGCTTTCGGAGCACGGCATCGCATATGATTCGCTGGATGCCGTGATCGGCCGCGGCGGTTTGCTGCGCCCGATCGCGGGTGGTATCTACACCGTTAACGAGCGGATGCTGTCCGATCTGAAGAGCTGCAAATACGGCGATCACGCTTCGAACATGGGCGCCATGCTGGCCGACATCATCGGAAGGAGGTTCGGAATTCCCGCCTATATCGCCGATTCGGTCGTCACCGATGAACTCTGCGATCTTGCGCGGCTGTCCGGGCATCCGGAAATCAGCCGCGCGTCCGTATTTCACGCGCTGAACCAGAAGGCAAAAGCGCGCCTGTTCTGCGCGGAACGCGGACTGAAGTATGTGGAAGTGAACCTGATCATCGCGCACATCGGCGGCGGCGTCACGGTCGGCGCGCACCGTAAAGGTCGCGTGATCGACGTTAACGACGGTCTGGGCGGAGAGGGTCCGTACAGTGCGCAGCGCTGCGGCGGGCTGCCCGTCAATTCTGTATTAAAACTTACCGAACGGAATCATCTGTCTGCCGTCGCGATGCTCAGGATGCTCAATACGCGCGGAGGCCTGCTCGGTTATCTCGGCACCGACGACGGCAAGGAAGTCAGCCGCCGCGCGGAAAGCGGGGATGCGTTTGCGCGCCTCGTCTATGAGGGCATGGCCTATCAGGCGGCAAAGGAGATCGGCGCCTGCGCCGCCGTGCTCAGGGGAGACGTACAGGCGATCATCCTGACCGGCGGATTTGCACGCGACAAGATGTTTACCGACTGGATCGCCGAACGGACGAGCTTTATCGCCGAAATCGTAATCATGCCGGGCGAGGACGAGCAGAGGGCGCTCGTGCAGGCCGCGCTGCGCGCGCTCGCCGGCGAGGAACAGCCGCAGGAGTACTGACCGGCCGGGTCAGGCGGGGAGAGAACGAGTGAATCAGCATCTGACCATCGTGACCGGCCATTATGGCAGCGGAAAAACGGAATTTTCCGTCAACCTCGCGTTTCGGCTGATCGAAAGCGGATGCGCGGTGACGCTGGCCGATCTCGATATTGTAAATCCTTATTTCTGTTCGCGGGAACGCAGGGACGCGCTGGAGGCGCGCGGCGTTCGCATCGTCGCATCCCGATGGGCGGAGGCGGATCTTCCCGTGATCGATCCCGAAGTTTCCTCGCTGCTGGAGCGCGGCGTCTGCGGCATCATGGACGTCGGCGGGGACGCTGTCGGCGCGCAGGTGCTCGGCCGGTTCTCGCAGAAAATCTCTCTCATTGAGCACGAACTGCTCTGCGTGGTGAATTTCAGCCGTCCGGAAACCGCTACGGCCGAGCAGGCGGAAAACTACCTGCGGCAGATCGAATACAGCGCTCGGCTGAAGGTAACCGGTCTGGTCAACAACACGCACATGGATAGGGACACGACTGCGGCGGATATCCTGCGCGGCGCGAAATTGGCGGAAGCGCTGGCAAAAAAGTCCGGAATTCCGCTTCGGTATCACGCCTACGACGCGCGATTTGATAAGCAGCTCGGCCTGCCGCGGGAAATGCGGTTTCCGATGCGGCTCTATATGAAAAAACCGTGGGAAATTTAATCGGATTATAAAAGGGGTGAATCGCTTGGCTGGGAAAGTCTCGTTTCTGCAGGAGCGCTGCAAAGGGTGCGAACTGTGCCGGTCCGTCTGCCCGAAGCAAATCATCGTCATGAGCGCGGGTACAAATTCCAGAGGCTACCACCCCGCAAGCGTGGAGCGCATGGAAGAATGCACGGGCTGCGCGAGCTGCGCGCGGATGTGCCCGGACAGCGTGATTACCGTGGAAAGGATCTGAGCCGATGGCAAAGGAACTCTGGAAAGGAAACGAAGCGGTCGCGGAGGCAGCCATTCGCGCTGGCTGCCGCTGCTTTTTCGGATACCCCATCACCCCGCAGAACGAAATCCCCGAATACTTCGCCCGCCATATGCCGGAGCACGGCGGCTGTTTTGTGCAGGCCGAGAGCGAAGTGGCCGCGATCAACATGGCTTACGGCGCTGCGGGATGCGGCGCCCGGGTGATGACCTCCTCCTCCTCGCCGGGCATCAGCCTGAAGCAGGAGGGCATCTCCTATATCGCCGGAGCCGAACTTCCCGTGGTCATCGTCAACATGATGCGCGGCGGTCCCGGCTTGGGCAGCATCGCGCCCGCGCAGTCGGATTATTTTCAGGCGACGCGCGGCGGAGGAAACGGCGATTACCGCACCGTCGTACTCGCGCCCGCGACGATACAGGAAGTCACCGACCTCACACAGGAAGCGTTCGACATCGCCGATCTTTACCGCATCCCCGTGCTGGTGCTGGCGGACGGTATGATCGGGCAGATGATGGAAGCCGTCGAGTGGAAAACACCCAAAAAGCGCGCGTTGCCGCGCAAGGACTGGGCAACCGACGGCACCAAGGGAAAGCGGGAGCACAACATCGTCAATTCCCTGTTCATCGACCCGAAGAGCTGTATGACGCACAACCAAAACCTGCAGCAGAAACACGACCGGATCGCGCGGAACGAAACCCGCTTTGAAGAATTCCTCACCGACGATGCGGAGGTTCTGTTCGCGGCGTACGGAACGACGGCGCGCATTTGTTCCTCCGTCGCATTAAAGCTCCGTGAAGAGGGCGTTAAGGCGGGTGTATTCCGCCCGATCACGCTCTGGCCGTATCCCGAAGCGGCGCTCTACGCCTGCGCGAACCGGCCGGGCGTCAAGGCCGTCGTCTGCGCGGAGATGAGTCTGGGCCAGATGATCGACGACGTGAAAATCTCTATCAACGGCTCGAAACCCGTCCGTTTTATCGGCACGGCGGGCGGCGTGTTCCCCACGCCCGCGGAGCTGGCCGAGTCCGCGCGTCAGGCGCTGAAGGAGGCGTACGTATGAGCATTGTCTATCAACGCTCGAAAGGATTAACCGACGCGGAAATGCATTTCTGCCCCGGCTGCACGCACGGCGTCGTGCACAAGCTGGTCGCGGAAGTCCTGGAAGAGCTGGATATCATCGGTTCCGCCATCGGCGTGGCGTCGGTCGGCTGTTCCGCGTTTGCATATCACTATTTCGCCTGCGACATGCAGCAGGCCGCGCACGGCCGCGCGCCCGCCGTGGCGACCGGCATCAAGCGCGTGCATCCGAATCTCGCGGTTTTCACCTATCAGGGGGACGGAGACCTCGCCGCCATCGGCACCGCGGAGATCGTTCACGCGGCGATGCGCGGGGAGAAAATCACCGCGATCTTCGTCAACAACGCGATCTACGGCATGACCGGCGGGCAGATGGCGCCGACGACGCTCCTGGGCCAGAAAGCGACCACCGCGCCGCTCGGCCGCCGGAAGGAACTGCACGGTTCGCCGATCCATATGGCGGAGCTGCTCTCGACGATCGACGGCTGTGTTTACGCCGAACGCGTCAAGGTGACGGACCCCGCCAGCATCGCGAAAGCGAAGCGCGCAATTAAAAAAGCGTTTCAGTTGCAGCTGTCCGGCGCCGGGTTCACGATGGTGGAGCTGCTCTCCACCTGCCCGACGAACTGGGGCCTGACGCCGGTGGAAGCGATCGGCTGGCTGAACGAGCACATGGTGCCGTGCTACCCGCTCGGCGTATATTCGAACAAATCGGAGGGACAAACATCATGAAGCACGAAATCATCATCTCCGGATTCGGCGGGCAGGGCGTGATGGCGATGGGCAAAATGCTCGCAGAGGCAGGCATGCGGGAGGGACTGAGCGTCAACTGGCTGCCCAGCTACGGACCCGAAGTCCGCGGCGGAACCGCGAACTGCTCGGTCATGCTCAGCAGCGAGCGGATCGTCTCGCCGCTGGTGCTGGAACCTACGGACCTGATCGTCATGAACAAACCCTCGCTGCTGCGTTTCGAGCCGCAGCTGGTCAGCGGCGGAACCGCTTTCGTCAACAGCAGCATCATCGAAATCAAAACGACGCGCAGGGACATTACGACGTTCTATATCCCCTGCCTGGACATCGCGCAGGAGCTGGGGAACGCAAAAGCCGCTAACATGGTGATGCTCGGCGCCTACATCGCGGCAACGAAGTGCCTGCGGCAGGAGACCGTTGAGGAGATGCTTACGCACCTGTTCACCGGCGCGAAAGCCGGCCTCGTCTCGCTCAACCGCGAGGCGCTGCGCCAGGGCGCGGACATCATCCTCAAAGCGGCGTCCTGAGACAGCAAGTACCGGTCGATCTTACGCTGTCTGCGCGATCGTGCGGTGACAGCATATGGCCGCAGGATGGAAGGATGGAAAGCAGCGGGCGCGATTGCGCCCGCTGCTTGTTTCATATTCGATCCGACAATGCGTATTTGTGAAACCAGATGTCATTTCTGTTTGTTTTACATCAGATCAACTATTTTGTGTTTGTTATAAATACAGTTATTTTATGTATTTGTGTTATATTTACTGCTCAAGACTTATTGTAAACTTGTTTTGCCTTGACCCCTCAAATCTCGTGAACTAAAATTATATATAACTTTTCTGCTTAGCAGGCTTCTAGTCTGCGTCCAGACCGATCGGACCCTGTCCCGTACGCAAGTTTTGCGATAAATGCGGGGCGAAGAACTATGAAGACGCAGCATTCTGCTGCCGCTGCGGACGTCGGTTTTCTTCTAGCGTATGTCTTCGTCTTGAGACAGAACCCGAATCCGTTTCGGCTCCTGTTCCCGCTGAACCGGACCGGTCGTGTTTTGTGTTGCGTTTACAGCACTAACGGCAGGTTCCCCGATTCGAAACGCGTCGGTGGAAGCGACATCGTATACGGATACTACGGAAAATCCGCCCGTGTCTATTTGCTGCAGGTTCTGCATGACGAATTGTTGAACTGAACGGCACGACCGAAGGAGGTAGCGACATGTATTGCTCAAAATGTGGTAAAAAGAATCCCGATACCGCCGTTTTCTGCCGATATTGCGGAAGCGATCTTAGCGCTCCGCCCGAAGACGGCGCCGCAGGCGGTTTTGTACCGGAGCAAAGCGGCCGGGGTTCCAGCCCCGCGTCGTATCCGCCGGAATACGCGGGCGGATCCGGGCAGAAAAAGCCGCTTGCCGCATGGCTGATTGTGCTGCTGACGCTCCTCGGCATCGCGGCGATCGCAGCCGCGACCATCTTCCTGCTTCCGTTTTTCAAGGAGAATTTCCCCGGCAGAGCGAGCGCGCCGGAAATAACCGCGCAGCTTACTGCCACGCCCGCTGCCGTTATGCCTATTGAAACCACAGCCGCGCTTACGCCGCCGGCAAACGTGCCGTTTTCCAATCCGCCGGAAACGATAACCCCGGTTCCGCAGGACGCTTCGGATGAAAGCGAGGGCGCTCCCGATGCGGGAGACGATTCTGTGGTTTTACCCGATATTATCGAAATCACAAACCCAAATCTGATCTCGCGCGAATGGAACAGCCGTGTATTTGCCAGTTCCGACGATTTTATCGACGCGCTTTGCGAAGACTATTGGTATCTGTTCGCTAATTATCGCAATCCGAACGCGGTGCCGATCAACGGCGGATATGTGGACATGGCCCAGTTTACACGCGAAGCCGGCACCAATCGTTCTCTCCTTTTCTACACAATCGGCTCGTTCGATTTTCTGCTGGTCGATGAGGACGACTGGTCAACCGTGATTTCTTCCGATACGGAAGAATATGATGTAGCAAGCCTGAACGGCACTTGGCTCGCATATCATGACACGGAACAAAAGGCGACGTACCAAGATCACGCCTATCGCATCTATATCGTTTTCGGCGTGGAGGCTGATACCGGCGCCCTGATGGAAAGCTTATGCCTTTTCGACGAGATCGACAAAGATATAACCTTTATCTCAACCACCAATCTTTATGTGCATCGGCATGACGACGGCACAGCCGCGGACGCCGATTCCTCCATCAACGCCCGCTGGGATAACCAGCAGGATTTCATGAACACGTTATCGAACCATGTCTGGTCTTTTTCCCATAAGGCGGAGTTCTCAGACGGAATCGATTATTCGGGGATGTATTCGGAGGAAATGTACAGCGGCACCTATAATAACTGGCTGACATTTGCTTCCGACGAAACCGTTCAGCAGCAGTATATCCTGCTCAGCGACGGTTCTACAACCACGTATAACCATAAGTACGCGGCGGATACGCGCAGTGTCTACGTTTATCTCGGTGAGAATATCCAGTATAACGGATATTTCTATCAGTGGTGGATACAATACTATATTAATACAGACGGAAATCTCGTCGCCCGGTTTTTGCTTTGGAATGCGGAGAGGGACGAGAGCCTCCCGCTGAACTGGGGCGATATCTTTACGTCCATCAACGGCCCTGTTTCGCTGCCCTGATCAACCGATCCTCTGTCTAGGCTATCGCTAAACAAACTGCGCAGGCGGAACTGCGATACGTTCCGCCTGTTCTGATTGATAAGACCGGATGACCCGCTCGATCATCTCCGGGGGCGTAGTCCGGTCGATCAGCGGCGCACCGGGGAGCAGCACTTCATTTTTCTGCTGGAACATCCGGACGAAACAGCCGACCCGCGTGACGCGTTTCTCCGGCAGAGTGTGCTGGTGCTTCAGGGCCGGATGCGCGTGATGGCCGGTGACTCCGTGCAGGACCTGAACGAAGGGGGCAGCGTCTATATCTTCAGGCAGGTCCCGCATAACGCCCAGAACACCGGCGATACGCCGCTTCGCTTCATCACTTATATGATCCGTGCTTAGCGGGACGGTAAAAAATGTCTCGGAGTGAATTGTAAAACCAAGTGCAACGCTTAAGGAGTCCACGTTCCCGCAAAGGCTAGGTGAACAAAACCGCGATGGATTTCGTCCGTTCGGCGCTAATGTCTGCTGTCGATGTCCAGTGATCCGGTTTTCCCTATCGCCGCGTCGCTTCCCGCGCAAGCTGTTCCGCTTCGCCGATCGTTATTTCGGCCAGCCGTCTCTTGACCCCCGCCATACAGGTTTCGTTCATGCTGAGTTTACGGATTCCCATGCCGACCATGACCGCCGCAGCCTCCGGATCCCCGCCGAGCTCCCCGCAAACCGAAATCGGTTTTCCGGCAACCCGAAAACCGTTGATCGCCATATCGATCAATCGATACATCGCTGTTGATTTTTCCTGATAATAAGACGCCACATCCGCGTTCATCCGGTCAGCCGCATGCGTGTACTGGCAAAGATCGTTTGTTCCGATGCTGGCGAAATCGGCCGCCTCAGCGGCCAGATCCGAAATCAGCGCGATCGACGGAATTTCGATCATGATCCCCATTTGAAAATCAGGGTTATATTCGGCCTTCTCCTCTTCCAGTTCCGCGATCGCCTCGTTTACGACCGCCTTTGCGCGCTCGATGTCGTCGACGCTGCCGACCATCGGAAGCATGAGCCAAAGATTGCCATACGCGGACGCCCGCAGCGCGGCGCGCAGCTGCGTTTTGAAAATTTGCTCTTCATTAAGGCAGAACCGCAGCGCGCGCCTTCCCAACGCCGGATTTTCCTCCCGCGGCAGGCGCAGATACGGCAGCGTTTTGTCGGCGCCGATGTCCAGCGTACGCAGCGTAACCGGTTTGCCGTTCGCTTTTTCCAGCACCCTGCGGTAGGCGAGGAACTGCTCTTCCTCCGTCGGCAGCCGTTCGCTGTTCATATAGAGAAACTCGGTTCGGAAGAGTCCGATAAAGTCCGCGTAATCCGGTATCTCTTCAGAATCGGAGCCGATGTTCAGTCCAATTTCGATTCGAACGCCGTCCTTTGTTCTCGCTTCGTTTTTTTTCGTTGCTTCTTCGGCGTCAAGCCACTTCCGCCAGAGCGCCCTCTTTCTTTCTCCGGCGGCGCGCGTCTCCTGATCCGGCCGGATGGTCAGCGTTCCGTTCAGCGCGTCCAGCAGCAGTTCCGTTCCGGTTTGGATGAGGCGCGTCGCGTCCGGTACGCCGAGCAGCGCGGGAATCCCGTAGCTTCTGGCGAGAATCGCGGTATGCGATGTCGCTCCCCCGGATTCCGTGACGATTCCCAGCACGCGCTTTCGATCCATCGAAACGGTTTCGCTCGGCAGCAGATCGCGCGCTACCAGGATACAATCCTCCGGCAGCCGCGAAAGGCTATCCGGCTTGCCGCCGCGCATGCAGCGGATCAGGCGGTTTATCACGTCCTTTACGTCCGCGGCCCGCTGCGATATGGTTGCGTCTTCCGCGCCGCTAAGCAGGGAAACATAAAGATCTTTTGCGAAAAACACCGCGGTCTCGGCGGAAACGAGATCGTTTTGAATCGAAGAAAGGATCGTATCCCGCAGAGATTCGTCGGACAATATCTCGCGGTGCGCCGAAAAAATCTTCGCCTGCCCCACTTTGTCCGGCGGAAAGGATTCGATCAAGCGAACCAGTTCATCGTCGGCATGCCGCACGCCCGCGTTCAGATACGAAATCTCGGCTTCGATCCGGTCGGGCGAAATGCGTTCGTTCCGCGTCGCGAGGTCCTCCGGAAGATACACAAAGGCGGGTGCTATCGCCACGCCGCCCGAAACCGCGTTTCCTTTCAGCATATGACGGTCCTTCCCAATACGCCCGTTTTCACCGATGGCAATCTTTCGGTCCGACGGACGACATTCTTCGTTTTTTTTCGGAATCGTATCCACCGATCCTGTCCGGGCTGCCCTGCCGGCGCCGCTTTGCCGGCGCCGCTGCAGGCCGTCTCTTAAGCGCGTCTGTCCGGTTTATTCATTAAAGCCGGATTCGATCAGACGGATCAGCCGGTCCACGGCCTCCGTTTCGTCCGGCCCGTCCGCGGCGATCTCGACGCAAGTTCCGGAACCGCACCCCTCCGCCAGAACTAGAAGGATCGATTTTGCGTTTACCGGTTTTCGGGACGCACCGACTTTTTGCAGCGTGACCTGTGAAACAAATGTTTTTGCCAGCGTTACAAATTCCGCCGCCGGGCGCGCGTGCAGACCGGTTGCGTTATGGATCGTTACCTCGCGGCTCGTCATGCCTTCATCCCCTTTACGGTTGCGTACAGATAATCGTCAATCCAGCTGCCGACACGATCGATCAGCAGGTCCTCTGGATGATTGCGGATTGCTCCGGCCCGCACCGGCGACAGCTGCATCGGCAGGTATTGGCTGATCAGCGTCAGCGGGATTTCCACGCCGCCGAGATTTCGTATCAGCCGCCCGATCGCGGCCTGAATCTCCTCTTCCGGCAGGTAATACCGCACGCGGTCCGAAAAGCTGAAAGCGCGGGACAGCGCGATCTGCGCCGCCGCGCCGTGATAGTATCTCTCCCAAAGAGCGGGTTTCTCGCGCATCACGCGGTCGATCACTTCGCGCAGTCTGCTGGGTTCGAACGGGTACAGCGGCAAAAGCTCGCGTTCGATGGATTCCAGCGCGAACAAGCCCTCCCTCAAGCCGAACGTCAGCGCGGGGCCGACTTTCAGGATCCGGATGCCGTCCTCCACCATTTCCTTCAGCCGCGGCGCGGGCTGGTAATCGGTCGAATGCCCCTCGAATACCATACCGTTAAGCGATTTGAGCACCGAGAGCAGCTGCGCCGCAGGCGCGTGCCGGTACTCCACGACGGAAGAATCCGCAAATTCCACGCCGGGTTGAACGACAATGGCGACGACGCGCCCCCAAACGTTTTCCAATCCGATTTCTTCAAACGCCCCGCGAAACGCAGCGAGCGTTTTCAGGCAGTCTTCCGCGCTTGTTACCGCGGTCTCACGTTCATTCTCCAGCGCGCCTCCGGGGATGGGTACCTCGCTGCCGATGACATAGACCGGCGGAACGGCGTCCCGATCTTTAAGCCGGCGCTCCGCGAACGCCCGCTCCGCCGCAGCGCAAAGCCTCGCGCCGCGTCGTGCGATCGTTTCATCCGGCAGCCTGTGTTCCGGATCGTCGCCGCCGAGGCGCATACTGGTATCCAGATGTATTTTAACATATCCTGCACTCACGCAGTCCATAACCAGCCGTTCCGCGCGCTCCATCGCCGTTTCGGAGGGCAGCCCTGACCAGATCAGCGGGCCGAGATGATCGCCGCCGACAAGCAGAGCTTCCAGCGGAAATCGTTCCTCCCGCGCGATGCGCCGCACAAACGCGTAAAAATCCGCCGGGCGCATATCCGTGTAACCGCCAAACTGATTCACCTGATTGGCGGTCGATTCGATCAGCGCCGGAACGCCGTATACGATCGAACGGCGCATCACCGCGCGCAGCACGTATTCATTTGCGCTGCAGCAGGAATAGATCCCTTTCAGGCGCTCGGCCTGCGGGTAAAGCAGGATCCGCTGTATCGGGTTTTTCACCTGAGGCTGATCCATGGGTCAAGTCCTTCCGGCGCGTCCGGATTTACGCCGATGCTTTTTGCGTGCAGCAGGCAGATCACCTGTATGCAATACTGCGCGTAGATCGCGCTCACCGCGTCGGCTCCGCAGTCCGGCAGAGGGATGGAGACGCATCCGCCAAGCTCCGATATACGGGCGTTTCGCGACAGCACAAGCAGATGCGGCGTCTTTTTCGCAAGATCCGCGATCAAGTCCGCCTGCAGCCCGAATTCACCCGACGAAACCAGCGCGACCACAAGCGTGTCGCGGCCGATCTGCACAACGGGTCCGTGGCGTACGTCCAGAACGTGGTAAAAGTTTGCGTCCCGGCGGCAGATTTCCCGAAACGCGAGCGCCCCTTCCTCCGCCAGGCCCTCCGCGGCGCTGTCGCCGAGGACGACCGCCTTCGACCAGCCGCTTTTCGCTACTTTGAGAAGCGTCGGTTCGATTGACGCCCGAAACAGCGACTGGTCGTCGCAGATACGCCGCGCGGCGCTAAGCGCCGCCTGATCCCCCGCAACGATTGCGGCGAGCATAAATCCGGCGAGAAAGAGGTTCGTAACCGTGCGCGTCTGACACACGGACGCATCGAACGCCCAGGGCAGCGGTATGTTCATATCGGCGATCTCCTCCACCGGCGCCCCGGTCTTCGCACAGATGGAGATGATTTTATTGCGGAATCGTTCCTTGCATTGAAGGACGGCTTTCAGCACCTCGCTGGTCGACCCCGAACGGGACAGCACCAGAAGCGTGGAATTGGACACAGGATTCACGTAATCTTCAAAATTGACCAGCAGGTCTCCCGCGGCAATCGCGTATGCGGGAATCTGACTCAGCTGCGTAAACTGTTTGGCGGCGGATATCGCCAGGCAGTAGCTGGACCCGCAGCCGATTACGCAGAGCGAGCGGGTTTCATCCAGCGCGTTTTGAATCTCTTTTTCCTTCTCTTTGACGTAATCATAGGTTTGTCTCAGCGCGTCGAACTGCGCTCGAATCTCCGTTTCGGTGGTATACATGCGTTTCTCTCTTTCGGTATTCCTCACCATAATTGCCAGGAAGTTTCCTTCCCGGCAATTATGGCGTTTGGAGTGACAACCGTGACTTCGGATATGTTTCCTATTTTTCCACGGATTCGCCCTTTGCGGCGAGCATCCTGCGGCGGCGCGCCGCGAAGATTGAGAGCACCACAAACGCAGCGGCGACGATGATCACGCCGATCCACACGTTTTTCATGGCGACCATCGCGGCCATCGCGTCGATGCAGTCCTGACCTGTTCCTTCCGCGCCGACCGAAGCGAAGTGGCCGAACAGTTTATAGGTAAATCCGGAGAGGAAAATCAGTTCAAAGCCGTAGACAAACCCCGCGACCATTGCGCCGCGGCGGCCACCCTGCGCGTTGCCGAAGATGCCCGCGACGCCGCCGGTAAAGAACGCGCCGATGATCGAGACGAGCGGAACGACGCCAAAGGCGGCGGAGCTGGCAAACATCGCAACGATCATACCGACCACCGCGAAGATGAAGCCCAGCATCAGAGAATTCGGCGCATAGGTAAACAGCACCGGAACGTCCAGCGCGGGGACCGCGTTTGGCACGACTTTGTCCGCGATGCCCTTAAACGCGGGCACGAGTTCGCCGAGCAGCATCCGAACGCCCTGCAGCAGCACGAGGATACCGGCTGTGAATCCGAGCGCTTTGAGCAAGCCGTATACAATGTAATTCGTCGATCCCGAATAGGCGGCGACCCTTTCCGGTCCCGCAAGAATGACGACGAGCATGTAGAACACGAACATCACGACCGCGATGGACATGGATGAATCCTTGAAGAACGAGAGTCCCTTGGGGAGTTTCAGCTCTTCCGCGCTCTTCTTCTTATTCCCGACAAGCCCGCCGATATAAGCGGACGATACGGTGCCCAGCGTCGTTAAATGCGCGATTGCGAAATCGTCGGAACCCGTGACTTTCCGCACGAGAGGCTGCGAAATGGCGGGCAGCAGCGTCAGGATGGCGCCCTGCAGCACGATGCCGATGCCGATGATCGCACCCTGGCTTAAACCCGCGCTGTAAAGGCTGTAAGCTATGGTGATCGACGAAATCCACATCATATGCCCCGTGAGGAAGATGTATTTCAGGGGCGTGACGCGCGCGAGCAGGATGTTCATCAGGAATCCGCCGCCCATGATGATCGCCGACGTGGAGGCGATGATCGGCACCGCTTTCGACATGGCGCCGACGATGATTTCGGACCCGGTCGCAAACCCGTCCAGGCCAAAGACCTGCTGAAAAAGTCCGACAAACGGCAGGATCTCGGTGACCAGCAGGGAAGCGCCCGCGGACAGAACCAGATACCCCAGCGCGGTTTTCACGGTTCCGCTGATGACGCTGGCCGCGCTCTTTTTCTGTACGAGTAAACCGATGAGCGCCACAAGCGCCAGAATGATGGCGGGGGTCTGCAGCAGATCCAACAGGAAATTCAGAACGTTCACAAAATTACCTCCTTCAATTTTCTGCGACGACGCAGTTACAGGTTATGAGCTTTGACATAGGTCCCCAGTTTTTCTTTTACTTCTGCGTTGCTGATGATGTTTTTAATCAGGATCACGCGGTCGTTCCCTGCAAACCGCTCGGCAAAATCCTCCGACGCCATGATCAGATCGGCATGCTTTCCGTTCACCGTACCGGCATCCCAATGCTCCACTTCCGCATCGATGCCCAGTTCTCTTGCCGCCTTATCCACCGTCATCTTCAGAATCAGGCTCGACCCCATACCCAGCCCGCAGACGCAAACAATGTACATCCTCTTTTGTCACTCCTTCCAAACTTGTCTCGCGAAGTCACCCTTTCGCATCCAAAGATCGGCACATTCGCTCACAGGCACGAGATCAGCTTAGAATACTGGCGGATGAACTCCGCGTTGATCGCGTCTCCCTGATCGAGATTCGAACTGGTGTAGATCGGCGGATGGTATCCCTGTTTGACGCAGTTCTCGACCGTTTGGGCAACGATGGACTCCATGATCACCATGCCCAATACGGTGGATGTACCGCAAAAGCTGGACGCGAGCCCATCGATATGGAGCGCCGCGTCTCCGGCCACGCATTTGATATCGATCACGACGTCCGCAAGATCGCCCAGTTTTTTCCCGCTCGTGTGACGTGAGGTCGTGATATCTGAGAACTGGCGCGAGATGAGCGCAACGACTTTCATGCCGGCTTTTTTCGCGGCGAGCGCCATGTCGATAACGGCCGCGTTACGCCCGGACACCGACACGATGATCATTGTATCCAGCGCGTTCGTATCCTCCAGTTCCAGATAACCGGCGGAAAAGCCCTCCATACGTTCCTGAATCGTGCTGAGCTTCGCTTTTGGAAATAACGCCAGATGCGGGATGAGCAGCGCGTTCACCGGCACCAGTCCGCCCGCGCGGTAAAACACCTCCATCGCGAACATCTGCGAGTGTCCGCATCCGAACACGTGGATCAGGCGGCCGGCCATGATCGACGCGGCACAGAATTCCGCCGCCTGTTCGATCGCCGCCCCTTCCTCCGCGAATTCACGCTGCAGCTGTTCATTGACGATTTTCAGATACTCCTGATACATCATTCGTCGGCACTCTCCTTGTTCTTTGCAAATATCCGATTGCTGTTCCGCCGCGCCGTACGCCTTTTGTCAATCGGCGTTTTGCGCGCTTTCGCTCAGCTTTTTCAAGATGGCTTCTTTGTTCCCGCCGCCGCGCAGCAGCTCTACAAATTCTTCTTCCTGCAAGCGTTCCGCCAGTTCCCGCAGCAATTCGATGTGCCCGTCCTTGGACGGCGCCGCAAAGACGAACGCGGCTTTGATCCGTTTCTCTTTCAGGTACACCGGCTGGCGAAGCAATACAAGGCTCATGGAGACATTGTTGACGCCGGCTTCCGGGCGTCCGTGAAAAAACGCGATGTCGTCGATCAACACCATGTACGCGCCGAACTCCTCCACCGTCTCTTCGATTGAGCGCAGAAATTCCGGCGTCACATCTCCGTTTTTCACGAGCAGGCCGCCGGCAGTCTCAACGACTTCCCGCCAGTCGTCGCAAGCGACGTCCTCTAAAAAGGTATCCTCTCGAATCAGGTCCTTCAGCATGTTTATTTATCCGTTCCCAAATTTTTAAAATATGTGTTCTATGTAATCGAATGGATTGATCGGAGTATGATTGATCGCGTGAATGCCTTTTCTTCGTCCGGCACAGCATTATTCTTACAGCTTTTTTTCGGTTTCGCAACAAATCCGGCGTTTTTCGGCCACTTGTCAAGTGGTATCCATTCGAATTGCATACCTTTCCCGCAACTGGTATCATACTGGTATCAAATCAGTGATGAAATGCGATCCTCGACGGTAGTTATCTTCGATTTTCTGACGGTTCCGCGATTTGACGGAATTTCCGCGCGCCAGTATAATTCGATTGAAAGAGGGTGTTCCGGTGAGCGACGCGCCGCTTTACAAGGCTGTCTATCAGGAGCTGCTGAATCAGATCGTCTCATGCGTATCCCCCGAGAAGACAACGCTGCCGTCCGAACGGGAGTTGTGCGAGCAGTTTCATGTCAGCCGGTCCACCGTCCGCCGCGCGCTGGACGCGCTGCGCCAGGACGGGTATATCAACAAGATGCAGGGGCGCGGCAACTTTATCCGCCCGCAGATGTACGAGCAGCCGTTATCCAAATTTCATTCGTTCGCGGGCGCGCTGAAAGCCAGAAATATCGAGATCACCAATCAAATTCTGGACTATGAGCTCATCGACGAGGATAAATATCTTCTAGATATTCTCCGCGAAAATGTGCGGAAAACCAAATGGCATAAGCTGGTCCGCCTTCGGAACGCCTCGGGTTTTCCGTTGATGATCGAGACGACTTACCTTCCCCAGAGCCGGTTTCACCGGCTCGATATCGACTATCTGGTCTCCCATTCGCTCTATTCCTATCTCGATTCGTATTACTGCATGAAGATCGACGACGCGAACGAACTCCTCTCGCCCGTAATTGCGACCAATAAGGAACGGCAGGCGCTCCAGATTCCGCAGCATATCCCGTGTATGCTGATCGAGCGGTTCTGCTATGAGAGCGGGGAATTGATCGCGGTTCATAAAACGATCGTCAGAGGCGATAAATATAAATTCCGCGCGTATTATTACGCAAACGAATAGGAGGATCAGGATGCTGCTTCGTTTTGGAACCGTATTTTTGGAAAGCGGCGTATTCGCGCCGGCCGACATCGCGGTCGAGTCGGGCAGGATCGCCTGTGTCGGCGCCTGCACCGCGTATGCCGGCAGCGGCGAAACCCTCGACCTGAGCGGAAAACTCGTCGTTCCCGGATTGATCGATATCCACCTGCACGGCGCGATGGGCGCTGATTTTTCCGACGGCACGGAGGAGGCTGCGCGTTCGATCGCGGCCTATCTGGCCGGGCACGGCGTCACCTCGTTTCTCGGGACAACGATGTCGCTGCCGGAGCAAACGCTCATGCGGAGCATGTCGCTTGCCCGCGCCGGGGCGGCGCCCCCGGATCCGGCGCGCGCCACTTTGCGGGGAATCCATATGGAGGGCCCCTTCCTTTCGCTCGAAAAACGCGGCGCGCAAAAAGCGGATTATATTCGGCAGCCGGACTGGGATCAGTTCGTACGCCTTTCGGAGGCGAGCGGGGGAAATATCCTGCTCGTCGACGTCGCGCCGGAGCTTCCTGGCGCGCTTGCGTTTATCGAAAAAGCCGCCGAACGCTGCGTCGTTTCGCTTGCGCATACAAACGCCGATTACGACACCGCGTCCGCGGCGTATCGCGCGGGCGCCACGCATGCGACGCACCTGTTCAACGGAATGCGCGCGTTTTCGCACCGGCAGCCGGGTGCCGTCGGCGCGGCGCTCGACTTCGCCTCGCACGTGGAGCTCATATGCGACGGCGTGCATGTCCATCCTTCGGTCGTGCGTTTGGTGTTCGCCGCACTCGGCCCGGACCGCGTTTGCCTGATCAGCGATTCCATGCGCGCGTGCGGGATGCCGGACGGAAAATACGATCTCGGCGGGCAATCCGTGCTGGTCAGAGACGGGCAGGCAACCATCGACAACGGCTCTCTTGCCGGCAGCGTCGCCAACCTGTACGACTGCATGAAAACCGCCGTTTCCTTCGGCATCCCCCGCGAGACGGCGGTTCTGGCGGCGACGCGCAATCCCGCCCTCGCGGTCGGCATCTATGATCGCGTCGGTTCGATCCGCGCCGGCAAAGCCGCCGATCTGCTCATCCTGAACGAGGACTTCTCTCTTTCCGGCGTAATGCATAACGGCGTTTTGCTGAATCGATAATCCGCTCCCGTTGTTTTTATTGCGGAGATCGCGGGTAAACGCCCGTCTGGATTATGCACCGGATCATCTGTATAATAAAGAGCATCCTGACGTTTGAATTACATCATCTGGAGGAATGCCATGAAACTAGTCACCTATCTGCATCGGGGCGAAGAACGCGTCGGCGTGTTCAGTGCGGACGAAAAAAGCGTCTATCCGGTTTCCGCCGCCGGTTTGCCGTACCCGTCGATACTCGAACTGATCCGTAATGCGTCGCAAAAAGAACTCGCACTGGCCGCGGAGCTTGCGGCAAAGCCGCGCGGCGCCGTTGAATCCGCCGTCGATCGTAACGCGGTAAAACTCTGCGCGCCGATCCCGCGGCCGGAGCAGGATGTAATCTGCCTCGGCGTTAATTATGCGGCGCACGCGGTGGAATCGAACCGGTTTCACGCGGGCTCGTTCGGCGGCGGCCACACCCTGCCCGTCTATTTTTCAAAGCGCGTACACCGCGCCGCAGCGGATGGCGAAGCGATTCCCGCGCACGCGGACATGGTGGACAGCCTGGATTATGAAGCGGAACTCGCCGTGATCATCGGCAGAGACGCTTACCGCGTACCGCTGGAGGACGCGGCGGCGTATATCTTCGGCTATACCGTACTCAACGACGTCAGCGCGCGCAACGTGCAGACCGCGCATCAGCAGTGGTACTTCGGAAAAAGCCTGGACGGTTTCACACCGATGGGGCCGTGCATCGCGACCGCGGACGAGATTCCGTTCCCGCCGGTTCTGAACATCACCTCGACGGTCAACGGCGAACCGCGCCAAAGCAGCACGACGGCGCTGTTGATCACCGGCGTGGCCGAGATCATCCGCGAGCTGTCGCAGGGGATGACGCTCCGCGCGGGAACCATCATTTCCACGGGAACGCCCTCCGGCGTGGGCATGGGGTTCCAGCCGCCGAAATTTTTAAAGCCCGGCGACGTCGTCGTCTGCAGCGTGGAAGGGATCGGAAGCCTGACGAATACGGTGTCAGATTAAATCTCAGCCTCATTTTCCGAGGTTTCATTCGATTCGGTTTTTCCGGCAAAAAGCCCATCCGAAGATGGGCTTTTTGATCGCGTAAAATTTCTTCTGTTGTTTAGATCGCTGATTACCGTGCTTCGTTCGCCTTCATCAGCCGGAACAGGTTCTCGATCGTCAGGCGGTAATCCTGCGCGCTCCTAAGCTTCGCCTCGGAAAACGGGATGGCAAGCCGGTTCGTACTGAACACCGCGGTCACACCCTGCGCATATACTTCCTCGATCCCGTCCCCGACGTCCCCGACGACGGCGAACACCGGTACGCCCGCGCGCTTTGCCCTGCGCGCGACGCCGACGACGACCTTGCCCCGAAGGCTTTGGCTGTCCAGCCTGCCCTCGCCGGTGATCACAAAATCCGCGCCGGCGATGCGTTCTTCAAAGCGAACCGTATCCAGTACCGCTTCGATGCCCGGCATCAGCGCCGCGCCGAAAAACGCGGACACGCCCGCGCCCATCGCCCCAGCCGCGCCCGCGCCCGGAATATCCGCAGCCTTTATGCCAAGCTCGCGCGTTATCACCGCATCCAGCGCGGCGAGCTGACCATCCAGCAGGCGGACCATTTCTGGAGACGCGCCTTTTTGCGGCGCGAATACATACGCGGCGCCGCGCGGGCCGTGCATGGGATTGTCGATATCGCACATGGCGACGACCTCCGCGCCCGCGAGCAGGCGAGTTGCCGCAGAGTTGTCGATCTTAACAATGTTCGACAGCGTCCCGCCTGTCGGGATAAACGCCTCTCCGTTTTGATCGAAAAACCGGGTCCCCATCGCCGCCGCCGCGCCGCAGCCGCCGTCGTTCGTCGCGCTGCCGCCAAGGCCAAGCACGATCTTTTTCGCGCCGCGCTCCAGCGCGTGGCGCATCAGCTCGCCGACGCCGTAAGTCGTTGCGCGCGCGGGGTCGTTTTTTTCGCCCGCGAGCGGCAGGCCCGCCGCCGCGGCCATCTCGATGATCGCGGTGCCGCCAAATCTGCCGTAGAACGAGCGGATCCGTTCAAAATGCGGTCCGGTCGCTTCCAGCGTAATTTTCTCGCCGTCCAGACTCGCCAAAAAACTATCCACCGTGCCCTCGCCGCCGTCCGCCACCGGAATGCCGTCGATATCGCAGGCGGGAAAAAACCGCGCTGCTTCCTCCGCAACGATCGCGCAGATTTCGCCTGATGTGATCGAACCTTTAAACGAATCGGAGACCACTGCGATTTTTTTCATCTGGTTTCCCTCTCTTGTCAAACAGTGATGCGGTGTAATCTTATTACATGATTGTATCAGAGAATCTCAATTCCGCCAAAAAGCAATGCGCGGCATTCGCCGCGCATTGCTTTTTAAGATTTCAGGTAAACCAGACCTTGACGCAGAAGAGGATAAAGAGCACCATGATGGCGACAAATGCAATCGAATACAGAAACGCCCACTTCATGCTTGCGAGCATGACCATGCGTGTCTCGCGCGGCGAGAGCAGTTCTTTCCGGCGGTTTTTCTCCGGCGCGCGGCCCGGCTGTTTTTCGTCGAGTTCGCGCCGGTAGCCCGGCATTCCTTCGACGTTCATGTTGACAACGGTGCGGCCGTCGTCTTCCCAGGCGTCTACGCGCCGAACCCGCCTCGTCACGGCCTGTTTCCGTAGAGATGGCAGACAACGGTATGTCCGTTGCCCGCGTCGAAGCTCTTCGGCACCTCGCGCGTGCAGATCTCCATGCACTCGCGGCAGCGGGTATGGAATTTGCATCCCTTCGGCGGGTTAGCCGGAGATGGGATGCTGCCTTCGAGGATGATGCGGCTCATCTTCACTGTCGGATCCGGTACGGGAATCGCCGAAAACAGCGCCTGTGTATACGGATGAAGCGGTTTTGCGAAGATATCCTTCTTCGTGCCGTATTCGACCATGTCGCCCAGATACATGACGCCGACCGTGTCCGAGATGTGTTCTACGACGGAGAGGTCGTGGGAAATGAACAAATAGGTCAGGCCGTATTCCTTCTGCAGATCCTCCAGAAGGTTGATAATCTGCGCCTGAATCGATACGTCCAGCGCGGAGACCGGTTCGTCGCAGACGATGAAATCCGGGTTGAGCGCGAGCGCGCGGGCGATGCAGATACGCTGCCGCTGCCCCCCGGAAAATTCGTGCGGATAACGGTCCTTGTGATACGGCTGCAGGCCGCAGGAGCGCATGATCTTCGTAATGTAGTCGTTAAACTCCGATTCCGGTACGAGCTTGTGCTCTCGCACGGCCTCGCCGATGATCTCGCCGACGGGCATACGTGGCGAAAGGCTCGAATACGGATCCTGAAAGATGATCTGCATCTGCGGGCGCACGTGCCGCAGTTCTTTGCGGGTCAGGTCGAAGATTTCCCTGCCTTTAAAAAGCACCTGGCCGGAAGTCTTGTCGTTGAGGCGTAAAAGCGTCTTGCCGACGGTGGTTTTTCCGCAGCCGCTCTCGCCGACGAGGCCCATCGTCGTACCCCGGCGGATGCGGAAGCTCACGCCGTCCACCGCGCGCACCTGCCCCACCACGCGGCCGAACATGCCGGCCTTGATCGGGTAATATTTTTTGAGGTCTTTTACCTCCACGACATATTCGCCGTTCATTTGTCCACCCCCTGATCCGAAACCGCATAGCAGCTGACGAAATGCGTTTTAGAGAGTTGCACTTCGCCCGGATACTCGCGCTTGCAGTCGGTACAGCAGCGTTCGCAGCGGTCGCGGAAATAGCAGTAATCCGGCATATCGATAGGGTTCGGCACCGAGCCGGGGATACTGTAAAGCCTCTCGCGCTCGCGCCCGACGACGGGCTTGGACTCCATGAGTCCGACCGTGTAGGGATGCGCGGGATGCAGGAACACCTCTTCGGTCGTCCCTTTCTCCACGATGCGTCCGGCGTACATGACCACGACGAGGTCCGCCATTTCAGCAACGACGCCGAGGTCGTGGGTGATCAGCATGATCGAGGAATTGATCTTGTTTTTCAGATTCCGCAGCAGGTCCAGAATCTGCGCCTGAATCGTCACGTCCAGCGCGGTGGTCGGCTCGTCCGCGATGATGAGCCGCGGGTTGCAGCTCAACGCCATCGCAATCATGATGCGCTGGCGCATACCGCCGGATAGTTCGTGCGGAAACATCTGGTAAACGCCCTCGCAGTTGGCGATATTGACGAGTTCGAGCATCTCCAGCGTACGTTTCTTGACCTGCTCGTCACTCATTTCCGGATTGTGCAGCTTGATTACTTCGTCGATCTGCGCGCCAGCGCGGAATACGGGATTCAGGCTGGTCATCGGTTCCTGGAAGATCATGGAGACATAGTTGCCGCGGATGTTCTGCATCGCTTCGGTCGGGGTTTTCGCGATATCGTATACCAGATCGCCCGTATTGAAGCGGATCGTCCCTTCTACGATCTGTCCCTGCGGCCGCTGCACAAGCTGCATGAGCGAGAGGCTCGTCACGCTCTTTCCGCAGCCGCTTTCACCGACGACGCCGACGGTTTTGCCCTGCGGAATGTCAAAGCTGACGCCGTCGACGGCCTTGACCGTCCCGATGTCCGTAAAGAAATAGGTGTGCAGGTTATCGAATTCCGCGACGTTGTTTGGATCGCGCATCACCGTCAGGTATTCCTCCGGTGATACGTGTTTCCGGTTGCGCTGTTTTTCGATCGCGTCGGTAATGCGCCGGTTCTCGCGGGAAATCCGGTGCGATTCGCGGGCGGAGATATAATCCTGATCGTGAGATTTAGTCTTTAAAATTGCCATAACGCCCACCTACCTCTTCATCTTGGGATCAAACGCGTCCCTTAATCCGTCGCCGACAAAGTTGAATCCCAGCACCGTCAGCACGATGAGGATACCCGCCGGAATCCAGATGAACCAATAGTTGGTCATGATGTGGACGTTGGTCGCGGCGTTGATGATACTGCCCCAGGAGGCAAGCGGATACTTGACGCCGAGCCCCAGGAAGGACAGCGTGGCTTCCGTGATGATGATGCCGCCGAGGCTCATCGTCGCCTGTACGATCAAGAGCGGCATGATGTTCGGTATGAGGTGTTTGAAGATCCTGCGGGAAACGCGGATGCCGGTGGCTTCCGTCGCAATCATGAAATCCTGTTCGCGAAGAGAGAGGATCTGTCCGCGCACGACGCGGGCAATACTCGTCCAGCCCAGGATGCCAAGCACCGCCATGAGGATGAATATTCGTTTGATGGGGTCAATCTCCATCTTGTCCATCACGGTGCCGATGATCATGACGATCGGATAAAACGGGATGCAGTTGAACAGGTCGACAAAACGCATGATCGCCGTATCGATCCAGCCGCCGAAGTATCCGGAGATGCCGCCGAGCACGATGCCGATAAACGTTTCAAGAAAGACGACGACGAACCCGACCATCAGTGAGATGCGTCCGCCGTACATGAGGCGCGTCATAACGTCCATGCCGTTGCTGTCCGTGCCAAGCAGATGCGCGCCGCTCGGAAACGCAAACATCGTGATCACTCGGGACTCCGTCAGCGTCCGCACGGTATAAGACTGATTCCCCCGTTCAAGACGGTACTCGACCTCGGCGCCCGTTTCGTCCGCAAACAGAAATTTGGTTTCCTTGTTTCGAATCGCATTTCGGATTGCCGTTTTAAAATCCCCCGTCAGGAAGATGTCGTTTGCGAGAGGCGAAACAAGAATATCGGAAATCGCGCAGACAGGAACCGTCTCTCCGCCTTTCTCCGCGACAACCAGCACCTCCTCTTCGCTGCGCTGCAATTGATAGGATACGCCGTTATAATCGAAAGTTGAGAGGCCTTTTGTCAGAGCTGCTTCCGAAGCGTAGCGAAAACCAAAGTCCTTCGCCATGCTCTCCGACTGTTCGTCATACGGGTCGTAAACATTTTTTGTTGCGAGCGCAATCGCGCTTACGTGATAAATTGCGGCGGTCTTGCCGTTGTGTTCAACGGTATAACCAACGCCGTCATATTCGAACTGCGTCTGCTTTGACGCGACAGCCTCCTCTGCGGCGGCGTTGAACTCCGGCGTCAGCGCGATATCCGCCCCTTCTACCGGAGCAATCGAAAACCGGTTGGCAATGATTCGCGCCTCCGCAATTTTCAGCGCGGCTCCAATCGTATAGAAATCTTCGCCTTCCTTGGTCAGCGTATATGTTTTATCCGCGTAAGAGAACGTGGCGCTGTTCTGCCCGATCGCGAGAATCGCCTGCGCGAATGCAGCCTCGGGAATATCCGCGCCTTGCCGCGTCGTAAAGCGCAAATCCGTATTCCGCGTGCCGGTCGCATACTCCTTCATGATCTCTTCGTCGTGCTTAAACACCTGGGCTTGGCTATAGGGCGAAAACAGCCCTCCGAGAAACGAAAACGCAAACATCAAGACGAGAATAACCAGGCCCGTAATCGCAAGTTTGTTGCGTACAAAGCGTTTGAAAACCAGCATGCCCGGGGACAGAACGCGGATGCGGCGTTCGTCGTCCAATTTCTGGGTACTGAAGAAATTATTGTTTCGTGTTTCCATGCCGCGCCCCCTCTCAGTTTGCCCGGACGCGCGGGTCCGCAATCGCGTACGAAATGTCCGCAATAATCAAACTGACCTGCGTCAGAACTTCGATAAAAACGATATAAAACATGGTAAAGGGAATATCGCCCTGCGTAATCGCCTGATAGGAGATGTACCCGATACCGGGAATTTGGAAAAGCGTCTCCGTGATCATGGCTCCGCCAAACATGTTGGGCAGCAGATAGCTCGCATAGGTAATCAGCGGAATCATGGTGTTTCGAAACGCATGCTTATTGATGACGACCCGTTCCGAAAGCCCTTTGGCGCGTGCCGTTCGGATATAATCTGCGTTGAGCACCTCAAGCATGTTGGTGCGCGTATAACGCATCAACCCGCCGATAGAGAGGATCATGAGCGTCAGAACCGGCAGCACCATATGATACCCGATATCCAGAACCTGCTGCCAGGTCGTCATCTGCTCGTGCATGCGGCCGACAAGCCCGTACAGATCGAACCAGCCGAGCTTGATGGAAAAGATATATTTCAGCAGCGTCGCAAGAAAGAACGTCGGCAAGGAAAGCCCCATCAGCGCTATGACGGTTACGGTATAATCCGTTGCGCTGTATTGCTTGCGCGCGGCGAGAATGCCAAGCGGAATGCAAATGACCGCCTGCAGAATAAACGTGAACGCGTTGATGATCACGGAATACCAGATCACGCTGTTGAACTTCTGCACAACGGGTTGGTTAAACTTCCAGGAATACCCGAAATCCCCGCGAATCGCATACCCGAACCAATTAAAAAAGCCCTTGAGTATCGACCCGTCGAGGCCGTACATACGGTTGAGCTGTTCTAGCAGTTCGCTGTAGCTCTTTGCGCCGGGCATCGTACTGAGCTGGCGCGCCATACGCTCGACAAACGAGGTCGGCAGGCAGCGGATGACCGCATAGGCCACCAGTGAACCAAAAAATACGATAAACGCTCCCAATATGAGCCTTCGGATGATAAATTTCCCCATGGCAACCCCTCTATAACAACAGGAACTTTGCGCCCGCCGCAGATACGCAGCGGGCGCAAAGTTCTATTTGACATATGGAATCGGTTAATTCATTTCAACCTTTTCGATTTCCCTAATCCAGGTCCAATACGTCGTGATATCCGGCGTAATCGTGCTCAGATTCACGCGCTCTGTCGAAAAGATCGTGCAGTTCTGGCGCTGATAGACCGGAATCTCAACCGCCCAGTCGGCAACGATGTCGAGGCACTGCTTGTAAATCGCCTTGCGGTAGGACTGATCGTCGCTCTTGCGCGCGTCAACAATCAGCTGGTCGAGCGTCGGGTCATCGATCTGATAGCTGTTGGAATCAGAGCCGCCTCTGCCTACAATCCCGGAGCTATGATAAACCTGATACATATCCGGATCGATGGTCGCCTGCCAGGCCATGCACCACATATCCGCTTCGCCCGAGTTCACTCTGCTGACGATGAGGGAGAAGTCGTCGATGTCGCTGATCTTCAGCTCAAAGCCGATGGTCGCCAGCGCGGCAGCCGCATCGGTCAGAATCGCGAAGGACGGATGGTCGCCCACGCCGTCGCCGCCGATGAGCGCTTCGTAGCTCAGCTTCGCGCCCGCGGGGGCCGCGGTAAGTTTGCCGGCCGTTTCATCATAGGTAAAGCCTGCGGCTTTGAAGTAACCAATGGCTGCCTGCAGAGCGGCGGCATACTTCTCGTCCGTCGACATGCTGGAGCTGTAGATGTCCTTGCCGTCCACATCGGTAGAGAAGGCAATCTTGTATCCCTCGTCGGTCGGCTGCGGCGCCGCCCAGGAGGTACTCGAGATCGGGTAGTTGATGACGTTTGCGGCTTCGCCATAGTAACTGTCGATCGCGACGTCACGATAGGCCGACAGAACGGTCGCAATCGCTTTGCGCAGATCCTTGGACTGCGCGCTCGCCGGGTCCGTGCCAACCAGAACGTTGGACGCGTTCATGCCGATATAGCCGTAGCCAAGGTAAGCCGCCTTCACGGTATCGACCACATCGCCGGAAATCTCGCCGTTGGAGTTGTATCCGGAGATCTCCTCGAAACGCTTCTTGGATCCGCTCATATCGCCCGCATCGACCGTTGCGGAGGCAACGCCGGCAACAATCTCGGTTTCGTCCGTTTCTTTATACTGGACAAATTCCGTCTTGGGCTTTCCGAAATAGTAGAATTCGCTCGCCTCGTAGTAGCAAACGCGGTTTTCATACTTGATGAACTTGTAGGGGCCTGCGCCCATGGGCTGGTTCGTCTTTGCCTGCACGAGGGAGAGATCGCCAAACGGATGACCGAACTTGTTGTTCGCATAGTCATACTGCGCTTCGTCTCCGTAATAGTGCAGCGGTGCAAGGTAGAGTCCGCAGATCGTATAAATTGCCGGCGCATCGTAACCCTTTGTTTTTACCTCTACGGTATACTGATCGATCTTCTTGATGCCTTCGATATTCGGGATACCGCCAGCCATCGCGGGGTCTGTCTTCGCCTGGGCGGAAATAAAGTCGCTCTGCGCCTGCGCCAGCGTGCCGGTTGCCGCAGTATCGACCGCTTCTACGCCAAAGAACGCTTCCGGATCTCCGGCGTATTTGGCATAAGCCTCCGCATAAAGGTCTTCGATCGTCGGGAACGTCGTGGTCAGATCCCAGGTGGTACCGGTCGATCCGCCCGCGAGCAGGCCGTTGGCATCCGGGGCCGCGAAGCCCCAAACGTACATGCCAAGGGCGATCTTCAAGCCCTCGTTTGCCGCAAGATCCGCATCGGTCTTGCCGAGGTCTGCGATATAAGATGCGTAATTGGCAACAACATAGTTCACGATATCCTGAACGTCGCCAATCCACGCGGCCTTTTCAAAATCCCAGTAAGAGGTTTGCTGTTCCTGCGTCCAGGCATCGGTCGAGGCCCAAACGTGATCCGCACCGGCCGCGCGAATCGCAACAGCCATATCCATATACTTGGTGTATACATCGTCGGAGGTCTGCGTCTGATAGTTCTTCAGACCGATGATGTTGTAAGAACCGAGTGTCGTCGGCCCGATATAAGCCGGGTCGGCAAATACATAGTAGTTGAAAATGATATCATCGGCGTCCGCCAGCTCGCCATCCGAGAATTTAACATTATCGGCGAGTTTGAGCGTATAGGTCGTGATATCCGTCGCTTCGTCGACGCTCACGGCAACGTCGCAAGGGCCGGTATACGTATAATCCGTGCCATTATATGGAATCGTCTCGCCCTCGATGGCGTTGTATACGATACCGCCCAAACGGTCGGTGGTCAGCAGGTTAATCTGCGTCAGCTCCATCGCGTGGAGATCCGGTACCGTTTCGTTATAAAACGGAGAAAACTTCTGATTGAATTCCTGGTCTGCAATAACAAGCGGCACCGCTTCCGCCGCTGCGGTTTCCGCGGGGGCGGCAGTTGCCTCTGTCGTTTCCGGTGTGGTCGTCTTCGGCTGGCATGCCGCGAGAACGCCGACGCACATGATCAGCGCCAGCAATGCCGCCAGAATTCTGCTGCTCTTTTTGTTCATCATACTTCCTCCTTATAATTTTGTCTGAATCTGTATAAAAGACTGGATAACCGACTAGTAGCTATTATCATATATCATACCGAACCCCGCCGTTTTCGTCAATGGCAACACAGGCAAATAGTGTATGAAATTGCGACAATGCGCCGAATATACATAACCCGCAGAGGAACGATTCGGCCAGTGCGGCGGCTTCCCCCCGTCCGCGCGCGGCGGCGAAAAAAAGAAACGCCGCGTTCCCTAAAATCAGGCATCCGCAAAGAATCAGCGCGGCAATCAGCGCGCCTTTCTGCCGGACGAGGTATTTATCATATTCGGCGTATTCGAGCGGTTTGTTTTTGACAGTCAGCAGCAGCGCGCGGACAAAGGCAAGACCGAGCGGCAGCAGCAGCACGACATACGGCAGAACGACATAGAACGCCGCGGGTTCCCCCGCGCCGCCCAGCGAAGCCGCGCCGGACAGCCCGACGGACAGATACAGACCGGCGGAACAGATCAGCAGCAGCAGATATGCCGCCTTGCGGCGGTTCAGTTCCGGCCGCGGCATCGCAAGGCGATAATGTTTTCCGGTGTAGCAAACCGACTTGCCGTCGTGCGTATAGTCCTTCGCATAATCCCGCGTTCTTTTGAACATGCGTTCTCCCTGATCGGATAATAGGCTGATTATAGCGTTACGGGGCGCGGAAGAAAAGTAGTTTGCGATTCAATTGCGTATCTTGCGCGATCAGAACTGATGAAGATACAAGCAGCTTGCCTGCCGCCGCCGTTGTCTTTTTGCGCCGCGCTTGATATACTGCGTTCAAGGCGCATACTTTCGCCGCCCGTATTGGAAACGGCGGCGCAAACGGGGGATATCGTCATGCAGATCATCGCCGTACGCAATCGAAAGCAGATGCGGGGTTTCGTCCTCACGCCAAAGCTGATTTTTGGGGCAAACCCGTGTTATATTCCGCCGATCTGGCTGGATGAGGCGCATGCCTACACGAAAAAAGCGAATCCGATCCTGAAAAACTCGGATTTCGAACTCTTCCTTCTTCTGGACGACGCGGGCAAACCGGTCGGCCGCACCATCGCGTACATCGACCATACGTTCAATGAGTTTTATCGCGCGAAGATCGGGTTCTTCGGCGCGTTTGAGTGCATCGACGACGCGCAGGCGGCGGACCTCCTCGTGCGCGCGGCGGAGGCGTGGCTCTCCGTGCGCGGTATGGATTTGATCCGCGGGCCGATCCACCCCGTCGCGGAAAATTGGGGATTCGTCTTCGAGGGGTACGATACGCCGCCCGTCTACATGTCCCCCTGGAATCCGGAATACTACCACGCCTTCTTCACCGGAACCGGATATGCAAAAGCGAAGGATCTTTTGGTGTACGAGGCGGACATGGCGAAGGGCTATGAGATTCCGGAACGCTACGACGATTTCCCTGCGCGGTTCAAGGCGCGCTATCCGGGGATTACGATCCGCCGGCTCGATAGGAAGCGCATCCACGAAGACGCGCGGGCGATCTGGGAAATCTCCAACAGCTCTTTTGCGGAAAACTGGGGATTCGTGCCGCTGGAACTGCCGGTCATGGAAGATATGCTCAAAAAGCTCAAATTGATCGTCGATCCCGACGCGGTGTGGATGGTGGAGAACGAAGGC
>JAEWUO010000034.1 GCA_023459335.1 Bacillota bacterium
GCCCTGGTCAGACCCGTGAGATAAGGGCCCCTCTCAATAATCTTATACACATCTGCAAGATCATCGTTGATCTCAGTATTTTTATAATCTAAAAATACCCTTTCCCCCGTTTTCAGGTTCCGAAACAGGATGCGCGGATAAAACAGGCTGGCGGCCACCCAGTCCCCTGCGATTGCGACACCGCCCGCATATCCCAGCTTCGTTGGCTGCCGGGTATATGGCGGGAAGCGCCGCTTGTGGCGCACGGTCAGGCGCGCATCCTTGCCGCCGTAAGCGATATAATCTTCCGTGGCGTCCAGTCCATAGACTGGCCGGCCAAATCTGCGCACCCGTGAAATCGGGCGCAGGTCCGCCCTGTCTGAGCGGAGCACCGTACCGTCTGCGGAGGATGATATCACATCTTTTCCGCGCAGCACCAAGCCGTTGACTGCTTTTCGATGCGCACGCCTTTCCGACAAACGCATCCGTGTCTCCGGGTTCCATAGGATCAGCTGGCCGATTTCCGTTCCAAGGTACAGCCGCGTATCGTCGGACGCCATGCAGGTCACGCCCGGTTCGGAAAACACATCCGTGCATATGCCGCTGGCGATATCCCATAGCCGTATGCTTCCGTCCGCATATGCAGCGGCGATTTTTTGATCATGCAGGCACATCGCTACCACCGGAGTATCGGCTGCGCGAAAAATCGTGGCCGTTTTCCAAGGCGTGGTCAGGCAGCTTTTCAGGGGTTGGAACCAATAGCGCGGGGTTTCCCGCCGCGCCTGCTCGAGCAATGCCTTCAGAGCCGGTTCCTGCGCTTCAATCAGGCGTCCCAGCAGTTGTTCCGGCAGGCAGTCAGGGTCTCTTTGGAGCGCGGCGCCCGACAGCCACAGCGCGCGCTGCAGGAGCGTGCAGGCGCGATTGTCCGGATCGGCGAAGCGAAAATCGCCAGCCGTATCCTCCGGACCCGACGCGAGCAGTCTCGCTCGAAGCCAGCGAAAGTCGGTCAGAAGCTCTGCCGTATCCTCACCGGCTTCATGCATATGGTAAACCAGCTCGGAAAAACCGCGTTCGCGTGAAACGCCGTACTGATCGGATGATTCCGCGATACGAAAACTTCCGTCTCCCGCCGGATCCGCGGCGCTGCGAAAAACGGCTGCAAGCGCGGAATTCCCCTGCTTCAGCCGATTTGCGTACCGGTTTCGGGCGGTTCTGCGGAGACTGTCGAAACGGAAGTCAAACCGGCAGCTGCGGCGGGAAAGGAACGGCCGAAGCCTTCGAGTCAAAACGTAAAACGCGTCGGTTTCCCCGTCCGCAGACGCGCCCCATTCTCTTCGTGCCCCGGTCAGTTCCCGTATGGACAGCCCGGCTCTCGATGCGGCAGTCAGCATGAAAAAATCTTCGGCAACAGATGATTCGGCTTCCAGATGGGCAAGCAGGCATGAAAAAGCCGATTCCGGCGTATCGCCGAATTCAGCGATTTGCCGGCTCAGTGTCTCATAGGAACCGGAGACTCGAAGCTCGCTGAGCAGAATATTCAAAAACAGCGGATTATTGGAAGCGGGTGACGCGCAAATCTGCTGTATTTCCGGCTCGTCCATTTTTTTGAAATATCTGGAAAGATAACCGTTCACAAGTTGGCGCTTCTGTGTATCCCCCGACAGGCCGTCGAGGACGAGTTCCTGACAACCGGCGTTTTTCAGCCGTAAAAGCCGTTGTTCGCCAATGGCGGAGCGGCGTACTCCGATGATCATATTGAGCCCGGCAGGTATGGCTGATGGTATCCGGTCAAGCAGCGTTAATCCTCCCGGAATCTGGTCCAGCCCGTCCAAAAGAATGATATGCCGCTTGAGCGCCGCGAACAGTTCCGGCAGCGCATCCAATATTGCGTCTTCGCTGGAAGGGAGAGGTAAGTTCGCCTCAAAGAACATTCTTTCCAGCAAGCCTTTCAGGCTGTCGGATTTGTCGGACGCGCCGCAAAACCGCGCGATGACCGGCTCGCCTTCTTGAATCAGATCGCGCGCTACTCCGCAGAGCAATGTGGTCTTTCCGACGCCTGCCTCGCCCGTAAGCAGCAGCAGGCCGCCGGATGGATTCCGTTTCGCATATTGAATCAGTAAGCGTTCCTGTTCCGCTCTTGGCAGGTATTCCTTCATTCCGGACCAGAGGAACGTCTCCTGCTGTTCCGCTTCCGTTTCGCGATATTCGCCGGGCGTCCGGTCCGGAAATTTCAGCGCGATCATTTGCTGCAGCGCTGCCAGCAGGACCTCGCGTAACGGTTTCCCGTTCGCCTGAAAATCCGTCAGTCCAGTGCCGCCGTAACGGCAGGAATAAGAAATCGTCGGACTTAAAATGTCGGCGACCTTATTGCGCAGTTTCAGGAGCGCGTCATATTCCGAGGGGTCGTCATCGTAATAAACAGAGCGGGCGCTGCCGGGCAGATTTTTGACGCAGCTTTCATCCCTCAGGCAAAACAGGGAACGCTGCGCAGCTGCGGGCGTTGTTTCCAGGCCGTTTATAATGCGGTGCAGCGGTGCGAGCAGCGCATGTTCGATTTCCATCTCCGTGATAGACATTTGTCCGACCTGAAGATCAAGCGAGGGGTACTCTTCAAAGGTTGCAGACGCGATCTCCTCTTTGGTCGGTACCCAGCCGCGTCTCTGGCCGATGAAGCAAAGGAAGAAAGGGCGGCACTCATCGATATTATGCAGGCAGGCGGCTACCACGCCGCGCGCTCTGGCGTCTTGCGCTGTTACCCCCCAGCGAAGGTCGATATCCGTCAGGCGCAGCTTCCGGGCGGCGCACCAGTCCGCCAATTCGGGAAAAATCTCTTTCACCAGATAATCGCGTTCCGCGTGCATGTCCCGAAATGTGCTGCTAATAAACACCATTATGTCGCGCCATTCCATATGATTGCACTCCTGTTTGGATTTTTAGCATCCAGCCTGTATCCGAACGCTTTTACATGTATTTCGAGCCCGTGCGGTTAGAAACACGGAGCAATCTGCGTTTGTTTGTCCCGCTTCATATCAGATGCGTCGCTTTCAGAAAAGCACTGAAGGTCATGAATGCAAATTAATCCGTTCCTACGCTTGAAAGCTTTACTACCAGTATCCCGTCAATCATTTTAATCGCGCCGGCTGCGGGATATATCGGCATGTCTTTTGTTTCTTCCGAATCGGAAAGTTCGCTTATGGCCGCATCATCGGCAAATACGAACGGTATGCCTATGAAATCATACATCAGCGCTTCGGTCCGGTCCGTATCATGAATAAGCTCCTGTAACCCCATGTAATAGGAGAGGTCGCCGAAATAGTCCAACGATTTTTGAAAGATCTCGGGCGTGTCGTCTCCGATAAATGCCACCGGCGTATTTGACGTGTACTCTTCCGTCTTTAAAACGTCGTTCGCCAGAATGATGCCGGACGCATAAGCATTTTCATAAGACATGCGCAGCTTCTCATATGCCGTATTCGTAAGAATAAACCACTGCTGCGATAGGAACGCGCTTGTAAGGAAAACCGCGCTTGCGAGGATTCCGATGCCAACCGCTTGAAGCCGTTTGAATAGGAACGCTTTCTTCACGCCGTTCTTCTCATCCGCAGTCGCCGTTTTGCCGCCCCAGCCAAGCCGGTCGGCTACGGTAACCATTAAAATATACACAAGAACGAACGGAGCGATCATCAGCCAATGCGTATACTGGTTTTGTCCCAAGACCGCGATCGCGTGAATCGCCAAGGGAAGTAAGCCGGCTAATGCAAGGCAAGTCAGCATCCTGAATGGCTTTTGGTAGGATCTGCTGCGTAATATGTAAACGAGCGAAAGCAAAACGCAAAGAATGGTTGAGACGGTATTCAGCCACCCAAACGATAGCCTGCTGTTTCCATACTCCATGTAGATTCCATGCCGAAAGAAATACCACACTTTCAGATAAGCATCATAAAGCAATTTGGGAAGATTCGCCAAATCGATAGTACCAAGGTTTCCCATCCCCCGGTAATTAGAAAGTTCTGCGCCGCGTATGGCAAGCATCCATTTCAGTATGAAAAAATAGAGAACAATTGAAATGAATAATACCGCAAGGTAGCGCCATCCTTTCGCGAAAACATCTTTCAACGAATCCTTTTTGTCAAGACACCGAAGAATGCTCAAAATTACGAACAGCCCCGCGGCATAACCTATGTAGACGGCATAGATGCCGAGCGCAGTGGTAAGTATGGCGATCCCGAACATCCACCCCCGCTTCCATCGGTCGGTAACATACACAGCCGTCGCCGACAGGAACAGCGCAAAAAAATACGTTGCCGCGTAGAACGAATAAGTGCAAAAAACGGATGGGAACAATACCAGAAAGCACGCGATGAAAAACGCCCAGGTGGAGTGTTGTATTTTCAGTACGCTGGTAGTCACAGCCGCCGTGAGCGCCAGTATGATTGTCGCAACGGGGACCGTGATTCCGGCCGAAAAAACTTTTCCGAATACCAGCGGATCGATCAGCTCAAAAAGCCATTTGCCCTGGGTAAGCAAATATGTCGCATTCGGATCTCTGGTAATATACTCGATGGAATCAAGATTGACGAAATGATTGGTCATAAAGGAAAGATGCGCGATCAGGCCGATCAAAATGGCAGTAATGAAGGCCACTTTAACAGGTTTTGAAATTGATTGAGTCCAGCTTTTCAATCGATTCATTAAAATCAACATGTTGCCTGTTCTCCGGAAGTTCTATATTTGAAAGTTTGCTCTTGTATCTTACATTATTGCGTAATGTAAGCATAATCTTCGATTCCTTTTATGCCCGGCGCACACGTTTTTACATCCTGACACAGCGTTTGCCGCCTGAAGATGTGCCATGTGCCATGTGGATGTCATCGCGTTTCTGCAGGGTCAGTCAAAATTGATCCGCTCTTCCTCGACGACCAACGGGCGGTTCATGATTCGCAGATTCATACTCATGATATACTCCCCGACTAGTCCGATAAAAAACAGCTGTACGGAGCCAAGAACGAGCACCGCCAACAGTATCGGCGCGCTGCCGGCAATGAACGTACTCCACCAGATCAGCTTTAAAATCAGATAGACCAGTGCGATCAATATGCTGAAAGCCGCAAGAATGAATCCGCCGATCAGCGCGACGCGAAGGCCGATCTTCGTATAGGAAGTAAAGCTGAGCATGGCGGCGTCATAAAGCGTGTAAAAGTTATTGTGCGTCTTGCCGGCGCGGCGTTTCTGCTGTTCGTAGGGAATTTCCTTGCGCGCGGGCCCTAACTCCGCCACGATGCCTCTTAAAAACGGAGTTGGATCGCGCAATTCGCGAAGCGTGTTGACAAAGCTCTTGTCATATAGCCCGAACCCCGTGAAGTGTTCAATTTGCTCTACGTCCGAAAACTTCTTAATCATCTTATAATAAAGCGAACGAAACGCGCGAACCAGCTTGTTTTCTTTGCTTGTCGCCTTTATTCCGCATACAATCTTAAACCCGTTTTCCCACTCGCGCACAAACCGGGGCAGCATCTCAACCGGATCCTGAAAATCCGCGCAGAGTACGATCGTACAGTCTCCGGTTGTCTGGCAGATTCCATAATACGGCGAATTGAATTGTCCGAAATTCTTTGAATTCAGTATCGCCCTGACCTTCGGGCTGCGCTTGCAGATGTCGCGCAAGCGCTCGCGTGTGCCGTCCTTGGAGCAGTTGTCGATAAAGACAAGCTCGTAGTCGTATTCCGGCAGCTGGCTCGCCATCATATCGGTTACGGCTTCGCTCATCGGTACTACGTTTTCCACTTCGTTATAACAGGGAATCAGTATGCTGATCTTTTTCATTGTTCCAATCCGTTCTTTTCTTTATAATTCCGGTAACCCAATTTCTTTTATAACGCTTCCTATTGTCCGGCGTATGCCTGTCTCAAATGGGATCCGGGGGAGAAACCCCGTGTCCGCCGTCAGCGTCTGTATATCCGCGCCAAGAAACATCACTTGATTCTCCGCGTAAGGCATTCTGCCGAATCCCAGCGGAAGTTCGGGATCGATGCTGTCCCGCAGAATCTGCACGTACTCGCGCAGCGGACGGACATTGCCGCTTCCGATGCAGTAGACCGCCTTGTCTCTGCCGCGCTCCGCAATCAGGCGCAGCGCGCGCCCGCAGTCCTCGGCATAGAGATAATCCCACTGCTGCTCGCAGGCAGTCAGAGAAATCGTCTCCCGCTTCAGCAGCGTCCTGATGAGCGCGCCGATCAGCGTATCTTCGCTGTCGTACGGACCGTATACGCTGAATATTCTTGCCCAGCAGAATTCCATTCCAAGCCTGCCGCACTCGTCTTTGCAGCGGGCGAAGGCGGCATATTTTGCCGCTCCATAAGCCGTTACGGGGTGAATCGGCGAATCCGGATTCAGCCAGCCGTCCGACGGGCCGTACTCCGCCTGCGATCCCGCGCCGATAAATTTTCCGCATCCCAGCCGGTGCGCCAGATGAACGGCATCCAGCGCATACCGTATGTTTTTCTCCTGCATCAGCGGATCGGCACGATCTTTACGCGCGGTTGCCTCCCAGGCGAAATGGAGAAACACGTCCCCGCGCTGCGCCTCGTTGGAAAACGCATCCAGTTCGTCCAGCCGGCAGGGTGCGATCATCAGCCGCCCGTCTTCCGGCAGGCGGTTTCGTTTGTTCGATTCCGGCCGAACCAACGCGAGCACCTCATACCCCGCCTGCAGGCAGGATTCGATGCATGCAGCTCCAATCATACCGGTCGCGCCGGACACAATCGCACGTTTCACGGGTTATACCTCGAGTATCCGGTTCAGTTCCGCCTGAACGTCTGCCGGAAGCTCCGGCGACTGGCTCGATAACGGCGCGTTATAAACGCCTTTGGGCGATACGTAAGTTTTATCCGGCAAAGCTATTTCGATCAGCGCCGGTTCGCCGTCGTTCAGCATTGCCCTTACCGATTCATCTTCCCGTGGTTGATAACGGATCGAACGCAGGCCGTACGCCGCCGCGATCGCCGTAAAGTCCGGCGCGGAATATCCGCATGAACCTACGGTATACGCATACGTGTCCTGAAAATACATTTCCTGAAAATGCCGTATCATTCCAAGCGATCGATTATTCAGCACCACGATTTTTACCGGAATCCGCTCCCGCGCAAGCACCTGCAGTTCCTGGATGTTCATCTGCAGACCGCCGTCGCCGCAGAATGCGATTACAGGTTTTCCGCTCGCATAATGCGCCCCGATGGCGGCAGGCAGCGAGTATCCCATCGCTCCATGCCCGGCAGAAAATAATATTCGCTGCCCCTTCTTTACCCGAAAGGATTGCGCAACCCAAACCTGGTTTTGTCCGACATCGGTCGTGATCACCGCCTGTTCGGAAATCATCTCGCTGAGGTGCTCGATCAGGGCGTTCGGTTCCAAATCGTCCGCCCCGGATAGCAGGTCCTTGATCTGCTCGCATTGCTTTTTCCAGCTGGAATGATCCTGCGCTTGTATGGCGCTCCCGAGCACATGCTGAACCGCCGAGTCTAAATCGCGATGGCAATGAAACTCGTTTTCATGAATCTTGTGATCCAGTTCATCCGAATCGACGTCGATACGGAAAATCTCCGCATTGCCTGCGAAGAGCTTTTTATCAAATCCGGTTTGCCGAATATCAAGCCTTGATCCCATCGCGATGAGCAATGTGCTTTTCCCCATGATTTGATTCGCCGTTCTTCCCCCATATGCGCCGAGAAATCCGAAATAGTTTTCCGGCACTAAAGCGCCGAGGTCTACTGCCGGCATACTTGTGATATAGGGCAGATCGAAACGGCGGATCAGCTGCGCCAACGCATCCGGCGGTACCTGGTGAGCCCCGTTGCCGAGCAGCAGGCAAGGTCTCTCCGCTTTGGTCAGCAGCGCCTGCAGCTGCGCGGTCTCTGCCTGCAAATCGTCATATTCGTGACACTCAGGAGCAAAGCCGGCCTGCTGGTCCGGGTTGATCTCGGCACGCAAGATATTTATCGGAATATCGAGTAACACCGGACCCATTCTCCCATCCTGTGCAAGGAAGAACGCTTTCTCCAGTTCATATTTCATTCGGCTGCCATCCGTGATCTGAACGGCATATTTCGTGATACTTCTTACGATCGAGACAATATCTGTTTCCTGAAAGCCCTTTTGGCGGACGCGTTCCACCGTTTTCGCCTCGTTTGTGTTGACCTGTCCCGTGATAAATACGGCAGGAATCGAGTCGAACCATGCGTTTGCGATCCCCGTGACCAGGTTCGTCGCACCCGGCCCGCTGGTCGCATAAGCGACGGTAGGCCGTCCAAGCAGTTGCCCATAACCGCAGGCGGCAAACGACGCCCCCTGCTCATGGTAAAGAAGGCAGTTCCTGATTTCGCTGTTTTTATATAAGGAATCCATCAGATAGGTAACCATACCGCCCGGATATCCAAAGACGGTGCGGATCCCTTTGTTTTGCAAGAATTCTACGATAAAGTCAGATAATCGCATCTGTTAGCCTTTCCAAATCATGGATGTCCGCCGCCTTGCTCCTCCGGCGGCTGTGCGTCCGGAAGCTCAGCCGCCGGAACAGGTTTTTCCCCGCGGAATGCCCAGAGCTTATTCAGCAGGAAGTTGGTCGGAATCGTGATGACCAGGTTGATGAAAAATGCAAGATACGGATTAATGCCGATGACGTCAACCCACACGTAGAGCAGCGCATTTGCGAGGAGCAGTCCCGTCAATCCGTATGAAAGATACGTTTTCAGCAGCGTTTTCCACCAAACTCGTTTCTCCCCGTCCGACGTTTGAAACACGAAACGGTTATTGAGCAGATATGACCATGCAACGCTTACCATAAACGCAACGATACTTGCCGCCAGATAATGCCCGCCTAAAAAGAGGATCAGCGCATATATTCCATAGGAAACCGCCGTATTGGTTATCCCGACGAGCCCGAATTTGATAAATTGAAGAAGCAGCTTCGCCTTCGGGTGTTCCGTAAACCGTTTTTCAATTGAAGTTATCCATCTCATCTGCTTATGCTCTCTTGTGCGCTTTGGGGAATACATTCGGTCATTGCGTCCGTTATGCCCGAATATACGCCTGCCCCGAATGTACCGCTGCGGGCAGCAGTCCGCCGCAGAATCTGTTCTCGCTCCTGCTGTTTTGCTAAATTCTCAAACAATGCCGGTCCTCCAAATATTCATCGGTCGGGTTGCGCATCCCCGTCGATTGCCGCCCGCTTCATCCGCGTTCCGCGATAACCGGTAGGCCGGTCAGGGAACGCGTTTCCGATCCAATACTGCAAATCCATATCGCCGCGCTGTCGGCCGAATACAGCTGAGCCAAACGCGATTTACCAGACCTTCCAGGGCGCATTGCCGGAAGCCCAGAGATCCTCCAGCTTGATTTTATCCCGCTGCGTATCCATGGACTGCCAGAATCCATTGTGCTGGTAGGCCATCAGCTGGCCTTGGTGCGCAACGGTTTCAAGCGGCGTACGCTCGAAGACCGTACTGTCCCCTTCGGTAATATAGTCGAAAATTTCAGGGTTCAGCACCATAAAACCGCCGTTGATCACTCTGCCGTCCGTCTGCTGTTTCTCCCGGAACTTCGTAATCTTGCCGGTTTGGTCAATTTCGACAACGCCAAACTGCTGCCCGATATTGATTGCCGTCATCGTGGCGATTTTGCCGTGGCTCTGGTGAAAGCGCACCAGCGCGGAGATATCCACGTCTGAAACCCCGTCGCCGTATGTGAGCATAAACGGCTCGTTTCCGATATAAGGCGCAATGCGCTTGATGCGCCCGCCGGTCATCGTATCTTTTCCCGTGTTGACGACCGTCACTTTCCAGGGTTCCGACGCGCTGCTGTGCACTTGCACAACGCCGCCCTGTGTAAAATCAAATGTGATATCGCAGCGATGCAGATAATAATCCGCGAAATATTCTTTGATCATATGCTGTTTGTATCCGGCGCATATGATGAACTCGTTATATCCGTAATGCGAATACAGCTTCATAATATGCCAGAGGATCGGCTGTTCGCCGATTTCAATCATCGGTTTCGGGCGAAGGTGGCTTTCTTCCGATATTCTTGAGCCTAATCCTCCGGCTAGCAATACGACTTTCATCTATATTATACCCTTTCTTTGTTCAGCTTCTACCCCAGAGGTTCCGGCTGTATCTCCGACAGTTTCACGATCAGCACCCCGTTGATAAAAGCGATTGATCCATGCGCGGGATATACGGGCATCGTCCATACGCGCGGATCCGCATTGATCTGCGCAAGCTCGGCATCGTCCGCATAATGAAACGATACCCCGATCCAGTTTCGAAGCAGTACTTTTAATCGCTCATTGTCAATGATCGCGTTTCTAAAACCGGTGTAACCGCTAAAACCGTCTTTGCTGTGAATGGTGGAAAAGTCTCCCGTAAGGTAATCAAAGCTTTCCGGCATACTGCTCCCAACCAGGGCGACCGTGCTGGATTTCTCGTAATCTTCATTATTTTGAATGTCGTTTACAAGCATAATGCCGCGCGCGATAATATTCTGATCCTGATAACGAATATACTCGTACGCTTGATTTGTCGTAAGAAACCACTGTCTGCATAATGCTATTGATATTAGCAATACGACAATCGTACCTGTGCGGAATAGTATTTTTTTCGCCTTGCCTCCTGCCGCATCCAGTGATTCTGAAGTGAAATCACCTTCGGCATGATCGGCGCCGGCGGCAAGGGCAATATAAACCAGAACAAACGGATAACACATGATCCAATGCGTATATGCGTTTTGACCTAATATCGCAATTGCATGTATCGCCAGAGGGAACAGAAGCGCTAAAACAACGATCAAAATCATCGAACCGATTTTCTTGTATCCTTTTTTTCTGATGATGATCCAGCCGAATGTGACCAGCAGCATTCCCAGAGACAGCCAGTTCAGAACTCTGAAAGCGGGTTCTATTGCAAAATAACCGCGGTAAAGGAAGATCCCGTAAATTAAAAAATAATACACCTTTCTGTATGCTTCATAGATGACATTCGCCAAGGAGGAAGCTGTAAATTTACCGATATGATCGATGCCGCGATAATCCATTAAGGTTATGTTATTTGCCCGCAATAACAACTGCAGGATGAAATAATACAGAATCGCGGAAGCCGCAAGTACGAAGATATATTTTACGCCGTTGATTAACGTTTCTTTGACGCTCGCCTTAGCCGATATGAGCGGCAACAGCAGACACAGGATAAACAACCCGGCCGCATATCCGCTGAAAACCGCATATACGCCGAAACTCAACGTTAAAATCGCAATTCCCGCGATGAATCCGAATTTCCAGCGTGTTGTGACAAAAACAGCGATCGCAGACAGCAGCAGCGCCGAGAAGAAAATTGCCGAGGCACGATAAACATTGGCGCACATTACCGACGGAAACAGGACTGTCAATCCGCCGACCGCCGCTGACCAAAGCGGCGATTTGATTTTCAATATCGAAACGGTGAGCGACGCCGTCAGCCCCAGGAAAAGCAGCGACACCGGTATTATAATGCCTGTGGACGTAATATCTCCCTGCACAAGTCTTTCCATAATAAGACTTAACCATTTGCCTTGCTGTATAAAAAAGGTGCTGTTAGTATCAAGCAATGTATATAACAGCGAATCATGATTGAAAAAACCGTTTGTCATGATCGTAATATGCGCCAGCAAGCCAATTGCCAAAGCAGAAAAAAACGCTGTTTTCTCCGGTTTGGGTATTTTTGACCAAAGCATGTTAAGCGTAGCGGCCAGTGTTTTCATCTGAATTTCCTTCTGAAAATATATGCTATAAGTTTACATTATAAATCCGGTTTAAACAATATCAATGAGAAATGTATCTTGCTTGTCATTCGAACCACGGCCTGCTCCATAACGAAGCAATTCGCTCAAAAGAGGAGAAATGAGGAACTGAGAAAAGAAAATGTTGGACACAATAAAGAAGAGCAAATAACGCGGAACGCTGCCGGGCGGCAGACTGCGGTTCCGACGGCTGAAAACGGTGAAACCAAGCGGAAGCAGCCTGCGGCAGGCTGAACATGACTATAACGATACCGCGAACAGATCATCTAAGCCTTCCGGAAAGCGGAAAGCAGTGCTCCCTCTATGAATGCAGAATTGCGATCAAGACTGCGAATATGGAAGCCTCTCGGGAACGCGGGTAAGAACGCCGGACTCAGGTTCCCTGGTTGTCCGGCAATTCTTCGCATTCGCCGAAGGACCTTTTTTCTGACTTTTTACGGAAAAAATAATACATGATACCCCCGGCAGTCAACGGCGCGGCCATGAGCAGATACATCCGTGCATACCCAAACATGCTCGCCAGCGTACCCGCAAGCAGATTCCCGAGGCCGATCCCGAGATCAAAACCGGAGAAAAACGTGGCGTTTGCCGCGCCCCGGCGCTGCGGCGATACGTTTTTCAGGCTCAGCGTCTGAAGGCCGTTCTGCACCATGCCGTACGCCAGCCCCTGCAGAAGCGCAACGGCAAGGAACGCGGCCAGGCTTTTCACGCCGGAAAGCAGCGCCAGAGACAAAATATAAAGAACAAATCCGGGGTAGATGACGCGATCAAACCCGAAGCGATCGATTGTGCGCCCGGCAATGGGTCGGGTAACGAACATCGACAGCGCAAAACAGCTTAAGTACAGCGCGCCGTTGCCTACGCCGAGCTCAATGCCGTACAGCGCCGAAAAACTCAGCGTCGCGCCAAGCGGAAAACCGACGAACATCATGACCAGCGCGGGCGATACGGCGCTTTTTTCGAACGGTACAAACGGCTGCTTTTCCGCCGGTCTGCACACCGGACGGTAATGGATCAGCGCGGCGGGAATGCAGGCGGCTATCAGCAGTCCAACGGCGAAGAACGTCATATTCCGATAACCGAAGGCATTCATGACGCTTAATCCAATGGCGGGCGCAAAGGCCATCGACACGCTCTGCGACAGGCTGAAGAAGCCCATTCCTTCCCCCAGCCGCCGCCCGGGAATCGTGTCCATGGCTACCGTGTTACTGGTCGTGGTCGCGACGCCCCAGCCGAATCCGTTTATACTGCGAATCAGGATGACCGCCCAGACGAACGGAAACCAGCTATAGGAAAACAGCGCCGCCATCATCAGCGTCAGGCCGACCAGCAAAACCGGGGCGCGTCCGATGCGATCCGTCGCATAACCCGCCAGAGGCCGCGCCAAAACCGCGGCGGCGGTGCCGAGCGCGATGCAGAGGCCGACGGTCGCGTCCGAGCCGCTGAGTTGCCGCAGGTAAACCGGCAGGGCGGCCATCTGTGTCTGCATCCCGAGGTAGAGTAAGACATTGATCGCCGTTACAAAAATAAAATCACGGGTCCAGAGCATCGGCTGTCCGCCGTCCGGCTGCCTCAGCGGTTTCATTCGTCGTTTTTCCATCAACAATATAATGCTTTCTGCGTAATAAGCAGCCATTCGGCAAGCGATGCTTTTCGGCCAGTTGTACGCGGCTACCTCTTTGTACGAGCAGAAAAATTTGCCCTGGTTATGAAACGGCGCGTCAGTATCCGATCGCCGGATCGTAAATAGGTCCTTGATATCCATCCGGATCGCAATCATAGGCGCGGATGTTTTCCGCGATGATCTGCGCGCCCGCCTCCGCGCTGATATACGCCGCGCAGTGGAACGTAATCAGAATATCGTCCCGCTCCCAGATCGGATCGGACGCGGGCGCCGGCTCCTTCGCAAGAACATCCAGATATGCGAATGACAGCAGCTGTTCATCCAGCGCACGGAATAAATCGGGTTCGATCAAATGGCTGCCGCGCGCGGCATTGATCAGGCAGCCGCCGCGATTGATGCATTTGAGCAGGTTGTAGTCGATGATCCCTTCCGTCTCATTGGTCAGCGGAAGAAGGCAGACGAGGATGTCGCATCCCTCCGCAAACGCGCGGAGTTGTTCTGTTCCATGAAAATATGAGAAAGTGCGGTCCTCTCGCGGGGACTTCGACCATATTTTGATCCGGAAGCCAAGCGCGTTCAACACATTGGCAACCTTGCCGCCCATTCGCCCGTATCCCATGATTCCGACCGTCCGTTCGGACGCAAGCGGGGAATCGAACACCGTCCATGTCCGATGCGCGTTCGCCTCCATCATTGCGGGCAGCCGCCTGTGCCAGGACAGCACGCACATCGACACATACTCCGCCATTTTTTGCGCCAGATCCGGCGACACGGTGCGCAGCACCGGTATGCCTTTGCGCAGCTGGCCCAGGTTTACGATATGATCGACGCCGGACCCAATCGCCGCCAGCGCTTTCAGATTCGGAAACGAATTGACCCAAAGCGCATCCGGCTGCCAGCCGACGATGTAAGACACATCCCCGGGCCGAACGGACTCGGATCGATATCCGAGCACTTCAAATTCCGGCAGCAGCGCGCCGACATTTTTTACCCACCTGTCTATCACGGATTTTCCGCATTTGACAACGACCTGTTTCACATGAGGCTCCTTTCACTAAATCAATTTCATCGGCGTATGGATCAGCTCGCCCGTCAACGACCGCGGATTCGGTATATCCGTCTTCATGAATTTCATCGGCGTATGGATCAGCTCGCCCGTCAGCGGCCGAATGTTCGATGTATCCATCCCGTCTTGCGTTTCGATTTCATTCAGATAACGCTGTATTTGCTGAGGCGTATTCATATTAAAGAACAGTTTTTCCGCTCCGCCAAAGCGATCCAGCTGTGTCTCGGTCAGATAAAGCGTGCGCGAGGCGGTAATCAATTCGCTGACTTTCCGTTTTTTTTGCTCCAGCATCTGCGTGATATACGGCAGACACCGCCTGCTGTAAACGGCGTTCATCGGCTCAAACATGCTGTTGTCCAGCTTCAGCGCGATGATGTCGCACAGACCCGCCTGCTTTCGCGCCATACGGCATACCCACCGCACAAAAGAAAGATTTACATTCGGCATATCGCAGGCGGTAACGAAAACGTTCTCCGCATCTGCGGCCGTGAGGCCCGCATGAATTCCTCCGAGCGGACCGGCATCCGGAAAAATATCTTCTTCGATACGATGGCGGGTCGCCGAGTAAAGCGCGGGATGGTTGGTGACCAGTATCACCTCGCGAAAGACGACCGACAGTTCGTCGGCAATCCGCTGCGCAATCGGCGTTCCTTCGATGCGGATGGTCTGTTTGTCCATCCCCGCACGAACGCTTTTGCCCCCGCAGAGCACGACAGCGGACATCCCGTCAGCCTTCGGCGCGCGCATAGCTTTCTCCCGTTCCGGCTTTTTCAACCTGTACAAGACAATTATAATAGCATGTGCCGTGGCCGATATCCGTCTCCCGGTCCTCGTTGAGCACGTTGATCGCGCGTTTGCATTCGCCCCACTCGCCAAAGAACGTACAGATTGTGCCGGGTTTCATTTTTTCCGCTACGTCCGCCAGCAAAAACACCTCTCCCCTGTCGTTGTAAACGCGCACAAGGTCGCCGCTTTTGATTCCGCGCGATGCGGCGTCGGCGGGATGTATCTCTACCGGCGCCTCTCTCTGTTCCGCCGAAAAGCGCTGAGAGTTGATCTTATCCTTTGCGTGCGGGGTCATGAGCTGAAGCGGATAGCGCTTAAATAGTTCGGCGGCGCTGAATTTACTCTCCAGCGGCTCAACATACACCGGCAGCGGATCGATCCCCCAGTCGCGCCGAATTGCCTCCGAATAAAACTCAATCTTCCCGCTCGGCGTTGGAAAAACATCGTCCGAAAACGCGATGTCGCAATAATCCGGAAACAGATATGGCGATTCGCCGAGTTGTTCCAGCGTGGTATCAAGGCCGCTTTCCAGAATGACACGGCGCAGAATTTCATCGTCGTCCGTCGGCAGAAATGCAAGATCCATACCGAACCGCTCGCCGAGCATGCGGTAGATCTGCCGGTCTGTTTTACATTCTCCCGGCGAGTCCATTACCTTCTGCTTGCGCTGGATATAGGAGTGCCCGTAAGAATAGATCAAGTCGTCCTCTTCAAAAAACGAAGCGGCCGGAAGCACAAGATCCGCCATTCGCGCCGTGTCGGTCAAAAACAGATCGGCGCAGGCGATGAAATCCAGCCCGTTCATCGCAGAGGCGAGTTTTCCTAAATTCGGGTTGCTGGTCATGGGATTTGCGCGCTCGACCCACATCGCCTTCATCGGCGGATCCGTCTTTTCGGAAATATCGCTGGCAATCCTGCCGATTGCGATATCCTGCCTTACGCGCTGCGGCTGCGGCGGCAGATACGGCCAGACAAACGCGGGACGCTGGGCGTCGCTGTAAAACAGGCCCGACCCGCTTTTCCCTACCCCGCCGGTCAGCGCCGGCAGCAGGCAAATGCCGCGCGTCGTCTGTCCGCCGTTGCTGTTGCGCTGAATCCCTTTTCCGAGGATGATGAGAAACCGCGGCGTTTCGTTAATCAGCTGAAAAAGCCGTTCCAGCTCGCCGCGGGAAATTTCAGTATTTTCGCAGATTTCTTCATAGCTGTACCGATCCAGCATCCTCCGATATTCTTCGACGCCGGCGGCATTGCGCTCGAGGTATTCGCCGTCCGATAACCCTTCCGAGAAGATATGTTTCGCAATCGCGATTGCGAGCAGGCCATCCGACCCGCAGCGCGGGTAAAGGTGCATGCAGCTGCCCGCGCCGGACTCGCCAAGGCGCGTGTCGATTGTGACCAGTTTCGCGCCGTTCGCCATCGCCGCGCGGATATACTTCATGGTATGCAGGTTGGTATACGCCGGATTTTTTCCCCAGAGCAGGATCAGCCGCGCATGCTCGATATCCCTGATCGCGCTGTCCTTGACGATGCCGTACGTATATCGCACGGCTTCGTTCGCAGCGGCCGCGCAAAGGCTGCCGCGCGTAGTGGAATAACCACCGAGCTGGTTCCAAAATCCGTATGCGTACGCCTGCATGGCGCTGCCATGATTGCCGGACGCGGCGTAATACAAAATCGACTCGGGCCCGTATTTTGAAATCGCCCGGGTAAATTGTTCCTGCACGACATCCGCGGCATGTTCCCAGCTGATACGGCGGAATATCCCCTCGCCGCGCAAGCCCTCGCGCAGGAGGGGATATCGCAGCCGTTCTTCCGATTCGAAACGCTCCGGGAAACGAAGTCCCTTTGCGCAGACAAGTCCATACGTCGCAGGATTATTCGGATTGCCCGTAATTTTCAGTACGCGTCCGTTTTGCACATGCGCCTGCAAGCCGCATGCGCTGTAGCAGTTTCTGGAACAAACGGTGTTAATGATGGTGGTCCCCGCTTTGTCCATGCAATCTCCCTTGTTCCTGCATGCCGGCAATAAAGATTCTGCCACAAACGACAGCGGATTCCGCTGCCGCCTGCGGCAGAAAAGGTGTCGGAATCGGATTTTCTTACTCTCCCCAGATCTCTTCCGGCGTCGGGTTCGGCGCGTTCGGAATAATGCGGGAAACGCGCGTATAGTTCATCAGATGTTTATACGTCAGGTTCTCGCTGATGCTGTTTCCGCCCCAGAACCCGCAGCCGATCGAAATCGTCGGCGCCAGACCGTTGTTGAACGCGCCGCCGCTCGCATTGAGCGCGGTTTGGTTGACCATGATGCGGCAGACCGGAATTTCGTTTGCGACATAATCAATTTGCTCGTCGCTGGCGGAATAGACCGAGCAGGAGTGCCCCTTGCCCTCTTGCCAATAGTTTTTCTTCGCATCCTGTACGGCATCTTTGAATTTTTTATACGGGAAAATACGCAGCACGGGCGACATGATCTCGCGGCAGAGGATCTCCTGATCGATCGCCTTATGAACGGGCACGACGAGAATCGCCGCATCCGCAGGGAATTTCACGCCGAGCATCTCGGCGATCTGCGGCATCGTCGCGCCGACAAACTTGCGGTTGATCGCGCCGTCTTCCGTGAACGCGGTTTTGCGCAGTTTTTCAATTACGGCCGGATCGTCCAGATAAACCGCCTTGTTTTCCACGAGCAGACCGACCATTTCTTTTAAGCGCGACTCCGGCACGAACATCGTCTGGTCGCAGGTGCAGGGCAGGCCGTTGTCGTAGCTGCGGGAGAATACCGCGCTCTTCGCGATTGCGGCATAATCGGCGTAATCTTCGTCGACAAGAATCTGCACGTTGCCCTGGCCGACGCCGTAGGACGGCCGGCCGCTGGAATATGCGGCTTTCACCATGCCGGGGCCGCCCGTTGCGACGACGACATCCACCGCGCTCATCAGCAGCTGGGTCAGTTCGATGCTGGGCTCTTCGATGACCTGAATCAGATCGGCGGGCGCGCCAAGCTTCTCGATCGCTTCGCGCATGAGCTTTACGGTATACGAGGAGCTGTGCTTCGAGGACGGGTGCGGCGCGAAGATCGCGGCGTTCCTGCCTTTGAGCACGTGCATACCGTTGACAAGAGGCGTCGCCGTCGGGTTGGTCACCGGCGTGACACATCCGACGACCCCGATGGGTTTTGCGATGGTCACAATCTGCTCGATCGGGTCTTCCTCGACCACGCCGACGGACTTTTTGTCCTTCAGATAATACCAAGCAACCAAGGTCGATTTTTTATTTTTCACAATCTTACTGTCCACGCGGCCCATCTTGGTTTCCTCAACGGCCATCTTCGCGAGCGTTTCCACGTTGTCATATCCCGCTTTGCCGACGGCGCGGACGAGCGCGTCGATCTGCTCCTGCGTATAGTCGGCAATCTTCGCCTGCGCCTTGCGGGCTTTCGCCATCAGTTCTGCAATGTATTCCTTTGTATCCATGAATTCTCCCTCATTCTCTCGTTGAATTATAACTAAGCGCAATTTCGCACGCCTGGTTGCAAAAAATCGTTAAACCATCTCGGACACGACGGCGAGCGACGTGTACTTCGACTTTGTATTGGTGCTGCGGGATACGAGCACCATTGGCACCGCCGCGCCAACCATGACGCCGACATTGATCGCGCCTGCGAACTGACGCATCGCCTTGCAGAGAATATTCCCCGCGGCGAGCGTCGGCATGAGCAGCAGATCCGGATCACCGCAGACGCTGCCCTGGTATCCCTTGATCTTCGCCGCGGCTGCGTCGAACGCGATGTCCGCGGAAATCGGGCCCTCGAACTCGCAGCCGGTGATTTCACCCGCGTCCACCATTTTGCGGAGCGCTTCGGCGTCCACGGTTTCGATCATATCCGGGTTCACTTTCTCGATTGCGCAGAGCGCGGCTACTTTCGGGCGTTCGTAACCGAGCTTGCGCAGCACGTCCACGGCGTTTTGTACGATATCCTTCTTCTTTTCAAGCGTCGGCAGCGCGACGATCGCCGGATCCGTTACACAGAGTAATTTATGGTAAGTGCTCACCGCGATCAGCGTAATCTGGCTGATGGTGCGGCCGGTTCTGATTCCCTTCTCACGGTTGAGAATCGCGCGAAGCACGACGGACGTCTCGGCAAGCCCCTTCATGAGAAAATCGATCTTTCCTTCGCGGACGAGCCGGACGGCCGTCTCCGCGCTCTCCTGCGGAGAGTTGGTGTGGATCACCGAATCTTTCAGCGCCGGGTCCTTCAGCAGCGCGAATATCTCCTCGCTGTTACCGATCAGAATCGGCTGGATGATGCCGTCCCGCCAGGCCTGCGTCGCCGCGTCCAGCGTATGCTCTTCACCGGCTTCGATCACAGCGACGCGCACACCGCGCTTTTTTGCTTTTGCCTGCTCAATAACCGAATCAAAATCCCTGTAAACCAATTTCACTCACCTCTTGTTTAGTCCAGCGTCAGCGGCTGTTCCTGTCCCGACACCACGCGATAGGCGCCGAGCGCGAGCGCTTCGTTTTCACACTCGCCGGGATATACCAGAATCGGTGCGAACGCCGAGACGCGCTTTTTGATGTGGCTCATGATGAACTCGGAATACGCGATGCCGCCGGTGATGCCGATTGCGTCCACGCGGCCTTCCAGCGCCGCCACGCAGCCGCCGATCGATTTTGCGATCTGATATGCCATCGCTTCAAGCACGACGCCAGCGTATTCGTCTCCCGCGGCGATGCGCTGCTCCACCTCAATGATGTTATCCGTGCCAAGCAGTCCGATCAGCCCCGCGGCGCCGCGAATGCGTTTATGCGTCTCTTTCCTGGTCAGGCCCTTGTCATAGCACAAATCCAGCATGATATAGGTCGGCACCGTGCCCGCGCGCTGCGGCGTAAACGGGCCTTCGCCCTCGCCGACGTCGTTCACGTCCACAACTTTTCCGTCCCTGTGCGCTCCGACGCTGATGCCCGCGCCAAGGTGCGCGACGACGAACCGGCACTCCGGATACGGCTTGCCGATGTCTTTGGCCATCTTGCGTCCGGTCGCCTTCTGGCTCAGCGCGTGGAACGCGGATCTGCGTTCGTATCCGCCTACGCCGACGATGCGCGAAACCGCGTCGAATTCATCGACCGACGGAGGATCGGTAACGTAAACGGGGATATCCAAATCGCCGATCAGCTCGAGCGTGATGGGCGTGATGATGCGGTTGCCGTGAATCGGCGGTTCGTCCGGCAGATACGTCGCCAGCAGGCCTTCCTTGTACTTGCCCGAAAGAAGGTATACGCCGCTGCGCTTGGCTTCCACAATCGTACCGCCCATCATGGCGACGCAGGCGAAATCCTTCATCGGATACCCGTTCTCCGTTAGCCAGTCCAGGATCAGCCCTTTCCGGAACGCGACCTGTTCACGGGAGGTGCTGTGCGCCTTCATATCGTCCAGTGAATGCCGAAACACATGATCCACGACAAATGTATCGTCCTCATATACGGCGATTTTCGTGGATGTTCCGCCGAAATTTATGACCAGTATCTTATACAATGCTATCCCTTCTTTCAGCAATGCAAAAACCGCCGGTTAACCGACCCGATCGGCTTAACCCGTTTTTTGCAGCAAAATAGAACCCTGCCTGCACGGCAATCCGGAAGCGTCCCTTCGTGCCGTCCTTCTGTTTAAAGGCCCAGATAAGCCTTCTTCACCATATCGTTCCGAACAAGCTCTGCGCTGGTGCCGCTGATCGAATTCTGTCCCGTTTCAATGACGAACGCGCGGCTCGCGATATCCAAAGACGCATGTACATTCTGTTCGACCAGCAGTATCGTGACACCCTGCTTATTGATCCTTTGGATCGCTTCGAAAACATCCTCGACGATGACGGGCGCAAGGCCCAGAGAAGGTTCATCCAGCATCAGCAGTTCAGGCGCCTGCATCAGTCCGCGCGCTATGGCGCACATTTGCTGTTCGCCGCCGGACATGCAGCCGGCGAGCTGCGTGCGCCGTTCATACAATTTGGGGAAGAGTTCGAAACAGCGCTCCAGATTCTCTTTGCGATGGACGCGGCTTTTGGGCAGGTATGATCCCACCAGCAAATTGTCCATCACCGTCATGTCGGGAAAGAGTTTGCGGCCCTCCGGCACCTGCGTGATGCCAAGCGCCGGCCGTCTGTACGTTTCCATCTTGGAGATATCCTGTCCCTTAAACTCGATCAATCCGCTCACCTGGCGGATATCGCCCGATATGGTGTTGATCGTCGTTGTTTTCCCGGCGCCGTTGCCTCCGAGCAAGGCAACGATCTCTCCCTTTTCCACGTCCAGGCTGATGCCGTGCAGCACCTCGAACGCGCCGTATTTTACATATAGATTTTCAACCTTAAGCATCGCCATGTTTGCCTCCCAGGTAAGATTCGATAACCTCGGGGTTACTGGACACTTCCGCCGGCGTTCCTTCCGCAATCATCTTGCCTTGGTTTAATACGTAGATTCTTTCGCACAACCCCATGACCGCCCGCATTACGTGTTCGATGATGATGATGGAAATACCGGTTTTCTTGATCTGCCGGATCATTTCCATCACCTGAAGGCTTCCCGACGGGTTCAGCCCCGCCATGACTTCATCCAGCAGCAGGATAGATGGTTCGGTCGCCAATGCGCGCGCAACTTCCATACGCTTCAAGTCAATCAGTGATAAATCTTTGCCAGGCACATCCGCTTTTTGCGCAATATCCAGAAACTCCAGTACTTCCATGCTTTTTTTGCGCGCCGTCTTCGTATCGCTGGTGTGCAGAAACGCGCCGACCATCGTATTTTCCACAACGGTAAGGTTGGAAAACGGCTGTACGACCTGGTACGTCCTGCCAATTCCCAGCGCGCTCATTTTATGAGCGGTTGGTTTTGTGATATGTTTGCCGTTCAGATAGATGCTTCCGGAAGTCATCCTGACCGTACCGGAGATCATATTGAACATCGTCGTTTTGCCGGCGCCATTCGGGCCGATCAGCCCGAGAATTTCGTTTTCCTTAAGATAGAGACTTGCGTCGTCGATCGCGCGCAACCCTCCATAGAGCTTTGTGATATGCTCCGCCCGAAGTACAACTTTTTGTTCCTCCACCTTATTCACCTCTTTCACTTACAGCGCTGCTTGCCGCTTCTTTTATTTTGCGGTCCCGGATCTTTTCGGAAATCAGCGGCAGCAGGCCTTGCGGCATGAATTGGGTTGACAGCAGCAATATTAAACCGAACAATGCCGTAGGCAGCCCCGGCAGGCTCGTGGATAACCAAAGCCTGAGAAGATAATAGACCGGCATCAGTATGGCGGCGCCCACGGCCGGGCCGAATATCGTTGCGCGGCCTCCGACAAACGCAAAGAGCATGATATTGAACACGACGCCAAAGCTGAACATGCTGATCGGTTCAATTGACGAAAGGAACATGACATAAATACCGCCGACTACGCCCATGATGAAGGCGGTGATGATCTGGGCGTATTGCTTGTATTTGAGCACATTGACGCCCAGCGAGCTTGCCGCAAGCTGGTTCGTGTTTACCGCTTTAAAATAGAACCCGGGCCTTGAATTGACCAGCCGGGACGTAAACAGCAGCGTCGCGACCAAAATGATCAGCACAATATAGTAATATCCCCGGTTGTCTACAAACTGCATATTCCAAAACCCGCCGACCCAGGGAAGGTGCAAACCCGCGTTCCCTCTGAAATTGATCCCGAACATGACTTGATTTTGCGTGAACAGCAGCTGCAGAATATTCAGCAGCGCCAGCGTTGCCAGCGCGAAGTATGTTTTCCTCAGCGGGAACGTGAGGAATCCCATCAGCAGCCCGATGATCGCTGAAACGACGCCGGCAATGATGGCACCGATCCAGGGGCTGAGGCCGAATGTTCCGAACAGCCCGCCGCAGATATACGCGCCAAGCCCGAAAAATACGCCGCTGAATCCGAATTGCCCTGCATAGCCGGAAAGAATGTTCCACGCGGAAGCGAGCGTACAGTAAATGATCGTCTGCACCATGATAATGATCACATAAGAGCTTTTTATGACGACAGGCAGGAGCGCAGCGAGAATTGCGATCAGAAGAATCGTCAGTTTTTTCCAATTCATACATTCTTCCTCCCAAGCTTAAGACTGAAAATACCGTCAGGCATGACAAGCAGTATGATGATGAACATCACAAATACCAGCATAAGCGCATAAGATTCGGTCCAAATCACTGCGCCGATCCGTTCAATGATCCCGATCGTAAGCCCGCCGATCAAAGCGCCGGGCACGTTGCCTTTGCCGCCAAGCAGCACAATGACAAACGACTTCAGGGCAAACGAGCCTCCAACTGCCGGATAAACCGCATAGTTGGGGATCAGCAGCGCAGCGGCGATGCCAACCAGCGCAAGGCTCATGCCAAAGGCGATGTTGTACGCCCTGTCCGTGTTGATGCCCATCAGCTTGGCTACATGCCGGTTTTGCGCCGTCGCCCTCAAGGCGCGGCCAAGTTCGGTTTTCTGAAGCAGCAGATACAGCCCGACGGTGGCGCCGATCGCGATGGCAAACGATATTGTCCTCGGCACCGAGAAGACGATATCGCCCAGCCATATCGTTTTCCCCGTATACGCGGTGGTAAGAGCCATGGGGTTGGATCCAAAGAGCATTGTCGCGACGCTTACCAGTATCATGCCCAATCCTGAAGTAGCGATCAGAACGCTCATAGGCTCTTTGTCATTGTCTTTTTTTAATATGGTGGAAAATACGTTCCTTTGTAATAGATAGCCGATTGCAAACATGACGACAATGTTTACGAACATCGTCAGGTACGGATCGATGCCAAAGGCCGTGATCAGCAGAAATGAGATAAACATACTTAGCATCAGCAATTCGCCGTGTGCCCAGTTCAGTATGTTCATTACGCCGAACGACAAACTCAATCCGACCGCGATCGCTGCATAAACACCTCCTAACAATATGCCGTCAAGAAAAGACTGCAAGTACATCATTCAGAAATTCCCTCCTTATATTTTGTGGTTTAAGCAGGTAAGACCGATATTGCCAGTTTATTAGTTGCACTTAAATACGACTTTGTTGTACTGACCGCTGAGCATGTCGGCAAAGGCTTTTTCGTGCTCCTCAAGCGGATAAACGCGCTGTATTATTTTTGAAAAATCCATCCTAGGCAGCATGCGGACCGTTCTTTCCACACAGCGGTCGGAGAACAGAACGCCGCGCAAACTGATTCCCTTTTGGTAAAACGTCCTGAACAAACTGACGGGCATCTCAAAACCCGGGTTATACATGGAAAAATAAATCACGTTGCCGCCGTTAACCGTAACTTCAACAGCCATTTGCGCCGCCGAAGATGCTCCCGAGCTTTCAAGCACCGCGTCAAACCCCATGTTGTCCGTAATCTCCATAGCGCGTGCCTTCACATGTTCGGATATCGGGTCAATCACGTAATCTGCTCCAACCGAGAGCGCGGTTTTGCGTTTTGCTTCGACAGGTTCGATTACCGTGACGCTGGATGCGCCTGACATCTTAACAAGCTGCGCCATCATCAGTCCGATACCCCCGCCTCCGAAAATCGCGACGCGCACTCCCGTACACAGTTCCGCTTTTTCAACCGCTTTCACGGCAACGCTCATCGGTTCGGTCATGCATGCGTTCAACAGGTCGGCGTCTTCTGGCAATTTATAGATTTGAGACATATGCCAGCAGACATATTGGCTCATCGCGTCGTGGTGTGCAATGCGATTGGGGCAGAATATTTTTTTATCCTCATTATCGTCGCGGCAGTAATAGCAGGAATGACAGAATTCATTGTAAAACGCAGTGATCTTGTCGCCGGGATGAAATCCGTAGGCTTCCGCTTTGCGCCCCGCCTTCTCGATTGTGCCGGAAATCTCATGCCCGATCTGTCTGGGTAGCTCGCTTTTGATCTTCTCGTATAAGTTCCCGATCTCTCCTTTCAGAAAATGGACGTCCGAACCGCAGATGGACGCATACGCCACTTTAATTAGTACGTCTTCGGGCCCTGGCTCTGGAATCGGCAGCTCGCGAAGCTCCAGCTTGCCGATTGTCTTTTTTGCAGGATCACCAATTTCCGTCATCATAAGTGTTTTCATATCATTCTCCTTTTCGACCGTTTGAATCACTGAATCGGTTGAACCAATATCTGCTCTGTCCTGCTGCTTCTGCAGTCCATAACAATCATCAGAGTGCCTGAATCGTCCCTGTTTAGCTGTTTATCATGCCTTCCTGAATTTTTGCAGATTTTTTAACGTTCCGGCTCGGTTTGTAATGTCTTGCTGTCTATTTTGATTGGTGTGCTTTCATTTCTATTATGTGCAATTGTGTATGGATCAGTCGTTGAATTCGTCTGTTTTTCGCGCTCGGATCGTCGAAAATTAAAATAAACATGTCTGTATTAATAATAACTGCATCATTTTGTAATGTCAAGTGAAAATAGCTGATTTAGTCGCTATAAAATTAATAAACATTTATGCACAAGTGTTGCTATTGCGATACGGATATGGTATTGTTATTAAGGAAAAAGCATATTAAACATAAGTGTATATTTATTTTCGTGCTTTTCTCCGGATTGTTTGTGCGTTTTCTGAACATTTCATTGTGAGGCGTTATTGATTCGGTTTTGCCACTTCCGTTGTCTCCGGGCGCCGTCCGAATATTCTTAGGTTCGCAGCCTGAAATCCATGGCTCAGTGCGCTCAGCGATTGGAAAATCGCTTAAAACTAATATGCAATACTGGAGATGGAATGATGAAAAGGCTTCTAGGTCAGGTGGCAGTCGTCACGGGCGGTTCCAGGGGAATCGGAAATTCAATCGCGAAACGGTTTGCAGAAGAAGGGGCAAATATACTGATTGCCGACATCCAGGAAGAAGAGGCAAAGGCAGCGGCGGCGGCGCTTCTTTCCTGCGGCGTCGAGGCCGAATCGATTTTATGCGATGTTACGAACCTGGATGATATCTCCCGTATGACACAATACTGTGAAAATCATTTCGGCAGGTTCGATATCCTTGTAAATAACGCGGGCATACAGATCTCCTGCCCCTCCATGCAATTCAGCGCCGCAGATTTTGATCGGCTGATGAGCATCAACATCCGAGGCGCTTTCTTTTGTGCACAGTCCGCCGCCCGTATCATGCGAAAACACGGCGGAGGAAAGATCATCAATATTTCTTCCGGCAACAGTCGCATGATGAATATCGGCAGGGCCCCCTATTGTATGGCAAAAGCGGGCATCAACGCCATGACGGCCGTTCTCGGAGCCGAATGGGCGATGTATAACATCACGGTCAATGCGATAGCGCCGGGTTTCCTGAAGACGGAGCTTTTGGTCTCGGGAATCAAGGCAGGCAGAATCCGGGAGGAGCAGATGATGGCCGTCAATCCTGTCGGGCGATTTGGCGAAGTGGAAGAAATCGCCAACCTCGCTTTGTACCTTGCGTCGGATGAATCCGCCTATATCGTCGGGCAGACCATATTCTGCGACGGAGGATGGTCCACGGGGATCCTTCCCGACGCTTTGGATTTTGTCAAGGAACGCGACCCCGAACATTGATGCCATGCATCATTCAGGATATTTCCGGAAGAGCTCTTTCCGCATTCAGTCAAGCTTCCCGTATCGAAATTTGAGAATTCAGAGATCGGTTCTGCAATGAAATAATGAAATAGAAGGAGTATTCAAATGAAAGTAACAAGTGTGGATGTATTCGAAATCAAGCCGATGAGTACCGGCGCGCCGATCGTAATGCGCGTCAATACGGACGAAGGGATTTCCGGTTTTGGCGAGGTCGGACTCGCATACGGAAAAGCGCATCACGCGGGAGTCGGCATTGCGCGCGACTTTGCCCAGTTGCTGGTCGGGCGCGATCCGATGAAGATCGAAGAGATCTATGAAAACATTTTTCGGACGACATTCTGGGGCATGGGCGGCGGCACCGTCATCAGCGCGGGCATGAGCGCCGTGGACATTGCGCTCTGGGACATTAAGGGCAAAGCGCTCGGCAAGCCTGTCTACGAACTGCTCGGCGGCAAGACGAACGAACGCCTCCGCGCGTATGCCAGCCAGCTCCAGTTCGACTGGGGCGACGCGCATAAGAACCTCTCAAAACCGGTCGAATATGCGCGCGCGACGGAGAAGGCGCTCAAGGAGGGCTACACCGCAATCAAGGTCGATCCTCTCGCGATGACAAACAACTATGTCTGGGCGCGCGACCTGCCTGTCTGCGAGTGGCCGATGCGGGGGGTGCTTCCCGTCTCTACTCTGCAGCTCACCTACGACCGCGTGAAAGCCATGCGAAACGCGGGCGGCAAGGATTTGGACATCATCGTGGAACTGCACGCCTACTCGGACACGAACACCGCTATTCAGATCGGCCAAAAACTGGAAGATCTCAATATTTATTACATGGAAGAACCGGTTCATCCGCTCAATGTCGAGTCTTTTGTCGAAATTCGCAAGAAGGTGAACATCCCTCTGGCGAGCGGCGAACGTATCTATACTCGCTGGGGATTCCGCCCGTTCCTTGAGAAGCGCGCTCTGCAGGTTATCCAGCCGGATATTTGTCTGGCCGGCGGCATTTCGGAAACGAAAAAGATCTGCGATATGGCGAACATCTATGATGCCGCGGTGCAAATCCATGTTTGCGGCGGCCCGATCTCTACCGCGGCTTCGCTGCACGTCGAATCCGTCATACCGAATTTCATCATTCACGAGATGCACGAAGGCGGTATGAAAGCGGATATGCGCGCAACCTGCAAGTACGACTACGTGCCCAAGAACGGTTACTTCGAGGTCCCGGACCGTCCCGGAATCGGTCAGGAGCTCTCCGAACAGGCGATGCGCGAAGCGACCGTTTACACGGTCGATCGGCCGCGTACATCCGGCATGGTATAATCCGCTCCGCGTTTCGCGAAAGCGCAGCGGCTCCGGACGCCACGTGTTGCGAGTCAACGTGTCCGCAATCATGGCCGAACCGTATATCCCGCTTGGTTCGGCCATGATTTTTGAATTTTAACGCTTTCATTCACCCGCTCTCACGCTTTTATAAGAAGACAAGCAAGTTCAAACAAGTATTTATAAATCGATAATTTAATTTCGATATTTAGTTGCAAATAAAACTCAATTGTATTATAATATTAAAAATATATGACAACGTATATACAAACGTTTAAAATACACCGTTTACTGTTTAACTAAGTGTTTTTAAGGAATTAGGAGCAAGAATGAGAAAAGCATCCACAAAGAGCGAGAATTTAAAAGACGAGATTTGTAATGTCGCCTTGCAATTATTCTCCGAAAAAGGTTATGACGCTACGAATATGTCTGAAATAGCCGAAATTTTGAATATTACTCGTACACCTCTGTATTACTATTACAGCGATAAAAAATGCCTTTATGTGGAAGCGATCAAAAAGCATCTTGAACTAAAACGTAATACATATACGAATATGGCAGCGGAAACCAGCAATATCTTCGCCTGGCTTCGAAGGCATGTGGAGTTCGCCTGCAGCAACAAATCGGACATCGTTCTATTTAACGTTTTTAACCGGCCTGAGTTCGAGTTTTTGTCCGATCTGAACGACGAAACGAACCGTTATGTGTACGCACTCAAGCGTCGCCGCGTCCAGCGCGCGCTTGAAACCGGCGAACTTAGCCCGGATATTGATATCGATCTGTTCCTTTACAACGTTTACGTCATGAGCTATGGTTTCATTTACGTAATTAACGGATCTATTCTCAGCCAGGATCTCAATAACAACCCGCAAAAGGTAACCGCGTTGATCGATCTGTTCATTGAAGAAATAAAATGCGTTTACGCAAAATAGACGATTTCTGTTTTGTTTCGTTTTACTCTACGCCCCGCGGGGCGTTTTTTCTTTGCAGCGAGTCTTCGCTCTTGCTTTAAAAAACCATCCGCCGACTGACTTTATCGGCAAAAAAGGAGCCGTCCATACCTGGACGGCCCCTTTTTTCAATTGATTTTCAGCGTGTTTTAGCGTGCATCCCAAGCCGGGGGAGTCCATACGAAGGGGTTCGTTGCACTGCCGGGATCGCCCGCAATGCTGAACGGGCCAACGAGTTTATACGTGCCGCCGATCACCTGACCGAACACAAGGCCTGCGCCCAAGTTCTGGTTATACATCATGGTTCCATCCGGCAGCGCTTCGTCTTCGAAACGAATGTACTTATGCTGGTTAAACATGTTGGGCCAATCGCTGGGTCCCATATCCGTCTGGTCAATCGCCGCCGCAAGGGCCTCGCGGTCTGTTGCGGAGTATTTGTCCATCTGAGCAAGCGTGATGCCCAGTGCCAGCCATGCATTCGCGCAGGTTTCCGTGGGCTCCGTGCCATTCCCCAGTTCCTTCATTCTGGCTCCCCATTGCTGCGCTGAAGCCGAAAGCGTATTGAGCATATCCGGTAACCAGGCCGCGCTGCTCACTACATATTCTCCGGTAGCACCGGCGCTCGGAATGAAATTGGCATCCATATATCCGCCGCCAAGCGCCATGACCGGAACGTTGCACTTGTACTCTTTCAACTGTTTCTGGAACAGCAGAGCTTCATTCAGCTGCAGAGACACAAGAATAATATCCGCATTCGAATTCTTGATCTTCTGCACGGTGCCGGACATATCCGCGGTGCCGGCCTGAATCAGATCCTGAACGACAAAGTTCATGCCAAGATTTTTAGTAATTCTTGTGAAGCTGGTCAGGTTTCCCTGGCCGTAGTCATCGGCAGACCCGACAATTGCAATGTTCTTGATAGGCGTAACACTGTTAAGCGCCTCAAGCCACGCCTGCTGGGAAGCTTCCTGAGAGTAGGTGCCAACGCAGGGACGGAACACATAGTTCGCATCGACAGAGAGAATGCTGTCCGAGATTGCGTTGATGATCACATAGGGAACATGATACTTGTTCGCGAGCGTTGCGCAGGGGCCCGTAACGGAGCTTTGGTAACTGCCCACCACTGCGATAACGTTGTCGACCGTTACTAGCTTTTCAAACGCGGCCTGTCCGGCTTCAGGGTTGCTTTCCGAGTCGGCATACACTAATTCAACCTGAACATTTGGCAGATTTGTGAACCCGACTTCCTGATTAAAGTACTCCAAGCAGGCGTCGATGCCCATTTTAATCAGTGCGCCCTGAGAAGCAACGCCTCCGGAAAGAGGAGCAAGAACACCGATTTTTACGACTGTTTTTTCAGCAGCGGCTGGCGCTTCTGTCGCTGCCGCAGCAGCTTCCGTCGTTGCCGCTGCTTCCGTAGCGGCGGGTGCCGTCGTTGTGGCGGTCTGGGTGCATCCCAATACCGACACAGCCAAAGTTAGGGTTAATAAAATCGCCAAGAGCTTTTTCATTCCTAATTGTCTCTCCCTTCTTTATTTCTGGCGAACGCTCCGCCAGTGAAAAATATTAAACATTAATGTTTTTTTATTTAGCGTATGATACTCATTTTTGAGATAAAAAAACTTCCGTGGTGAAATCATTTTTGTTATCGAGAGCAAATTATGGCAGTGTTTGTGGGATTTTTTAAGATTCAAGCGAAAAGTGTTGCCAATTAACGTAATTTATGAGATTCTATACATGCGTGTTTTATACATCAGTGTCACAATAACACACAATATACACCTTGTCAACTGTATGTTTAACAAAAATCCAGAATCGCGGCCCTCGCGTTTCGCTGCACCCCCGGCCGGCTCGTCACCGGCAGTCATTCCGCCGTCTTGTCCGCAAAGCCACCGTATCGCACGGTACGCATCAGGAGGAAATTGCACATGAAACAGGACTTTTCCAATATTATCCAGATCGGCGTCGTCGTGCCGGACGCAGCCGCCGCGGAGGAGCGCTTAAAACGCTTCCTCGGCTGGACCCCTGCGCGCACGCTGGAAACCATGCGAATTCCGGGACGGATCTACCGCGGGAAACCGGAAGATTTTATATGCCGAATGATATTCTACCGGTTTGCGCAGATCGAGCTGGAGATGATTCAGCCGCTGGAAGGAAAATCCTGCTGGAGCGACTTTTTGAAGCTCTCCGGGCGAGGAATCCATCATTTGCTCTTCGATGTCTCCTCTTCCGAAGAATCGATCGCCGAACTGTCAAACAGCGGAATCGAAATCGAACAGTGCGGCCGCGCCATCCCCTATGGGGAAAACGTCTTCTGGGCATACATGCACTCGTTCGAGACGCTCGGTTTCGTGATGGAGCTGACCAATCGGCGCGAATTCCCGAAAGAGCAGCCGCCGCTCCCCGCCGTCGAAGGACTTTACTCGCGCTTGTCGGGCGTTGATCTTTCGACCGAAAACCTGGAGCGCACGATACGGGTATGGGATAAGATACTTGGCTGGTCGCCGGTTGGCGCCCCAAGCCGCGTCCTCGGCGATCTGTTTCGGGAAACGGAATCCGGGTCGATGAGCGGCGCCGTATCGTATCATGTTACGAATCTGCAGATCGAACTCGTCCGTCCTGTTTGCGGAATGTCCTGCGCGAAAAGCCAGCTTTCATCGCACGGCGGCGGGATTGGCTGCATCAATGTCGAAATCGAAAGCATAGACGCCCTGCTCGCGCTGACGAGACAAGGCATTTCCATTCTCGAACGCGGACACACGCTGCTGGATGATCGTCTTGTGCGCTGGTCTATTCTCGACTCTCTGGAACTCTTCGGTTTCTATCTGAAGCTGATCTATCCGTGATTGCTTTTGTATCGTCACTGTCGCTAAACGGAAAACGTCTTATTTCAGGAAAGAACGAATGAACTGCGCGCCGTTATGCGCATCCTCGACCATCCGATTTAAATCGGCCCCGCGGCTGAGATCGCGCCACACGCAGACGTTCATCGCAGTGCGGCACCCCATCAGCACGAAGGATTCCATCGTGATATACTCGCGGTAATCAACGTCCCGCAGTGTCTGAAACACTTCGGCCCAGGGCATATGGCTGATGCCGTTGCCCGGAATTCGCCGGTTCGTCTCGCCGACATGAAAATGCCCGAGTCTGCCGCTTTTCGCCGTCAGCCGGATGGCATCCATGATGCTGTCCTCTTCGATGTTCATATGGTACACATCGATCAGCAGCTTCGCGTTCGGGCTGTCAAGCTCCTCGCAAAACGCTATCCCCTCGGCAGCGGTATTAAAAAGGAACTGTTCGTAGCGATTGACCACCTCGAAACAATAGGTTATTCCGAGAGCATCCGCCGTGGGCATAATCCGCCGCAGCGAACCTATGCTTAAGTCGCGCACTCGCATTTTCTCGGTCATATCGCACATGTTTGTCGGCCGCTTGAGCCACGCGGAGAAGTTCACGCCGGACCAACGGTCAGCCCCCGCTTCCGCGGCGGCCTCCAGCACGCGTTTACTGTGCTCTATGCCAATTTCGCGGATGGCGGGATCGTCCGACGAAATATCGTTTGTTTCGTTCAGACCGCCGTTGATGCTCAGCGCCATTCCGTAGTCGGCAATCGTATTCTTTAATCGGATACGATCCTCTTTGGAAAGATTCAAAACGAGGCCGGGCAGTGCCTCAAACACGTCGATTCCCGCTTGATGCGTCAGATTGAGCATACGAAAGATATCCGTATCTCCGCCGGAACCCAGCCAATATCCGACATGCAAACCAATTTGATTCATGTGCGCCTTCTCCTTCAGTCTATAAAGATACCGGACAGTGTCGCGCCGATTGTCAGCGAGCCGAATGATTCGCGATCAGTCAGATAGTGTTTTGGCAAATTAATAAACATAATCGTTTATTATTTGCTCTCAATCTGATTGCTTGTTCTTACGTCGTTTCAAATAGATCTTGCAGCGGATTTTTTCAACATCCGCATTTCAGATGTGCTTCTCAGGATATCTCCCGCGTCGATATCGAAATTTTGACATACATTCGTGTTTTTGTCAACAGTTGAAGTAACTCAAATTTTTCGCTTAAAATAAGCGCGCTTTTTTCGCATGAACATGGTTTTTGATATATTTCCACGATTATTCGCGCAATTTATAAACATTTATGTCTTTTTTTCGCCGCACAAGTAGCGCCTTCGGATTTTTCCTTTCCCGCTCGCTGCGCCAAAGAGTTCCGCACATGCGCGAAACAATATAAAGAGTATGAAAGGTTTTTTCGTCGATTTTATTGTACATCCTTGTTTTATAAAATGTGCCATGCTATACTGTGTACAATCGGAGGTGAAAGTTGCGTGCAACCTGAACTTAAAAAATCACTCAAGGATCTCGCGCTGCAGATCCGTATTGGGATTGTTACCCAGATCGGCGCCCTCGGTGTCGGACATCTCGGCGGTTCTCTGAGCATCGCGGATCTTTTAGCCGTACTCTACGGCGAAGTGATGCGGATCGACCCGAAAAACCCCGGCTGGCCGGAGCGGGACAAGCTTGTCTGTTCCAAAGGGCATGCGGGTCCGGCGGTCTATGCCACGCTTGCGGTGAAGGGATATTTCCCCTATGAACTGCTCAATACGCTCAACCAACCCCATACAACACTGCCCAGCCACTGCGACCGGCTTAAAACCCCCGGTGTGGATATGACCACCGGTTCGCTCGGTCAGGGTACTTCCCAGGCCGTCGGCCTCGCCATCGGCGATCGGCTGAAAGGCCGCGGCAACCGTGTATTCCTCATTACAGGCGACGGTGAAATGAACGAAGGCCAGGTTTGGGAGGCCGCCATGCTTGCGGCCGGTCACGGTATCGATAATCTCTTCTGGTTTGTGGACAACAACAAAAAACAACTGGATGGAACCATAGACGCAATTCTGCCGCAGGGCGATTTTCTCGCCAAGGCGCTCGCGTTCGGATTTGACGCTCAGCGTGTCAAAGGCAACTGCGTCGTCGAAATATCCGAAGCGATCCATCGCGCGGAAGCCGTCCCCGGAAAGGCGCATATGATCATTCTGGACAGCGTTAAGGGTGCCGGCATACCGGAAGTCGAGCAGACTGCGTTCAACCACAGTATGCAGGTCTCCCATGAGCAGGCGGATCGCTGGATTGCCCAGCTGCAGAGCGAGCGCGCCGCGCTTGCCGCGCAATGAGGAGGAAACAGGCATGAAAAATGTGTATAACGGAAGCATGAACCCCGTCACCTATAAGGACGCGTTCAGCGCGCTTGTCCCCGCCATGATTCGCGAAGATCCGGATGTGTTTTATCTGGATGCGGATTTGATGAGCTGCATGGGCACGACGAAATGGTCCGCTGAAAACCCCGTTCATTCCATAAACTGCGGCGTCGCCGAGGCCAACATGGTCGGCGTCGCCTGCGGTCTGGCCGCCGCGGGATTTAAGCCGATTCTGCATACCTTCGGTCCCTTCGCCTCGCGCCGCGTTTACGATCAAGCGTTTCTTTCCGCCGGTTACGCGCACAACGACATCACCATCATCGGCAGCGACCCGGGCGTTACCGCCGCGCTCAACGGCGGCACGCACATGCCGTTTGAAGATATGGCGCTCTACCGCGCTCTGCCCGGCAGCACCGTGATCGATATTTCCGATGTGGAACAGTTTAAAAGCGTCCTGATGCAGGCGAAAGACCGTCCCGGCGTAAAATACATCCGTACAACGCGCAAATCCACCGCAAAGCTTTACGATGAAGGCGCCCAAACGCCAATCGGCAAAGGCATCGTATTGCGCGACGGAACAGACGCGGCAATCGTCGCCTCCGGCATCATGGTGCACGAAGCGCTGCAGGCCGCCGAAACGCTTGCGCGCGAAGGCATTCAGGCTGCGGTCATCGATATGTTTACCGTAAAGCCGCTCGACGAAGATCTGCTCCTTTCTTATGCAAAGAAGACGGGCGCAATCGTCACCGCGGAAAACCACAACCGCATCGGCGGATTGCGCAGCGCCGTTGCGGAAGCGCTTGTCGCTTCCTGCCTCGTGCCGCTCGAATATGTGGCCGTGGAAGACGAGTTCGGCGAAGTCGGCCCGCAGAGCTATCTGCAGCAGCGCTTCGGCCTCACGGCGGACCATGTCGCGCAAAAGGTGCGCGCGGCAATCGCCCGCAAATCGGCGTAACCTCGCTTCGGCGTGCCGCGTTCCGGCATTCCTGCGTTTCGCCGATCCTTCTATTTGAGTATCTTCATGTTGGTCGCGATACCTCCTTGCACAATGTGCAGGCAAAGGCTTCCCTTTTCGGTGGGGAAGCCTTTTGCCTTGTTCCGGCGCCTTTCTGTCCCCTGCGGCGCGTGCAAAAAAGCCTCCCGTCGATCGGAAGGCCTGAAAACATCCTGCGCGGTTTAAACGCGCCGATTCCTGCCTAGATCACAGGACCCAGCGTATGAATATCGATACTGTTGAAATAACCGATCGTTTCGTTCTTGGTAAACGCACCGTTGAGTACGTTCAGAAGAAGGTCAAACGCTTCGTCCGCCAACTGTTCGATGCTTCGCTCCCCGGTGATGATTCGACCCGCGTTGAGGTCCATGTCGTGCTCCATGTTTTTATATGTATTCACGTTTCCGCAGATCTTAATCACCGGCATGCTCGGGAATCCCTGCGGCGCGCCGCGTCCGGTAGAAAACATCATCGCCTGCGCGCCCGTCGCCGCCATGCCGGTTAAAATCTCCGGTTCGCGGCCGGGCGTATCCTTGATCCATAGCCCCTTTTGATCAATAATCCGCTCGGGGTATTCCAGAACGCCCTGAATGGGACGCGTGCCGCTCTTGACTATCGCGCCAAGCGACTTTTCCTCGATCGTAGTAAGCCCGCCAAGGATGTTGCCCGGCGTCGGCTGGCCTTTTCGCATATCGCAGCCGAGGGACATGGCGCGCTGTTCCATCGCCGCGACGATGTCGTAGATGCGTTGTGCCACTTCCGGCGTCGCGGCGCGGCGCGCGAGGATATGCTCTGCGCCCAGAAATTCCGTCGTTTCGCCGAAAATCACCGTCGCGCCGAAATCGACCAACCGATCCGCGACCTGCCCGATTACGCAGTTGGACGCCATCCCGCTGGTCGCATCCGATCCGCCGCATTTAATCGCCATCACAACTTCCGAAATGTCCGCTGGCGTACGCTGCTGGGACGATGTATTGATCACGAGTTTCTGCGCAAGATCGGTCCCGGCCTGAATGGCGCGCGATGCGCCGCCAAGCGCCTGAATACCGATCATTTCCACCGGCTTGCCGGTTTTTGCGATGGTGTCGTACATGCGCTGAAAATCCGTGCCTTCGCAGCCGAGGCTGACGATGAGGACGGCCGCGACGTTTGGACTGCAGCCGAGGCTGATCAGCGTCTCCGTCACGCGGTCCAGATCCGGCGGCAGCTGGCAGCAGCCCTGATGGTGAAAGTAGCCGACTGTTCCTCGCACTTGGTGGACGATCGCCTGCGCGACGTCGTTTGCGCAAATCACGCTTGGAATGACCGCAACGTGGTTACGCGCGCCGATTTTGCCGTCAGGCCGTCTGTATCCGTAAAATTCCATGGTTCGCACTCCCCTTTATAAGTCTCCGCGGCCGCGCGCGCTGTCGAGATTCTGCACATGCACATGCATACCGCGCGCGATATCCGCGCTCGCGATGCCGAGTTTTTCCCCGTATTTTACAATCGGCTCGCCTTTTTTGATATTCCTCAGCGCAATTTTATGCCCATAGGGAATTTCATCGCGAGCCACGATATTTTCCTCGCCGCCCTTTTTATCGCGAACGATCACCGTATCCCCCGCTTGCGTTCCGTTTGCAAACACCGTCGCGACATTATCCTCAGCGTGCACCTTCAACCCGTAGCCTGGCTCCATGTGTCTCATCCTTTCCGTGCTGTCTTTCCGCCAACATTTTACTTCAGCGGCTGCAGAAAACCGCTATTCCGTTTGGTATCACAACCACGCTCGCGTTTGCGCCCTTCATTCGATACGCAAGGGCGAGCGCTTCGTCCGGCGAATTCGCCGGAATCATATTTGCTTTCCGCACCGTTTCATGATCCAGACCGCTGACGAGAATCAACGGATGTTTTTTCATGATACGTGCGTAGATCTGCGGGACCCATTGTTCCGCTATCGTTTCTTTGGGCGGAATTTTCGCAAGCGTCTGTTCAATTTCGTCCGGCGTGCCGGAAGTGATCAGCCGTGTGAAGTGTTCCCCGCCCATTCCGTCGCAGCAGCCGGCGCAGACGATGATCACGCCGTCCTCGCCCGCGCAGCATTCCGCCGTATCGGCGGATTTCGACGCCTGATACAGGTTTTGGTCCATCGGATAACCCGAATTTCCAGTTACGACGATGTCCCCCGTCACCGGTTCTGTGCTCGACAGCCCGCGAATCACCGCAACGCCCGCCTCGTGCGCCTGTTCCATATCCCCTGCAAACGCGGCGATGATCTGTTTTTTTTCATTCAGCGCGACGTTGAGGATAAACGCGAGCTTGACCGCGCGCGCGGCATAGATCATATCTTCATGGATCGGGTTTCGCTCCAGCACGCCGGTACGCGCATACGCGCTGGCGATCGCGCGGAACGAGTGGTTTTCATTGACCGTCTCCTCCGAACAGATGCCGGGCAGGATGCTCTTTCTGCCGCCGGAAAACCCAGCGAAAAAGTGCGGCTCGATAAATCCTTCCGCAATCAGAAGATCGCACTGCGCAGCCAGACGGTTGACGCAGAAGCTCGCGCCGGAAGGCAGGCCGCAGACCCGGATAAAATCATCCGGCCGGAACGCGTCGTTGACGGCGATGCGTTCGTTTTTCACCAGTTCTTCGCCAAACATGGCGCGCTGTTCCGCCTCCGTCGTCGCGCGGTGCAGCCCGGTTGCGATCAGGATCGTGATCTCCGCTCCAGGATTTCCGCGGCGAATTTCGCGCAGCAGCAGCGGGAGCGTGAGCCTGCTCGGCATGGCGCGCGTGTGGTCGCTCGTCACGATCACGACGCGCCGCTTCCCGCGCGCCAATGCGCTCAGCGGCGGTGTGCCGACGGGATTTCGCAGCGCCTCAAGCACCAGCTCCTCCTCGGATTTTTGAGGCGGCGCTTCCCACTCGCGCTGCAGGAGAACCGCTTTCAGGTTCTCCCTGGCAACATGAAGGTCGGCATATCCTTTGTTGTAGGGGATTGGGATCGTTTGCATACGCCGTTCCAATCGGATTATTTTCCCGGTGTCGAATCTACAGGCTCTTTTGCCTGTTTTCGGTTTTTATATGCGCCTACCGTAAGAAACGGAATGACGATGAACGCGATGCCGATATAGCCGCAATAACCGTATCCGTACTTGATGATATTTGTCAGCCCGGCGAGAGATACCCCCATGGAGATCATCATGACGATCACGGAGAGAATCGCGCTGCGCGCTTTCTCGCTCTTCATTCCGGAAAACACTTTCGCATTCACAAATCGCCCGACCACGCCGAAGATTGCCGCAACCGCCGTGGAAACAAAGCACAGAAACAGGCAGATATAATACGCCCAGGTTAAAAACGGCGAACCCAGCTGCTTCGTGACCGTCAGGGTCGGAATCGTACTGCCGCCTTCTATCGCGCTGTATACGTCGCTCCAGCCAAGCAGCATTACGACGGAGAGGCACAGCACCAGGCTGCTGAGCACGAACGCGATCCACATGGACTTTTTACTGTCTTTCGGCGTAGCCAGCACCGTGCCGACCGCGATCATCGTTGGAATCGCCGCGCATTGGAAACCCGCGTACTGGAAGGATTTCAGAAATGCCAGCGGCAGCTGCGACCACGTCGGTCCTCCCGAAAAAACCCGCGAGATTGCGTCGCTTTTCTGCGCAATGCCGATGGCAAAAATACACAGCGCCGTAATTAAAATCAGCACCGTCATAACCGTACTGGCTTTCCGCACGAGGTCCGCGCCGAACATCGTCAGCGCCAGCAGAACGACGCCGACGATCCCGATCGCAACCGGATAGGAAATATTCGCGATGTCCTGAAACATTTTCCCCGTTCCGGCGATGCTCGCGCTGATCGCCATGAGAATCATAATGTAAAAATATACCTCGAACACCAATTCGAGTTTATCCAGCGGATGATAAAGCGTTTCAAAGAGCTGTTTATAACTGGTCAGATGATTTTGGTTATACATTATCATCGCTTCGCGCACCGCCAGCGAAAACAGCAGGATCGCCAGCACCGCGGAAAACGGGCCGAACCAGCCTGTGATAACATAGAACTGGTTCGCCTGATTGCCGGTGGCAAATCCGCCGCCTGCATGCCAGCCAAAGAACACGCTCGCGACGGTTAATGTCGCAGGCCAAAGAAACCGCGCTTTATTTGTTTGCTCCATCTGGATACTCCCCCACGTTTCGAATTAGAGCGGACAGGTTTTGAAACTAATAATTAAACATAATTGTACATTTAATATTGCGATATTTCAACAGTTAAATTAATATTTCAACAGCCATCCCGCGGATTATCGACGAATTTTGAGGGTTTTTGTATTAAAACTATCCTTTATTAAGCAAAATTCTGTCGAATGCCATTGATGATCCGCGGCACAAGCGCGTTTTTTCATTCATTTGTGTTTACTAAACTGGCCAGCCCTGATCTCAATGTTCCCCCGGTCGATATCAATTTTCAATATAATATGTTCTAAATAATTATGCCTCCTCAACGCGATCCGTTTTTCATAATCCAGTCAAAAACCAAAAAGCGCGAAGATTGACGTGCCGCCAGGTTTGCTATTACAATCATACCAAGCCGCATTCCCACCCGCGAAGGACTGCTGTCCGCCCTTCAACCGCGGACGGGAGGTTTGGTCCGTCCATTAAATTTGAATTTTATTTTGAGAGGAAGAAACCTATGTCCGAAGTAGCGGTTATTCGTTGTGACAGTTATGACGATCCGGAGGTTCGCGCGGCGGTTGAGCGCGGGTTTGCGCTGCTCGGCGGCGTGGAAAGGTTTGCCCGGCCGAACGAAAAAATCCTGCTGAAGCTGAACTGGCTTTCCGCCGATCCGCCGGAAAAGTGCGTTGCGACGCATCCCTCCGTTTTCCGCGCCGTCGCGGAGCTCCTGCTCGGCGCGGGGGCGGCGGTGTCCTATGGCGACTCCCCGGGTTTCCAGCCGCCTGAAACCGCGGCGAAACGAACCGGCGCCGCGGAAATTGCCGATTCGCTGCAGATTTCTCTCGCGGACTTTCGATCCGGCCGCGAGGTGCATTTCGCCGAAGGCCGTCAGAACAAGAAATTTACGATCGCTTCCGCCGTACTGGACAGCGACGGCGTCATCAGCCTGCCGAAAATGAAAACGCACGGATTCCAGCGGGTGACCGGAGGCGTGAAAAACCAATTCGGATGCATTCCCGGCGCGCTGAAAAGCGAGTTTCATGTAAAAGTTCCCGATGCATATGAATTCGCAAAGATGCTGATCGATCTGAACGCGTGCATTCACCCCCGCCTGTATGTCATGGACGGCATCATGGCCATGGAAGGAAACGGACCGCGCGGAGGCACCCCGCGAAAGATGAACGCGATTCTGTTGTCGGCCGATCCCATCGCGCTCGACGCGACGATGTGCCGCTTGATGAATCTGGATCCGGCATTGGTCCTGACAAACCGCGCCGGCTTGGAGATGGGCATGGGAACGTATCTGGAAGATCAGATCCGGCTGCTCGGAGACCCCATAGAGCCGCTGATCGCAGGCGACTTCGACGTCAGCAGGTCGCCAGAAAACCCAAAACAAAGAAAAGCGCTCCCCACCGTAATTAAAAACGCGGTCTCGCCCAGGCCTTATATTCAGGAGGAACACTGCGTTCGCTGCGGTATCTGCGTGAAAATGTGCCCCGTCACGCCGAAAGCCGTGGACTGGCACGACGGCAATCATAGAAATCCGCCCTCCTACCGATACGACCGGTGCATCCGGTGTTACTGCTGTCAGGAGATGTGTCCGGAGAGCGCGATCCAGATCAAGGTCCCGTTCCTGCGCAGGGTAATGGATCGAAAATAACGCGCTGCGTTGCCGATCCTTTCAGAATATCGCTGATTTTAATCTGGAATGATCCCAAAGTAAAACCGCCTTCGGGCGGTTTTACGCGTTGCGGCGGTCTGTCCATCGATCACCATGTTTTACTATTAGGCGGCGCCGGCTCGCGTTCGCGCCATTCGTTTTTCGGCAGCGTCCGGCGGTATGGCACGCGCGTGCTCTCGTATGCCTGCGCCTGTCTTTGCCGAGGCATATCACCGCGCGTTTGCGAACCCGCGGCGTACGCGGTCTGCTTTCGTTCCTCCTGCCGCTTCTGCCGCTGAAATAAAAGCACCGCCGAAAAGAGCCCGTCGCCGACGGCGCAGACGGCAAGCACCAGAATCAGCCACTTGCTCAGACTGCTCGTCATAAATTCCATCGCCGGGTTGAACCTGTCGATCGCGAAGAACACGACGAACATCATGCCCACGATGATGCCCGCGTGCGCAAAGAATCCCCATAACGTCTGTTTTCTCCGCATAAAAAACCCTCCCTTGCAAACTGATCCAGATGGAATCGAAGGTCAAAAGCAGATGATGTCGCTGGAGGTGCGTCCGCCTTTGGTCGGCTGGCTGATCACCTTTCCGTCGAACACCATCATGGCGGTTGCGCCGCCGTCGAGATTGTATGCGGTCCGGCATCCGAGCGCGGCGAACGTATTGGCAAGTTCGTCCAGCGTCATGCCTTCCGAATAACCGCTCTGCCGTCCGTCGACCACGATAAAACAGTAATGCCCCGGCTCGTAATATCCGATCGCGCAGCGCGGGTTTTTCACCTTGATCTTGCTGGACGAGGTGTCGCAGACCGCGCCGTCACTCACGAGCGCGGGGCCGAACGCCCATGCCTGCCAGACCGTACTATTTAAAATATCGAGCGCCGAGACCGATCCTTTCCGGTAAACCTGCATCGTTCCGTCCTTGCGCAGCACGCAGAAATCGTCGCTCATGACGTCGCGGTAGAGAACGCCGTTTCGCACCACGACGCCGTCTTCGCGCGCGCCGTAATAATCGCCGGAGACGGCGAATACCGCGCCGTTGTCCTGCGCGATCTTAAGCGGCATTTCATGCAGCCCGCGCCCGTAAGCGTCCTTTGCGAACGCCGTTTGAAACTCATCTATGCTCTTTACCCAAACGTCCGCAACGAAATAGGTCGAATCGTACGCCTGCTCCTTACTAATCGCAATGCGCAGCGTGTCGCTCTGGTGGCTCAGCATCGCGCCGATTCCGGTATCGGACAAAGGAAAAACCGAGGAAAAATCTCCGTTTATGGTCGCCGGCGGCTCCGTTGGCTCCGGCGTCGGCGCCTCCGTCGTTTCCGGTTCGGGCGTGATCGTCGCCTCGGCCGCCTGCGCCTGCTCGTCCGTCTGCGGCGCTTCGGTTTGCGTGATCGCGGCGGCGCTGACCGTCTGCGCCGATACGCGCTGTGTCCCGGGAACGACGACGAAGATCAGCGCTGCCGTAAGCATCACCATGATAAAGATGAGCGCATCGCGAATGATCAGTACCGCGCCTGAATATCTGTCATGATTCTGTTGTTTCTGCGCATGCTCCAATACCCGTACCTCCCGATACGCATTTTATAGTAAAGGGCGGTTATGAGAATCGCGCGTACGGCGCATGAGAATCTCATGAGGATTTTTATCCGGCATTTTTCGCGCAATTCTCATCCAATCTTCATTGAATCGCGCCGCTTTCACGATATAATGATAGAAAAGCCGCGTGTCTGCGGCAAAAATTTACAACAGGAGCGGCGTATGCGAATTTTAATCGTCGAAGACGAAGCGGAAATCGTACGTTTTTTGACGCTCGAGCTCCAGCACGAGGGGTATCAGATCGCGAGCTGCGCGGACGGCCGTTCCGGCCTTGAGCGCGCGCTCTCAGGCGAATTCGACCTCGTGCTTTTAGACGTTATGCTGCCAGAGCTCAATGGAATCGAAGTGCTGCGCCGCCTGAGAAAAGAAAGCGCCGTGCCGGTCATCCTCGTCACCGCGCGCGACGCCGTCATGGAAAAGGTAAACGGCCTCGATACGGGCGCGAATGATTACATCACGAAACCGTTTCACATTGAAGAACTTCTTGCGCGTATCCGCGCCGCGCTGCGAAAGGCGGACGCATCCGCGCAGAGCGCGTCCGGCGATACGCTCTCGATCGGCGATCTTATCCTGACGCCTTCCTCGCGGCAGGTCGTGCGCGCGGGGGAGATCGTCGATCTGACGAAAACACAGTACGACCTTTTAGAATACCTGTTGAGAAACCGCGATATCGTACTCACGCGCGACCAGATCTTAAGCCGCGTCTGGGGATACGAGTACGCGGGCAACAGCAATGTGGTGGATGTTTACGTGCGTTACGTGCGGAACCGCATCCGCGACACGGAAGAGAGCCGGATCATCGAAACGGTACGGGGGATCGGATATGTCATACGCGATAAAACACGAAAAGAGTAAGCTGTCAAGCCGTTTAGCCCGGGTGTTTGCGGCGCTGTTTTCCGCGATTTTTTTCCTGCTCTCCGTCGGCGTGTTCTTGCTGGCCTACCGATTTTTACTGCAAAAACAATGGGATCATTTGGTGATCACGCAGGAGCTCATCGGGGACAATCTGTTGGAGGAAGTCGAAGAAGGAGAAACCCTCACGAACGCCGAGGTGCTCAGCGAGCTCAACGTGGACTCCAACATTTCCATCTTCATCTACGATAACGACGGCAAGCTGGTCAACCGCGTGCTGAACTTCCCCGTGCCGGATGGCCGGCGATCCCGCAGCGGCCGCTCGCCGGAACCGTTCTTCTATGAAAACATGCTGATGCTGCGCGTATTCAGCCCGATCTCCGAACACGGCGTGACCTATGGCAGACTCGCCCTTGTATATCGCTTGTCCAGCGAGACATCGTTTCTCCGGCTGCTCGGGCTTTTACTGCTCGGGGCGAATGTCGCGGGCGCCGCCATCGCGGTGCTCGTCAGCCGGCAGGCAAGCCGGCGCATGCTCGCGCCGATCGGGCAAATGATCGACGCGGCGAATCAGATCGGAAGTTCGACCATGGACGAGCGGCTGGAGGTGCCGGAGATTGACGACGAGCTGAAAAGCCTCGCGGTCACGATCAACAGCATGCTCGACCGCGTCTTTGCCGCTTATCATCAGCAGGGCCGTTTCGTCGCGGACGTATCGCACGAGCTGCGCACGCCGCTTGCGGTCATGCAGGGGAACATCGACCTGCTTTCGCGCTGGGGTACGGAGGACCGCGCCGTGCTTCAGGACAGCATCCGCGCGCTGGAAAAGCAGACGGCCTATATGAGCGATCTGGTCGAAAACTTGCTCCTGCTCGCCCGCTACGACAACGCGCAGACCTGCCTGAACCCAACGGAATTTCAGGTCGGAGCGCTCTTTTCGGAACTCGTCGAGGAGCAGGCGCTCATCGACCCCGCGCACGCCTATCGCATCGAAATCCCGCAGGACGATACGATCACGGCCGACCGTGCGATGATCCGGCAGCTGCTGCGCGCGCTGGTCGACAACAGCGTCAAGTACACGCCGGAAGGAGGGACGATCCGGTTTTCCTGTGTACGGGAGGAAGGCGCGGTTTCCATCTCCGTGTCGGACGACGGCTGCGGCATGGACGCGGAGGCATGCGCGCATATCTTCGAGCGGTTTTACCGCGTTGACGCGGCGCGCGCCCGGGCGACGGGCGGGATGGGCCTCGGGCTTTCCATCGTGCTGGCGATTGCGCAGGCGCACGGAGGCACCACGCGGGCGCAGAGCGAACCCGGCCAAGGAACCACCGTCATCGTAACGATTCCGCAGCCGTAACCAAAATCAAGCGTCTCCTTCTCGGAGGCGCTTCAGTCTGTCAAAAAAGTCTCCGGGTTTGTTAAGGGTCGCAACCCTTAACCGACCAAATCCGGCTGCGTCGGTTGATCCGACGCAACGGATCGCCCAGCATGGGCGGTTTCCCTATGCGTTTTGCCGCCTGGGAGCCCGAAGGGCGAGAGGCAAAACGTAGTTGTCCCGTCAAAAAGCTAGTTTTTTGACGGCCTCA
>JAEWUO010000035.1 GCA_023459335.1 Bacillota bacterium
GACCGACGTCAAACATGCCGTCGACCGCGACGATGTAAAACAGCGCGAGCACGACCGCGGCGATGCCGGCGACGAGCGCGAGAACGCCCATTTTTGCCGTAGCGGTCAGAATGATGATGGCGTAAACGAGTGAGAACGCGCCGAGCGTCATCAGCGTTTTGCCCTTTTTCTTCAGCAAGCCGAGCACGCCGGAAGCGGCGATCAGAAGCCCCATCAACGCGCTCGCGACCTTCAGGCCGGTCGAGAGGGTATAGCTCTCGCTCGGCGTTATGATCTGCAGCGTGTTGTATGCGGCGAAGAAAAGCCCGCATAACGTAAAGAGAATGCCGGCGGGAAGCAGCAGTTTTTTGGAGATTCTGTTCCAGAAGCGCTGCTTATGCGCGGGGCGCGCGATTTTCTTATCCGCGCTCTTGGCATTCTTCTGCGTTTTGTCTAGATTCTGTGCCATATCGTTCCTCTTTCGTCGTATCCGTTACTTGGATTCGCGATGCGTGGTGTGCTTGCGGCAGAAACGGCAATACTTGCTGAACTCCAGCCTCTCGGGGTCGTTTTTCTTGTTTTTAAACGTGTTGTAGTTCCTCTGCTTGCACTCTGTGCAGGCAAGGGTGATCTTGACGCGTGCATCTGCTGCCATGGTTGAAACCCTCCGTAAAATCGGTTAAAACATCATAAATCGAGCCCCTTTGCGGGGCACCTTTGAAAGATACCACAACAAAGGGGCTGTGTCAATGAAATCTTTCGGTTTTTCCAGATTTTCTGCGAAAAATCCGATATTTCTGCCGCTAATTTCCTGCGACGTTCAGGCCGGAGACGAGCACGCTGGGCGCGGCGAAAAATCCGTTCAGCGGCAAACCGTAACGCAGGTCGTTCCCGACCGCGAGGACGTCCTTCATCATGGTTACAAAATTGCCCGCGACGGTGATGTTTGCAACGGGGCGAACCGCTGCGCCGTCTTTGATCAACAAGCCTGAAGCTTTGAGTGAAAAGTCGCCGGAAACAGGGTCCACACCGGCGTTCAGGCCTTCCAGTTCCGCGATGACGAGCCCGTCTCCGAGCCGGCGCGTGAGCTCCTCTCCGGATAGCTGTCCGGGTTCGAGACGGAACACGGCGGGAGAAACGCCGACCGTCGAGGCCGCGCTTCTGCGGCTCGCGTTGCCGGTGGTCGCGCATCCCGCTTTCTTGGCGGTTTTGAGATTGTGCAGCAGTGTTTTAAGCACGCCGTTTTCAATCACCGCTTTGGTTATGCAGGGGGTACCTTCGCCGTCGAAGGCGCGCGGGGCGACTGGATCGAACGGATCGTCCCATAACGTGATAAATCCGCTGGCGATCGTCTGCCCTTCCTTCCCCGCGAGGAGCGAGAGCCCCTTCTGCGCCGCGTCCGCCGAAAACATCCCGGAAAACGCCGCGAGCAGATCACACATGGCGTACGGCTTCAGCAGCACGCGGTAACAGCCGGAATCCACCGGCTTTGCGCCGAGTTTCCCCAGCGCATCCGCAACCGCCTCTGCCGCGCAACCTTCGGCGTCCGCCGCTTCCTGTCCCATGCGGAACGCAAAACCGGTCTGCACCTCGTCGCCGTCCTGAACGGAAGGCATGACATAGATCACGGAACTGTTCGACGAGCGCTCGGCGCATAGTCCGAGAGAGTTTTCCAGCAGGACGCTGCCCGCGTCGTAAGCGGCCGTGCAGTATACAGCGCGTTTCACGCGCGGATCGGCGGACAGGCAAAGCGACTCAAGACGTTTCGCAAGCGCGATGCGCTCCGATTCGTTCATCGCTTTCAGCGCGGAGTCTTCGCGGTGCACATCCCGATAGATTTGCTTTTTCTGCATCGGATGCTCGTCTTCGTTTTCGATGCATTTGGCGTTGTCCAGCGCATGGCCGACAAGCCGCTCCGGCTCGTCGACGCATTCGGTATAGGCGTAGCCTTCGCGTCCGCCGAACAGTACCCGCACGGAAACGCCCGCCTCGCGGCTGACGCTGTAACGGTCGATCTCTGCGCCGTTCGCGTTGACCTCGAAGGATTCGCCGGATGAAAAAAACAGTTCGCACGCCGCGCAGCCGGAAGCTTCCGCAAATGCCGTCGCGCGCTGTGAAAATTCCCGATCCGTCATTTGATCGCACCCCCCTTGCCGCCGATGGTCATGCCGGAAACGCGGATGCGCGGCTGGCCGACGTTCGTCGGTACGGAGCCGGAAAGCGAGCCGCACATGCCCGGCGCCATCCACATGTTTTTACCGACACGGTCGATTTTGAACAGCACCTCGCTGCCCTTTCCGATCAGCGTCGCGCCGCGAACGGGCGAAACGATCTTCCCGTTTTTGATCCAGTACCCTTCCGAAACGCTGAAGTTGAATTCCCCCGTCGAAGGGTTCACCGAACCGCCGCCCATCTTTTTCGCGAACAGCCCTTCGGCGATGCCGGCGATCATTTCCTCGTCGTCGCCGCTTCCCGCGCAGATAAAGGTATTCGTCATGCGGCTGGTCGGCGCGTACATATACCCCTGACGGCGCGAAGAACCCGTGCTCGGCAGATTCATCCGCCTTGAACCGAGTTTGTCGATCAGATAACCTTTTAATATTCCGTTTTCGATCAGCAGGTTCCTGCGCGGCGTTCCGCCTTCGTCGTCCACGTTGATCGATCCCCATTCGCCCGGCAGCGTTCCGTCGTCCGCCGCGCTGACGCAGTCCGCCGCAATCTTCGTATTCAGTTTTCCGCAGAAGACCGAGTTGTTCCGTCCAACCGCCGTCGCTTCCAGCGAATGTCCGCATGCCTCGTGGAAGATCACACCGCCGAAACCGCCGTCGATCACGACGGGCATATTCCCCGCGGGGCACTCCGGCGCGTGCAGCATGGTCACCGCCGTGTTCGCGGCGGATATCGCTTCTTCTTCTACGTCGATCACATCGCGATACGTTTCAAACCCGCGGCAGCAGCCCGGGCCTTCGTATCCCATCTGCGCTTCCGTTCCGTTCATGGCGACCGCCTGCAGGAAGATACGCGTGCGGGGGCGCTCGTCGGTTACGTACACGCCGTCGGTGGAGACAATGGTCACGCGCTGCACCTGGTCGAGATACCTTACGATCGCCTGCGTCACCTCGGCGGAAGCGTTTTTCATCGCGAGCGCGCCGCGCCGCATCACCGCTACCCGATCCGCGTTGCCGATTCCGTCAAACGGCTGTATCATTGGCGTCGCAAACCGTGTCAGGGAAAGCGTTATATCGACGTTCGGCGCGTGATTCGCTTCGCCCAGCGCCGCAGATGCCGCGCGGGCGGTCTCCATGAGCGCGCGTTCGCTCGTATCCGCGCTGTATGCATAAGCGCTGTTCGTGCCCTTCAGCACGCGTACGCCCGCGCCGCAGATCCTCGCGTATCCTGCGGACTCCACTTTGCCGTCGATCATCTCGACGCGTGTGCTTTCGTTGTCCTCCAGAAACAATTCGGCATAATCCGCGCCGGTTGTCTGCGCCTGGCGCAGTACGGCGCGCGCCGTGTCCTCGCGTATCAATGCGTGTTCCTCTCTTTTTATGAATTGCGCCGCAGAGTACGCCAGCTCAATCCGCTGTGTCCCTTAACGCTTTTATTCCTTATTATCATAGTAGCCTGTCCCGAAATCGTCAACCCGCCTGAAGCGAATCGGAGCGCTTACAAAAAAACTGATTTTTTGTCTCTTTACAAGTATCAACGGTACATGATATATTAGCCGTCATGGACGAGGCGAAAAATAAACTCTGGTCAAAAGACTTTACGATACTGACGCTCGGCACGGTCGTTTCCATGCTCGGAAACGCGGTCGCCGGGTTTGCTATCGGTCTTTTGGTGCTCGATAAAACCGATTCCGTGATGCTGTACGCTCTGTTTATGATCTGTTACAGCCTGCCTCGTATCGTGCTGCCCATGGTTGCGGGACCTTATCTCGACCGGTTTTCCAGAAAGCGCGTGATCTATTCGCTTGATTTTCTCTCCGCCGCGCTCTACGCAGCGTTCTTCTTCCTTCTGCTGAAAGGATATTTTAATTATACGGCATACCTGCTGATTTCGATGCTGATGGGTTCGATCGACAGCGTATACTCCGTCGCGTACGACAGTTTTTATCCGCTGCTGATTCCGGAAGGCAACTATACGCGCGCATATTCGATCGCCAGCCTGATCTATCCGCTCAGCAACGCCATCATGGTGCCGATCGCGGGCGTCTGCTACCGGACGATCGGACTTGCGCCGCTGTTCCTCTTCAACGCGGCGACGTTTCTCTTCGCCGCCATCGCGGAAACGCAGATCAAGGCAGTTGAGACGCATACCGAAAAACGCGCGGACGAGCGTTTCGACGGCAAGCAGTTCCTGCAAGATCTGAAAGACGGCTTTGCATACCTCAAACGCGAACGCGGCCTGAATGCGATCACCTGGTTTTTCTTTGTGATGATGCTCGCAAGTTCCGTCTGCATGACGCTCGCGCTGCCGTACTTCAAGGGACTGACGGGTGTGGACGGTGTTATGCAGTACACGTTCGTCATGGGCGCAAACACGATCGGAAGGCTCGTCGGCGGCGGCGTACACTATTTTTTCCGTTATCCCGAAGAAAAAAAATACAATATCGCGCTGTTTGTATACGTTGTTATTTCAATCATCGACGGCGCGTATCTCTTCTTCCCGTTCTGGCTCATGCTGATCTTTATGTTCATCGAAGGCATGCTCGGCGTCACGAGCTACAACATCCGCATCTCCAGCACGCAGAACTATCTTCCCGACGTGATGCGCGGCCGCTTCAACGGATTGTTTCAGATGCTCAGCATCTTCGGCACGATCATAGGTCAGCTCGTCGCGGGCGCGATCGGCGGCCTGCTGCCGATCCGCTGGATCGTCGCTGCCTGCATGGCGGTCACGGCGCTTTCGGTATTCTTCATCATTGTCCCCAACGGCGAACATGTAAAGAAGATTTACAATGTAAATGTATAGAAGAAGAATATATTCATTCAGAATTCCCGAAAAGCCGGCTTTGTCGCTGGCTTTTTTATTGTTGTTATGGCATAATGGGAACAGCGTCTGCCGGTGAATTTCCGGCGGCAAATTTATCAGCCAATCAGGAGGCAATGTCATGTTCGATCCGAGAATTCTCAAGCTGGCCGACGGTCTGGTCAACTTTTCCTGCGCGGTAAAGCCCGGTGAAAATGTGCTCATCGAGAGCATCGGCGGCAACGAGGAACTCACCCGCGCGCTCATCAAGGAAGTCTACAAAGTGGGCGGCTTCCCTTTTCTCTGGGTTGGGGACAAAAGTTTTGACCGGGAGATCCTGATGCACTGCACGCCGGAACAGCTTTCGCTCCGCGCGGAAGCCGACGCGTACCTCATGGCGCGGATGCAGGCGTATATCGGCGTGCGCGGCGGCCCGAACGCGAGCGAGATGGCCGACGTGCCGGGCGATCAATTCAACGATTATATGAAGTACTACTGGACGCCCGTACACGGGCAGATCCGCGTGCCCAAGACGAAGTGGGTCATCCTGCGTTACCCGACGCCGGGTATGGCGCAGCTTGCCGAGATGAGCACGGAAGCGTTCGAAGACTTTTATTTCAACGTCTGTACGCTGGATTACGGTAAAATGGACCGCGCGATGGATTCGCTCAAAGCGCTGATGGAGCGCACGGACCGCGTTCGCCTGACCGCGAAGGGCACGGACCTGCGCTTCTCGATCAAAGGCCTGCCGGCCATCAAATGCGCGGGACGCGTCAACATTCCCGACGGCGAAATCTTCACCGCGCCGGTCAGAACGAGCGTTAACGGCACGATCGCCTACAACACGCCCTCGATCGAATCCGGCTTTACGTTTACGGACATCAAGCTCACGTTCAAAGACGGAAAAATCGTGGAAGCCTCCGCGAACGATACGGAGCGCATCAACAAGCAGCTCGACATCGACGAGGGCGCGCGCTATGTCGGCGAATTCGCCATTGGCGTGAACCCCTATATCACGTTTCCGATGAAAGACACGCTCTTCGACGAAAAGATCGCGGGCAGCATCCACTTTACGCCCGGCGCCTGTTATGACGACTGTGACAACGGCAATAAATCCAGCCAGCACTGGGACATCGTGTTAATCCAGACGCCGGAATACGGCGGCGGCGAAATCTGGTTCGACGACATGCTGATCCGCAAAGACGGCTGCTTTGTCCTGCCTGAACTGGAGTGCCTCAATCCGGAAAACCTGAAATAACGCAATCCGCAGCACAGCCCGGCGCATTTGCGCCGGGCTGTTGTTTTGCGGCCTATATAATCTTCGCTCAGACTTCCGGCTCGATCAGGCCGTAATTGCCGTCTTTGCGTTTATAGAGCACGTTCATCCGGTTTGTCTCCGCGTTGAGGAATACGTAAAACGAGTGCCCGACCATCTCGATCTGCAGCATGGCTTCCTCTTCGCTCATGGGCTTGATCGCAAAACGTTTCACGCGAACGATCTTCGGCCCTTCTTCGTCCGCTTCGTCGTCGGAGCCGCCGAGGGTGGACTCCATCTCGCGCAGCGCGCCCGAGCGAAGACATTTTTCAAGTCTGGTGCGATGACGGATAATTTGCTTTTCCAACTTGTCGAGTACGTTGTCGATGGAGGCGTACATGTCGCCGGTGATCTCCTCCCCGCGGATGACACCGCCGTCATAAGGGATTGTTACCTCTACGATATGCCGGTTTTTTTCCACAGAGAGGGTGACGAACACTTCGGCATCCTGCGGGAAGAACCGCTCGAGCTTTCCAACCTTTTTGTTGACAAGGTCGTTGAGGTAATCGGAGACTTCGAGGTTTTTACCTGTGATCGAAATACGCATGATACCACTCCTTTACGGCAAACGATTTTGTACTCTGCCTTATTTATTATTCGATACAACGATGACATTTCCCTTTACCTGACGTCTATAATTTTACAGGAATCCGTTGGTATTAGTTTGTCATCCTTGTGAACGAATTCTATAATAATTTGATCCTGTTTTTCCGTAATAGTATCACTAACATTTTCTCAAGAATCAGGTATCATCTGAGCTTGCTTGGTTATTATAAAAAAGCGGCGGCATTCATCCGCTGCTTTTGCCGGCTATTTCAGTCTTTTTCCGCCGCCGTAAACCGCTACGATATTCTTTCTGTCCGAGAGGTACACCGCACGCTCGAACCGCTCCCGCACGGTCAGTTTCCGCGCGCTCGGCGGGAGGGAAGCGTCGTCCAGCACCACCGCGTGAAGGGGGTTGCCCCGCGCAAAACCGTCCCTGTCCCCGAAATACCGCGCGCCCGCGCTCGTCGCGAGATAGTACGCTTCTCCGACGGAGAGAAACGCGTCTTCTCCCCCTGTCGCGATCGCGCGCGCCTTCGACATGCGCAGACAGCAGGTTAAAACCTGCAGCATCGGCAGCTGCGCACCGCCGGCGATATCCGACCCCAGCGCGAGCCAGACCCCGCGCTGCGTCATTTTCCGCACGGGCGCAAATCCGCTGCAAATGTTGATATTCGAATCCGGACAGTGTACGCAAAGCACATTATGCTCGATCATCGCCTGCTGCTCCCGCTCGTCGGAATGCACGCAGTGCGCCATGATCGTATGGTCTTTCCAGAGCCCGTATTTATCGTATGTCTGCCAGTACTGCTCGCAGTCGGGATGCAGCTCTTTTACCAACGCGATCTCCGCCTTGTTTTCGCTCAGATGGGACTGTGCAAAAAGGCCGCGCTCTTGAGCCGTCTCGCCAAGCCAGCGCATGAGCTCGTCCGTGCAGCTGGGGGTAAAACGCGGCGTCAGGATCGGTTTAACGAGCGAGAATCCTCCGCACGCGTCCAGCCATCTCAGAGTTTCGCGTTTGCTTTCCTCGGTGGATTCCTGGCACTCTCCGCTCGCGCGGTCCATATTGACCTTGCCGACGTATCCGCCTATGCCCGCGCGTTCCAGCTCTTCCATTAGAATCAGTGTCGCGTCGGTATGCGTCGAAGAATAGATGCATACGCGCGTGGTGCCGTTTTCAACCAGTTCTGCCGCGAGACGCCGGTAGACTTCCCGCGCAAAGGCGGTGTCGGAAAACCACGCCTCGGTTTTGAAGGTATATGTTTTCAGCCAATCCAGAAGAGGCAGGTCCATGCCCATTCCCAGCATGGGGTACTGCGGCGCATGCAGGTGCATGTCCGAAAATCCCTGCAGGATCAGCCTTCCCGAAAAATCCGTTATCCAAGCGTTTTTATACTGTTCGGGCAGCGCGGCAAAGACGCCCTGCACAACGCCGTCTTTCACGGCAAGATATCCGTTTTCCGTCATTTCCGGGTCGCCGAACGATTTCGCTTCTATAATATCGCCTTTTATCAGTTCGATCATGTCGTTACTTCCTTGTGTTTTCTGCGATATGACCTTTTATGAGTCCGATCATGTCGTTACTTCCTTGCGTTTTCTGCGATATGACCTTTTATGAGTTCGATCATGTCGTTGGTTTCTTGTTTTTCTGCGCGAATCCGCGCGAGTTACTGCGGATACGGCGTGTCGATGTCCCGCAGTTCCTGTCCCGCCTCCGCTTCCACGAGCCGCAGCCGCTCCGGATGGCGCTGGATGACCGATCCGCCGCCGACGTCTTCCGCCAGCGCGGCCAGTTCCGCAAACAGATCGCGAGGAAAGATCACCGGATTACCGCGCGTGCCGTAAAAGGAGAGAGACGCGATGCCGGATGTATCCATTTCAAACGCGCGGATGAGACGCTCCACGCTGTCCCGCGTCAGATACGGCTGGTCGGCGACCGCGTAGAGGATGCCGTCAAGCTGCGGATCCATGCCGAGAAGCGCTTCCGTCGCGATCGCGACGCTCGTGCCGACGCCGCGTTCGGGATCGGGGTTGAGCGCAATGGTAAACCCGCATTTCTGTGAAAGAAACCGTATTTCTTCCGCTTCCACCCTCGTCACGCAGACGCGCACGGAAAACGGGATCGCCTCGTAGAGCTTGAGCGCGCGGGCAATCATCGGCTCGCCGCCGACTTCGTGCAGCAGCTTGCCGCCGCCGAAACGCTTCCCCGCGCCCGCCGCGAGCAGCGCGCATCCGATCTTCACGCGCGGTACCTGCCGGATGCCTTCCGAAAGACGAACCGGCCCTTGCCTTCCTGGACGAGTTTTCCGTTTTTCACGACGTGCCGCCCGCCGAGCAGCACGTCCGAAACGGAGCCGTAAACCTTCATGCCCTCATAGGGCGAGTTGTCGCAGCGGTGCGCGTTCGTGTGATAGGAGATCACGCTTTCGCCCGTAGGATCGTAAATCGTGATGTCCGCCTCCGCGCCTTCTCGGAGCACGCCGCGGTGCGGATACATGCCGAAGAGCTTCGCCGCGTTTTCGCTTAAGAGCGCCGCCATCTGCTGGAGCGTAATGCGTCCCGTGCGCACGGCGTATGTGTAGATGAGCTGGACGCGATTCTGTACGCCAGCGCCGCCGTTCGGCGTTTTTGAAAACTCGCCGCCGCCGAGCGCCTTCTGGCTCATCATGAACGAGCAGTGGTCCGTACCGATCACGTCGATCTCGCCCGACCCCATCGCAGAGAGCAGCGCGTCCCCGTCCTCCGGTTTTCTCAGCGGCGGGGACATAATGTATTTTTCCGCGTCCGGTTCGGCGTAGCGCGAATCGTCCAGCACGAGATACTGCGGACAGGTCTCGAGATAAACTTCCTGTCCGCGCGCACGCGCCCGGCGCGCCTCCTCCAGCCCTTCGTGCGTGGAGAGGTGCACGACCCAGACGGGCGCGCCGGCAAGCTGGCCGATGCGCATGAGCCGCGAGACCGCCTCCGCCTCCACTTCGTTCGGGCGGGAGAGCGGATGACCCAGCGGCGAACGCATGCCGATGCTATTAAGCTCGTGGATGCGTTCGTTTAAAATATCGTAGTTTTCGCAGTGCACGCCGCTGATGCAGTGGAGCGCCGCCATGTGCTTCAAGGCGGCGTAGATCTCGCCGTCGTTTAAACGCATCGCGTCGTATACCATGTACATTTTGAAGGAGGTGACCCCCTGCGCCACCATTTGCTCCACCTCGGCTGCGCGCTCGCCGTCCCATTCCGAAATGGCCAGATGGAACCCGAAGTTGCAGCTGGAGCCTGCGGCTTTTTTATGCCAGAGGTCAAGCGCGTCCTGCATGGTCATGCCGCGGTCCTGTGTGGCGAAATCCAGCACCGTCGTCGTTCCGCCGAGAATTGCCGCGCGCGTTCCGGTGACGAAGTTGTCCGCCGTCACGGTGACGCCCAGATCGAGGTCAAAGTGCGTGTGCGTGTCGATAAAGCCCGCAAACACGAGCTTTCCGCCCGCATCGATCGTCTCGTCCGCCGGTTCGGAAATCCCGGCGGCGACGCGCTTGATGAATCCGTTTTCAACGAGGATATCCGCCTGTTCGATTCCCTGGCCGCGCACGAGCGTCCCGTTTTGTATAAGGGTTCTCAATGTGACCGCCTCCCTATGCGCAATTCGATTCGGAACTTGAGCAAATCGCAATAATTACTGACTATTCCTTCTGTTCATGCAGGATTTTAAAATGTGTCAAATCAAATTAAGCTACCGGTAAAACGCAGGAATCATTTTCGTTAACCTGCAAATACCAACACCCAATATCATTCTATCACAGGAAAAACTTCCTGCAAAGTATTTGCATCTAACAATCTTTGTGCTATACTAACAAAAAGGTGGGTGAACATTATGCAGAAGTCACGTATTCGCGCCGCCATCCTCAACGCAGCCAACCGCAACGCGGCGCTGGTCGTTAAAAATGCAAAAATCGTCAACGTTTTCACCGAAGAAATACTCGAAGGCGACGTCGCCATGCGCGACGGCATCATCATCGGCGTGGGTTCCTATACCGGCCGCGTGGAAATCGACGCAAAAGGCGGATACCTCTGCCCCGGCCTGATCGACGGACACGTGCACATCGAATCCTCTATGGCCCACCCTTCGCGATTTGCAAACGTCATCCTCGAAAAAGGCACCACCTCCATCATCTCAGATCCGCACGAGATCGCGAACGTATGCGGTTCGGACGGAATTCAATACATGCTCGATCAAACGGAATGGCTTCCCCTTTCCGTTTTTGTTATGGTTCCCTCCTGCGTGCCGGCGACCGCATTTGAAACCAGCGGCGCAAAACTCACGGCACGCGACCTTGAATCCTTCATCGGCCATCCGCGCGTGTTGGGGCTCGGCGAGGTGATGGATTACGTCGCGGTTGTCGAAGGCGACGGAGAAATGCTCGATAAGCTGCACCTGTTCCGTCACCATCCGATCGACGGCCACGCGCCGAGGCTCACCGGAGACGCGCTCAACGCCTACTGCGTCGCCGGTCCGTATACCGACCACGAGTGCCTCACCTACGACGAAGTGCTCGAAAAGCTGCGCAAGGGGATGCGTATCCACCTCCGCCTCGGCTCGGCTAACCGCAATGTCGAGGAAATCATGAAGCAGATCGCGGATCACAACCTGCCGACGCGCAGGATGTCCTTCTGCACGGACGACAAGCACCTCGCCGACATCCGCGAGGAGGGGCACATCAACTATATCGTGCGCCGCGCGGTGGCAAACGGCATCCCGCCCATCCGCGCGATCCAGATGGCGACCATCAACACCGCAAACACCTACAACATCCGGCACTACGGCGCGGTCGCGCCCGGTTACCGCGCGGATATGGTGGTGTTCGATAACCTTACGGACTTCAACCCGCAGTTCGTGATCACGGACGGCAAGGTATTCGAGCCGAGTGTGGACACGCACATCAAACCCGACCCGAAAATCTACAACAGCGTGCATCTGGCTCCGCGCAAGCCGGACGTGCTGAAGCTGCCGGTCTCCGGCAAGGCGAACATCATCCGCCTGATCCCGAAGGAGCTCGTCACCGCGCTGGACGTGGAGGACGTATACACGGAAAACGGCCTTTTCGTGCCAAAAAACGGCCTGTTAAAACTCGCGGTGCTGGAGCGGCACCACGCCTCCGGCAGAGTCGGCCTGGGCATTCTTCGCGGATTCGATCTCAAAGACGGCGCCATTGCGACCACGGTCGGCCATGACTCGCACAACCTCGTTGTCGTCGGCGACAACGACGCGGACATGCTCGCCGCGGTGGACGCGCTGGAGGAATGCGGCGGCGGATATGTTGTCGTCAGCAATGGACAAATTCTTGCCAGGCTCGTTCTCTCCGTCGCGGGGCTGATGAGCGACGCGCCGCTGGAGAACATCCTCAAACACCAGCGGGAGCTGCTCACGGCTGCGTCTCAGCTTGGCATCCATACCGAATCCGATCCGTTCATCACGCTTTCGTTTATCGCGCTGCCGGTCATTCCGGACGTGCGCTTGACGGATATGGGGCTTTTCGACGTAAGGAATATGGAATTCTTTAATAAAATCAACCCGTAAAGTTTATTTTTAGAAAATAATCCATGTAATCATATATGTTGATTAATTGTGATATTCCAGTAGCGTTTTGATGAAACCATATAAATCGATAATCATTCGTAGTATGATCAATTTGAGCTGGTGTAATTCGTTTTTTAACTGTCCGACGGTCTTTGCACAAATCACAGGAGGTCACCATGGTAGTTGGAACAAGCGTCAAGCGCGTTGACGCGATCGACAAGGTAACGGGGCGCGCCCGGTATACGGACGATCTCGTCGATCGCAGCGCGCTGATCGTCAAGATTTATCACTCGACCATCGCGCACGGCATGGTCAAGTCGGTCGATGTCAGCGAAGCCGCCAAAATTCCCGGCGTCGTAAAGGTGCTGACGTGCTTCGACGTCCCGGACCGCCCCTTCCCTACGGCCGGACATCCCTGGTCGACCGACCCGCACCATCAGGACGTCGCCGACCGCCTGCTGCTGAACCGCCATGTGCGGTATTATGGCGACGACATCGCCGCCGTCATCGCAGAGGACGAAGTCGCCGCGGAACAGGGCGTTCGCGCGCTGAAGGTGGAATACGACGAATACCCCTTTGTTCTGGACGCGCAGGAGGCTATGAAAGACGGCGCGCCGCAGCTTCATGAAAGATTCCCGAATAATATTCTCGGGCGTACCAGTTATGAACTCGGCAATTTTGAAGAAGCGATTCAGGAACCGGGACTCGTAAAAGTCGAAGGTTGGTATGAAACGCCGACCGTGCAGCACTGCCACATCGAAAACCACGTCTGCTACGCAGAGGAGCAGTACGGCAAGATCGTGATCGTGTCCAGCACGCAGATTCCGCATATCGTGCGCCGCATCTGCGGGCAGGCGCTGGGTCTGCCCTGGGGCAGCGTGCGATTAATCAAGCCTTATATCGGCGGCGGATTCGGCAACAAGCAGGACGCGCTGTATGAACCTCTCTGCGGTTACTGCTGCCAGCAGATGGGCGGCCGTCTCGTCAAGCTGGATGTGAGCCGCGAGGAGACGTTTGTCAGTAACCGCGTACGCCACGCGATCCGTTATCATATCGTCACTTACGCCCGTTCAAACGGCCGCTTTGTCGCGCGCCGCATGGAAGCGTTTTCCAACCAGGGCGCATACGCGAGTCACGGACACGGCATCGTCGCCAAGGGCGCAAGCGCGTTCAAACAGATCTATGTGGACGACAAGGCGACCAAAGTGGATGCGTATACGATCTTCACCAACCTGCCCGCGGCGGGCGCGATGCGCGCCTACGGCATTCCGCAGGTTTCATTCGCCATCGAGAGCAACGTGGAAGACGCGGCTTTGGTTCTCGGCATCGATTCGGTCAAACTCCGCCAGATGAACATGATGCCCGTCGGCTACAAAGACGATTTTTCCAAGAACGTCAACTATTTCGACAGCCTGAACCAATGCATCGCCAAGGGCAAGGCGTATATGGATTACGACCGCAAGTATGCGGAATACGCGAGCCAGACCGGCCCCATCCGCCGCGGTATCGGCATGGCGATCTTCTGGTATAACACCGCCGTCTGGCCGATCGCGCTGGAATCGTCCAGCTGCCGCATGGTCATGAATCAGGACGGCTCGGTGCAGTTTGAAACCGGCGAAACGGAGATCGGTCAGGGCGCGGATACGGCCTTTGCGCAGATGGTTGCGGACACGGTCGGCGTTCCATTTGAAAAGGTGCATGTGCTCACCACGCAGGATACGGACATCACCCCGTACTGTACGGGAGCCTACGCCTCGCGTCAGACGTATGTCGCGGGGTTTGCGATCCATAACATCGGCACGCAGCTGAAAAACAAGGTTCTCAGCTACGCCTCCTATCTGACGGGAAAGCCGGTCGACACGATCGACCTCGTCGACGGAGTCGTGATCGAAACCGCGATGAAGGAACAGCTCATGACCATCGAAGAACTCGCGACCACCGCGCTGTATTCGTTTGACCAGTCGGAACAGTTCAGCGCGGAAGGCACGACGCAGATCAAAAGCAACGCCTATTCCTTCGGCTGCGGATTTGCCGAGGTCGAGGTCGATATCCCGATGTGCAAGGTGAAGCTCGTCAAGATGATCAACGTGCACGACTGCGGCAGGCTCATCAACCCGCAGCTTGCCGAGGCGCAGGTGCACGGAGGCATGAGCATGGCGATCGGCTATGGAATGGGCGAGCAGCTGCTCTTCGACCCCAAGACCGGCAAGCCGCTCAACAACAACCTTCTGGATTACAAGCTCTGCACGATGATGGACCACCCGGACCTTAAGGCGGAATTTGTGGAGAACTTTGAGCCGACAAGCCCGTTTGGCACCAAAGCCCTCGGCGAACCGCCGACTTGCCCGGGCGCGCCTGCGATTCGAAACGCGATATTAAACGCCACGGGCGTCGCGCTGAACCAAACGCCAATGACGCCGCATATCCTCTTTGAGCGATTCAAAGAGGAAGGTTTGCTGTAACGGGAGGAGCCGAAAATTATGTATGATTTTTCCGCATTATACGAGGCGGCCAGCGTTCGGCAAGCCGTTGAGCTCATGCAGGAGCACCCGTCGGCGGTGCTGATTGCCGGCGGCAGCGACGTGCTCATCAAGCTGCGCGAAGGCAAGCTCGCCGGCGCGGAGCTGATCAGCATCTTTAAGCTGGACGAGCTGCGCGGCGTGAGCCTCGATCCCGACGGCGCGCTGCGCATCGGCCCAATGACAAGCTTTTCGCATACGACGCAGGACCCGCTGGTTCAAAAGTTCATCCCTGTGCTCGGCGAGGCGGCGGACACCGTCGGCGGGCCGCAGCTAAGGAACATCGGCACGGTCGGCGGCAATATCTGCAACGGCGTGACCAGCGCGGACACTGCGAGCACGCAGGTAGCGTACGACGCCGTATTGGAGATTACGAGCGTAAGCGGCGTTCGTAAACTCAGCATCCACGACTTTTACAAAGGCCCCGGCAAGGTCGCGCTCGAACCCGGCGAACTATTGACCGCGATCCTGATTCCGAAGGAAAGCTACGAAAACTGTTACGGTTTTTACACGAAATACGCCATGCGAAACGCGATGGATATCGCGACCATCGGCTGTTCGGTCAACGTCGTATTAAGCGCGGATCAAAAGAAGATCGTGCGCGCGCGCATCGCCTACGGCGTTGCGGGGCCCGTGCCCATGCGCGCAAGAACCGCGGAAGCGGCGCTGCTCGGCCAGCCGATCGGCGAAACGTCCATCGCGCTCGCGGGAGAAGAAGTGCTTAAGGACGTGAACCCGCGCACGAGCTGGCGCGCCTCGGCGGACTTTCGCAAGCAGATCATCAGCGAGACCGCGCGCCGCGGCTTGAAAGCCGCAATCGAGCGCGCAGGAGGTGCGTTCTAATGGAAAAAAAGCTGATCCGCTGCAACATCAACGGCAAGGACGTGGAATCCTATATCGACGTCCGCGCCTCCTTAACGGACATGCTCCGAAACGACTACCGCCTTACCTCGGTCAAGAAAGGCTGCGAAGTCGGCGAGTGCGGCGCGTGCAACGTCATCATCGACGGTGAATGCTTTAACTCCTGCATCTACCTCGCGGTCTGGGCGGAGGGCAAGCGCATCCGCACGCTGGAAAGCCTGCTCGGCCCCAACGGGGAACTTGCCGATATTCAGCAGGCGTTCGTGGACGAAGCCGCGGTGCAATGCGGCTTCTGCACACCGGGATTTATTATGACCTCGGTGAAGATCCTCGAATCCGGCAAGGAATATACGCGCGAGGAACTGCGAAAAGAGCTCAGCGGACACCTCTGCCGCTGCACGGGATATGAAAACATCCTCAACGCGGTCGAAAAAACGATGAAGAAACGGCTTGGGAAGTCCTGATTCCATTTTCATTCCGCTGATGTAAAAATCTAAGAGCTATGTCAAAAAAAGAATTGCATTACGCGATAGGTTGAAGTAGCATAAAAAACAAACCATCTTCGCCGCCCGAAGCCGCGAATCAAACGGTTTCGGGCGATTCTGCATTCACGCGAAAGAAAGGAATCCATCATGCGCTATTCGGATTTGGATCATGCGGCCCTCAGGACGGAGCTTACCCGCGTACAGAAGGACTACGAAGCCTTCCGCGGCTCTAAACTCAACCTCAACCTCACCCGCGGCAAACCCGAGACCGCGCAGCTCGCGCTGTCCGACGAGATGTTTCATACGCTTGACGGCGGCGACTTCATGATCGACGGAGTGGACGCGCGTAATTACGGCGAACTGGCGGGCCTGCCCTCCTGCCGCAAGCTTTTCGCGGACATCCTGCGCTGCAAACCGGAGGAAGTCATTCTGGGTAACAACGCGAGCCTCCAGCTTATGTACGACCTCATCGCGAAAGCGTACACGCACGGCCTGAAAAACAGCGTCCGTCCCTGGGCGAAGGAGGACAAATTGAAGTTCCTCTGCCCCTTCCCCGGTTACGACCGCCACTTTAACGTGACCAAATCCTTCGGCATGGAGCTTGTTCCCGTTCCCATGAGCGAAAAAGGACCCGACATGGACCTCGTGGAAGAGCTGGTCAAGGACCCGTCCGTCAAGGGTATGTGGTGCGTGCCGAAGTATTCTAACCCCGACGGATATGTGTATCCCCTCGAAACCTGCAAGCGCATCGCCGCACTGAAACCCGCCGCACCCGATTTCGCGCTCATGTGGGACAACGCGTACGTCATCCATGCGTTCGACGGCGACGAGACGGCGTTTCCGGACATCATCGGCCTCTGCCGCGAAGCGGGCAACCCCGACCTCGCCTACGAGTTCGCCTCCACGAGCAAGGTGACCTTTGCCGGCGCGGGCGTATCCTGCATGGCGTCGAGCGTGGACAACGTCAAATACATCCTAGGGCTCATGACCTTCCAGACCATCGGGCCGAACAAGGTCAACGAACTCATGCACGTGCGTTTCCTGAAAAACGTCGAGAACACCCTCGCACACATGAAGAAGCACGCGGCGATCATGAAGCCGAAGTTCGATCTCGTCTGCGAGGCGCTGGACCGCGAAATCGCGCCGCTCGGCGTCGCGAGCTGGCATCGTCCCAAAGGCGGCTACTTCGTCAGCGTCAATCTCATGCCCGGCACGGCAAAGCGCGTTGTCGCGCTCTGCAAGGACGTCGGCGTGGCGCTCACCGGCGCGGGCGCGACCTATCCCGGCGGCGTGGACCCGCAGGACACCAACCTGCGCATCGCGCCCTCGTATCCGCCGATCAGCGAAGTCAAAGCGGCGATGGACGTCTTCTGCGTCTGCGCCAAGATCGCATCGCTGGAAAAACTGCTGGCATAACGGATTGCAAGCAATATAAAACTCCTCTCCCAGAGAACTGGGAGAGGAGTTTTTGAATTGTTTTAATTACGCCTGGAACGAGTCGAACCCCATCTTGTGATAGACCTTGCGCACGGTCTTGCGCGCCGTCTGCGACGCGCGCTCCGCGCCGACGCGCATCATTTCGGTCAGGTACGCCTTGTCCGCGAGCAAACGCGCATACTCGGTTTGAACCGGCTTCAGCGTCTCGACCACCGCTTCGGCAACGCCGCTCTTGAGTTCTCCGTAGCCCTTTCCGGCAAAGCGCGAGACAGCTTCTTCGATTGTGCCGTCCGTGCAGGCGGAATAGATCGAGAGCAGGTTGTAAACGCCCGCGCGGTCGGGACTGCCGGTCACCTCTCCCTCGCTGTCCGTCACCGCTCTTTTGAGTTTGCGGACGATGTCGTCCGGTTCGTCGAGGATGCGGATGTATGCGTTCGGGTTTGAGTCGGACTTGCTCATCTTCTTCTCCGGCTCCTGAAGGCTCATGATGCGTGCCCCGATCTTCGGGATATACGGCTCCGGCACGACGAACGTTTCGCCGTACGCGTTGTTGAAGCGGATCGCGATGTCGCGTGTCAGCTCCACGTGCTGCTTCTGATCCGCGCCGACGGGTACGTATTTCGCCTGATAGATCAGGATATCCGCCGCCATCAGCACGGGATAGGTAAACAGACCCGCGTTGATGTTGTCGCCGTTTTTCGCGCTCTTTTCCTTGAATTGCGTCATACGCGAGAGCTCGCCCGTGTAAGCGTTGCACATGAGCGCCCAGGTCAGCTGCGTATGCTCCGGTACGTGGCTCTGAACGAACACCGTCGAACCCTTCGGGTCGATGCCGCAGGCAAGAAACAGCGCGAAGGTCTCGACACTGCGCCGCCGCAGTTCGGTCGGGTCCATGCGCACGGTTTGCGCGTGCAGGTTCGCGACCATATAGTACGCGTCGAATTTATCCTGCATCGCGACATAATTTTTCAGCGCGCCGAAATAATTGCCTATGGTGAGTACGCTCGTCGGCTGAATACCGCTGAGCACCGCGTCTTTTTTTGTGTTCGTCGTTTCCATGTCCTTCTCCCAAATCGCCGCACGCCAGCGGCATTAACATAATTTTCGCAAAGCGCGCCGCCAGGCGCGCAAGAATAAGCTTTGAGCAAGAAATAAGCCGAGTTCTGTCGTGTGCGACCATCTTCCGATCATTTTACAAAAATGAACAAAAAATCCTTATCGCAATCAGCGGAAAAACTTAAACTAGTTTGAGCAAGAAGTAAGCCGAGTTCTGTCGTGTGCGACCATCTATCTAAGGCCAATCGTCGCCGAGAGGCTCATGCGATTCCCGGGAGCGTAGCGGGCCGCTATTGAATGCTCCCATACCAATCTTGCACCGGGTGGGGTTTACAGCGCGCTTCCGTCGCCGGAGCGTGGGTGAGCTCTTGCCTCGCCTTTCCATCCTTACCCGAAAAATCGGGCGGTTTATTTCTGTTGCACTTTCCCTGAAGTCGCCTCCGCCGGGTGTTACCCGGCACCCTGCCCTGCGGTGCTCGGACTTTCCTCATCCGCTCTCGCGGACGCGGTCGCCTTTCTTACTCAAATATAATATTCAGTTGTCAAATTCCCGCTATTCGTTTCCGGAGTAAAGGATCCTTCCGCAATTTTCGCACTCCACAATGCCGTCCGTGGTGGCGATCTTTTTAAGCATCACCATCGGGAGCGACATATTGCACCCGCCGCATTTGCTGTTGACAATCTTCGCAATCGGCACCGCGTGGTGCTGCTTTACCTGATTATACCGCTCCAGCAGCGCGGGATCGACGGACTTTGCCAGCGACGCGAGGTTTTTATCGTGCTTCTCGATTTCACCCGCGCGGGATTCCCGCTCCTCCTCGCACTGTACGCGCAGCGTGTCGTATTCCTTCTTGGCCTTGCTTGCGGCGCGCACGGTGGTCTGATATTCTTCCATCGCCTTTTCGATGTCGTTGAGCAGCACTCTCGTCTCACGGACGCCCTGCGATACTTCGCGGTTGAGCCGCTCGATGTCTCCCTTGAGCTCCGTCATCTCCTCGGCGGTGCTCTCCTCGTCCTGTTTGATGGTGACGAGCTCCGCGCTCTCCACCTCGAGTCGTTCCTCGAGTTTTCCGACCTGGTCGGTCAGCTTATTCAGCTGCTGTTCGTATGCTTCGATGTCCTCGGAGAGCTTCGCGATGACCGCCTGCTGGCTTTTCAACTGCTTATGCAGTTTATTGAGCTGCAGTCTCGCGGGGGTGGAGCGAATCTCCGCCTCGACGGCGTTTTTCGCCGCCTCCGCCTCCTGATAGGCCCATAACGCTTCCATTTTTCTCATGAGTGTTTCCTCCTCAAAGGCGCGAAAACGGATTCCCGTCTGCGCGCGATAACTGATATTGTACCGTAAAACCTTCGTTCTGTAAACGTTTGATCAGGGGTTCGAGCACGACGCACTCGGTTTCGTAGTGTCCGGCGACGGCTAAATTGAGTCCGAGCGTCTTTGCGTCGATCGCGTCCGAATGCTTGACTTCCCCGGTCAGATACACGTCCGCTTTTTCCGCGGCGGCAGGAATCACCCCGCTTCCGCCGCTGCCGCCAAGCACGGCGACGCGGCGCACCTGCGCGTTTTTATCCCCGCTGAAATGAATCGGCGCCTTGAGGATATCTTCCGCTCTTTTCAAAAACGTTTCGAGAGTCTCCGGCTCCTTCAGCATACCGACCCGGCCGGCGCCCCCGTCAAACGGGATCGTATCCCGCACGCCCAGCAGTTCGCAGAGCGTGTCGTTCACCCCGCCGCGCGCCGCGTCCAGGTTGGTATGCGCTGTGAAAAGCCCGATACCGCTGCGAATGAGCATACAGGCCGCCGCCGTCGCCGGGTCGGAATACGCCATCCTCCGCACCGGATGAAAAAACAGCGGATGGTGCGTGAGCACAAGATCCGCGCCCCAGATAATCGCCTCTTCGGCGACTTCTTTCGTGCAGTCGAGCGCGACGAGCACGTTTCGGATCTCGTCGTGATCCGGCTCTACGAGCAGGCCGGGATTGTCGGACTCCATCGCGAGCTCGCGCGGGGCGACGCGCTCCATCATAGCGGCGAATTCGTGCAGTTTCATGGTTGCCTCTCCCACTCTCTCAAAATCTGTTCCAGCTGCGCCGCCTGCTTATCCAGCGCCTGCGCGCGCTGCGTCTTTCTCTTTCGGTTCGTCGTGGCGAGCATGCGCTGGGCCAGCTGTTTCATCAGCGGCTCGCGGCGGGCAAACGCCGTATAACCAAGAAGAAAACAATCCTCCGGCCAGCCTTCCGGCAGGGGTTGTTGCTCGTCGGCAGGCCGCCCGATCAAAAGCACTTGATAGTACCTGGCCGTATCCAGCACGACCCGGTCGTCCAGCACGGGATACTTCCGCTCATAAAGCCATCTGCGGATCTCTTCCGCGGTACGCATGGGCTGCAATACGCATGTTTTCGCGCCCATCAGCGGAGGAGAAACGTCCAGTATGCGGATCATGAGCGTACCGCCCATGCCGAGGATGGCGAGCGCATCCGCCTCTCCCGCGGAAAGCGGGTTTAAGCCGTCCCCGAGGCGCGTTTCCACGCGGTCTTCGACCCCGATCTGGCGGATCAGCCGGTCCGCTTTTTTCAGCGAGGACTCGCTGATATCGATCGCGATGCACGTTTGCGCCGCATGTTGCTGGATCATCGCGCAGCTCAGCCTCCCATGATCGCAGCCGATGTCCGCGACAGTATGCGCGCCGGACAACAGCCCGATTGCGCAATCGAGCCGCTCGCGCGGGCGAATCCTCTGTCCGTTCTCCTGCATATGTTTTATTATAAAAAACTATCTGTTAAAAAGCAAACCCGCCACAGGCGCATATTGTGTCTTTTATGCAAACGTATCGGCGCAAAAAACGCCGGAGATCCGGCGTTTACGGTATCCTGCGCGTTGTCAGAGCGTAATAGGCTTTTTCTGCTTCACGCGGTCGATCGGCCCGCCGCCGAGGCAAGTTTCGTCCTGATAGAAAACGACCCACTGCCCGGGCGTGACCGCGCGCTGGGGGATGTCGAACGCGACGTGCGCGCCCATGCCGTCCGCCGAGACGCGAACGGCCTGATCCGGCTGACGGTAGCGAAACTTCGCCGTGCAGGCAAACTCCCGCGCGGGGGGCGCACCCGCGATCCAGTTGATCCCGTCTGCGTCGAGGGAGAGGGAAAACAGCTCGTCGTGCTCGCCCTGCTGCACGATCAAAAGATTGCGCTTTAAGTCCTTGCCGATGACGAACCAGCTCTCGCCGTTCCCGTCGCTCCTTCCGCCGATGCCGAGGCCCTTGCGCTGGCCGAGCGTGTAATACATCAGGCCGTCGTGCCGCGCGATCACTTTTCCCGTCTCGTCCACCATTTCCCCCGGCTGCGCGGGCAAGTACTGCATTAAGAATTGTTTGAAGTTCCGTTCGCCGATGAAGCAGATGCCGGTCGAGTCCTTTTTCGCAGCATTGCTCAGTCCCGATTCCCGGGCGATCTTCCGAACTTCGTTCTTTTGCAGCTCGCCGACGGGAAACTCCGCGTTTTTCAGCTGATTCTGCGTCAGTCCCGCGAGAAAATATGTCTGATCCTTCCCCGCGTCCCGCGCGCGCAGCAGTTTTACCCCGCCGCTCTTGTCGAGCCGCGCGTAGTGACCCGTCGCCAGCGTTTCCGCGCCGGTCGTCACGGCAAAATCGAGGAATGCGCGAAATTTGATTTCGCAGTTGCACAATACGTCCGGATTCGGTGTGCGCCCGCGGGAATACTCCTCCAGAAAATAGGAAAAAACGCGGTCGCGATATTCCCGCGCGAAGTTGACCGTATAATAGGGAATTCCGATTGCGGCACAGACGCTCTTGACGTCCTCATAATCGGCTGCAGCCGTACAGACGCCGGATGTTTCGTCCTCTTCTTCCCAGTTTTTCATGAACACGCCGACGACGTCGCGCCCTTGCCGCTTTAACAACAACGCGGCAACGGCGCTGTCGACCCCGCCGGACATCCCGACCACCACGTGGCCGGTGTGCAAGTGATTCATCGGTGCGTTTGCCTCGTTTCTTCCGAAGCCGCCGCGATTTTATTCAGCAAGAACCGTCGTGAGCATATACCCTTCGTCTTCCAGCACCGCTCCGACGGATTTCAATACCGTCGCGGGGTTCATGTCTGTCTTGATCTTCGCTTCTCCAATATCTACGGATAAGACATCGAAGCTGGATTCCTTGAGGATCTTCGTCACCCGTGCCACGCAGTGCGAGCAGGTCATTCCATCAATTTTCAGCCGGTATGTGTTCATGGATCTGTCCTCCTTGTTTCGATAACTGATCGTAACACGTTTCAAAGTGATCCTTCGATGACTTTATCACAAAGCCTTGGTGCGGCGCCGTTCCGTTTTGTTACGGCTTTTGTCTATATTCGCCCAAACGCGTTCAATTCCTGCTTTTTTCGATACGCTGCCCGCCTTATGACACGCCGCTTCCGCATCCCGCGCGCCTTGACAAAAGCGGCGTATTCCTGCGATAATATGCGTTGACTGACGATGAAGGAGCAACAATAAAATGGCAGCGGAAACCCGGAAACCTTCCTGGTATACGATGGATCAGATCGTCTCGCTCTGCAAAGGGCGCGGCTTTGTTTACCCCGGCAGCGAGATTTACGGCGGACTCGCCAACAGCTGGGATTACGGCCCGCTCGGCGTGGAGTTCAAGAATAACATCAAGCGCGCCTGGTGGAGAAAATTCGTTCAGGAATCGCCCTATAACGTAGGTATGGATGCGGCGATCCTCATGAACCCCGAAACCTGGGTAGCCAGCGGACACGTCGGCGGCTTTTCCGACCCGCTGATGGACTGCAAAAGCTGCCGCGCGCGTTTCCGCGCGGATAAACTCATCGAAGACTATGTGGCGGAGCATAACCTGACGGATGTCCGCCCCGACGGCTGGACGAACGCGCAGATGGAGGCTTTTATCCAGGATAAAGGCATCGCCTGCCCCGAATGCGGCAAGAACGACTTCACCGGCATCCGCAAGTTCAACCTGATGTTTAAAACTTTTCAGGGTGTGACCGAGGATTCCGCTTCCGAGCTGTACCTGCGCCCCGAGACGGCGCAGGGTATCTTCGTCAACTTCAAGAACGTACTGCGCACCACGCGTAAAAAACTTCCCTTCGGCATCGCACAGATCGGCAAGTCCTTTAGAAACGAGATCACGCCGGGGAACTTCATCTTCCGCATCCGCGAGTTCGAGCAGATGGAGCTGGAGTTTTTCTGCACGCCCGGCACCGATTTGGAATGGTATCATTACTGGAAAGATTATTGCCATAAATTCCTTCTCGCGCTCGGTATGAACGACGGCAGCATCCGTCTTCGCGAGCACGCGAAGGAGGAGCTTTCTCACTACAGCAAGGGCACGACGGATATCGAGTTTCTCTTCCCCTTTGGCTGGGGCGAGCTCTGGGGCATCGCGGACCGCACGGACTTCGATCTCAAGAGCCACGCCGACCACAGCGGCGAAAACTTCGAGTATCTCGACCCGTATACGAACGAGAAGTTCATCCCCTACTGCGTGGAACCGTCCCTCGGTGCGGATCGCGTCGCGCTCGCCTTCCTCTGCAATGCATATGAAGAGCAGGAGCTCGAAGGCGGAGACATCCGCACCGTTCTGCACCTGCACCCCGCGCTCGCGCCCTTTAAGTGCGCGGTGCTCCCGCTGAGCAAGAAACTCTCCGAGCAGGCACAGGTGATCTACGAGCAGCTCGCCAAAAAGTTCATGGTGGACTTCGACGAGACGGGTTCCATCGGGAAACGATACCGCCGCGAAGACGAGATCGGCACCCCGTACTGCGTCACCGTGGATTTCGACACGGAGGCCGACGGCTGCGTGACCGTTCGCGACCGCGACACGATGGAACAGGTGCGGCTGCCGATCGGCGAGCTCGCGTCCTACATCGAATCCCGGCTGGACTTTTAAGCCGTCCGCAGCCCCCGCGCCCTGCGCGGGGGCGCTTGCTTTTCGCGATTTTCACATTCCAATCGACGACGGAAAAAGGGCGAAGTATGACGGAAGTTACCGGGGTCGTCAACTCCATCATCTACCGCAACGCCGAAAACGGCTGGACGGTACTGGAACTCTCGCTTGACGAGGGCGAGCGGCTCACTGTGGTCGGCGCACTGCCTTTGGCGAACGTTGGCGAGCGGCTGGAGCTGACGGGCGACTACGGTTCGCATCCGAAATATGGCAGTCAGTTTAGGGCGGTCGCCTATCATACCGTCGCACCCGCGACGCTCTCCGCCATCGAGGCATATCTCGGCAGCGGTTTGATTAAGGGTGTCGGCGCCGCGACCGCGCACGCGATCGTGGAGAAATTCGGCATGGACACGCTCAGCGTGCTGGACGATGACCCGCTCCGGCTCTCGGAAATCTCCGGAATCGGCGCGAAGCGGCGGGATATGATTCTCGCGAGCTATACGGAAAACCGCATGATGCGGGATATCATGCTCGCGCTGGAGCCGTACGGCGTGACGGTGAATCAGGCATATAAACTCTATAAAATCTACGGCGAACTCTGCCTAGCCCGCATTGAGGAGGATCCGTATCAAATCATCCGGGACGTGGACGGCATTGGTTTCGTCACAGCGGACAAAATCGCGCAGAACGTATCCGGCTTCTCTTTCGATTCCGAATCGCGGCTCCGCGCGGGGCTTCTTTACGCGCTCTCCACGGCGGCGGACGAATACGGACACACGTATCTGCCCAGACCTTCCCTGCTCAGCTACGCCGCCAGGCTCCTCGGCGCCGAGGAAGACCGGCTCGTCGATACGCTGGATACGCTCATCGCGCGCGGAGAAGCCGTACAGCAGTATGTCGGCGAGACGGAAGCGGTGTTTCTGCCGTATTTCGAGCGCATGGAGACGAAGATCGCGGAAAAGCTCCTTCGTTTGTCCCAAAAGCCGGTCGAAAACCCGTTCTTCGACTTCGCGGCGGTGCAGGCCGCGCAGAAGCTGGAACTCTCCAGCCAGCAGCGCGGCGCGGTGCTGACCGCGCTGAACGAAGGCGCTCTGGTCATCACCGGCGGCCCCGGCACCGGAAAAACCACGATCATCCGGTTCATCACCGCCGTCGTGGAAGAGATGGGGCTTGAAGTCGCGCTCACCGCGCCGACAGGCCGCGCCGCAAAGCGTATGAGCGACGCGACGGGGCACGAAGCCAAGACCATCCACCGTCTTCTGGAGTACGTGCCCGGCGAGGGTTTCCTGCGCGACGCGGACGACCCGCTTTACTGCGACATGGTCATCGTGGACGAGATGTCCATGGTGGACGTCTCGCTCATGAACGCGCTGCTAAAAGCCGTCACAGTCGGGACGCGCCTCATCATGGTCGGCGACGCGGACCAGCTGCCTTCCGTCGGCGCGGGAGACGTGCTGAGGGACATCATCAGCAGCGAAACGATCAAGGTCGTGCGCCTCGACGAAATTTTCCGGCAGGCGCAGTCCAGCATGATCGTGACCAACGCGCACCGCATCAACGTGGGATTCGCACCGCTGCTGGACGTTCCGGAAAGCGATTTTCTGTTTGAAGACGTCGCCTCGCAGGACCGCATCCTGGAGCGCATCCTGCACGTCTGCACGCACCCTGGCGAGGTTCTTTCCACCAGCGAACCGCTTCTGGACGTGCAGGTGCTCGCGCCGATGAAAAAAGGTGTGCTCGGCGTGTGGAATATCAACGCAAAGATGCAATCTTCTCTCAATCCGCCCGCGCCGCACAAGCGCGAACACATCAGCGGCGATACGGTTTTCCGCGAAGGCGACCGGATCATGCAGGTGAAAAACAACTATAAGATCGAGTGGAAACGACGATTGCCGAACGGTTCCTCCGAAGACGGCACGGGCGCGTTTAACGGCGACCTCGGCACCGTCTATCAAATTCACGAACAGGATCGCTCGATGAGCGTCATTTTCGACGACGAGCGGCTCGCGGTGTTCGATTTTACGCACATCGAAGAGCTGGAACTCGCGTACTGCATCTCCATCCATAAAAGCCAGGGCAGCGAATTTCCGGTGGTCATCCTGCCAATGTTCGGCGCGGCTTCGCAGATGATGACCCGGAATCTTCTTTATACGGCGGTAACGCGCGCGAAGAAGCAGGTCGTTTGCATCGGGCGCAGAGACGCGCTGATGAGCATGGTCAGCAACAACCGCACCGACCGGCGGTATACCGCGCTATGCAGCAGGCTGAGCGAGCTGAAGGCGCTCGGCGGCGTATGAGCGGGCAGACAAAGCGCGGCTTCTTTTCCGCTCTGCTCGACGCGCTCTATCCGCCGGACGTCGCCTGCGCGCTCTGCGGGCGCGAGGCGGTTCTCGGCGCGGATCGTCTCTGCGATGCCTGCCGCGGTTCGCTTACGCCGGCAGGTAAACTCGACTGTCCGGCGGAACTCAGCGGCATCGTCGCGGCGTACCGTTATGCCGGCGGCGCGCGGGAAGGTATCCGCGCGCTGAAATATCAAAATCAGGTTCGCCTCGCGCCGTTTTTCGCGGACGCAATCTCTCTTCCCCAGGGCTGGACAATCGACGCGGTGATCCCCGTCCCCCTGCATCCGTTTAAACAATGGCTCCGTTCCTATAACCAGAGCGCTCTGATCGCGGAATCGCTGAGCAGACGCTGCGGGATTCCCTGCCGGACCGATCTGCTGCGCCGGACGCGGTTTACCCGTTCCCAAACGCATCTTGGCGCGCCGGAGCGCGCGGCGAACGTCGCGCGCGCATTTGCCGCCTCGCCGGAAGCAAAGGGAAAAAACATTTTGCTCGTAGACGACGTGACGACGACGCACAGCACGATCCTCGCCTGCGCCGCCGCGCTCCGCTCGGCCGGAGCAGGACGGATCTACGCTGCCTGCGCAACCGCCGCGGCGCACGCTGCAAAAAGCCGGTTTTCAGACGATGAAACGGATTTCTGATACAAATCAGCCGCCTTGATCAGGCGGCTGATGATTGATAGTGCTTACGCTGCGCGGTATAACCGTGCCATCTCCGGAATCGTGCTCCAGCGGATGCTGCCCGCCTGCGCGTATTCGTCGATCAGCTGCAGCCAGTCCTCGAGCAAATCCATATCGACCGCTTTTCCGAACGACCAAACCGCATAAAACGTATTGACCGAATGGCTGTCGCTCGCCGCGACGATGCGCGGCAGCGCCTCGCGCCAGGCATCGATATCTTCCTGCGAGAAATCGGACTGGAACTCCTCCGATCCGTACAATTCGCCGCTTGCGCCGTTCAGGCTCAAACCTGTGGGGATCAGCAGCACGTCCCCGTTTTCGTCCGGAAAGATCCATTTCGCGCCGCTTTCCATCAGCCACGGATGGACGCGTTCTTCCAGCAAAAACGGGTACGGCCCGTGTCCGTCGGCGGGATTTTGATACGGTTCAAACCCGTCTGGCCGCAGCGAAGGATCGAGAGACCAGAGGCCGTAAGCGACCATGCAGGAGACGGTATCGATTTCTGCGCGCCTGCACGCCTCGACCCAGTCGGCCTTCGAAGCCACGCCGGATGCGGATGTAGCGTCAATCCCTAATATCATCAGTTTCGCTTTCATCTCTTCCAGCGTGCGCACAATGCTGCGCACTGTCGCGTTTTTCTCTCCGCCCGCGTCCGCGTGAATTCCGACGGCATGCCCTCTTTCCTGCAATTCCAGCAGAACGTTGTCGTTCCAGTTGATGCAGCCGTCGATGATTTCCTTGGATTCCAGCGTCATCTTTGCGCCGTATCGTTCAAAAAGATCCGCATACTCCCGAAGCAGACTCGCATGCTTACGAAAGCTTGCTTCTTTTTCTCCGTCGCCCCATCCTTCCAAATGGAGAACGATCGTAAAATTCACAACGCCATCGCCGTCCGGTTGAGCCGGTGCAGCCGATGTTTCGGCACGTTCTGTGTTTGGCGCAGCGGACGGTTCCAGCGGCGCCGCAGCTTGCGTTTCCTCTGCCTTCGCTATCTGGATCGGCACTGCCTTTTGTGCGGAAATCGTATCCGTTTCTTCGATGCCGCGAACCTCGCAGCCAAACATGATTGTCAGCATGGCTGCCATGCAGAGCAGTAAATACCAGAATTTCTGTTTCATATACCCTCCGTCATAAATCGCAGCAGTGAGAATGAAATTTGTTCTCTCGCGTCTGTTTCACGGTTTGCCCGCCTTTTTCATCATAATTTAAATAGACTCGGATTCCAATAGATTACGATCAAGTTTTACACACTGGTCAAAAGCGCTATTTCGCTCCGTTATGTAAATTGTGCTCCCCTGTTTCATTCAGCGACAGACATGAAAAAACAAAATCAAGTAAATAAAGAGCCCGAACTGTCGTTCAGACTCTTTCTGCGCGATTCTGGCGGAGGGCCAGGGATTCGAACCCTGGGTCCCTTTCGGGACACGGCATTTCGAGTGCCGCACGATCGACCACTCTGACAACCCTCCAGAATACTCGCGCGAAGCTAATTATACTGAAATCTTGATTGGAATGCAATGTTTTGGTAAAAAAAACGAGTGTTTTCATCCGGCAGTTCCGGCGTGTGTTATACTTCAATGAACAGATCAGCTGTGAAAAATTTAAAGCGGAGGGTACAACCATGGCAGAAGAATTCGGCAAAAAAATCGAGCAGTTCGGCCACGATATCTGGAAGAAAACAACGGATGCGGTCGGCACCATCGGCAAGAACGCGGAAGTGTCGAATAAGTCGCGCGAACTCAAAGCAGTATACGCGGAGCTCGGCATGCGGTTCTGTGAGAAGCATCCTTCGCAAGCGGAGGAAGAATTCGCCGAACTCACCGGTCAGGCGAAAACGCTGGAAGCGGAGATCGCAGAGCTGGAGGCGCAGATTCTCGAACAGCGCGGCACGAAAAAATGCGTTTCCTGCGGCGAGGAGATTCCGCTGCAAGCCGCCTTTTGCTCCGCCTGCGGCGCTGCGCAGCCAAAGCCCGAACCAAAAGCAGAATCGGAATCCACCGTGGAAGGCGAAGTCGTGGACGAGTGGGTCTGCCCCGTCTGCGGCGTAAAAAACAGCAGCGCGCGCGAAACCTGCGTCGCCTGCGGCGCGAAACGACCCTGACAGCACACCTTGGAAACCAACAAAGGAGCGCCTGCGCGGCGCTCCTTTTGTTTTCTTTCGTTCAGATTATTCAGCTTTTTTCGCGCAGCAGTAATTCGGAACAAGATCGACCAGCAAATCGATCAGATCAGGCGAATGATGCAGCGCGGCGTTCTTCAGCGCTTCCAGCTTCTCGGAAAACGACGTATCGTCGATCGACAGCGGCTGTGTACGGTAAATACGATTATGGGACGTCTCCAGCAGGCTCTGTTCCTCTTCGTCCAGCGTGAGCTCCTCGTACATCTTTTCACCCGCGCGAAGGCCGATGATCTCGATGGGCATATCCTCGTTCGGCGTGTATCCGTAATAGCGGATCAGCTTTTCCGCAAGGTCCATGATGCGCACGGGCGAACCCATATTCAGCACGTAAATCGCGCCGCTTTCTCCGAGCGCGCCGGCTTGCAAAACGAGCTGCGCGGCTTCGGGTATCGTCATGAAATAACGCGTGATGTCAGGGTGCGTCACCTGTACGGGCCCGCCGGAGCGAATCTGGCTCTCGAAGAGAGGAATCACGCTGCCATAGGAACCGAGCACGTTGCCAAAGCGCACCGTCATACACTTCATCGGGCTTCTTTTTGCATAATCCTGCACGATCAGTTCGGTGACGCGCTTGCTCGCGCCCATCACGTTGGTCGGATTGACCGCCTTGTCCGTCGAGAGCTGTACAAACCGCTTGACTCCATGTTCCCCCGCGCTGCGAATGACATTGTCTGTACCAATCACGTTGTTTTTAATCGCCTCGGCAGGGCTGTCCTCCATGAGCGGAACGTGCTTGTGCGCCGCGCAGTGTATGACGAGATCGGGTGAAAACTCTGCCATTACTTCGTCCACACGGGCTTTCTCACGGACCGAGCCGATCCGGATGCATACGTTCAGCCAAGGGAATTTGCGTTTGAATTCCATCAGCAATTCGTACGCGTTATTCTCATAGATATCTAATATAATCAGCCGGTTTGGATAGAACATCGCGGTCTGCCTGCATATTTCGGAGCCAATCGAACCGCCGCCGCCCGTAACGAGCACGGTTTTATGCTGGATATAATCCGCGATACTCTCCTTGTCCAGGTTCACTTCCGGGCGGAACAGAATGTCGTCGATGCTGATTTCGCGGATATCACGCATGGTCGGCTGCGCGTCCAGATCTCGCAGCGGGGACACCATGCGAACACGGCACTTGGTCGATTTGCAGAGCGCGACGAGCTCGATCTGTCTTGCCTCGCTGATAGACGGGATCGCGAGTATGATTTCGCGGATGCCGAGACGGTTTACGATCTCCGGAATTTCGGACGTCTTTCCTACGACTTTTACTCCGCGGATCCGCGTTCCGATCTTCTTCGGGTCGTCGTCCACAAACGCGGCGACATAGCTCGCCCCCTTCATGACGCCGGACATGATCTGCGCCTGCACGTATTTACCGAAAAAACCCGCCCCTACGATTAATAGCGGCGCTTTGCCGCTGCTCTGACGGTTGAGCAGGAGCCGTCTTGCGCGCTGCAGCATACGGAACGCATACCGTTCGATGAACAGGAGCGGCAATAAAAGCACGCCCGCAAGGAAAAGCGAGAGTTTATATTCGTTGCCGAACAGGACGTTGATTGCGAAGATGATGCCGGTTCCGATTCCGACCGCCGCGAGTATATAAATATTCTCCGCGTTCAAACCTTCCAGCCAGGATTTCCCATACATGCGGAAAAGTGCGAAGCATAAAATATAGACGAAGGTATAGAGGATCAGCTGTAGATAGGAAAAAGCAATTATTCCGCTGACATAGAATGGGAACATATAATTGCTGCCCTCGCCGGAAAACGGCAGCCATGTTGCGATAACATAAGAAAGTATAATTAGAACCATATCCGCTGCGACAAGTACAATGATGCGCGCGATATGGTCCAGATTGAAATTTCGGAACGGATTTTTCATGTACCCCTCACTCTGCTGTAAAAAGATTCATTCTTTTTTTGACGTTTGAACATGTACAAGTATAGGCGATTTATGCATAAAACGCAAGCGTGGCGGTATGACTTTAGCTGCCTGCTTACCTCGCCCAAGCTGCCAGGAATGTCAGTTCGTTCGCACTTCTCAACAATCCACTGGATTGTTTCATGCCTTCGGCGCCAGTGCTCACCCTCCGCGGCGCTGTATCTGCCGCTGGCAGCGCGCCGCTTCGTCATGTTGCAAGTCAAGCGCGCTTTGCGCGTTGGCCGGCAAGGTTTGGAAGAGCAGGTAAACACAAGAATGCGAACAAAACAAAG
>JAEWUO010000036.1 GCA_023459335.1 Bacillota bacterium
CGGTGAGATACAGATCGCCAAAGTGGTGACCGTGCTGGTCGTTGACCGATTTAAAGTGATCGATGTCCGCAATACCGAAGACGAGCGGACCGGAAGAGGCATCTAAGTAGAGCGCGCGAAGCGACTCGTGAAGCGCTTTGCGGTTATATACGCCCGTCAGATCGTCGTATTGAAGCGATTCTTTGAGCAATTCCCGCTCGACTTCGTGCCGCAGACTTGCCTGATTCTTCCTGCGCTCATAGCGTATGATGACCGCCGTGACCAGGCTGCATCCCAACAAAACGGACACGATTACGAGAAAATCGAACAGCCGGGCGGAATCCGAAAACAGGCTGACCTTATCCAGATCCCAGCGCAGGAACAATTCGGACAGGATCAGCGTCGCGACGGAAAAGGCGGAGACGACGCCGGTCAGACGGTAATCGGCGTAGGTCGACGTGAGAAAAATAGCGAATGCGTACAGCGATGCCGTGGCAATAAATGCGCTGTGCGCCGTATAGTAAATGAAGCAGATCAAGGCGAAAAGAAGGGATACCGCATAAATTTTAAAGTTCCTGTTGAAACGATTGGAGCGAATCAGATACGCGCCGAGCGCAAGGTTGAGTCCGGCAAAGCCGCTGGGAACGACAATAAACTTGCCGATATAACGATCGATGGTGGTCGTCAGGATATTGGAGTTCGCAATAAATAAAGCGAAAACGCACTCGATAACAAACGCGACGCCGACAAGCGCGATCGCAAGCCGAAAATGGAGCCTGCGCCACTCGTCCACAATACGGTTCAGATCGTTCTGAATCGCTTCGATTTGAAGCGTATGCCGTTGAGCATCTTCCATGCGCGATACCTGCGTTCTTGTCGTTGCCGTGTCGGCGAAAGTAATGGACAATCATCAGCTCTATGGTTTATTTTAACCGAATGGCAATCGCTTTGTAAACGGCGGATCAGCCTGCGACGAATGTTTTACCGCCAGCTTTGCAATTCAAGGATATTGCCTTCCGGATCGGTTGCATAGACGAAAACGGCGTGACGACCGTCCGTGTAGTCCGCGCGGACGACTTCGCCGATCATTCCGCCGCCGCGAGAGAGAACGATTGCGAGCGTTTCCTCCACATCGTCCACCGCGAACGCGATGTGCGTGAACCCCGTTGCGTTGAGGGCGCCGGATGCGCGCGGAATCACCGAATTGTAGCCAAAGATTTCGAGCGTCGGCCCGCCGTCGCCATAGCCTGGCAGGGCGAGGTGTTCGCCGAAGATATGCGCCCGCTCGATTCCGGTGAGCCGGTCAACCCAGCCGCCGGAGAGGTCGCGCGTCTGGCCGATGCTGCGGCAGTCAAGCACGTCCCGATAGAACGAAACGAGCGAAGCGACGTCTTTGGCGATGAGGTTTGTATGCGCGTAACGAATCATGACGTTATCCTTTCCATTCCACACAGAAAACCGCGAATGACGATACGTGCGCAGGATTGAGCGGTTTGATTTGATCTGCCACGGCTCGCTCCAATTCTCAACGGATCGTTGACAAATCATAAAAAAAGTGCGATCGCTGACGCATGATGATTTATTATAGCATTCCGTCCGTAAAACACGACGCGAAATTTTACGCTTTTCATAAAGACTTGCTTTACAGATCCCGACGGGAAATGTACAATAAACGTGACCGAAACGGTCACGATCTGAATGCCGGAAAGGGATGACAATGGAGTACATGACGGTTGAAAACAACAGGCGTGAGCGCGCGATTCACGCCGCATGCGAGGTGTTCGCGCGATATGGTTACCGAAAATCTTCCATGAACGATATCGCGCAAACAGCAAATCTGTCGAAAAGCGTGTTGTTCAAGTATTTTGATACGAAGGAAAACCTGTACCGAACGGTATTTCGCGCGGCTTCGGATGAAATTCTGGCTGCGGATTCGGCTGCGCGAGAGAAATCCGCCGCGGAGGAGGACATCTTTTCCATCATGCGGCGCGCGACGGACGAGCGCATGAGACTGTTTACGAAATCCCCGTGGGTCTATTCGTTTTCATACGCCGCGGCATTTGACGGCGATCCATTTGTACAGAACCTTGTACAGGAGGAATTAAAAGAACGAAATGATAAAACTTCGAAGTTGCCGGAATACCGCGGAATCCGGAAAGATATTCCGATCGAAGCGGCAAAGAAACTGATCTTCTGGGTGTCACAGGGATTTTTAGAAGAAAGAAGAAGATCGGGAATTCCGGCGCCGGAAACCTTAAAGGAAGAATTTCTGGAGTGGATCGAACGGCTGGAAAAACTGCTGAAGGAAGAAAGGAAAGTTTGATATGAATACGAGTTTCCCGGAGGAAATAACGCCGGCTATCAAAAAAACAACCCGGATGCAAAACGGGCTGGAAGGTACGGACGGATTGAAAAGGCACTTACTGACGGCGTGCGGCGGACCAGTCTGCGTCTATGAGGCGGGGGAACCAAGCCGTCCGGCGGTTGTGCTGTTGCATGGAGCCATGTACGACGAATCGCGTTTCAGCTGGGATTCCATGTTTCCTGCGTTAAGCGTGCATTATCATATGTTTGCCATCGATGCGCCGCGGCACGGGAAATCGCGCCCATGGGAAGGCGTTCTAGACCGCGCCAGACTGATGGAGATTTTATCCGACGTATTCCGGCAGCTTGCGCCGGCGCGATTCAGCATCGTGGGGCTTTCCATGGGCGGCGGACTCGCGATCGAGTATGCGGCGTCGCATCCGGAGCAGATTCCATCGATGGCGCTCTTCGAGCCGGGCGGGTTGAACGACATCGTGGAAATGCAGCAGCTATCCTGGCTGTACATCAAAACGCCGGGTATGCTGCGGTTTTTAAGCAGGCTTTATCATGGTTATGACGACGCGAAACTCCAAAAACTCGTAACGAGCTTTTTTACCAAAGGTACGGCGCCGGTCAATGCTACGCGTTTAGCGGCGATACTAAAGGATGAGATCAACGGCAAATATTCGTACGGAGAACGCGACATGGACGATTGGCAGCTCAGCGCGATGGCGCCGTTTCGACTGAAGTGGGAACTGCTCAAGGAGATCGAAGCGATTCAATGCCCGACGCTCTGGCTGCGAGGAGCGGAGAGCAAACTCGTAAAGCAACACGAGATCGACCGCGCGGTGCGCCTTGCGCAGAGCTGCGGCGCGAAGGCGGAGCAGATGCTGATTCAGCACGCAGGGCATATGCTCCCGCTGGAACAGCCGGATCAGGCGAGCCAAGCGGTGCTTGCGTTTCTGGACCGCACAGCAAAATAGAACCCGCCTTGTCTCATGTGAGGAGGAGAAGAATACTTATTTCGCAAGATCGGAAAGAAACCGCTGCGCGCGCGCCCGGTAATACCCGCTGGCCGTTTCGGAGACGAACCCGCAGGACAGATAGAGATGCAGCGCAGATGCGTTCAGCGCATTTACTTCGATCAAAATATCGGTCTTATCGTCCGCAAGCAGTTCCTTCAGAAGAAGAGAGATGATACCGCGGCCGATGCCTCTGCCCTGCAGGGCGGGCAATACGCCGAGGCCGTATATCGTCGCCTCGCCGTCTTCATATCCGACGCCGCAGATGCCTGCGGGTTCTCCGTTCAGCAGGGCGATAAACTGCGTACGACGATTGGACGCGAGTGCGGCGGAAAGAAAATGCCGCGCGCGTTCCTGCGGCTCATGAAAACTCTCGGCACTGACGTGCGCCATCGCGTCCAGATCCTCATCCTTTGCGCGCCGCAGGGTCAGCCCCTGCGGAATCCGCAACTCTTTCCTATCGAACGACCGGTCGAAACGGAGGCTGAACTCGGTGTATTCGAGTGCGACGCCAAGGCGAGCGAGCGCGGCGACACCGCTTTCCGACTGCCGTTCGGCGACAAAGAGAAGGTCGGGGATTCCGAATTGCTGGGCGGATCGCGCCGCAGCGGCGGTCAGCGCGCGGAACACGCCGGACCTGCGGTATTCCGGACGCGTAAGGCCGACGATCTCCGCTTCTTCCTGCGTCGGCGCGAAGAAGGTCATTACGCCCAATGGCGTTTCATTCTCCAGAAGTATGAACAGGCAGGGGATCTCTTTTGAAAAATTCAGCGAGGGATCGAGATAAAGCGAACCTTTCAGCCCGTCGTATGCCTTGCAGCGCTCTTCCAGTTCGCGCGCCAGCCGCACGGCCTGCAGATCGGGCGCGGCGTAGGATTGAATCAGCCTCATGTTTCCTCCGGTTTCGCCAAGGCAGGGGGGACGTGCGCGCGCACGAGCATGCGGTGCGTGCCCATCGGCGAGACGGGCCGGAACCCCAGCGCTTCGTATTGATGCAGCTTTCCGGTATAGGAGGGCTGCGGCGTCGATTCCTTTACGATGGGAAACGCCTCGACGATTCCGCCGCCGTTTGCCGCGATATAGTCCATCGCGAACGACAGCACGCGGCCGGAGAGATGCCGCCTGCGGCAGGATTTGTCCACGAAGACACAGGCGATGCGCCAGTCCGGCTTTTGCTCCTGCGAAATATGCAGCGCGCGATACGCGGGACTGCGGTCGAAGGAGACGAAATACTGCGCGGGTCCGACGTTGCACCAGCCGATCGGAACGCCGTCCTGATACGTCACGATACCGCAGGCCGTTCCGTCGTCGAGATAAGCCTTCATGCGCGCATGCCGCTCCTCACGCGTGCTCTTTGAATAATCGGCGGAAGAGACGCGGTGGTACACGCACCAGCAGCCGCCGCATACGCCCCTGTGGCGCAGGAACATTGCCTCAAAGTCGGGCCAGGTGACGGGGTCCAGCGGACGATAGGTGAAAATTGATTCCATAAGCGAAAATCCCCCGCGGTCGTTCAGGAAAAAGCAGAATCAAATCTTTTCTCTTATCGTCTATTATACAAAATGGACATGGCTTCGACCAGCGACAAAACACGCAAAGAAAAATAAATCATCCGGAACAAATCTCCGTCTGAGACTTTACAAAAAGCCCGGAAATTGTTCAGTACGGAAGTATCACGCCAGCGACGCGACGTATTCGATCGACTGCTCGAAAATCGCGAAATCCTTCTGATATTCCGCCGGATGTTCCCGCGTGAGCCGAATCCATTCCTTCATCACGCGCCGGCCCATAGGAATGAATGGCGCGACGCCTTCCTGAGCAAGAAGAGCCTGGACGCGAACGGGCGGCAGCTTGACGCCGACCGAATCTTCGTACACGCATGCGAAAAGCTTCTTCCCGACGAAGTAGGCGGGATAGCCGAACATCTTGCCGGGGGAGACGATCTCGATCGGCAGCAGAATCGCGTCGAGCGCGTCTTTGATCGCGGGGCTGAAATAAACGCTGCCCATAATATGCGGATGCCCTTTCGGTTTTTTGCTGGAAGGAATGGAATGATTATAACGTCAGGCTCATGTAAACAGTCCCCGCGACGGGGCTGTCGTAATACGGTTCGATCTCAACGAAACCGAGACTGCGATAAAGCTTCTGCGCGCGCTCCATCGTTGCGAGCGTATCCAGCAGAATCTCACGATAACCGATCGACCGCGCATCGGAGACGATCCGTTCGGCAAGCAGTCTGCCGATCTGCAATCCGCGCTTTTCAGGATGCACGTATAACCGCTTCATCTCCGCCCGCCGCGTATCGAACCGGCGTAATGCGACGCACCCGGAAGGTTCGCCGTCGACCCTTGCAAGATAAAGTCTGCCGTCCGGCGCTGCATACTTTCCCGGCAGGTCTTCATACTCCTTCGAAAAGTTCTGATATTCGAGATCGATGCCGAGGGAAGAGGTATATTTGATGAAGAGCGTTTTTACTTCTTCAATCTGCCGGCGGGTTTCGACGATTTCAATCTGCACGGCGCCGCCGCTGTTTTCGGCGGGTACCGCAGTATGCGCGGTTTGCGCCGCCCATTCATTCAGATGAAGAGCGTATACGCAGTCATCGCACCATTCTCCGTTGATGAGAACGCTCTTGACCAGATGCGCTTCTTCCCGAAACCCGAGCCGCTCCAGCAGACGGATGGATTTTATATTGCCGGGATCGACGGAAGCGGCGATCCTTCGTATGTTCCAGGCGGAAAATGCCTCGCGCACGACGGCGGTGGCAGCTTCGGAAGCGTAGCCTTTCCCTTGAAATTCAGGCGCAAGCGTATATCCGATTTCGATTTCATCCGGATATACGAAATGAATGCCGATGTCGCCGATCAGCGTTTCGCCATTCAGGCAGATTCCCAGCTGCAGCCACGCACCGGGCGTATGCAGTGCGGTCTGTTCGTTTTTTTTCAGAAACGAATGGATTTCGGTGAGCGACTTCGGATGCCAGGACTGATACCGGCAGACCTCCGGCAGGGAGCGATAGCGAAAGAACGCCGCTCCGTCCGAACGCACCAACGGACGCAGGGTGACGTTATCGGCAGCAATAGAAATGAAATAATTCATTCGGTACACTCAATACTCGGAAGATCAGCGAAGGCAATAAAAACGTTTCAATTCGATTCCGCCAACCGCTCTCTTCCGGCGATAAGACCTTTCATATAGATTAAATTGTTTAGATTAAACTATTCCAAAACGCAGAATCTTTTCTTCTTCTGCGTCGGCGCATTCAAGCAGCGGTTCTATGTCAGAATCTTTCCTGACACGATCCACCTCTGACGCTTAAGAAACAGTTTATCATAATTTTAAGCGGTACGGAATCATGCCCGAACCGGAGAATTAAAAGCAAACGGGGATCGCCGACAGGCAACCCCCGTGTTTTAGCGGAATATTGTACGGATCAGAGCACGCTTCTGAGGAAGTTTACCGCCTTCTCGTTTTTCGGGTGGTCGAAGAGCTCCTTCGGCGTGCCTTCTTCGAGGATCATGCCGTCTGCCATGAACACCACACGATCGGCGACCTCTCTGGCAAAACCCATTTCGTGCGTGACGACCAGCATGGTCATGCCCTGCCTGGCCAGGCCCTTCATGACGTTGAGCACCTCGCCCACGAGTTCCGGATCCAGAGCGCTGGTCGGTTCGTCGAAGAGCATGATCTCCGGTTCCATGGCAAGCGCGCGTGCGATGGCGACGCGCTGCTGCTGCCCGCCGGAGAGCTTGCTCGGATAAACGTCCAGCTTGTCCGAGAGGCCCACGCGGTCAATGATTTCCACCGCGAGCTTCTGCGCGGCTTCCTTGGTTTTCTTGCGAACGAGAACCTGCGCGATCATGACGTTCTCCAGCACGGTTTTATGCGGGAAAAGATTGAACCGCTGGAACACCATACCCATTTCCAGCAGCATCGCTTTCTGCGCTTCCGGCTCGACGCGGTGGATCGTATGGTTGTGTTCCCGATGGAGAAACAGTTCGTCCTTGATGTAGATTTTTCCGCTCGTGATCTTCTCGAGCTGGTTGAGAGAGCGCAGGTAGGTCGACTTTCCTGCGCCGGAGGGGCCGATGATGCAGATCACTTCGCCCTTCTTCACGGAAAGATTGATATCCTTGAGAACCTCCAGGGTTCCAAAGCTTTTATAGAGATGTTCGGTTCGGATAATGTACTGATAATCACTCATATGCGCGCCCTACTCATAGATCGAAAGCCGTTTTTCGATCTTGCCGAAAATATAGGTGAAGATCGCCGTGATCACAAGATAGATCAGAAGCGCCGGGATGAACACGAGGTAATTGCCCTCGCTGGTCATGATGGTCTTCGAAATCGTCGTGATATCCATCAGCGAGATGGCGAATACGAGCGAAACATCCTTGATCATCATGACGAATTCATTGCACAGCGGGGGAATCATCCGGCGGATCGACTGCGGGATGATGATGGTGCGCATCATCTGCCCGTAGCTCATGCCAAGCGCCTTCGAGGCTTCATTCTGCCCTTTGTCGATCGACTGAATCGCCGCGCGGACGATTTCCGCGCAGTACGCGGTCGTGTTCAGCGCAAACGCGATCAGCGCCGCGACGAACGCACCTTTGTAAACGGCTTCCGGATCTCCGACCGCGAACATACTGCGCCAGGAGAACCCGAATATGACCGGGACGGAAAAGTAGACGACGAACAGCTGAATCAACAGCGGCGTACCCCGGAAGAAGAAGATATAAGCGCTGCTGATCTTGCTGATGAACTTGTTTTCCGAGATCTTGCCGAGCGCGAGAAATACGCTCAGGAACGCGCCGATGACCATGGAAAGCGTCGTTAATAGCAACGTGAGCTTCACGCCGTGCAGCAGGTTTTCACCCGATCCGAGCATGCGGTAGGTATAGTTCACCATCTGGCCGACGAATTCGGCCCCGCCTTGATCCGCATTGTAAATTTTACCGGCAAAACCGATATAGGATTCCTTGATCGCTTTTGCACCGGAGGTGGTGAACGAGATATAGCTGACCACGCCCAGATTGTTATACGTAACGGTCAGGGTTTTTCTGCTGCTGTTCTGCTCTTGCTCGATCAGTTGCTTTACTGCATCGGAAGCCTGATTCATCATATCCTGCTCGGATACGTTGAGCGCGGTGAGAATCGAAACAAGCGCCACAGTCGCCACAATGACTATGGCGACTGTTTTCGACGTTCGTTTCCAGTTTTTGATGTCTACGAGTTTTTTCAGTATACGCATTTAGTCCCGCTTCATCATTATTTAAATTGGGTGTATTAAGCGGTTATTTACCGAACCAATACGCGACGTTCTCATCGAAAAAGCCTTCCGCCGTCAGCTGTGCGATCGCGCCGTTGATCGCGGTCTGCAGGGCGGTGTTATCCAGACCCATCGCGACGCCGAACTGCTCCGGTTCGCTCTCATCCTGGAATGCCAATACAAACTTGTCGGGGTTGGCGGCGAGATAAGCGGCCGCAACGGTGGAGTCAACGACCACCGCGTCCACTTCGCCGTTTTCCAGCTGGGTAAAGCATGTGGTGACTTTCTCGTTGGCGGAGATCGTGCAGTCGATCGAACCGGTGCTGACATAATCAGACATCAGATCGTCGGAAGTGGTTTCTTTCTGCAGGGCGACCGACATACCGTTCAGGTCGAGGAAGCTGCCGATCGTGCCGGTAAAACCGGAACTGACGACAACCGCCTGATAGTTGTTGATGTACGGCTCCGAGAAGAGCATCGATTCTTTGCGCTCCGCGGTAATGGTAACGGCGGAAATGACGCAGTCATAGTTGACGCCGATCCCCTGGAAGATGCCGTCCCATGCGGTGTTGATAAAGTTTACGGTTACGCCGAGCTTTTCGCCGAGGGCGTTGGCGAAATCGACGTCGTATCCGACCGGGGTGGTTCCATCTTCAGCAAAATCTTCAAACGGCGGATAACCAATCTCCATACCGACGGTCAGAACGCCTGCCTGCATCAGTCCGAGATCCGGCGCCTCGACGGCAGCGGGGGCTTCGGTCGCTTCTGCGGCGGCTGCGGCGGGCGCTTCGGTTGCGGCGGGTTCCTTCGCGGTGCAGGCCGCCAGGGAGAGCAGCATCATCACGGCAAGCGCGATTGAACAAATTTTTTTCATAAAATCCGATCCTCCTAAAGAAATAGGAGCTGAGCAAGTCAACTCCTTTGTTTGCATTAAAATAGCATAGTTATACTACTTTGTCAATATATTATTTATAAATATGAGTAATTATTTATGTAGAATATGTAGAAAATTGCATGATTACTGAACCGAAAAACAATAAAACGCATAAACATACAAATATTACAAATAATTATCCGGCGATGCGTATTCATATGCCGCCTCGGGATTCCTGCAAGCGGTCCGGCGCCGCGACGGCTTCGTAAAAGCTCGGAAAAACACAGTTGACGAAACGCCTCAGTTGGGGGTGCAGATATACCAGGACGCCTTTACGCCGACGTTGACCTGCCGGACTTCGGCAAAGCATGCCTGCATTTCCGATATGCAGTCTTTCATTTCAGATTCCGCAGTTTTTATAAAACGGAAGTAATCGCCGCCTTCCAGCCACTCGACGATTGTCGTGGCAAGCGACCTCTTTTTGTTATAATCGTGAATAACGACAAAGAATTTGGAAACCCGTCTCAATTCGGCGTACAATAGCATCCGCTGTTCCCGTTTCATCCCGTGCGCGACATACGACGCCGTGGAGATATCGAAGCTTTTATCTTCGAACGGCAGCCTTTCCAGAACATTCGCGCGGAGGAATACGGCGTTTTTGTTTTCCGGTTTTGATTTTGCATATGACAGCATATTCGCCGCGGAATCCACACCTGTGACGGACAGGCCTTTTTCCGACATCGCGGCGCAAAACGCGCCGGAACCGCACCCGACGTCCAGCGCCGTATGGAACGCCGTCAAGTCAAGCTCGCCTTTCACTTTCTCGATGATGTCCGCATAGCTCCGTTTCTGCCTGCGGAAAAACAGATGATAGACAGGCGCAATCAGATTGAATAAAAACTCGTTGTCTTCTTTTGCCATGAAAGACGCTCCTTTCGCGCGCATCAGACGGATGGAATGCCTCAATCATATCAGGTATGACGATGGGTGTATACACTGGGTAGAAAAGCGTTTGATCAATTCTTAAGAATGAATAACGGTTCGTAGTATCGCGCCGCAGACAAGCGTTTGGTTGGGCAAAACGAGCTTGGTTAATTGACAAAACGGACATGAAATGTATAATCGTCAGCATACAGGGCGAAGCATGTCGAATCCTGCCACGGAGGAAGCACCGTATCGGCGTTTCAGACGATTCAAAGCAATATCTATTCCCAGACAGCGATATGCACAGAACAAAACGTAAAATCCGATGGAGGTATGCCGTTGTTGATCGGACGTATTTGGAAGCCGGAGGTATTTCAGGGAGCGTGCCGAAAGCGCGATTATTTTGAGGGATGGTATTTTAAACTGATCGATTCGTCCCGGCAAACGGTGCTGGCCGTTATTCCCGGCATATCCATCGGAAAAAACAGAGAGGACGCGCATGCGTTTATTCAATTCATCGACGCGGTCAGCGGGCATACGGAGTATTTCAGGTTCCCGTTTGAAGCGTTTTCCTCCGATCAAAGCAGATTTGACGTCCATATCGGTAAAAACCATTTTTCCGAGAGCGGAATGGAAATCGATTTGCGCAGCGAAACAATGCGAATCTCCGGCAGCCTTCGATTTGACAGGATTGAAAAATATCCGAAGTCGTTTTTCAGCCCGGGGATCATGGGGCCGTTTTCCTTCGTACCCGGCATGGAGTGTTATCACGGCATCGTGAACATGAGCCATGAAATCAACGGAAGCCTGACGATCGAAGGCAACCGGATCGATATGACCGGCGGGGAAGGGTATATCGAAAAAGACTGGGGGAAATCGTTTCCGCAGTCCTGGATCTGGATGCAGGCGAATCATTTTGAAACGCACGGCGTATCCTTTATGTTTTCGCTCGCGCGGATTCCGTGGCTCGGCAGGAGCTTCGTCGGTCTGATTTCGTTTCTGAAAACGCCGGAGGGATTCTATCGGTTCGCTACCTACAACGGCGGAAAGGTCAGCCGGCTGAGCATGCAGGGGAACGCCATCCAAATCCGCTTAAGGAACGCAGGGTATCATCTCGAGATCTCCGCGTTTTATGCGCCGGGCGGTATATTGAAAGCGCCGAAAAACGGTATGATGCACAGGAAGATCGAGGAAAGCATCACGGCAAACGTGAAAATTCTTTTATCCGACAGAAAGGGAAACACGCTCTTCGAAGGATCCAGCAACCGCGCGGGGATGGAACTTTCAAACGCGCAGATATTTCAGGCGTAGCGCGCGCATCACGGTTCGCGATGCAAGAATGTTCCGGCGCACGGAATGCCGCGACAGGTTCAATCGTTTTTCCGCCGGGACCATTCTTGAATCGAACGGATCTCATCGGGAAAAAAGCCAAGCGTCTCAAGAAAGACGGCGTGCTCGGCCGGCGAGATCCGTTCAAACGCGGCGTGCCAATCCCGTGTGGTTTTATCGTCAAATCCCGTCGAATGCATCAGCGCGTTCCACGTATTTCGGTTGATCTGGGGGGAGCGTTCCAGCAGCGCGCTGTTTTTCAGCATGTCCGCGATGCTTGCCTGCTGCTCTTTCAGCGACCGAATTTCTTCGTTGATCCGGTTGAACCGCTCGACCAGAATTCGGCTGTACTCGGTTTCCTGCTGGCTGAGCAGAAGACGAATCTCTTCGAGCGAGACGCCTGCTTGCCTGAACGCCAAGATGTTTGCAAGGCGCTCGGCATCCGATTCTGAATAGAGCCGGTAACCCGATTCGGTTCTCAGTGAAGGGCACAGCAGTCCGATTGAGTCATAATAAAGCAGCGCGCTTCGCGATAGGCGGAACCGCATGCTCAATTCTCCGATCCGATACAAACGTTCGTCACCTCTCAAATCAAAGTATGTTACGCTGAAGCCCACGTTAAAAATGAGGAGGGCTGTTAAAAAATCCCTGTTGACTCGACTACGGCTTCATAGTTTACGATCAATATATTAAAACTATGGAGGAGGAGTCAACGTGCTGAATAAAAAAAGACAGGAGTTTCGGCATACGATCCGCATTCCCGGGAACTGCGGGACGGTGTTCATGGCGTTTTGCCCGGTTGCGGAACGGGAGTGGATCGAAGGGTGGGAGAGCGACATCATCTTTTCCGAATCGGGAATCGCCGAAAAGAACTGCGTATTCAAAACGTCGCAGTTAAACACGCCGGATGCGATCTGGGTATGCTCGATTTACGATTTCGGCAGGCAAGTGGAATATGTGCGCGTGATCCCGGATCATTTTGTGACCGTGATCAATATTTTGACCGAACAGACCGGTGAAGAAACCGCATGCACGGTCACCTTCACGCATACCGCCCTGTCCGACGATGGCGCGCAGGCGATGAAGCTTCAATTTAACGAGGAACGTTTTATCGAGCAGATCGAAAGCTGGAAAACCATGGTGCCTATCTATGTTAACAACCGACGCTGACCGTCGCAACGCATCATCCGCTTGCATCGACTTGGTCTTCCGAGCGTTCGCGCCCGTATCATGTTCGAACGCTTTTCGTTATTTTTTACCGATATACATCCTGACTTCCTGCGGAATCACGATCTGATCCCCGATGCCGTGCAGGTAATCCGCGACGCTGTGCAGGATCGAGGTTTGCCGGCCTGGTGAGATTTCGGTGAAATCCGAATACGACCGCATCAGCTTCAGGTAGCGTTCGGTCGAATATGCCTCCTCCCAGCGGTAAAGGAAAGCGGACGGCGCATGAAACCGTCCTGCTTCCATCTGCGCAAGGCGCAGGCGGTGCAGTTCCTCCGATTCGGCGGCACTGATGAAATCGTCCAGCTCCGGCGCGACCGTCCGGCAGATGTTCCGGATCGCATTCATCGGTTCGGTCTTTGGTTCGACGATCGACGACAGATGCCAGAATACGGACATCGAGCCGTTCGTTTTCAGCAGATCGTACGCCTTCGGGTACCCGACTTCCGGCGCGATCCAATGGAACGCGGTCGCGGAGAAGATCAGATCGTAAGCGCCAATTGCTCCCGAAAAAGTTTCAAAAGCGGAGCAGACGGCGTGGAAGTTCGGATATGCCGCATATTTTCGCTTCAGATACCGCACCTGCGGCTGAGAAATCTCCAGCGCGGTGATCCTATAACCGTTTTTCACGAAGAAGTCCGTCGCCTGACCGGGGCCCGAACCGACCTCGAGGATTTCGGCATCCGGCATTAACTCGGCAAACGAAACGATATCCCGAAACAGCCCGTCGGGATACCCCGGCCGGGCGTACTCGTAAATTGGAATCATATTTTTAAAAACACGCGTGTTGCTCATCGTAATTGTGTTACTGCGCGCCGGTACGGAAAGCTGAATTTACGGTAAGAGCGCGGAGGCTGACGGCGGATTCTCCTCGGGACGGCGAGGACGCGGATGAGGTCCAGCCAGCCGACCGGCCGGGACGCACGGGTCGGCGGGAACGCATCCTGTATTCGCGCGCCCGTGAAGCCGCGGTTCCGACCGTCTGCCGACGCGGTATAACGCATGGCTTCCAGCCGCTTTACCCGACCGCTAGATCGGTTGAATAATCGTACCAAGTAACACTGTCGATGCTGTTCTGCCGGGATTCAAAATCTCTGAATTCGCTTTCCGGGACTTCGGCACCGTTCAGATAGTAGTGAATTACGTAGTTTTCCCCCAACCAATCGGATACGCTCTGGGCCAGGACGGTTTCTTTTGCCACGCTGCCGGTGAAGGAAAGATGAAGATAGTAATTATCCGCCGCACCGTCGGAGCCGACGTATCCGCCGCCGATGTTTGGCGCTTCAAACGCGCGGGCCACAAACGAGTATCCGTATACCGTTCCCTGATCGTAATGGAGTACTTTATACCAAACGTCTCCGATGGCCGATAGCTCGACGAGCGCCTCCGGGGTGCCATCCTGATTCAAGTCGACGAAAGCATATCGGAGAATTTGGAACGGCTCGTTGAATGGGTCCCCCAGAAACTCCCATATGTCGTCCAGATAATAAACCGAGGATGTTTCCTGCCGGTCGTAGTATGGATATCCTTCGATCGTTCCTTCGGTTACGGTAATTTCCAACAAGAGAGCTTTTTCAAGAGCGTCCAGCTCCGGCGATGACGGGAATGATTCCGTTCCATTCAACCGCGGAGCAGCCGGCTGCGGGCCGGAGTTTGATCCTTGCTGCGCGGGGGTGGGAGAAAACTGCGATTTCGCTCCGGCGGGATCGCCCGCTGCCGTTACCATCACAACGACCGGACCGCCGTCCGCCGTCGCCGCGGGGGAAACGGATTCGCCTCCGCAGGCACAAAGCACGAACAGGAGAAGGGAGAACAAAAGAATCAGGGCGAGACGCATTGTTTTCATTGGGTGATTTGCCTCGTTATTCGTCTTTCCGAATCAATTTTAGCTGTCTGTACATGATACGTTCGTATCAGGCCGATATCTTTGCGATCGTTTACCATATACCGGTTCAGGAGGACACGCAGGCGCAATGATCGTTTCTATCCGTTCGCAGGGTTGTGTCCACCGTGACCGGAGTTTTTTATGGAGCCGCTTTTGGTAAAACATCGAAAGAAATTCATAGGCAGGTCGATTCTTCTGCTCTTTTAAGAAATTGCACGGCGGCGGCGCGTCAAAAGCCGAACCCTTTCCATACCGGTTCTCCGGTATAGGGATGCGCATCCTCCTCGCCGCGCAGAACGCGCAGCACGGCGCCCGCCATTTCCTCCTGTTCCATTTCTCCGGGGTAGACGGTGATGGCGGCAATCCAGCCGCAGCGGCTGCGGATGCCATCAACGATGTCCGTAAAACGGACAAGCCCACCGGTCAGCAAAATGCCGTCCACTTTACCGCTGAGTACGGCGCTCATCGCTCCGATTTCTTTGCAGATCTGATAAATCATCGCATTCCATACCAAAACCGCTTTCCGGTCTCCGGTTTCCACCATGCGGTGGATTTTATTCGAATCGGAGGTGCCGAAATGGCTAACAAAGCCGCCGGCACGGGAGCACATGAGCCGTACTTCTTCCAGGGAATGCCGTTCGATGTAGTCGAGCAGGGAGAGCACCGGCACGCTGCCGATGCGGGTCGGGGCGTAAGGCCCGTCTCCGCCCGAGCCTACGTTTCCATCCACCATTTTCCCGCAGTCGTGGGCGTTGATCGTCACGCCGCCGTCGATATGCGCAACCACAAAGCGGCAGTCTTCATATCGCCGGTGCATGGATTTGGCGTGATAAAAAGCCACTGCCTTTTGATTTAATACATGAGCCTGGGCAGTCCTGTACAAACCGGCTATACCGGTCATGCGGGCATAATCGCAAAGTTCGTCGATATTGGTGGGGTTGAGCGTGAACATCTTCCCGCCGTACTCCATGCAGAATTCATAGGCCAGCAGGACGCCCAATTTTGCGGCGTGCTCGCTGCCGCCCACCGCGTTCAGCGTATCGAGGTAGAGCCGCTTGTCGATCGGCATGACGCCTGCGCGCTGAGGATGTGCGCTTCCACCGCGGCCGACGAATACGTCTGCATCCGCTGGGGAATAACCATGCCGCCGAAGCATGTCGATGATCACCTTTTTACGGAAGGGAACCTGGTCGTTTACCGAAGGGTATTGCAGAAGGATCGAGGCGTCGTGGAATTCGCTTTCGTCAAAGAGGGAAGTATCATCCTGATAAAGACTCAGTTTCGTAGAGGTGGAGCCGGGGTTGATTACCAGTATTTTCGTCATTCTTGCTTTCTTCCAAAATAAATCTAATTTAGTTATTATACTTCATAACGCTGCGTTTAGAGCGGGTTCAGCAATTTTTTCATGTGATAACAGCGAAACGTATATGCCAATCGCGGCAGGTCGTGATCAATTCGATTTTCCTGAGGAAAAAATCGATGGGTCAGTTCTCTGAACGGATAGAATCACATTTCGAAGATATTATCGGAAAGAACAAAAATACTGTAACGGCTTATATAGCTGGATTCCCATCCGTTCAATCTGTCACCGCTCTATAGCGGCGGAGACCACGTCGGGGTAAGAATCGCGATGTTTCATCAGCCAGGCGTTTGCATAAGAACAGGAGGCGACCGCCTTCAGCCCTTCCTTTCGCAGACGTTCCGCAACGGCCTCCATCATTTGTCCGGCAATACCCTGTCCTGTCATATCCGGATTTACAAAAGTATGCTCGATGTCGACGGTATTACTGCCTATGGGTACGTATATCGTCTCCGCGATGACTTCGTTCCGCTCGTCTACGCTGTAGACGCGTCCGTTTTCGTAGTTCCAGTTCATGATTGACCTCACTTGTCGATTTACGATCCAGCTTACGTTCGCTCCATCCGCACCACCGTCTCCACATGGCACGTCTGCGGGAACATGTCTACGGGGCGGACGGCGGAGAGGGCAAAGCCGCGCGAAGCGAGATACTTGCAGTCCCGCGCGAGCGTGGCGGGGTTGCAGGAGACGTATACCACGCGGTTTGCGGCGCTCTTTGCGATCGCCTCCAGCGCGGTTTCCTCGCAGCCCTTGCGTGGGGGGTCGAGTACGATGGCGTCGATCTGTTCGCCCTTCGCGATCAGGCTGGGAAGGACGTCTTCGACGCTGCCGCAGAGGAACTCCGCGTTTTTTATTCCGTTCGCCGCAGCGTTCGCCTTCGCGTCCTCGACGGCGGGCGCGACCTGCTCGATGCCGATCACGCGCGCGCAGTCTTCTGCGATTGTAAGCGAGATGGTGCCCACGCCGCAGTACGCGTCAATTATGATCTCTGACGGTTTTGCCGCGAGAAACTCCCGCGCGGTGTCGTAGAGCGTCTGCGTCTGGATGCGGTTGATCTGCAGGAACGACTGCGGGCCGACCGAGAAGCGTTTTTCCCCGATCGTCTCCGTGAGCGCGGGTTTGCCGGAGAGCAGCGTAAATTTTTCGCCGAATACCACGTTCGTCTGCTTTGGGTTTTCGTTGTGCCAGACGCTGTCGCAATCCTCTAAAAAGGAGAGAAGGTCGTCTTTCTTCTTCAGCTGGCCTTTGGTCACGACGACGACCATGAGTTCGCCTTCGGCCGTCGTCCGCGCGACGACATGCCTTAGCTGCCCGTCTCCCGTCGCCTCGTCATAAACGGGTATTCCGCAGGCGTTCGCCCAGGCCGCGACCCTGCGCGCGGCGTCGACGATCCGCGCGTCCTGAATCGGACAGTCGGAAAACGGAACGAGCCGGTGGCTCCGCTCCGCGAAGAAGCCGAACACGGCGGCGCCTCCGGCGATGCCGAACGGGAAGCTGCCTTTGTTGCGGTAACGCGTCGGGTCGTCCATTCCGGCGATGGGCTGCATGGGGAGATTGGAAAACCCGCCGAGACGGGTCAGTGCGTCCGCCACCCACTGCTGCTTCTGCCTCAGCTGCGCCGGATAACGAAGGTGCCAGAGCGTGCAGCCGCCGCACTGCGCGAATACGGGACACGCGGGGGCGACGCGATCCGGCGAGGGCTTGATGATTTCGACCGCCTTGGCGACGGCATAGGCCGGCAGCACCTTGATGACGTGCGCGCGGACCTCTTCGCCCGCGAGCGCGCCGATGACGAACACGGCAAAACCGTTGACGCGGGCTACGCCCTGACCTTCGTTGGTCAGGGATTCGATGGATACGACGATCTCGTCGTTTTTTTCGACTGGGGGACGTATTTTGGGGGACATAGCGGAATCCTTTCGGCGCGGGTCGCGCGCGGCTGGTCGTATTTTTTCACATGGTTGGGGGAATCGAACGGTTATTTAATCTTCACGCACTCTTTTCCGAAACGGTCTTCCGCCGCCGCGAGAAACGAATCCGAAAGCGCGACAAAATACTCCTTCGGCACGCCTTTGCCGATTTTTTTCGCCGCGTCGTAGAGCACGACCGGCGTTTCGCCGGCGAATTTCTTCAGAAAAGCGCAGGTGCGGGACATCTCTGATTCCGGCAGGGAATCGAAACGGATATAGACGCTCCGGTTCGCTTCGCCGAGCGGCTTCATCTCGTCGACGAGCAGGGAGTTCGCCCGGTCTTCACGGATGTTCAGTTTGCCGCGCACGAGCACCGCCGCGTCGTCCACGAAGAGGGAGCCGACCTGTTGCAGCGTCCTCGGGAACAACACCGCCTCCACGCTGCCGGTAACGCCTTCAAGCACCGCGTAGCCCATGAGCCCGTTTCCCGAGCGCGTGGGTTTTTGTTTGCATTGCGTCAGTAGCCCGGCGACGATAACGGTTTCCTCATCCTTCACTCCGCCGGTGCCGTCCGCCTCCGCGAGGTCGTCGATCGTATAACGCAGCTCTTTCATCTGCGCCTGATAGTTATCCAGCGGGTGGCCGGAGAGGTAGAGGCCGGTCGACTCGCGTTCTTTGGCGAGGATGATCTGATGTGAGAGTTCCGGCGCGTTGGGGAGCGGAATCTGAGCTCCCTTGAGCTGGTCGCCTCCGTCGAGATCGAAGAGGGAGATCTGCCCCGCGCCGCGCGCTTTTTTCGCGGCGGCGGACGCGTCCAGCGCGCGTTCGTAAACCGCGAGGTACTGCGCGCGCTTTCCGCCCATGGAGTCGAAGCAGCCCGCGCTGATGAGCGCCTCCAGCATGCGTTTGTTGAGGCCGTCCACGCGGTCGCAGAAATCGAAAAAGTCTGTGAATCTTCCGTTTGCCGCGCGCTCCCGCACCATGCCTTCCATGACGGAGCTGCCAACGTTCCGCACGGCGGAGAGGCCGAAGCGGATCGCGCCTTTTTCAGGCGCGAAACGCGCGCGGGAGAAGTTCACGTCCGGCGGGAGCACTTTCACGCCGTGGTTCCGCGCGCTGTAGACGTATTTTGCGACTGTGTCGACCGATCCTAAAAAGCTGTTGATCAGCGCGGTGAGAAACTCCACCGGATAGTAATATTTCAGGTAAGCCGTACGGTAGGCGAGGACGGCGTACGCCGCCGCGTGGGATTTATTGAACGCGTAGGAGGCGAAATCCATCATTTCGTCGAAGATGCGGTCGGCAACCGGTTCCGGTACGCCGTTTTTCACCGCGCCGACGACGCCGTCCGTACCGTGGATGAAATATTCCCGCTCTTTGGCCATGACGTCGTGCTTCTTTTTTGACATCGCGCGGCGCACGAGGTCGCTCCTGCCGTAGGAGTAGCCCGCGAGCGCGCGGACGATCTCCATGACCTGCTCCTGATAGACCATGCAGCCATAGGTGGTGCAGAGGATCGGTTCGAGCAGCGGATGCAGGTAGACGACGCTGCCGGGATTGTGTTTGCCTTTGACATAGCGCGGTATCTGTTCCATAGGACCCGGACGGTAGAGGGAAATACCTGCAATGAGGTCCTCAAAGCAGTCCGGTTTCAGCTGTTGCAGAAACTGCCGCATGCCGCTGGATTCGAGCTGGAACACGCCGTCGGTGTCGCCCGCAGCGATCATCTCATAAACCTTCGGGTCGGTGAACGGTACCGTATCCAGATCAGGCGCGGGAAGCCCGTCCTCCGTGATGAAGTTCAGCGTATCGCGGATGACCGTCAGCGTCCTTAGCCCGAGGAAGTCCATTTTAAGAAGGCCGAGTTCCTCCAGCGTTGTCATCGGAAACTGCGTGGTGACGACCGAATCGTTCACCTGCAGCGGCACCACGTCCGTGATCGGCACACTGGAGATTACGACGCCCGCCGCGTGGGTCGAACTGTGCCGGGGCAGACCCTCGAGACGGAGCGAGAGGTCGATGATCTTCTTTGTCGTTTCGTCGCTCTGGTATTGCGCCTTGAGGTCGGGCGAAATCTGGAGCGCGCGCTCCAGCGTCATGTTAAGCTCGAACGGGACCATCTTGCTGAGTTTATCCACCTCGGCATAGGGAACTCGCAGCACGCGCCCGACGTCGCGGATGACCGCGCGCGCCGCCATGGTGCCAAAGGTGATGATCTGGCTGACGTGGCCCTCGCCGTATTTCGCGGCGACATAGTCGATGACCTCCTGCCGCCGCTCGTAGCAAAAGTCGATGTCGAAGTCCGGCATGCTGATTCGCTCGGGATTGAGAAAGCGCTCAAACAGCAGGCCGTACTTGATCGGGTCGACGTCCGTGATGTCGAGGCAGAACGCCGCGAGGCTCCCCGCACCGCTGCCGCGCCCGGGGCCGACCATGATGCCGTTGACCTTGGCGTAGTGGATAAAATCCCAGACGATGAGGAAGTAGTCCACGAACCCCATCTGCTCGACGATCCCGAGTTCGTAATCCAGACGTTCGTGCGCCGCCGCGTCCGCGTCCGGCAGCTTTTTCGCCATGCCCGCGTCGCAGAGTGTTCTGAGATAACGGGCGTTATCCATGCCGTCAGGAGATTCGAACGCCGGCATGCGGCGGATGCCGAATGCGATATCGAGGTTGCATTTATCGACGACCTCCGCGGTGTTGGCGATCGCGTCCAAATCGTCCGGCAGAGCGAGGCGCATCTCCGTCTCGCTCTTGAGATAAAACTGATCGCCCTCCATGCGCATGCGGTCCGCTTCGTCGACGAACCGCTGCGTCTGGATGCATAAAAGCACGTCCTGCGCCTCCGCGTCGTCGGGGGAGACATAGTGCACGTCGTTGGTGACGACGGTTTTCGCGCCGATTTCGGCGGCGATTTTTCGCAGACCCGGCAGAATTTGAATCTGCTCGGGGATGTTGTGGTTCTGCAGCTCGATATAGAAATCCTCGCCGAACATGTCCTGCAGGCGTTTGGCGTGGAAGAGCGCGAGATCATAGTTGTTGGCCAGCAGCGCCTGAGGAATATCGCCCGCGAGGCAGGCGGAGAGACAGACCAACCCGTCGGCGTGCCGTTCGAGCAGATCGTAATCGATGCGCGGGCGATAATAAAACCCGTGCAGGAACGCTTCGCTGGAGAGAACCATGAGGTTCTGATAGCCGGTTTCGTTCTTGCAAAGCAGGATCAGATGTGCGTATTCGCGGTCCTGAGAACCTTCCCGGTCCTGCATGGAACGGGGAGCGACGTAGGTCTCAATGCCGATGACGGGCTTGATTCCTTCTTTTTTGCATGCTTTATAAAAATCCACCACGCCGTACATGACCCCGTGGTCGGTGATGGCAAGGGAAGTCTGACCTATGGACTTTGCGCGCGCGACGAGGTCGGGGATGCGCGCCGCGCCGTCGAGCAGGCTGTACTGCGTGTGGACATGCAGATGCGAAAAATCACCCATGACGGATCTCCTTTGCGATGCGGACCAGCCGCGCGAGGCGGTGGTTCATACCGCTTTTGCCGATTTCGGCGAGTTCTGCGAGCTCCAGGAGCGTTGCCTCCGGATGGTTGAGGCGGAGGATCGCCGCTTCGTAGAGCGGGGCCGGAAGGCGATTGAGCCCCATGTGTTCCTCGATCATTTCAATCGCGTTTTTCTGCTCGGCCGCCGCATAAACCGTTTTTTCGATGTTTGCGGTTTCACAGTTCGTTTTACGGTTGACATAGTTACGGAAATCCCGCTCGGCGCGCGCGCTCTCAAACTTGAGCGCGGAGCCGCTCGCTCCGACGAGCGCGAGAAACGCGGACACGTCGTCCCCCTTGAGATAGACGACGGGTTTGTCCCGCCGCCGCATCGTCTTTGCCTCCGGGCCGAAGGATGCGAGCGCAGCGCGAAGCTGCTCCGCAAACGCGTCCGACCGCGCGACGATCTCAAGATGGTAACCGCGATACGGATTCGTACAAGAACCGCTGCCCAAGAAAGCGCCGCGCAGAAACGCACGCAGGCATTCTTCATCCGCGAGCAGACGCGGCGGAACGACTTCGCCGAGACGATACTCGCCCGCTTCCGATAACAAAAGGCCTGTGTCGGAAAGAAGCTTTTCCGCTTCGTCGCCCAGCAGCGTAACGATTGTCAGCGGCCTGCGCCGCTCGCGCTCGCTGAGCTCGACGGTCGATTCGAGCGCGTACATCGAATCTGCGAGGGAAACGATCAGCCGGCCTACGGCGAGCGATTCGGTGGTAAAGACCGCGCCGCGCCCTCGGCCGATGGTCAGCGCGCCGCAGGTATGCATGAGCCCCGCCAGTTCGGCAAGCCGGCAGAGATTCGATTTTAATCGGATCTTGACGATGTCTTCCTTTGCGCTGCTCGAAAACGACATGTCGGCTCCCTGCTGAAAAAATCTGTGTGCGGATGACCGCACATCATTTTTATTATAATGGATTTTTAACCGCCCGTCTCACACAAATGCAAATTCTCTGTCACACGCTGGAAAATAAAAAACGCCGAAAGGCGTTTGTGAAGGATCAAAATGGGCTCAGCCTTTTTCAAACCGGTCCCTGATATCCACGGCTTCGCTGCCCAGGTCGCGGTGGAATACGCGTACGGTCAGCCCGCGGCGGACAAAGCGCTTCGCGAGCTCCTCCGCGGCGGCGACGGAGCGGTGCCGCCCGCCCGTGCAGCCGAAACAGACGCGCAGGATGTGCTTATCCTGCTCCAGATACAGCGGGATCAGCGAATCCAGCATCTGTTCGATGCCGTCGAAGAATTCCATTACAAGCGGCTGCGCATAGACAAATTCCTGCACCGGCGCGTCGAGGCCGGAGAGCGGCCGCAGCTCCGGAATGTAAAACGGATTCGGCATGAAGCGCATATCGAGCACAAAATCCGCGTCTACGGGGACGCCGCGTTTATAACCGAAGCTGCAGAAGAGCAAAGTGAGACTTTTGCTTTCATATTCCGGCAGGACTTTGGCGATCAGGCTGGGGAAATCCTTTGGCTTGACGTCGCTTGTGTCGAGAATATAGTTCGCGCGGTCGCGCAGCGGCTGCAGAAACACGCGCTCGTGCTTGACGCCCGTCGACGCGTCTCCCGCTTCGCCGAGCGGATGGCGGCGTCGTACTTCGTTATACCGCTTCATGAGCACGTCGTCCCGCGCGTCGAGAAAGAGCATTTCATAAGGCGCGTCGAGCGTATCGAATACGGCGGCCATGGAGGCGGAGGAGTGCGAAAGCAGGCTCTCTCGGCTGTCGATCGTGACCGCGGCTTTCTGGATCGCGGGCGTCGCGCCGTTGCAAAGCGCGATGAATTCCTTGAGCATGGAGGACGGCAGGTTATCGACGCAAAAATAGCCCTGCTCTTCCAGACAGCGCAGGGCGAGGGACTTTCCCGCGCCGGAAAGACCTGTGACGATCAGAAGATACATGGTTCAACCACCTCTGTTGCGTCGAAATGATTCGTCTTACAGTTCGCGCAGGAGCTTGACTTCCCGTTCGAGTTGGATGCCGGTTTCAGCGTATACGCGCTGCTGGACGATGGAGATGAGCTCCAGCACGTCCCGCTCGGTCGCGTTGCCGTTGTTGACGATGAACCCAGCGTGCAGCGGACTGACCTGCGCCCCGCCGACGGAGAAACCCTTGAGTCCGCAGTTTTCAATCAGCGAACCCGCGAACCGCCCCTTCGGGCGCTTGAACACGCTGCCCGCGCTGGGCAGATTCAGCGGCTGCTTTTCCTTGCGCTGGCGCGTGGTTTCGAGCATGCGCTCCTTCGCGCCGCCGTCGTCGTGCTCCAGCTGAAACGTCGCGGAGAGTACGATCACGTCCGGCGCGGAGAACTTGCTCGTCCGGTCGCCGAAGTCGGATTTATTCGCCGCGACGTCCAGTACGCGGCCGTTTTTCATGATGCGCAGGCTCTTGATGATGTGCCGAATCTCCGAGCCGTAAGCGCCCGCGTTCATCGCGACCGCGCCGCCGACCGTGCCGGGGATGCCGCTGAGGGACTCCAGACCCATCAGGTGCATGCCGACGCTCTCGCGCGCGAGCACGGAAAGCGCGGTGCCGGCGGGGCAGGTGACGGTGGTGTCCACGAAGAGGGGCGTGGTGAGCGGCGTGTCGATGCGGATGACGACGCCGGGGTATCCCGCGTCCGGCGCGAGCACGTTGGTGCCGTTGCCGAGGATGCAGTAAGGGCAGACGAACTGGCTGCAGGCCTGAATCGTCTTTCGGATATCTTCGGTATTTCGCGGGCGCATCACCATCGCCGCCGGGCCTCCGATGCGGAAGCTCGTCAGCGTGGAGAGCGGCACGTTGTACTTGATATCGAGTCCCTTGAGGGCAAGGAAGACGCGGTTGAGCGAATTTTCCATGCTGTTATCATAACAAACTGTTCACAATTAGACAACCGTTAATGCATGAAATTTTGCATAAAGAGATTAGAATTTATATTCCGCGCAGCCGAATCCGACCCGAAATGCGACACGATACGACCGTAAAAACGGTTCACAAACGATAGGTTTCCACGCTATACTTGTATAAAGCAAACAGGAGTTGACAGATGGATCGAAGCAAGCTGGCGAAGTATATACTGTTGTTTCTCGCGCTGCCGTTTGCGGCGTATATGCTGATCAACTGCATCGCGGGTTATATTCCGCCGACCGAATCCTACAAGAAAACGCCCGATCAGTTTGAAGAGGCGTTTAACGCGCAAATGGCGCAGTACGGCATGTCGATCGACGTCGATAGCGGGGAGTTTTCAAAAGACGAGGATCGATTAAAAAAAATCGTACAAGTTGTTTGCGAAGACAGGAGCAAGATAACCTGCACCTATTTTCCAACCATAGAAAGTAGAAAAGCGTTGCTCCACTATATCGTCTTTGAACAAGAACTAACCGGAGAAAAACAGGAGAAGATCTACCTTGAACCGCTGTTGAGCTTCCTTATGGATGAATTTGAAACTGGCATGACGAAAAACAAAGATGAATCGTTTGAACCCATAACAAGCGTTTCTTACAACGAAGCTTTGCGGTTATGCAGAGAGTTCGTCGAAGGAGAAGATAAAAAGATGAAGTTCTGGATTGCTTGTGCAGAGCTCGATGAAACTTCGGTCGTTCTAACTAGAAAGACTGACGAAGCCACAAGTCTCTCCGTCAGCCTTTTCCTGTGGTATGGTGAATAAAGTAGAAATATTCAAATACTCTTTTGTTGCGTTTTAAATGTTTTAAATACGAGGAGCAAATCCTTCAACTTGCTTTATCGGTGAAAAGCGAATTATTTGTAAATCTGTAACTGAAGAGTTCTGTGTGTGTGAAACAATTTTTAATGTTATTGTTTCTGTTGTTAATCGTGCAATTTTATTTTGCGGATCGATCTGATCAAGGAATTCATTAAACTTTGGAATATCTGAAGGCGCTAAATTTTGCGGTAAGAGCGGAGGCATACCGAAATAAAGTCCCATATTATATGCAATATAAATTATATTTGCTAGTTTTGTTGCAAAAAGAACTGCTTGTTGACCTTGGATATCCCAATCAGATGCGCTACTTATTTCAATCGCAACTTCATCTGGCAACTTATTACCAAGGTTGATATTATATGGTTGCTCACTTTCATTACATGAGATTTCCGTGTAGTAACTGCCATTTTTATAGAAATAGCCACTGATATATATTCCCTTCTCTTCGACTATATCTAACCCGTTCCAGACATACGGGCGTATCGGTGAAACTGTTCAGTCAACAGCGATATTCATTGCTGATTGTTTATCAGAAAGGATATTACGCATTAGTTTCTCGAAATTCCCGGTTCTGGATAGTTTTCTCACGCCCTGCACGTCCATCTGTTCAGCCAGTACTTCCAGCTGAGACAAAGATAATTCGTTAATCAGCGACTTGAACCGCGAATCAGGAAATTGTTGCAATCTAGCGTCATCTACAATCTCCGCAAGGCGGCGGCGGTAGAGCGTATCATTTTTATCGTATTCGGATGTAAGGTAATCAAGATATCGCTTTTTTTCAGATGTGTTACTAAAGACGATCTTACCATCTTCGACATCGCTGATCAACGATTCCAATTTACCCATATCGGAGAAGAAAGAATCGCCTATATGCAGCAGATCATCGCTATCATGAAGGATACTGGAAATAGAAGAATCGCCATTCACCAAATCGATGATCTGATCGCGAACATCACCAACGTCATTCGCGTCCCCTTGATCAACGCTCACGTCATATCCGATAGATGTCAGCAAACCGGTTTCCTTTTCATCCAGCATTGTTAAGAATGTTTTGTTTGCAATTGCGTTTTCAGAAAATGGCATTGCATGATTCTTCGCGCCGATTCGAGCGTTCGAAATCTGCAACAGTTGGTTTGCAGTATCTTTAACTTCTGAAACGGATAACCCATATGCCACCCTATTCTGCTGAATATCCTGAATTACGGCAAGAGTTTCCAGCGAGGTCTTCGAATTGAGCAGCTGCATCTGCTCCTGACCGGTCAGGCCGCTGTTTCGTAATTGCCGTTCCTGCTGAATGGCGGGTTTATCGTCCCAACCGGAAAGATCAAAACCATCCGGGAGTTTATCAACGAGAGCGGCGACAAAAGTTTTGCTCCTGAGGATGGCAGGATGGCAGGGACTTTCTTCTCTGCTGCAAGCTGGTTGGATGAACCGATTGGGATTCGAGGCGTCTTCATTTTTAACATAAAAAATCTCTCCTTCGTTTTTCTGAATCGTAAACGAAGAAGAGCTCCGATAATTCTAATCATTGTTTTTATCGGAATAAAACCGCCCGGTATTCCCTTGCCAGATCTTCCAATCGCATGCGCGCGTTCGCCGCGCTGGGCGAGGGGAGGAGTTCGCAGGGGATGTTCGTTTGCGGGGAAACGAGTTTCGTATACAGCCGCGCCGAAGCCGCACCCGTGCAGAGAACGCGGTTTATTCTCGATTGCGCGATGAGCGCGGGGATGTCGTTCGGGATTGCGTTTCTGATGCTGGCGTCGCTTGCGCCGGCGATCTCGCAGCTTTGCAGCACGTCCCACAGCGCAAGGCGGTGATCCAGAATCAGAGCAGCTTTCTCCTCGCGCGTTGCAGGAAATTCGGCATCCAGCGCGAGCGCGAGCGCTGGCCAGAAACGGTTCTGCGGGTGCGCGTAATAAAACGCCGCCTCGCGGGATTTCGGCGAGGGCATGGTGCCGAGGATTAATATTTCGCTCTCCGGCGAAACGATCGGCGGTATCGTATGAACGACGCGTTCCATACAAAGAGACTATCCGATTTTGCGCGACATTTCAACCGGAGAACCGGAATACGGTGTAAAACGGTTAAAACGGGCGCGTGAACCGTCTGTGCCGCGCGTAAACAACGCGGGCGGTTGATATTGACTTCGGGTTCTGCTAAGATGTTTGCATGAGTAAAATAAAGCGGTTTATATCCTACTACGGACCGCACAGCAAACTGTTGATTCTGGACCTGGGGTGCGCCGTGTTCGTCTCCGCCGTCGATATCGCCTACCCGCTTCTTACCCAGTATATACTTCGCACGCTCCTGCCGCAGATGGCGGTGAACGCGGCGCTGATCAAAGTGTTTGTTTTGCTGATATTGGCCGCGCTCGGGGCGTATATTCTCCGCGCGGTGCTTCTGTTCATCATCAACTACTGGGGGCATATGCTCGGCATCCGCATAGAAGCGGACATGCGCAGGGACATCTTCTCTCACATGCAGGAGCTATCGTTCAGCTTTTTCGATCAGGAACGCACGGGCAAGCTGATCTCGCGCGTGACGACGGACCTTTTCGACATCACCGAGCTCGCGCACCACGGCCCGGAGGACGTGCTGATTTCGGGCGTGATGGTGACCGGCGCGTTTATCGCCATGATGTTTGTGGACTGGCGGCTCGCGCTCGCGCTTCTCTGCATAGTGCCCGTTGCGATCTATTATGTGATCCGGCTGCGCGTGCATATGCGCACCGCCGCGCTGAAGGTGAAGGAGCGCGTGGCGGAGATCAACGCGGACATTGAATCCTCTATTTCCGGCGCGCGCGTGGCGAAGGCGTTTACCAACGAAGACCACGAGCGGCGTAAATTTGAACGCGGCAATACGCGATTCGTCCACGCCAAGGACGGCTTTTATAAATACATGGCGTATTTCAACAGCGGGATGGAATTTTTCATCGCCATGTTCAACCTCGTCGTGCTCGCGCTCGGCGGATACCTGATCTACAAAAGCAGCCTGGATCCGATCCTGCTCGTGACGTTTACGCTCTACATCGCGGCGTTCATCCAGCCGCTCAAGCTGCTTGCGGCGTTCGCGGAACTGTATATTCTCGGCATGGCGGGCTTTTCGCGTTTCTGCGAGATCATGCGGATCGAGCCGGAAATCAGGGACCGCGACGGCGCGACGGAACTAAAACACGTGCGCGGCGACATCTGTTTTCAGGATGTGACGTTCGCCTACGGAAACGGAAAAAGCGTCCTGTCACACGTCAGCCTGGATATCCCCGCGGGCAAGACGCTCGCGCTCGTAGGCCCCAGCGGCGGCGGCAAGACGACGCTCTGCCACCTGATTCCGCGATTCTACGAACAGCGTTCGGGAAGCATCACCATCGACGGTCGCGACACGCGCGACGTAACGATGCGCTCGCTGCGCAGGAACGTCGGCATCGTACAGCAGGATGTGTTTCTTTTTGCCAGCAGCGTGATGGAGAATATCCGCTACGGGCGTATCGACGCGACGGACGAGGAGGTCGTGGAGGCCGCGAAGCGCGCGCATATCCACGAGGAGATTCAGAGGTTTCCGGACGGCTACGACACGCAGGTTGGCGAACGCGGAATCATGCTGTCAGGCGGGCAGAAGCAGCGCGTGTCCATCGCGCGGCTGTTTCTGAAAAACCCGCCTATCCTGATCCTGGATGAAGCGACGAGCGCGCTGGACACCATGACGGAACACGAAATCCAGCACTCGTTCGAGGAGCTTTCGCGCGGGCGTACGACGCTGGTTATCGCGCACCGGCTCTCGACCGTGAAACACGCGGACGAGATCGTGGTGCTGGACGAAACCGGCATTCGCGAGCGGGGCACGCACGAACAGCTTCTCGCCTCGGGCGGCCTGTACGCGCGGCTCTACCATGCGTCCATGACCGACTGAATCCGAACGACGAGGGAAGGACACCCGCTTGAAGAGACGCACGCTCGCAATCCTGCTCGCCGTACTCGCCGTGCTTGCGGCCGTCTGGCTGGCCAATTCCTTTGGCGAGGGGGCCGCGCAGAACCAGCAAGCCGCACAGCCGGCACTGAACGGGTTTCCGATTTCGCCGCAGGGCGATACGGATCTCCAAACCGCGCAAAGCGATCCCGCAATTGTGACGCCTCGGGCGACGCAGGCCGAGCCGGACGAGCATGGCGCTTATACGACGAAAGAGGACGTGGCGCTTTACCTTTCTATTTACGGACGGCTGCCGGAGAACTTCATCACAAAATCGGAAGCGCGTGCGCTTGGCTGGAGCGGCGGCGGGCTGGACGATTACGATTACGGCAAATGCATCGGAGGAGACCGATTCGGCAACAGCGAAGGGCTGCTTCCGCAGACCGGCGGACGGATCTATTACGAATGCGACGTCGATACGCTGCATCGGGACGAACGCGGGGCGAAACGGATCGTGTACTCCGACGACGGGCTGATCTATTACACGGGCGACCATTACGAATCGTTTGAACTGCTCTACGGCGAACCTTGAGCGGGGTGGGGGATCGGCTTTGAAAAAAGAACGCACGCTGCGCCTGAACGCGAGGCGAATGACGACGCGGGAACGGGCGCACGCACATCTGAAAGCGCGGCTGCGTCTGCCAAAATGGTACGGCGCGAATCTTGACGCGCTGAACGACTGCCTCGGGGAGATCGGTGAGCCGACGCATCTCGTGATACGCTATGCTCCTGAACTGACCCTGACGCTCGGCGATTACGGAACGAAACTGCTTGGCATTTTGGAGCGCGCGGCGGAAGAAAATCCGAATCTGCGAATCGAACGCAGGGCGCATTTTTAACGGGTCGAACCGGTTTATGCCGGAATTGTTTTTCAAGCGGATTGTTTCGAGATGCCGAAGCAATCCGCAGGATACGGCGAAAGGGGACGGCGCATTTGGACTGGATTCGTACGCTTCTTCTCGGACTGATTGTTGCGGTATCGGCGCTGCTTGCGTTAGGAGCGGCGCTGCTTCTGCTCCTGCACCTGACGCGCACAGCGGAAAACCGCAGGCTGCAAAAGATGCGAGAGCAGCTTATCTGCCTGCTTTCCGGCGCAGCGGAAAAGAACCGGATGAAAAGCCGCATTCATCAGATGGTCGCCCCCGGCGGAGACGTAAACTCCCTTGCGGACATTAAAAAGATCCGGTCCACGCGCGGACTGATCGCCATCACCGAAACGGCGGAGGAACTCTCCGGCTGCGAGTGGGAAATCCTTCAGAAGGAAGCGGGCGGCGAATGGTTCGGCGAATATATCCGGAAATTATTCGACGGTGTGGACGAGGAAGCCGTCGCGCTCGTGGTCAAACTCATCGGCGTGCTGCGGCTTAAGTGCTATACGCCGGATGTGGTGACGCAGATCTACTGCTGCCGCACGACGGCGCAGATGCAGCACGTCGGCATGCTCGCGCTCTGCATGCTCGGCGCGGAGCGGGACATCATCGCGCTCTGCCGCGACCACACGATCGCTTCACTGCTCTCCTTCCGTACGCTGGACGAGCTTTTTTCCATTTATCATGGCGACATGAAACGGCTCTGCCGGAAACTGATTACGTCTGCTTCCGATCCCTATATCCGCAGAACCTGTATAAAAACCATCGGCGAACAGCGTTTCGAGGAACTCGGCGAACTTGTATTGCCGCACCTGATCCACGGGCATATCAACACGCGAATCGACTCCGCGCGCGCGCTGGGGCAGATCCGGTATGAACCGGCGCTTCCATATTTGACGGAGAGCGCCGCAGATCCGCGCTGGGAAATGCGCGCCGTCGTAGCGTCCGCGCTTGGTTCTTTCGACGCGCAGACGCACGCGGACACGCTTGTGAAACTGCTCTGCGACAGGGAGTGGTGGGTGCGCTACCGTGCGGCGGAGGCGCTGACCGCACTGCCCGATACGGAGGAACTGATGCGCCGTGTGGGTGAAACGGGCGACCGGTTTGCCGGCGAGATGATGCGCTTTGCGCTCGATCAGGCGGCACTGATTCGGGGGGAGGCGGCATAGATGAACGTTTTCAAGACGTGCGTTGCGATATTGCCATATGTATGTTATGCGTTTCTGGCGCTTGCGATGTTTGGCGGGCTGTACCGCATTCTGGAGCTGATCGCGACCTCCTCGAAGCTGCGCCGGTCCGTCCGGTCCCTTCGTTCGGTGGACTACCGCCGGTTTCAGGATTCCGAACATATTATGCCGGTTTCTCTGATCGTGCCCGCGACAATGGAGCGGGGCGGCTTGAAAGACTGTGTGGATCACCTTCTTTCTCTGGAATTCAGGCAGTATGAAGTGATCGTCGTCGCCGACAGCGGCAATCGGGAAAGCTGGACGGGATTGCTTGAGGAATACCGCCTGCTGCCGTTCAGCCAGCCGTACAAGAAGACGCTGCTTGCCGACGAAGCGGCGGTTTACCGCTCCGCAAGGGATGTGCGCCTTGTCGTGCTCGACCAGAAAGGCGCCCCGTGCGCGAGCGCGCTGAACGCGGGCGTTAACGTATCGTCCTATCCGATCGTCGCAATCGTCTACCCGAACCAGCGGCTGACGAAGAACGCGCTTCTCAAAATGATGTACTCGTTCGTCGGTGATCCGGGCTGCGTCTACCTCGGTTCGTTTCCGCGCGTCGGAACCGTTTCCGAGGGAGCGGAGGGGAGGAATCGTTCCGCGTTTGCCGAAGTGCAAAACATCGAGCGGCTCAGAACGCTGTTCACCCGACGCCGCGGTTATGACACGCTCGGGATGTATCTGCCGCGGCAGGCCGCGTTCGGCATGTTTCTCAAAAGCGCGGTGATGGACTCGGACGGTTTTTTTGAAGAAGCGCCCGCAGGACAGGCGGATCTGCTGCTGCGCATATATGAACGCCTGCGCGGGGAAAGGAAGACCTTCCGTACGCGGCTTCTGCCGGATGCGGTCTGTTACGAACTGCCCCGGAACACCCTGCGCGAAGTCTGCGCGGCGACAGCGGGCGAGCAGCGGGCGGCAGCCATGACGCTTCACAGGCGAGGGCGGCGCGCGCGCATAGTGCCGGGCGTCCGGTACACACGCCTGGCTGAGACCGGCTGGCCGCGCGTAGAACTGACAGGCGTCCTGATTACGGGCCTTGCCGCCGTGCTCGGCGCGGTGCCGCTCTGGTTTTTAGCGTTTTACCTGCTGATCTCCGCACTGCTGGGATCCATGCAGTCTGTGGGCGCGGTTCTGCTGGAGGAATACGCGTTTCAGCCGAAGACCGACACGGGGCTGCTGCTGCGGAACTATCTGCTTGCGTTGATTGAGAATTTCGGTTACCGCCAGATTATGGCGTTTGCAAGAATGTTTCCCGGGCGCAAACGAACGCTTTGAGCGGTCAACAGCGATTGAAGGCGCCGGAGTCGACCCGGCGCTCTTTTTGGCAGGAATATAAAATTTATATCCGAAATGATACTGAATATTTTGAAAAACTGTTGTAAGGCAAGAAGGTATTGCGCTATACTATATTTGGTGACATATGGCGAAGTTTTCTGCGAAATTAAAGTGAGCTTGCTACACGAACCGGACGAATGATACAGGGAATGCCGATATGATACGACTGCAGAAATACCTCGCCGAATCGGGCGTTGCGTCCCGCAGGGCGAGCGAACAGCTGATCCTGCAGGGCCGCGTGAAAATCAACGGCGAAACGGCAGCCGTCGGCATGAGCGTCGATCCGTCAACAGACGAAATCACACTCGACGGCAAGCCGGTGAACCGGGCGGAGCAGATCATAACGGTCATGCTCCATAAGCCGAAAGGCGTTGTGAGCACGAGCGACGACCCGCAGGGGAGAAAGACCGTTCAGGACTACGTAAGGGATATCCCCGCGCGCCTGTATAACGTAGGCAGGCTCGACATCAACTCCGAAGGCCTGATCCTCATGACCAACGACGGGGAGCTGGCGCACCGTATGACGCACCCGAAGTTTTCCGTAGAAAAGACGTATTACGCGATCTGCGACGGAAAACTCCTGCCCTCGGAAATCGCATCCCTGGTCAACGGCGTTTCGCTGGAAGACGGGGTGACGGCTCCCGCGAGGGTTTCGCACGTTCGGGCGACGAAGACGGGGGACACCTCGTTTCTCATCGCGATTCACGAGGGGAAAAACCGCCAGATCCGGCGTATGCTGGAGGCGGTCGGGCACCGGACGCTGCGGCTCAAACGGGAGAGCTTCGGACCGCTTTCGCTCGGCGATATGAAGCCGGGGGAAACGCGGCGCCTGACAGACGAGGAACTGCTAGCGCTGCGGCGCGCGCTCGGACTGTAGCGACGATCCGCCTGCAGGCCGACCGAAAGAACGATCGAATGGAAGGATGCGGGTTATCCCATCCTGAATAAATGCAAAACAGCGGAGGTAAAACAAATGGACAATACAATATGGATCATTTTGGGCGTGTTCGCGGGGCTCATCGCCCTGATCATCATACTCAAAGCCGTTCGGGCCAGGCAGGATCGCATGGAGAGCGAAGAGGCGGAAGCGGCGCCGGCAGGCGCAGGCGCGGCTGCAATCGCAAACCGCGGCGAGCTCGTCGCGGTTGCGGCAAGCTGTATCGCCGAGGCGATGGGCAAGGACGTTTCCGGCCTGCGCATTGTTTCGCTCAGACGGGTCGGGTAAACGGCTGACCATTCTGCTAAAAAAAAGTTTCAAGTAAAAAGTTTCAAATAGAGAAAAAAATCGGAGGTTTATATGCGCAATTTTCTTGTCAACGTTAATGGAACACAGTATGAAGTAGCCGTCGAAGAAATCGACGGAAAAGCAGCGCCCGCCGTGAAGGCCGCGCCCGCCGCCGCTCCCGCTGCACCCGCTGCCGCTGCGCCCGTCGCTGCGCCCGCAGGCGCAACAAAGGTCACCGCGCCGATGCCCGGCACCATCCTCGGCGTCAACGTCAAGGAAGGAGACGCGGTCAAGGCCGGCCAGCCGATTTTCGTACTCGAAGCCATGAAGATGGAGAGCGACATCACCGCGCCCGTTTCCGGCACCGTCCGCGGGATTTCGGTCACAAAGGGAACCTCCGTGGAAGCCGGCAAGCTGCTCTGCTCCATCGAATAATATTGTAAAAGTCGCGCGCGGACGCGGGTGGCTTTCCATGCTGACGTCCGGCGGATCGAAACTTGGCGGGTTTGCGGGCGGATAGGCTCCAGCCTGCATGAAATGCTTCGCCGGCGTGTACGCCGAATCGTCAGGAACCGCCGAATATCCGGTGCGTTCCAAATTTCCCCGTCATGATACCGTGGCGACTCGCCCGGCGGGAAAAAAGCCCGCCTTACGCCGCCGAAAGGAGAAACGCAAATGAGCAAATTATTGATTACCGATACGATCCTTCGCGACGCGCACCAATCGCTCGCGGCGACGCGTATGCGCACAGAGGATATGCTCCCCGCCTGCGGGGTGCTCGATTCCATCGGTTACTATTCTCTGGAAGTATGGGGCGGAGCGACGTTTGACGCGTGCCTGCGCTTCCTCAACGAAGATCCCTGGGACCGTCTGCGCAAGCTGCGCAAAGCGCTGCCCCACACCAAGCTGCAGATGCTTTTCCGCGGACAGAACATCCTGGGATACAAGCATTATGCGGACGACGTGGTCGAACAGTTCTGCAAAAAAGCGATCGAGAACGGAATCGACATCATCCGCATCTTCGACGCACTGAACGATACCCGTAACCTCGAAAGCGCGATCCGCTTTACCAAAAAGTACGGCGGCATCTGCGAACCGGCCATCAGCTACACCATTTCGCCCGTACACAACGAGGACTATTTCGTCAAGCTGGCGAAGGAACTCGTCCAGATGGGCGCGGATACCATCTGCATCAAGGATATGGCGAACCTGCTTCTGCCGTACGACGCGTATTCGCTCGTTTCCAGGCTCAAGAAGGAAATCAGCGTTCCCATCCACCTGCATACGCACAACACCACCGGCACCGGCGACATGGTATATCTCATGGCGGCGCAGGCCGGCGTGGATATCGTGGACACCGCGCTTTCACCATTCGGCAACGGGACCTCACAGCCCGCGACCGAACCGCTCGTCGCCACGCTGAAGGGAACAGAGTGCGATACCGGCCTCGATCTGATCAAGCTTTCCGAAGCCGCGAAGCTGTTTCGCCCTGTCGCGGACCGCATGATCGCGGACGGAACGATCTCCGTCAAGGTGCTCGGCGTCGACACAAACACACTGTTGTATCAGGTTCCGGGCGGCATGCTTTCGAATCTGGTTTCCCAGCTGAAGGAAGCAGGCAAGTCCGACAAGTACTACGACGTGCTCGCGGAAGTGCCGCGCGTTCGCAAAGACTTCGGATATCCGCCGCTTGTCACACCGACAAGCCAGATCGTCGGCACGCAGGCCGTGCTGAACATCATCAGCGGCGAACGCTACAAGGTGTTTACAAAAGAAAGCAAGGCGCTTCTGCGCGGCGAATACGGGCGCCTGCCCGCGCCGGTCAACGAAGAGGTGCGTAAAAAGGCAATCGGCGACGAGGAAGTGATCACCTGCCGCCCCGCGGACCTGCTCAAGCCGGAGCTGGGGCAATACCGCGAGGAGATCAAGGATCATATCCGCCAGGACGAGGACGTGCTCAGCTACGCGCTCTTCCCGCAGGTTGCGCTGAAGTTCTTCGAAGCGCGCGAAGCCGCTGAAAAGAAAGCGGCCGAGCCGAACGAAGGCGGTGTGCGCACACTGTATGTAGAAGATCTCAGCGCATAACATGCGACATCTGCCGAACATCCTTTCCGGAATACGGCTACTCCTCGTCGGCGCCTTTGTGATGCTGTTTCGGGCGGGCAGGTTTCTGCCTGCCCTTCTCGTATTCATCGCCGCATTTCTAACGGACATACTGGACGGCTACCTTGCGCGCACGTTTGGCTGGATCACGAATATCGGCAAGCTGCTCGACCCGCTCGCGGACAAACTTATGACGCTCGCCGTGCTTGTCTGCGTCTACCTCGGCAAGCACAAGCTGCTCTATCTGATCCTGTTTCTGCTCATGGCGGTGAAAGAACTGCTCATGGTCGCGGGCGGTATGTTTATGGCGAAGCGAAATGTGGTAGCGGTGGCGGACTGGCCGGGTAAAATCGCGACCGGATTGTTCGCCGGCGGGTTGGTTCTCGCCTTGCTGTCATTCCTTTCCCTGCGGGTGGGGCCTTGGGATCTCGTGGTATTGTCCGCCGCGACGACGGCGTCTTATTTCGCGCTGATCTTCTATGCGGTCACACAATTGCCGAAGGCGCTCCGCAGACAGGCCGCCGGCGATCGGGGAGCGGATGGTGCCGGCGGGCGCTGATTTGCTCCGCGCATTTCCGAAAAAGGCTTGCAAATGGAATAAAAGGCTGTTATACTTCGTGTGTTGGATGTTTGAACTTTGAGCGGAGAGTGGGCAAAACCCACTCTTTCGTTTTGAAGGGTGCTTTTTTTACAGGATATGCGGATCAAATGCGCTGATCCTGAGAGGTTGGAGGAACGCGTTGAACACGGCCCAAAAGGTGGAACAGCTGCTAAAAGAGCCTGTCGAAGCGCTCGGTTTTACGCTCTGCGACGTGGAGTTCGTCAAGGAACACGGCGACTGGGTGCTCACGCTGTATATCGACAAACCCGGTGGCGTGACCATCGATGACTGCGAACGCGTGAGCCGCGCGGTCGACCCGATGCTCGACGAAGCCGACCCGATCGAACAGGGATATTTTCTCTCCGTTTCCTCGCTGGGACTCGACCGCCCGCTGAAAAAAGACGCGGATTACGAGAGAAATCTCGGCAAGCGCGTCGAGGTAAAGCTCTTCGCGCCCAAGGACGGGAAAAAAGAGTTCGTCGGCGAACTGCTCCGGTTCGACGAAAACATCGTCGTCATCCGGCTGGAAAAGGGAGAACTGACGCTGGAGCGCAAGGCGATCGCGCTCGCGCGGCCCGAACTGGTGTTTTAAGCGGGAAACCGCATGAAAGCAATCATACATTTTTTTAAGATGGTAACATCGCCGGAATACGAGTAAGGAGTTTGATTGAGATGAACACAGAGTTTGTCGAAGCATTAAACGCGCTGGAAAAGGAACGCGGCATCAGCAAGGACGTGCTGATCCTCGCGATCGAAGCGGCGCTGACATCGGCGTATAAGCGCAACTACGGCGCGACCGCGAACGTGCGCGCGCAGGTAGACCCGCAAAACGGGGAATTCCGCATTTTCGCCTCCAAGACGGTCGCGGAGACCGTCGAAAATCCGCTCAACGAGATTTCGCTTGAGGACGCAAAGCACGTCAACGTACTTTACGAGGTAGGCGACGTGCTCGAAGAAGAAGTCAAGGCGAAAGAGTTTTCGCGCATCGCGGCGCAGACCGCCAAGCAGGTCGTTGTCCAGCGGATCCGCGAAGCGGAGCGCGGCGTGATCTACGAGGAATACGTAGAAAAAGAAAACGAGGTGCTGACCGCCATCGTGCAGCGAGTGGAGAAGGGCAACGTCTATGTCGAACTCGGCAAGACGGACGGCATTCTCACGCCGAATGAAATGATACCGGGCGAAACGTATGAAAACAACGACCGCATCAAGGTCTACGTTCTGGAAGTCCGCAAGGACAGCAAAGGCCCGCAGGTGCTGGTCAGCCGCACGCACCCCGGCCTCGTGAAACGCCTATTTGAATTGGAAGTGCCGGAGATTCAGACCGGCGTCGTGCAGATTAAGTCCATCGCGCGCGAAGCGGGCTTCCGCACGAAGGTTGCCGTGCACTCGACGGATATGCAGGTGGATGCGGTCGGCGCATGCGTCGGCCAGCGCGGATCGCGCGTGGAGCGCATCGTCGGCGAGCTGCACAACGAGAAGATCGACATCATCGAGTGGGATTCCGACTCGGCGGTATATATCGCGAAGGCGCTGAGCCCTGCGAAGGTGCTTATGGTCTACATCAATGAAGAAGAAAAAGCGGCAAAAGTGATCGTTCCGGATTCCCAGCTTTCACTCGCCATTGGCAAAGAGGGGCAGAACGCGCGGCTCGCCGCGAAACTGACGGGCTGGAAAATCGACATCAAGAGCCAGTCCCAGGCGGAACAGGCGATGGACGCTTTCTATAACGAGGAAAACACACAGGAGAGCGAGGCGTAACGCTTGGCGAAAAAAATTCCCATGCGGATGTGCGTCTCCTGCCGGGAGATGCGGCCGAAAAAAGAGCTCGTGCGCGTGGTGCGCACCCCGGAAGGCGCCGTGCTCCTCGATACGACCGGACGAGCCAACGGCAGAGGCGCTTACCTCTGCAAAAAGGGCGGCTGTCTGGAGAAGGCGGTCAAGTCGCGCGCGCTGGAACGCGCGCTGGAAGCGAAGATCGAACCGGAAACCTTCGAAACGCTGCGCGCGCAGTTCGCGGCATACGATGAACAGCAGGCTGACTAGCGCGGTCGGGTTCGCGATGAAGGCGGGGAAGCTCGTCTCCGGCGATTCTTCGGCGGAGAAGGTCATCCGCGCGGGCAAGGCGAAACTCGCGCTGATCGACGCCCAGGCTTCGGACAACACGAAGGACAAATACCGCGCCATGAGTGAACATGCGGGGATACCGCTGATCGAGATCGAAGAACTCGGCCGGTGGATCGGAAAACCTGCGCGCATGGTAGCAGCGGTGACAGACGAACGTTTTACAACGATGATCAAAAGCGCGTCCGAACAATAGGATGCGCATTGTAAAAATGCGGGGGTAACGACGCAAATGGCAAAAAACAATTTTCTGGAATCGGCAAACGGAATTCAGAAGAGTACAAAAGAACTTCTGGAAAGGCTGTCGCTGACGCAGAGCGCCGTAGGCGAGCTGCTTGTTTCGGTGCGCCATTCCGAGGGCGAGATGATCGATCGGGAGGAACAGCAGCGTAAGGCGCGCGAAGAGCGCGAGCGCATGGAACGCCTGCGCGACCTGCTCGATTCCGATCAGGATCATGCCGCGCATGCCGGCGGCAGCGATGAAGACGATCTGGCGGAAGCGGAACCGGCAGTCCAGCAGGAGGCCGCCGCGCCGGAAGCCGCAGAGGAAAAACCGGCGCAGCCGGAGACGCCGAAACCCCAGATTGCACCCGAACTGCCGAAAAAACCGGCCGGCGGTTATGAAGCGCACGCGATTTCGCAGGACGACCGCCGCCGCCCGCAGCAACCGCAGGGCGAGCGCGCGCCGTATCAGCAGAACCGCCCGCCGCGGCAGGACGGCTATCAGCCGCGCCCGCAGCAGGGAGGGCAGACAGGCTTTACGCCGCGCCCGCAGCAGGGAGGACAGACCGGCTTTACGCCGCGCCCGCAGCAGGGAGGACAGACCGGCTTTGCACCGCGTTCGCAACAGGGCGCGGGCATGCCGCCGCGCGGGCCGCGTCCCGCGGCGGGTTCCACGCCCGCGACTCCATCGGCGGGCGGCAAAGAGCGGGTCAGCAATTACGACCCCAACAAGAGCGCATATGCCCGTGCGAAAGAAGCGGAAAATAGAAAAGCGAAAAATAAGAAAGCGATTGCGCGTGAAACCGCGCCCAGCGCCAAGAATTGGGATGAGGACGCGCCGACCGGCAGCCGCAGACCCAAACGCGGCGCGAAGCAGATGGTACGCAGGCCGGAACCCGTCGTGATCGAAAAGGCGGTGATCACCACGGAGACCATCACGGTAAAAGAACTCTCGGAAAAGATCGGCAAACCCGCTTCCGAGATCATTAAAAAGCTCTTCCTGCTCGGCATGCCGACCACGATCAACCAGGAGATCGACTTCGATACCTGCGAACTGGTCGCTTCGGATTTCGGTATCGATCTTGAGCTGAAAGTAGCAAAAACATTTGAAGAAGTGCTGACCGACAGCGCGTCCGCGGAATCCGACGCACCGGAACAGCTCAAGACGCGCCCGCCGGTGGTCACCATCATGGGCCACGTCGACCACGGCAAGACGTCGCTGCTGGACGCGATCCGCAACAGCAGCGTTACCGAGGGCGAAGCGGGCGGCATCACTCAGCACATCGGCGCGTATACCGTCATGAGCAACGGCAAGCAGATTACGTTTATCGATACGCCGGGCCACGAGGCGTTCACTTCGATGCGCGCTCGCGGCGCGCAGGTGACGGATATCGTCATTCTCGTCGTCGCGGCTGACGACGGTATCATGCCGCAGACCGTGGAAGCGATCCACCATGCGAAAGCCGCTGGCGTGCCGATCATCGTGGCCATCAATAAGATGGACAAACCCGACGCAAATCCTGACCGCGTAAAGCAGCAGCTGACCGAATACGAACTCGTCTCCGAAGAGTGGGGCGGGCAGACCATTATCGTGCCCGTATCCGCCAAAAAGCAGACCGGTCTCGACACCCTGCTGGAGATGATCCTGCTGCAGGCGGACGTGCTGGAACTCAAGGCCAATCCCGACCGTCTCGCGAAAGGCACGATCATCGAAGCCAAGCTCGACAAGGGGCGCGGACCGCTCGCGACCGTTCTTGTACAGAACGGCACGCTGCGCCGCGGGGATACGATCATTGCCGGCACGGCGTACGGCAAAGTACGCGCGATGACGGACGATCGCGGCGGCGCGGTCGACGAGGCCGGTCCCTCCATGCCGGTTGAGGTGCTCGGATTCAGCGAAGTGCCGGATGCGGGAGATATCCTCAATGTGGCGGAGGTGGACAAGCTTTCCCGCCAGGTCGCCGAGGAGCGCCGAGACAAGATCAAGGCAGCGCAGTTGAAGAGCAAGAGCAAGGTCTCGCTCGACGAGCTCTTTACCCAGATGGCGGCGGATGAGCTGAAAGAACTCAACATCATCGTCAAGGCGGATGTGCAGGGTTCCGTAGAGGCCGTCAAGCAGGCGCTCGAAAAACTCAGTAACGAAGAGGTCCGCGTGCGCTGCATCCACGGCGGCGTCGGCGCGATCACGGGTACGGACATCATGTTCGCCTCCGCTTCCAATGCCATTGTCATTGGATTCAACGTACGCCCCGATACCGGAGCGCGCGCGTTGGCCGAAAAGGAGAACGTGGACGTTCGCCTGTACCGCGTGATCTATAACGCCATCGACGACGTCAAAGCCGCCATGCAGGGCATGTTCAAACCGGTCTTCAAAGAAACGGAGCTTGGCCGCGCCACCGTGCGCGAGACCTTCAAGGTTTCTGGAGTTGGAACGATCGCGGGCGCATATGTCAACGACGGAAAGATCCTCCGGAGCGCGCAAATTCGCGTGCTGCGCGACAATATCGTTATCCACGAAGGCAAGATCGCTTCTCTGAAGCGTTTCAAGGACGACGCGAAGGAAGTCATGACCGGATACGAGTGCGGCATCGGCATCGAAAACTTCAACGACCTGCTCGAGGGCGACGTGATCGAAGCGTTCGTCGTCGAGGAAGTCAAACGCACATAACCGGCATCGCCATTACCGGCATTGCCTTAACCAGCATCGCTATGATCGGCCGCCCGGCGCGCGCCGGGCGGAGGAGGACATCATGGGTACGTTTCGTTCGGGACGAATGAACGAAGAAGTCAAAAAAACGATCAGCGAGATCATCCGCGAGATGAAGGATCCACGAATATCGCCGATGACGACGCTGACGGACGTCGACGTTACCAACGACCTGAAATACGCAAAGATCAAGGTTTCCGTTTACGACGAGGACGAGCAGAAGCGCGTTTCCAGTGTGGAAGCGCTCAATCACGCGGCGGGGTTTATCGGGCGCGAGCTTGGCGCGCGCATGCGCATCCGCGCCGTGCCGAGCATGAAATTTTCGCTGGACCATTCAATCGCGTACAGCGCAAGGATTTCGGAGATCCTCAACGAATTGCACAGGGACGAAGGGAAGGAGTAACGGCATGCTGCAGGATGCGGTCCGCTTTTTGCGGGCACACGACGATATACTGCTGATCGCGCACGTTTCTCCGGACGGCGACACGCTTGGCAGCAGCTTCGCGCTCTACGGCGCGATGCTGGAATTCGGCAAGCGCGTGCAGGTGGTCTGCGAGGACCCCGTACCCGCCATCTACCGCTTTCTTCCGTTTTCCGAACAGCTGATCCCGCCTGAACAGGCGAAACCCGCCGAGGCGGTAGTCTGCATCGACTGCGCGGACCTCGCGCGCACGGGCCGCTGCGAACCGCTGTTCCGGGCGGCGAAAGCGACGCTGAATATCGACCATCACGGTACGAACGACCGATTCGCCGAAGAAAACTATGTACAGAAGGCGGGCGCGACGGGGGAGCTGATCTTCAACGTCATCGCCTGCCTGAAAATCACGCTCAATAAAAATATCGCAAGCTGCCTCTATGCGGCCATCACGACCGACACGGGCAACTTTTCCTATTCCAATACCACGCCGGACACCATGCGCATCGCGGCGGATATCCTCGATACGGGCATCGACCTGCCATACCTCAACCGATGCCTGTTTCGCACGGTTCCATTTCACAAGCTCAAGCTGCATGCGCTCGCGGTCGACAACACAAAGCTGTACGAATTCGGGCGAATCGGCATTTCCTGCCTCACGCTGAACGAAATAAAATCCTGCGGCGCAACGGGCGAAGATACGGAAGGCATCATCGACGCGATAAGGGACATCGACACCGTGGAAGTCGCGGCGCTTTTACGCGAGAGCGAAGACGGCCTGATCCGCGTGAGCCTGCGGGGCAAGACCTGCGCGGACGTAAGCAGGATCGCAACCCTGTTCGGCGGCGGCGGGCACCGTTTCGCCGCGGGGTGCACGATGCAGCCGACCATAGAAGCGGCTGCGGAACAAATCCTCGCTTCCGCGAAAGAACTGCTGCTCGGTTCCTGCGGCTGATATGGACGGCGTCGTCACCGTACTCAAACCGCCGGGGATGACGTCGAGCAACGCCGTGTTCGACGTACGGAAAATTTTCTCCGAAAAGCGGGCGGGACATCTCGGCACGCTGGATCCCGCGGCGGCGGGCGTGCTGCCGGTTTGTCTCGGGCGCGCGACCCGGCTCTTCGACATATTAGTCGATAAGGACAAAGAATATGTATTCGAGGCGGCGTTCGGCGTTCAAACCGACACGCAGGACGCTTATGGAACCGTGATTTCCCGGGACTCGAAGCGCTTAACGTGCGAGGAACTGCTGAGAGTCCTGCCGGAATTCGTCGGAGAACAGGCACAGAAGGCTTCCGTTTACTCCGCGCTGAAGGTGGACGGAAAAAAGATGTACGACCTTGCCCGCGCGGGAGAAGCCGTGGAGCCGAAAACGCGGGGAATCTGCGTTTACGAGCTGGAACTCGTCGGACAGACGGGTGAAAACCGGTTTTTACTGCGAACGGTTTGCTCTCGAGGCACTTATGTCCGCTCGCTTTGCGAAAGCATCGCAAGCCGGCTCGGTACCGTCGCGTACGTTCCGTTTCTGCTGCGTACGCGCAGCGGACCGTTTACGATCAGCCGCGCACTTACGATCGCGGAACTGGACGCGGCGAAAACCGAAGGGACGCTGTTCGATGCGCTTGCCTCCTGTGAGGAAGCGACGTCGTTTCTGCCGGAACTGCGACTGACGGCGGATCGCGTTGTGCCAACGAAAAACGGCCTGGAAACGAACATGCGCGGCATGGCGGAAGGGCTGGTGCGCGCATATGGCCCGGGAGAATTTCTCGGTATAGGAGAGGTCAGGCGGGAGCAATTCCGGCTGACGGTTCATCTGTATGGATAGAGCGGTCTCATACCTGCGGCGTTTTGCTGCACTGAGCCGTTGTTATGAGGAATTATGACAGAGAAAATACCCGCCGTCGTCGCGCTCGGCATGTTTGACGGCGTACATCTTGGACACAGAGCGCTCATGGCTCGCCTGACGGACGAAGCGAAACGGCTGCGCGCCGTTCCCGCCGTATTTACGTTTTCCAATCATCCGCTTGATGTGCTCGGCGGAAACGTCTCCATGCTCTCCGGGGTCAGAGAGAGAAACCAGATGCTTCTTGCACTCGGGGCGGAACAGGTGGAGAGCGTTCCCTTTACGCGGGAGCTCGCCGCGCTCAGCACGGAGGAATTCGTCGATCTGCTTGCGGAACATTGGGAGATCCGCGCGCTGGTCGTCGGCTACAACTATTCCTGCGGCGCTCGCGGGGCGGGTACACCGGAAACGTTGAAAGAAATCGGTTCCCGCCGCGGTTTTTCCGTCATCGTCGTATCTCCTGTGTTGTACGAAGGGGAACCGGTGTCCAGCACGCGTATTCGCGAAGCGCTGGAACGCGGGGACGTTGAACTCGCCCGAAAACTCTTGAGACGCCGTTATACGCTGTGCGGAAAGGTCGTTCAGAATAAGCGCATCGGACGGAGGATCGGCTTTCCAACGGCAAACATCGATCCCGAACTCAAACGCGTGATCCCGGCGGAAGGAGTGTACGCGACCTATGCGTTCCTGCGCGGCTCCGCTTTTCGCGCGGCGACGAATATCGGCAGCAATCCGACCGTGCATGGAGAAAAACTTTCAATCGAAACACATCTGATCGATTTTGACGCGGATATCTATGGAGAAACGCTGACCGTCGCGTTTCGAAAGCGCCTGCGCGACGAGGAGACATTCGAATCCGTCGATGCGATGAGAGAGCAGATTCGCGCGGATGTGGCGCAGGCGGCCGCGCTGAGAGAATGACGCGCGGGCGGTAAGATGGCGGAATCGAAGAATCTCAGCGTAAGAGTTTACAATGCGCATAGAATGTGCTATCATATATAAGCATTTTCATCACCGTTTACCGGGATTAGCGACGCTCCGACGCTTTTCTCAGTTCGCGGGAATAAGAAAAAGGAGAAAGAACCAATGTCTAAACAGGAAACCATCGAAAAATACGCGCTTCACGAGGGGGATACCGGTTCGCCGGAAGTGCAGATCGCACTTCTGACCGAACGGATCAACCACTTGAACGAGCACCTCAAGCTGCATACGAAAGATCACCATTCACGCCGCGGGCTCTTGAAAATGGTCGGTCAGCGCAGAGGGCTTCTGAACTACCTCAAGGAGAAGGACATCGAGCGTTACAGAACGATCGCTGCAAGCCTGAACATCCGTATCAAGTAAAGCGAAAGGCGGGGTTGTTCCCGCCTTTCTTTCTGTATACGAATTTGCCGGCAGATTCGCCCGCCGTTGTTTTCGGGCGAGCGGTTCGCTCTGATTCGGGCGACCCGGCAAGCTGAATATGGTATTAATAAAAAGAAGATAAAGAAGAAGAAGGAGCAAGAACAAATTATGGAAAGAAACTTCCAGATGCAGCTTGGCGGGCGGACGCTCATCGTCGAAACCGGCAAGTACGCCGAACAGGCGGGCGGAAGCTGCCTCGTCCGCATGGGCGATACGGCGGTGCTGGTCTGCGCGACGATTGCAAAATCCGCGCGGGACGGCGTGGATTTTCTGCCGCTTTCGGTGGAATATCAGGAGAAACTTTACTCGGTCGGCAAGATTCCAGGCGGATTTATCAAGCGGGAAGGCAGGCCTACCGACCGTGCGATCTTAAGCTCGCGGCTCATTGACCGTCCGCTGCGTCCGCTGTTTCCCAAGGGATTTTATAACGACGTGCAGGTGGTTGCCACCGTTATGTCGGTCGAACAGGACATACAGCCCGAAATCCTCGCGATGATCGGTTCCTCCGCCGCGCTGGCCATCAGCGAAGCGCCATTTTCGGGTCCGACGGGCTCCGTCGCGGTCGGCATGGTGGACGGAGAGTACGTCATCAATCCCGACGTCGCACAGCGCGAGAAAAGCCGCCTGACCCTCACGGTCGCCGGGACGAAGGACGCGGTCATGATGGTGGAAGCCGGCGCGAACGAGGTCACAGAGGACGAAATGCTCGGCGCGATCCTATTTGCGCACGACGAGATCAAGAAGATCGTATCGTTTATTGCAAGCATCGAAGCCGAAATCGGCAAACAGAAGATGGAGGCGATTGTTTACCACCCCGACGAAGCGCTGGAGGCGAGAGTTCGCGCCATCGCAACCGACCGGGTCGTCTGGTCGCTGGACACGTTCGAACGTTCCGAGCGCGAAGTTCGCGGCGAACAGGTGAAGGCCGAAACGGTGGAAGCGCTCAAGGAAGAATATCCTGAAGGCGGAAAAGACATCGCCGCGGTGCTGTATACCATCACAAAAGAAGTCGTACGCGACAAGATCATCAATAAAAAGATCCGCCCGGACGGGCGCGCGCAGGATGAGATCCGCCCCATCTGGAGCGAAGTCGGCATCTTCGGCCGCACGCACGGCAGCGCGGTGTTCACCCGCGGGCAGACGCAGGTCATGACCATTGCAACCCTCGGCACGATCTCCGAAGCGCAGACGCTCGACGGGCTCACGCTCGAAGAGAGCAAGCGCTATATGCACCAGTACAACATGCCGCCGTACAGCACGGGCGAAGCAAAGCCCATGCGCGGCGTCGGACGCCGCGAGATCGGTCACGGCGCGCTCGCGGAGCGCGCACTGGAGCCGGTGCTGCCCAGCGAAGCGGAGTTTCCGTACTGCATGCGCCTCGTGAGTGAAGTCATCAGTTCGAACGGCTCCACCTCGCAGGCTTCCATCTGCGCGAGCACGCTGGCGCTGCTGGACGCGGGCGTCCCGATCAAGAAGTCCGTCGCGGGCGTCGCGATGGGCCTCATCAAGGACGATTCGACCGGAAACATCGCGATTCTCACCGATATTCAGGGCCTTGAGGATTTCCTCGGCGATATGGACTTCAAGGTCGCCGGCACGCGTGACGGCATCACCGCCATCCAGATGGACATCAAAATCAAGGGCATCAATAAAGAGATTTTAACTCGCGCGCTGGAGCAGGCACGGAAAGGCCGCATGTTCATCCTCGACAAGATGGATGAAACGCTGCGCGAACCGCGCGCGGAGCTCTCACCCTACGCGCCGCGCATCATCACGTTTACGATCAACCCGGATAAGATCCGCGAGGTCATCGGCAGCGGCGGCAAGACGATCAACAAGATCATCGCCGATACCGGCGTGAAGATCGACATCGAGGATGACGGCACGGTCTACATCGCGTCGCCCGATTCGGCTGCGGCGGCGGAAGCCAAGCGCATCATCGACGGCATCGTCAAGGAAATCGAAGTCGGCGACGTATACCTCGGCACCGTGGTCGGCATCAAGGATTTCGGCGCGTTCATCAACCTCAAGCCCGGCACGGATGGGCTTCTGCACATTTCCCGCATTGCAAACAAGCGCGTGGAAAAGGTGGAGGACGTGCTGTCCATGGGCGAGCAGGTGCTTGTGCGCGTGATCGACATCGACCCCAAGACCGGCAAGATCAGCCTGACCCGCAAGGACATGCTGCCGCCGGAAAAGGAATAAATGTTACGAGCGACGGACTCACGCGGGGCGCGGCGGCAACGCCGCGCCCTCTTTATGCGTAACAATAACTCGCTCTGCGTTTTATTTTGTGGTACAATACAGAATCGTCAGCACGCGCGAAAGGGTAATTAAAATTCATGATGCGCCAGACTATATTAAAAAACGGCATTCGGCTGATCTATGAGGAGATGGAACACGTCCGCTCCGTCTCCATGGGAGTCTGGGTGGACACCGGTTCCGTACGGGAAACGCCGGAGAATGCGGGCGCTTCGCACCTGATCGAGCATATGGTGTTCAAAGGGACCGGACGCAGGAACGCGGAGCAGATCGCCGTCGAGATGGACGCGGTCGGCGGAAATATCAACGCCTTTACAAGCAAGGAGAGCACCTGCTTTTACGCGAAGGTGCTGGACGAACATCTCGACCTTGTTTCGGATGTGCTCTCGGATATCGCGTTTCACAGCGTGTTCGACCCGGAAGAACTGAAAAAAGAGCAGGGCGTCGTAGTAGAGGAAATCCTCATGAACGAGGACAGCCCGGAAGACCTCGCGGGAGAAGAGAGCAACATGCTCTTCTTCGGCGTGGAGCCGCTGGCGAGTCCCATCCTCGGCACAAAGGAAAGTGTGACCGCGTTTACCCGCGAGACGCTGCTTGCGTATAAGAACGAGTTTTACGTACCGAAGAACATCGTCGTTTCCTGTGCTGGACATTTTCGGGAGCAGGCGCTGATCGATTCCGTGACCCGCTGGTTCGACATTCCGGAAGACGCGCGGACTGCGCAGCCCGGTTTGCAGCGGTATCCGGGCGGCAAGCGGGAAAAGTTCGTCGAAAAGGATGTGGAGCAGGTGCATATCTGCCTGACGCTGCCCGGCTTTGCGCGGGACGACGCGGGGCAGTATCCGCTCGCGGTGCTCTCCAATATCATTGGCGGGAGCATGAGCTCGCGCCTGTTTCAAACCATCCGCGAGAAGCTGGGGCTCGCCTACTCGGTATACTCTTATCCGACGAGTTACACAGGCACCGGCACGCTTACGCTCTACGCCGGAACGGGCGAAAAGCAGGCGAAGGAAGTGCTCGTCCGCATGATTGAGGAGATCGAACGCGTAAAAAAAGACGGCGTGACGAGAGAGGAACTGGAGCGCTGCCGCGAGCAGCTCAAGGGCAGCTATCTGCTGAGCATGGAGTCCACGGGCGCGCGCATGAACGCGCTGGGCAAGACGCTGCTGTTACAAAAGCGTGAATATAACGAACAGGAAACCATCCGCCGGATCGAATGTGTTACAATGGAGGATATCGAGCGGATCACACCGATCTGCCTCGATCTGAACAACGCGAGCGCGGCTCTCGTCGGGCGGGTCGAAAAACGCAGGCCGGCGCTGACGGAAGCGCTGCGCCGGTGAGAAATTCAGTTCGCCTCGCTTATATTGTTTAGGGGGAAACCGCCTTGGATAAACTGGACATGATTTTTCAGCTGCAGCAGTCGCTGGACGATGACATCGCTTCGCGCAGGAATCTCGATTTTTCGCGCGAAGTGTGGCTGCAGAAAGAGGTTCTCGCGATGATCTCCGAGCTTTCGGAGGTGCTCGACGAGGTAAATTTCAAGTGGTGGAAGAACCCCAAACCGATCGACGACGCGTCGCTCAAGGGCGAGCTCGTCGATATCCTGCATTTCTTTGTGAGCATGTGCCTCAAGAGCGGTATGACGGCGGAGGAGCTCTTCGCGCTCTACAAAGCGAAAAACCAGGAGAACTTCGACCGTCAGTACGGCAGGTCGAAGAAACATGGTTACGAAATCGGCGGTGAAACGAATGGCTAAATCGCGCATACGCCTCAGGGGCCGCTTTTTTCTGATGCTGCTGATTGTGACGGGCATCATCGTGATCGTCGCGGTCGTCGCCAATCTTGTGAAGAAATCCGGCGAGATCGAATTCGGCTCGCTTGGCGCGGATCTGGAAGTGAACGCCGCGATCATCCGCGACGAGAAGGTGATCATGTCCGAGCCGTACGAAAAGATTACGTTCGACGTCGTCGAGGGCGATACGGTCAGCAACGACCAGGTGATCGCGCAGCTTTATAAACGCGGCTATCAGGACGAGACCATGGTGACCCTGTTAAATCTGCAAAAGCAGATTTACGATTACCAGATTCAGCTTCTTGGCGGACAGGAGCCGCCGGAACTCGCCGAACTCAACAACAGCATCGACTCCGTGGAACTCCAGATCCGCGCCGTATTGCGCGGGCAGAGCGAGCTGGATATGCTGGATCTCGAGCAGACGCTGAAAGATCTTGAAAGTCAGCGCATCGCACTTTTGAAGACCATTGTTACCCCCGATACGGCGCTGACCCAGCTTTATAACGATCTGAAAAGCCAGCAGAACGTCATGTCAAGCTGGAAAAGGGACATCAAGAATACATCCGGCACGGGTATCGTGAGTTTCTATTTCGACGGATATGAACAGGTGCTCAGCGTCAATAAGCTCTCGACCATCAACTCCGCGCTGGTAAAAACCGTCGTCAACGGCGGGAACACCGCGAAAGTCGCGGAGTCGACCAGCGAAGTGCCGCTGTACCGCATCATCAACAACACGCATTGGTTCATCGCGTTCGTTACGAGCGCCACCGAACCGATGCGTCTGGCCGAAGGGGAACAGTACAGCGTGCTGTTCAAGGATTATTCCGAGCAGCAGTACACCGCGACCGCGCGCGCAAGCCAGGTCTCCGAAAACGCGGTCGTCAATATCCTGGAATTTAACACCGACATCGGGAAACTCATCGGCGCCCGCACGGTTGCCGCGACGATCAGCAAGTCCGCGCAGGGTCTCGTCGTTCCGCTCAAGGCGATCCAGATCATCTCCGGCATGCCGGGCATCAACATCGCTTACGGCGATACGGTGCTGCGCGTCGAGGTGGATATCCTCGCGCAGAACGATAACAAGGCGGTCATCCGCGCGCATAACGCCTCGGACAATCTCACCGCGGGAATGAAGTTTTTAAAGCCGTGACGGACATCGCGCAAAATATAGCGGACGTGCGCGAAGAAATCGCGCTTGCCTGCCGCCGCGCAAAACGCGCGCCGGAAAGCGTCTCACTCGTCGCTGTCTCCAAATATCAGGATGTCGAGCGGATTCGGGAAGCTCTCGAGGCGGGGGTGTCGGTATTCGGGGAAAATCACGCCCAAGAATTGAACGAAAAGAAAACTTTTTTTGAACTGCATGGCTGCAAAGTGCATTTTATTGGACAACTGCAAACGAATAAGATAAAATATGTCTGCGGTTTTGCCGACCTGATCGAATCGGTGGATCGGCAGAGCCTCGCGAGCCTTCTGAATCAGAAAGCGGAGGCGCGCGCAGTCGTTCAGGACATTCTGATCCAGGTCAACATCGGTGCGGAGGACCAAAAAGGCGGGGTCACCGGTGAGGACTTGGATTCTTTCGCGGAATCCATGGCGCAGTATCCAAACCTGCGGCTCAGGGGGCTCATGTGCGTCCCGCCCGCGGTGGAGCCGGAACAGGCAAGGGCATATTTCCGGCGCATGCGCGAGCACTTTGACCGCCTTCGCGATCAACGGAATCCCGGCGTATTCGACACGCTGTCGATGGGCATGAGCCACGATTTCGCGGCGGCGATCGAAGAAGGCGCCACGCAGGTTCGCGTCGGCACCCGGATCTTCGGCGCAAGGGACAGAAAATAATTTTGAGGAAACGCCGCAGGCCCGGTTTCTGCGGCTGACGGTTTTCGGAGGAAAACGGATGGCAAGCCTATACACAAAATTCCTGGATTTCATCGGAATCGAGGAGAGCGACGAGCAGGACGACGAACGCAGGGACGACGGGTATTACCACGACGAAGCGCCGGATCGTTCCACGGGCGTATTTGGCGGCGGACGCGCACAGGCGGCGCCCAACCGCAGAAACGACCGCGCTCAGAACTCGTCCGCGGCAAACCTTCCGATTTCCGGCGGAATGAAGATGATCGTGTATCACCCGGTCAGTTACGAAGATACGCAGAGCATCATCGACAACCTGAAAAACAGGAAGCCTGTCATCGTCAACATGGAAGAATTGGAGCTGGACACCGCCCAGCGTATTTTGGACTTCCTTTCCGGCGCGGTCTATGCGCTCAACGGCACAATGTGCAAGATATCGCGCGGCATCTTCGTTGTTGCGCCAAATAATTACGACGTCGTAGGCAACGGCGAGGACGACTACGGCGATCTCGTCTGAGCGGACGGATCGCCGAATAGGAACACGCATGACTGGCACATCAGACGGTTGGTGTGCCATTTTTAACAGACGGCAGGTCAACGATAAGGAGGTACGTTCCATGCGCCCGGAGGACATCGTAAACCAAGCATTCGCGCGTTCGTTTATGGGTTACGACATCGAACAGGTGGACGGTTTTCTCGACGAAGTCATCGAAGCCTTCGAACGCTACGAAGCGGAGAAGCGGGAGATGCTGTCCGCACTGGAATATCTGATGAAAAAACTGGAACGCGGTCAGAAAATGCCTTTGTCCGACATGAAAAAAGCGATCGGCCCCGGAACCCCGCAGCCGTTGAAGACAAAAGAAACAGGCGAAGTTCATGCGCACGACGAGGAACCGAAAGCGGCGGCGCGGTCGCTGACCCGAAGCGCGGCGGCAAAACCCCTTCGCGCGCCGAAGGTCAGCCGTGTGAAGGCCGAACAGGAAGCGAAAGACCGGATCATCCGCGAGGCGCAGGCCGCGCAGCAGCCGCTTTCACCGGAAGAGGCGGAGCAGCGCGCGCGCAGCGTCGCCGCCGTGGCAGCGAGCTGGCTGGACGAACTGCTGATCAACATCTCCGAACACGAAAGTTCCGATTATGAAAAAACGCCTGTGAACACGCCGGCCGCGGCCGCCGCAACTGCGGAGCCTTCCGTAAAACCGGCGGAAACGACGGCGCAGCCGGAGAACAAACCGGACGAGACATGAAAAAATCATATGCTTTTCCGCCCGTCAGCCGGGAAGAGATGGCAGCGCGCGGGATCGAACAGCTCGACTTCGTTCTGGTATCGGGGGACGCTTATGTCGACCACCCGAGCTTCGGCGCGGCGATCATCACACGTCTTCTGGAGAGCCGCGGATATACCGTGGGGATCATCATGCAGCCGGACTGGCACAGCGCGCAGGCGTTTCAGGCGCTGGGAAAGCCCAGGCTGGCGTTTCTCGTTACCTCCGGCAACATCGACAGCATGGTGAACCACTACGCCGTCTCCGGCGCGCGCAGGGACACGGACGCGTATTCGCCCGACGGCGCGGCGGGGAAACGGCCGGACCGCGCGGCGATCGTCTATGCCAACCGCTGCCGCGAAGCATACGCAGGCGTGCCTCTGATCATCGGCGGCATCGAAGCGAGCCTGAGGCGATTCGCGCATTACGATTACTGGGACGACCGCGTACGCCACAGCATCCTCTACGACGCATGCGCGGATATCCTCGTCTACGGAATGGGAGAGCGCGCAATTTCACAGATCGCCGACGCGCTGAATGGAGGCACGCCGGTCGGGCAAATCACGGAAATCCCCGGGACCTGCGTTCGCATCGCGCATGCGGAGGACGCAAAAGGCGCTTTATTACTGCCGTCCTATCAGGAGGTCGCGCGGGACAAGCGAAAGTATTGCGAGGCGTTTGCCGTTCAGGCGCGGGAGCAGGACGCGGTCCGCGGGAAACGCATGCTGCAGCCGCACGAAAAGGGCTTGCTGCTCTGCAATCCTCCCGCCATGCCGCTCTCCGCTGCGGAACTCGACGAAGTATACGCGCTGCCGTTTACAAGAAGGCCGCACCCCTCGATCCGCGGACACGTGCCCGCGCTGGACGAGGTTTCGTTTTCCATCGCGTCCGCGCGCGGCTGCTTCGGCGACTGCAGCTTCTGCGCGCTGACGTTCCATCAGGGGCGCGTGGTGACGGGGCGGTCGCACGGATCGATCCTTGCCGAGGCGGAAACGCTGACGCGCGATCCGGCGTTCAAGGGATATATTCACGACATCGGCGGCCCGACCGCGAATTTTCGCCACCCCGCATGCGAAAAGCAGCTGAAAAGCGGCGCCTGCGCGGACAGGCAGTGCATCGGTTTTACCGCCTGCAAGAACCTCGATACATCGGAGGAAGATTACGTTTCCCTGCTGCGAAAGCTCCGCGCGCTGCCGCACGTGAAGAAGGTGTTCGTCCGAAGCGGCATCCGGTACGATTACGCGATGCTGGACCGAAGCGACGCGTTCCTGCGCGAACTCGTCGAACACCACGTCAGCGGTCAGCTCAAGGTTGCGCCCGAACACGTCTCCGACCGCGTGCTGAAGTATATGAACAAACCGCCGCATGCGGTATACGAGCGGTTTGTGCAAAAATTCGAAGCGATCAATCAAAGCCTCGGGCTGAAGCAATACCTCGTGCCTTACCTGATCAGTTCGCATCCGGGATCGACGCTGCAGGACGCAATCGAACTCGCGCTGTATATCAAGAAGACGGGGCACCGGCCGGAACAGGTGCAGGATTTTTACCCCACGCCGGGCACCGCCTCGACCTGCATGTATTTTACCGGACTGGATCCGTTTACGATGCAGCCCGTTTACGTCGCCAAAACGCGAGAGGAAAAGACGATGCAGCGCGCGCTTTTACAGTGTCACGTGCGGAAAAACTGGCCGCTCATCAGAAAAGCGCTTCGGCTTGCGGACCGCGAAGACCTGATCGGAAACGGAAAAGGCTGCCTTGTGCCGCCGGATTACCGCTCCCCGGCGGAGGAAAGGGCGAACGGAGGCGGACATGCGCAGCCGCGCAGAAATGTTCCTGCGCGCGGCGGCGCTGAAAAGCCCGGCGGCGGAAGGCGCGCGCGGCGCAGCCCGCGCTGATCGGGAATCGTCGCGCGAAAACACGCCGGGGGCCGCGGTTTTCAGCGCAAGAAAGAATTGACAAATAACCGCGAAGCCGATACAATACATAACGTTGCGTGGAAACGTGCGGTAGTTTTGTGCGCGCTGGCAGCATAGGTTGCGCCGATTTCCTCGGCGGGCAAGGCGGTGGAGATCATGCGGATTCGTATTGCGGACGCGATACGCCAAACGGGGGAGCCTTTCCCGTTTTCCGCAATGGAAGCATTCACCCCGCAAACCTACGGGGAGCGGCGAATTATTTTTGCGGAACCGGTCAAAGCCGAAGGAACGTACGTTTACGACGGCAAGGCGTTTACGGTGTCCGGCGTGGCGAAGGCGAAGATCAACACGCTCTGCGCCCGCTGTTCGAAACCGTTTGTCGAACCCATATCGGTTTCTTTCTCCGAACGGTTCGTAAAGGGAGAGGATGAGGGAACGGACGACGAGACCTATCCGTACACCGGCGACGAGCTGCTGCTCGATAAAGCGGTGCTGGACAACCTCTTTCTGGAGCTTCCCATCGCGAGCGCCTGCCGGGCGGACTGCAAAGGCCTTTGCCCCGTATGCGGTACGGACCGGAACGAAACGGACTGCGGTTGCATAACGAATGATACTGCGGGCGATGCGTAACGCCCGCGCGATCAGATATCACCGGAAACGAAGCCCAAGGCGAAAATTCTACGCCCGACGTGCTATCAGATAAAGAACAGGAGGGATTATCATGGCAGTACCCAAGAGAAAAACGTCCAAGGCAAGGCGCGATTCCCGCAGAGCCGCGAACTTCGTCGTAGGCGAAGTACAGCTTAACGAGTGCCCGCAGTGCCACTCGCTCGTACCGTCCCACACGGTATGCAAGACGTGCGGATATTACGGCGGCAAACTGGTCGTCGACAAAGAAGAGAAGGAAAAAAAGGAAAAGAAGAACGCCTGATCCTCCGTCCTTCGGCGTAATCGAGCGATCAAAAACAGGTTTATGATGCAGGAGGCTTTTCGCGTATGCGCGCGGAGAGCCTTTTTGCGTTCTGTTCCGGGCAAATACGCTGCGGCGATCAAAACACCTGTTCGCGTTGCAACGGAGGCGGTTATTTCGTATAATAATTCAATCAGGCTGCGCCGCGATATTGATCAAATTATTCGGACTCATCCATCCTCAGCGGCGCAAATCGCAAACTGGTGCGGCGGCGGGACGACTGCCGCGGAATTGGGAGAACATTACCATGAGAATTGCCATCGATGCGATGGGGGGCGATTATGCGCCGTACGCCGTGCTGGAAGGCGTTAAGCTCGTACTTCCGGAACTGAAGGAGAATGTGGAACTCGCGCTTTACGGCGACGAGGCCGTGCTGCGAAAGGGACTTTCCGAACTGGGCGTATCCGACGGGCGGGTGCAGATCTTCGCGACATCGCAGGTCATCGGCTGCGACGAACAGCCGACGCTCGCCATCCGTAAAAAGAAAGACTCGTCCATGGTGCGCGCGGTGGAGGCGGTGGCCGAAGGCGCGGCGGACTGCGTGCTCTCTGCGGGCAGCACAGGCGCGCTCTTAACCGGAGCCACGCTGATCATCAAGCGGCTCAAGGGAGTGAAGCGGCCCGCGCTGGCGATCGTGATGCCGACCGCGGATTCCTGCGCGCTGCTTCTGGATTGCGGCGCGAACACGGACTGCAAGAGCGAATACCTTGTGCAGTTTGCTTTGATGGGTTCGGCTTATATGAAGCGCGTTATCGGCGTGGAAAACCCGCGAGTGGGTCTTTTAAACAACGGCGCGGAAGAGGAAAAGGGCAACGAGCTGACGAAGGAAACGCATCAGCTCCTCAAGACGGCGCCGATCCGCTTTACCGGCAATTGCGAGGCGCGGGATGTGCTGAGCGGGGCATTCGACGTGATCGTCTGCGACGGGTTCGACGGCAATGTGGTGCTCAAGGGGACGGAAGGCACGGCGGGGCTGATCATGGACCTGCTTAAACAAGCGCTGATGTCGAGCCTGCGCACCAAGATCGGCGCGCTGATCTGCAAGCCTGCGTTTAAAATTCTGAAAAAGAAACTGGACCACACCGAATACGGCGGCGCGCCGCTTCTTGGCGTCAACGGCGGTGTGATCAAGGCGCACGGCAGCTCCAACGGGAAGGCGTTCCGCTCGGCGATTCTGCAGGCGGTGAAACTCGTCTCGTCCGACGTAACGCAGCTGCTCGGAGCGGAAATTGCCGGCTTCGGACTGGAGGAAAAACCAACGGGGCGCGATGAGGATTGACATACCGTCCCGTTTCCGATAGAATACTACGCGAACAAGATGCGAAATGAACGCTTCGAAAAGGAGTTTTTGAACATGTATTTTGAGAAAGTTAGAGATATTATCGCCAAGCAGCTGGATATCGACGCAAAAACCATTACAATGACTAGCCGCCTCATCGACGACCTCAAGGCGGATTCGCTCGATATCGTGGAACTCATCATGGACCTCGAGCAGGAATTCAACATCGAGATTCCCGACGAAGAACTGCCCAGGGTACAGACCGTAGCCGATATCGTCGGTTACCTCGAAAAGAACTGACCGACAACCACAAGCCAACTGCCCGCATCCGAAGGTTGAGACAGGGTGCGGGTTTTTTTGTAAAGCGCACGGGGCGCCGCAGCACCGACCGTTTGCTAAATAATCCGACGCTCTGAATGATCCATAACGACAAAGGAAACCGAATGCAGGACATGCAATCCGCAATCTCCGCGCTGGAGGAAACCTTGCAGTATGCTTTTCGCGACCGTTCCCTGCTGGAAACGGCGCTGACACATACCTCGTTTGTCAAGGGGGACGGAAAGCGACAGACGCACAACGAGCGCCTTGAGTTCCTGGGCGACGCGGTGCTGGAGCTCTGCGTGAGCGAACACCTGTATCTATGTCATCCCGAATTGCAGGAAGGCGCGATGACACGGCACCGCGCGCGGCTCGTCTGCGAGCAGGCGCTCTTCAGCGCGGCGCAGACGCTAGGCGTACCCGCCTGTCTCCGCCTCGGCAACGGCGAGGAGCTTACCGGCGGGCGTCAGAAGCCGTCCATCGTTTCGGACGCACTGGAGGCGGTGATCGGCGCGGTTTATCTCGACGGCGGGCTGGAGCACGCGCGCCGCGTGATTCTGGAGCGCGTCATTCGCCTTCTGGAGGAAGCGCGCGTGGATGAAACGGACAAAGACTTTAAAACCCGCTTGCAGGAGCACGTGCAGAAACAGCACATCGGCACGCTTGAGTACGAGTGCATGGATGAAACCGGCCCGGAACATCAGAAGCGCTTCACCATCCGCGTCCTTCTCTCCGGCGAACCCGTCGGCGAGGGAACGGGGCACAACAAACAGAGCGCGGGGCAGGCTGCGGCGAGAGCCGCGTTGATCCGGCTGGGCGTTCTGGAGGGCGAAGCATGAGACTGACAAAACTCGAGCTCAACGGCTTCAAGTCCTTCGCGCGCAAGACCGAACTGCGCTTCGGGCAGGGAATTACCGCCATCATTGGCCCCAACGGCAGCGGAAAGAGCAACATCTCCGACGCGGTTCGCTGGGTGCTCGGCGAACAGAGCGCAAAAGCGCTCCGCGGCGCCAGGATGGAGGATGTGATCTTCAACGGCACGCAGCTGAGAAAGGCTCTCGCTTACAGCGAGGTGACGCTGACCTTCGATAACGCGGACGGCCAGATCAACCTGCCGTTTGCGGAAGTCGCCATCACGCGGCGCGTCTACCGCTCCGGCGAGAGCGAATATTGCATCAACCGCAACAACTGCAGGCTTAAGGACATCAACGACCTCTTCTTCGACACCGGCATCGGGAAAGACGGATACTCCATCATCGGTCAGGGCAAGGTGGAGGAAATCCTCTCCAACAAGAGCGGGGACCGCAGAGCCGCGTTCGAAGAGGCGGCGGGCGTGATGCGCTACCGCGTGCGCAAGGAAGAAGCGGAGCGCAAGCTCGCCAACACCGAAAAAAACCTCGAACGCATCGAGGATATCTTAAAAGAACTGGCCGACAGACTCGGCCCTCTCGAGGAGCAGAGCGCGTCCGCGCGCGCTTACCTGCGCCTTCGGGACGAATTGAAAGACCTTGAGGTCAACCTGTTTTTAAGCCAGTACGACCGCGTGCACGAACGGCTGGATCAGATCAACGACGCCATGCGCCAGATGAACGAAGAACATGCGCTGGCGGAAACGGGGGAAAGCACGCTGCTTTCCGCCTGCGCCGCGCTGGAGGAACAGCTTCGCTCGCTCGATACCGCGTTGAACGCACAGCAGAACCGGCTCATGGGGCTGGTTTCCGAAGCGGAGACGCGCGTTGGCGCGGGCAACGTCCTGGCTGAACGGCGAGAGAATACGATACTGGCGCAAAAGCGCATTGCACAGGAGCGCGGATCCGGCAAAGCTCGCCTTGATGAACTCGGCACCGTAATCGCAGGCATGCAGACGGACGAATCCGGCCAGGCGGCGCTGAGCCTGCTCGAAAAAGAGATGGAAACCGCTCAGCAGCGGCTAGACGCGCTGGATACGGATATCTCCGCACGCGAGGAAGCGCTCGATCAGATGAAGAACAGCCTGATCGAGAGCATGAACCGTATGTCGGATTTCAAATCAAGCGTAAGCCGTTACGACGCGATGAAAACATCGATCAGCCAGCGGCTTGCCGCGATCGAAACGGAAGCCGCACTCCGCATGGAGGAAACCGCCCGCCTGAACGAAGAGCTGGAAACCGCGAAGCGGCAGCACGAGGCGGAAGCGGACCGGCTGGAACAAACGAAACGGGACTTTGAAGCCAGCATTGAACACCGCAGAAAGACGCTGGACGCGTTTACCGCGCTGCGCGAGGAACTCGCGCGGGACGAGCAGGGCATCGCGTCCATCCAGTCCCGCCTACGCGTGCTGGACGAGATGCAGCGTTCGCGCGAGGGTTATTACGCGAGCGTAAAAAACATTCTCAAGGACGCGCCGAACGACCCGAAACTCTCCCGCGCCATCGTCGGCGTGGTCGCGGAGCTCATCCGCGTGCCTAAGGAATACGAAATCGCCGTGACCATGGCGCTGGGGTCCACGCTGCAGAATATCGTGACCCCGACCGCCGAGGACGCGAAATACGTCATTGAATACTTGCGTGCCAAGGATTACGGCAGGGCGACCCTGCTGCCGATGGCGCTTCTGAACCCAACGCGCATCACGCGCGAGGAACGGGCGCTGCTTGATCTGCCCGGCTGCATCGGCGTAGCGAATGAACTTGTCGATTGCGACGACAACGTGCGCGGCGTGATGGATTACCTGCTCTGCCGCACGATCGTGGTCAAGGACCTCGACGCGGGCATCGCGCTGAAGAAACGCACCAGAAACGCGTTTCATATCGCGACGCTGGAGGGCGACATCATCAGCACCGGCGGGTCGATGAGCGGCGGCAGTTTGCAGAAAAACAGCTTCAACCTCTTAAGCCGCGAGCGCGAACTGCAGGAACTGCGCGAGAAGCTGAAAAAGGAAGCAGCGGCGCTGGAGGAAAAGAGAGAGAAACTGCGCGGCGGCGAGCAGGACGTGCTCAGGTGCGATATTCAGGTGGATTCCTTCCGCGACGCGGTGCACGCCTGCGAAATCGACGCGGCAAAGCAGGCGGAGCAGTTCGATATCATCCGCCGGGACGTGGAAGTCAGCCGGCAGCGCGAACACGCTCTGGCGGAAGAAAAAGCACAGCTGAGCGAAAACCTCGCCGAGGCGGAACGCGAGCGCGCGAACGCGGACGAACAGCAGACCGGCATCGAGCAGGGCAACGCAGCAACGCGCGAGGATGTCTCCCGCGCGCAGGGCGAGCTGGCCGAACTGCGCAGGCAGCGTGAGGCATTTGCCGGTGAACTCACCGAACAAAAGGTCCGCCGCATGGCTCTGTCAAAAGAGCGGGACGCGGTCTATGCGGAGCAGAAACGCCTCGTCAGCGAGCATCGCGAACTCTCCATTCGCCTGACCGCGCTGGAACAGGAAGCGGCGGAAACCGCACAGACGCTTACCGCGATCGACACGGAACTGGAAAGCATGCGCACACAGATCGAGAGCGACACCGCGCTGACCGGAACGGAGAAGGAAGCGCAGAGGAAACTGGAAGAGGAACGCCAGAGCGTATACGCCTCGCTGAACGAACAGCGCGCGCGGCGCGAGGAACTGCTGACGTCTTCCCGCGATCTGTCGGAGCGCATTCACAAGCAGGAAATGACGCAGAGCCGGCTTGAGATGGAACTCGGCGCCATGCAGGACCATATCTGGAACGAATACGACCTGACATACGAAAATGCCGCCGCGCTCCGGCGCGAGATCCCCATCGGCGTGAGCAACGCGCGCGTCAACGAGATCAAGGCGGAGATCAAAACGCTGGGCGATATCAGTCTCGGCTCGATTGAAGAGTATAAGACCGTGTTCGAACGGCACAGCGAGCTGGATACGCAGTGCGAGGACCTCCACAAGGCAAAACAGGACCTCGAAACGCTGATCACGGAGCTGACCGGCACGATGGAGACGGTGTTTTTACGGCAGTTTGAGTTGATTCAACAGAATTTTTCTAGCACGTTCGCCGAGCTTTTCGGCGGCGGGCAGGCGGAACTCCGCCTCGCGGATAAAACCGACGTGCTCGGCTGCGATATCGACATCATCGCACAGCCCCCGGGAAAGAAACTCCAGCTTCTTTCGCTTCTATCCGGCGGGGAACGCACGCTGACCGCCATCGCGCTGCTGTTTGCGATGCTGAAGCTCAAACCGCCCGCGTTCTGCATGCTCGACGAAATCGAGTCCGCGCTGGACGAGGCGAACGTCTCGCGGTTCGCGGATTACGTCAAGCGATATTCGGAAGGCACGCAGTTCATCCTCATCACGCACCGCAAGGGCAGCATGGAGGTCTGCGACACGCTCTACGGCGTCTCGATGGAGGAGAAGGGCGTAAGCAAGATCGTCTCCGCGCGCTTCGGGGAGAACGGCGTCGCCGCCGCGCCGGAGCAGGCAATCTAGAAAATCCGATTGGGAATCGATATGGAAAAGAAACCGCTGTTTCAAAAATGGAAAACCGGACTGGGCAAGACGCGCACGGGACTGCTCGCGCGCATCTTCGCGTCCAAGGACGGCATCAACGAAGAATTTTATGAGGAGCTAGAAGAAGCGCTGATCCTCGCGGACGCGGGAGCCGGCGTGACCGAACGCCTGCTGGATGATCTGCAGGCGGCAATCAGGGAAAAGAAGATTTCCGCCCGTGCGGACGCGAGAAAAGAGCTCGCCGCGCTGATTGCAAAAGCCGTCGTCTCGGACAAACCCTTTTCCGCGGACGAAGGCCCGGCCGTGCTGCTCGTCGTCGGCGTCAACGGCGTGGGCAAAACGACCAGCATCGGCAAACTCGCCAACGGTTACCGCGGTCAGGGGCGAAAGGTCATGCTTGCCGCGGCGGACACATTCCGCGCTGCGGCGGCGGAGCAGCTCGGCGAGTGGGCAAAACGCGCGGACGTCGCCATGGTGAAACACGGCGAAGGCGCGGATCCGGCGGCGGTGGTGTTCGACGCGATCGCAAGTTATAAAGCCAAAGGCTGCGACCTGCTGATCTGCGATACGGCGGGGCGGCTGCACAACAAGACAAAACTCATGAACGAACTGGGCAAGATCCGCCGCGTGATCGCGCGCGAACTACCGGACATCCCCTGCGAAACCCTGCTGGTTCTCGACGCGGTGACGGGCCAGAACGCGATAGCGCAGGCGCGCGCGTTCGCGGAGGTCTGCCAGCTGGACGGCGTGATTCTGACCAAACTCGACGGCACGGCCAAGGGCGGCGTGGTGATCTCGATCTGCGAGTCTCTCCATGTGCCAGTGCGCTTCGTCGGCGTGGGCGAGGGGATCGACGACCTGCAGCCGTTCGACGCGGGGCTGTTTTCCGAAGCGCTGCTCGCAAACGACGCGGACTGAACTAGAAATTATATTTTCAGAATTAGGCTTGACTTTTTCGCCTGCCGCCGTATAATGGTACGGTGTAAAGCAATTCTGCTTTACAGGCAACCGCACGCATGCGTTTTAGGCACGCTTACAACGAACGGCATAAGGCCATCCGCCTTGCAGATGGCAGCAGAAGTTTTTCATGGATCGTCTGGTCGAACTTGGACAATTACTGGACTGGTACGGCGCTTTTTTAACCGAGCGCCAGCGTTCGCTCGTTCGGTTATACGCTTACGAAGATCTGTCGCTGGGTGATATCGCGTATCAGGTCGGCATCTCGCGCCAGGCGGTCAGAGACGCGATCACAACCGCAGAAGCGGAATTGAAAGATATGGAATCCAAACTCCGGCTTATCGAAACAAATCAAGAACAACGCCGCCTGCTCGCGGAACTGGGTGAAACGAGCCTGGATGGGCGGCAAAAGGAATTGCTCCGGCAACTGACCGAGCTGGTTTCGGAGGAAAGCGATGGCGTTTGAAGGCGTCTCACAAAAACTGCAGGCGGTATTCAAGCGGCTGAATTCGCGCGGGAAGCTCGGCGAAGGCGACGTGAAAGAGGCCATGCGCGAGATCAAGCTCGCGCTTCTGGAAGCGGACGTCAACTTCGTGGTCGTCAAGGACTTCGTCAAGACCGTAACAGACCGCGCTGTGGGCGCAGAAGTGCTTGAGAGCCTCACTCCCGGACAGCAGGTCGTCAAGATCGTCAATGAAGAGCTCACGCGCCTCATGGGCGGCGAACACGCAAAGCTCGAGTTCGGCATCCGGAAACCCTCGGTCATCCTGATGGCCGGTCTGCAGGGCGCGGGCAAGACCACCATGTGCGGCAAGCTCGGCGCGTATATCGCGAAGCATTACGGCAAAAGCGTTCTCTTGGCCGCATGCGATATCTACCGGCCCGCCGCGATCCAGCAACTCCAGATCGTCGGCGAAAAGCTCGATCTTCCCGTATACGAACACGGGACGCAGAATCCGGCGCTCACCGCGAAGGAAGCGGTCGCGGAGGCGAAGCACAAGTTTATCGACGTGGTCATCGTCGACACGGCCGGACGCCTGCACATCGACGGCGAGATGATGGAGGAGCTCAAGAAGATCCGCGATGCGGTGAATCCCGCGGAAATTCTGCTTGTTGTGGACGCGATGACCGGGCAGGACGCGGTCAACGTCGCAAAGAGTTTTCATGAGACCGTCGTGCTTACGGGCGTGATCCTCACTAAGCTGGACGGCGACACGCGCGGCGGCGCGGCGCTCTCCGTGCGCGCGGTGACGGGTAAACCCATCAAGTTTTCCGGCATCGGCGAAAAGCTGACCGACATCGAACCGTTCCATCCCGACCGCATGGCGAGCCGCATCCTCGGCATGGGAGACGTGCTCACGCTCATCGAAAAAGCGCAGTCCGCGTTCGACGAGAAAAAGGCGATCGAGCTGGCCGATAAGATGAAGACCAACTCGTTCACGCTGGACGATTTCCTCGACCAGATGGATCAGATGAAAAACCTCGGGTCGATGGAAGATATCGTGAAGATGATCCCGGGTATGGATGCAAAGGCGCTCGGCGGCGCGCAGATCGACGAAAAGCAGATGGCGCGCACAAAGGCGATCATCCAGAGCATGACCAAGGCCGAGCGGAAAGACCCGGATATCCTCACCGCAAGCCGAAGAAAGCGCATCGCGCGCGGCAGCGGAACGAGCGTGCAGGAGGTCAACCGCCTCATGAATCAGTTCAATGCTTCGCGCCAAATGATGAAGCAGATGAGCGGCAGAATGAAGAAGGGCAAAAGGGGCGGCTTTCCGTTCGGATTCTAAACGGAATGAATTTGGCGAATCACGTTTTCACGTATTCGATATAAAAAACTACATCATATATTTGGAGGAAGCAGACAATGCTCAAGATCAGACTGCGCCGCATGGGCGCAAAGAAGGCGCCTTTCTATCGTATCATCGTTGCGGATTCCCGCGCGCCCCGCGACGGCGCATGCGTGGAAGAGATCGGCTATTACAACCCCCTCGCGAACCCCGTTGAGCTGACCGTGAACAACGAACACGCGGCTGAATGGATCAAGAAGGGCGCGCAGCCGACGGACACCGTTCGAGCGCTGCTGAAGAAGAGCGGCGCCATCCAGTGAGGCAGCCGTGATGGAGGAACTCGTACGCTTTATCGCGAAAAACCTCGTCGACGAACCGGACTCCGTCGTGGTCGAGTCGCGCGAGGAAGGGGACACGGTCGTGATCTCCCTCTCCGTAGCGCCTGCCGACATGGGCAAGGTCATCGGCAGGCAGGGACGCATCGCCAAGGCGATCCGAACGGTCGTCAAGGCCGCGAGCGTCCGAGAAGACAAGAAATACATGGTGGATATCGTCGAGCAGTAACGCGCGGCAATCCGCCGGTACCCGCGAAGCGAAGAAGTACCGAGGGAATAAATTGAGGGCGAAGTATCTGCGCGTCGGCCAGATCGTCCGCGCGCACGGCGTGCACGGGGATGTGAAAATCATCCCGCTGACGGACGATCCTGTGCGGTTTCGCGCGTTGGAAACGGCATATCTCGAATCGACGACAGGCGCGTATGCGCCTGTTGCGGTAAAAAGCGCGCGCTTTCTGCCGGATGCGGTGCTGCTGCATCTTGAAGGATTCGACTCGGTGGAGCAGGCGGAGACGCTGAAAAACCGTTATCTCTGCGTCAGTCGGGAGAACGCGGTCAAACTCAACAGCGACACGTATTTCATCGCCGATTTAATCGGATGCGAGACGTTCGATACCAACGGTAAAGCGTACGGAAAAATCACCGATGTGCTGGAGACCGGCGCGAACGACGTTTACGAGATCGACGGCGGGAAGCTGCTCGTGCCCGCACTAAAAAAAGTGCTGCGCGAGGTGGACTTGGAAAACGGACGCATCGTTTTCGATGTGTCCGTACTGGAGGAGGTCGGCTGTTTTGCGGATTGACATTCTCACGCTGTTTCCGGAGATGTTCTCCGGCGTACTCGGCGCGAGCATGCTCGGACGCGCGCAGGCCGGCGGCCTCATCGATATTCGCGTGCATGACATCCGCGCTTACACGGACAACAAGCATAAAAAAGCGGACGACTATCCCTTTGGCGGCGGTGCAGGCCTGATCATGATGGCGCAGCCGATCTTCGACTGCATGGACGCAGTCCTGGAAGGCGGCAGCGCAAGGCGAATCCTCCTGACCCCGCGAGGGCGGACACTGAACCAGAAGATCGCGCGGGAACTGGCGGCGCAGGAGAGGCTCGTGCTGCTCTGCGGGCATTACGAAGGTGTGGACGAGCGTGTGATGCGCATCATCGATGACGAAATCTCCATCGGCGATTACGTGCTCACGGGCGGCGAGCTGCCCGCCATGGTGCTGACGGACTGCGTCAGCCGCCTGATTCCGGGCGTGCTCGGGAGCGAAGAAAGCGCGGCGGACGAATCGTTTACCGAGGATCTGCTGGAATATCCCCAGTATACTCGACCCGCGAACTTCCGTGGGATGGAAGTGCCGGAGATCCTTTTAAACGGACACCACGCGAAGATTCAGGCCTGGCGGCTGGAACAAGCGAGGCTTAAGACCGCGCTGAACCGTCCCGACCTGCTGCGGGAAAAAGCGGAAAACGGCGAAGCGATCGAAGCGCCGGACAACGCCTGGCTGTAATCAGTTCATTCATACGGAGATGTAATATCGAACGGCAATCCTGTTTGGGATTGTCTTGTTTTGGATAAGGAGCGTGCCGGTGATTCGGCGCGGCAAACGGAATGAAAAAGAATACAATCGGCACAATAGCCATGATCGGAACCGGCCTGCTCTGGAGCATCGGCGGGATTTTCATAAAGCTGATTCCCTGGAATCCGCTCGCCATCGTCGGCCTTCGCGGGGCACTGGGCGGGCTCGTGATGTATATATACATGCGTGCGCGCGGAATCAGGCCGGCTGTGAACAAAGATACGCTGAAGATTGCCGTTGCGATGGCGGGGGTTTGCACCACATTCGTTGCGGCGAACAAACTCACGACCGCGGCGAACGCTATCGTGATCCAGTACTGCGCGCCGGTGTTCGTGCTTCTCTATATCGCGTTCGTGCAGAAAAAGAAGCTGCGTTCTCTGGATATCGCCGTGGTGCCGGTCACCGTGCTGGGCGTTTCGCTCTGCTTTATCGGGCAGATCGGAAACGGCCATCTTGCGGGCGATATCGTGGCGGTTGTTTCCAGCGTGTTCTTTGCGGGTATGTTCATTTTCAGCGAGGGCGTTTCCGATCAGACGCGCACGAACGGGATCATGCAGGGGCACTTTCTGAACGCGCTGATCGGGCTGCCCGTGCTGATCGTAACCCATCCCGTATTTTCAGGCACGACCATCCTCAGCATACTCGCGCTTGGCATTTTCCAGATCGGGATCGCGAACATCCTCTACAGCATAGCGATGAAGAACGCGTCGATCCTGACCTGCTCGCTGCTCGCGGTACTGGAACCGCTGCTAAACCCCGTTTGGGTATTTCTCTTCGCGGGGGAAAATCCGGGGGAATGGTCGCTCATCGGCGGTGCGATCGTGATCGTGGCAATTACGCTCTGGTACGTGTACGACGCAAAGCACCCCGCGCCTCAGACGGAGCTAAAGGGCGCATAAACACTGGCAAAAACAGCTTGCATTCAGATGGCGGCTGTGTTATAATCGCGTTCGTGACATCGGGCGGTCCTCTGTTCGGCATATGAAGTATGAACGCCTGGCAAACTGAAAGGAGAATATTTCAAAATGTCGAACATCATTCAGGAACTCGAAAAAGAGCAGCTCCGCACCGATCTTCCGGAGCTTGAGGTCGGCGACGCCGTCCGCGTATTTGTGAAGGTTATCGAAGGCAACCGCGAGCGTCTCCAGAACTTTGAAGGCGTCGTGATCAAGATTCAGGGCGGCGGTGTGCGCAAGAGCTTTACCGTCCGCCGCATTTCCTACGGCGTAGGCGTGGAAAGAACTTTCCCGTACAACAGCCCGCGCATCGGACGTATCGAACTCGTCCGCCATGGCGTTGTCCGCCGCGCAAAGCTCTTCTATCTGCGCGACCTCTCCGGTAAAGCCGCAAAGATTCGCGAGCGCATCGAAGAGAAGAACAGCTGATCGAAACAAAACAGGGATCCAACCCCTCTGCCCGATACGGCACCGGGGTTTTTCCTTATTTGGAGGGATGAAAAATGCCTGCCATCAACTGGTATCCGGGGCACATGGCAAAAACGCGCCGTATGCTGCAGGAGAACCTGAAAATGATCGACGTGGTGGTCGAAATCCTTGACGCGCGCGCGCCGCTTGCTTCCCGCAACCCGGATTTCGACGATCTCTTTTCCGGCAAGGCGCGGGTCGTGCTGCTCAATAAGAGCGACCTCGCGGATTCCAACACGACGAAGCGGTGGATTGCATATTACGCGAAAAAGGGCGTCGAAGCGGCGGGCGTTTCCGCAACCGGCGGATCGGCGAAAAAAACCGCGGTCGGCTTGATCGAAAAAGCCGCAAAACCCCGTGTAGACGCGATGAAGCTCAAAGGTGCGAATAAGACCGTCCGCTGCATGATCGCCGGCATCCCAAACGTCGGGAAGTCCACGCTTATCAACCGCATCGCCGGGCAGAGCCGAGCGGAAGTCGGCGATAAACCGGGTGTCACGCGCGGCAAGCAATGGGTAAAGATCACGCCATATCTGGAACTTATGGATACGCCCGGCATGCTCTGGCCAAAGCTGGAAGATCAGGCGCTGGCGAAGCACCTTGCCTTTTTAGGTTCGATCCGGGATGAAATCATGGATTCTGAAGAACTCGCGCTCGACCTGCTCGCGCTGTTGCAGGCGACGATGCCTTCGCAGCTGACCGACCGGTACGGCAAGCTCGCGGCGGATACACCGAAAGCGGAACTGCTGGAGGCGGTCTGCCGCAGCCGTGGTTTTCTGCTGCGCGGCGGCGAACTGGATACAGAGCGCGCCTCGCATGTGGTTCTGGACGAATTCCGCGCGGGTAAAATCGCGCGCATCACGCTGGAACTGCCGGAGACGGACGCATGAGCCGGGTGCCGGAGTGCGAGCGGCTGGACAGGCTCTGCGAACCCGACCGCGCTTTCTGGGGACGGGATGGAATCATGCTCGCGGGCATGGACGAAGTCGGCCGGGGTCCGCTCGCGGGGCCGGTGGTCGCCTGCTGCGCCGCCATGCCGGAAACGCCGCTGATCGAGCACGTGAACGATTCGAAAAAAGTGACCGGAAAGCGCAGGGAAGCGTTGTACCCCGTACTGGCAGATACCGCGCGGGGGTTTTCGCTCGGTTGGGTAGGACCGGATATGATCGACGAGATGAACATATTGCAAGCGACAAAACTCGCCTTTCAGAAAGCATTTGAAGCTATGCCCATCCCGGTGACGGACGTGCTCGTCGATGCACTGCAAAACTTAAGAATCTCCGCGCGCCAGCATCCGATCGTTCACGGCGACGCGCTGAGTTACAGCATCGCCTGCGCGTCCATCCTAGCGAAAGTCGAGCGGGACCGGTACATGATAAAGCAGGACGCGCTGTATCCCCAGTACGGCTTTGCGAAGAACAAGGGCTACGGAACCGCGGAGCATATAGCCGCGCTGAAGAAATACGGGCCGTGCCCGATCCACCGCAGAAGCTTCATCGGGAGTTTTTTATGAGCACAACCTCGATCGGCAGAGACGCGGAGGCGCTCGCAAAAGCGTTTCTGGAACAGAAGGGATATCTTTCGCTCTGCCAGAACTACCGAAGCGGACCCCGCGAGATCGATCTGATCATGCGCGACGGGGATACCGTCGTATTTATCGAGGTCAAGGCGCGCTCCCGCACGTACTATGGCACGCCCGCTGAATTTGTTACGCCCGCGAAACGAAAGCTGCTCACACTCGCCGCGCAGGCGTACTTAATGGAAGAGAACCTGCTTGATTCTTCCGCGCGGTTCGACGTGGTCGAAGTATATCTCGGCGGCGGGCGCGTCAACCACATTGAGAACGCGTTTGATGCGGCGGAATAGGATTCGTATGTTTTCCTGACACAAAAATATCAAGTTCAGGCCGCATCTGCGCGATTGAGCTTTTTTTCGTTTATGGTATACTGTGTTGGAATTGACTGTGATTGCTTTATAGATAAACTCTTTTTAAAGAAAGGCTTCGCTGTGCGAAAACGATTCATCGTCCTGCTGCTGATCTGCCTGCTGTGCGTTCCCGCTCTGGCGCTTGCCGAAAGCGGAGACGAACTGGCCGGCAGCGAACTGATCTACAACGGCGATTTCGCCATTTTCGCCGAAACCGCTGAGCTCCCCGCGGGATGGGAACTCAACGCCTATCAAAACGATGCGTCCAGCGTCAGCGCGACGCTCTCGGAGGACGAGGACGGCGGAAAAACGATCCTGCTGACCAATCAGGTTGCCAACGACTCGCGGCTGATCCAGCAGGTGCCCGTGCAGCCGAACACCGTGTACCGGCTCAGCGCGCAGATCCGGACAATCGACGTGCAGAACGGCACAGGCGCAAATCTGTCCATCGATAATTTTCCGATCGACGGAACATATTGCTACTCTGAGAATCTATTCGGTTCTGAAACATGGAGAACGGTCTCGCTCTATTTCCGCACGGGCGAAGAGCAGACGGCGGTCAACGTTGCGCTGCGTCTCGGCGGCTACGGCACAACGGCGGTCGGCACGGCGGAGTATCGCGGCGTATCGCTGTTTGCGTGCGCTTCCACAGACGCGGCGGTCGTCGATCTTGCGACTGAAAACGGGACGGTTTCCAGCGTCTCTTCTTCGGCCGAAACGGAACAGGCCACCGTGAACGACCCGCTGTATCTCGCCGTCGCGTTTACCATTGTATTTGCCGCGGCATTTATCTGGATCTATCGAAACGAGTTTCAGTACGAGTCCAATATGATTCAGCCTGTCGGCAAACCGCGGCTCGCGCTGATGATCATCCTGCTCGGTGCGTTCGTGGCCCGCGTCGCGCTGTCCATCGCATTTTTCGGCCACCCGACGGATATCAACTGCTTCATGGCCTGGGGCAACATGGTACTCGACGGCACGCGCAACTTCTACACTTCCGGCGCGTTTGCGGATTATCCGCCGGGATATATGTACGTCTGCGGCGCGCTCTCCGGTCTCTGCCGTCTGTTGGACATCCCATACGGTTCGGACGGGATGGCGCTGCTCTTCAAAATGCCGTCCACGTTTGCGGATCTGGCGACGGCGTATCTGCTCTACCGGCTGGCGAAAAAGAACGGCCTTGGGGAGAAGGGCGCGCTTTTCGTCGCGGGCGCGTTTGCGTTCTGCCCGCCTCTGATGTTCGTTTCCGGCGCATGGGGACAGATCGACTCGCTCCTCGCGCTGATGATCGTCGCGGTGTTCTATCTGCTGAAGAAGGATAAACGCATCCTCGCCGGCGCGATCTACGGGCTCGCGATCCTGACGAAACCGCAGGCGCTGATGCTCGGCCCCGTACTCGCCGTGGCGTATATCGCGGATATTGTCGACGCGAAAGGCCGCCGGCTTTCTCGCTCGGCCGACACGCTGCTTGCGGTAATCGCTTCGCTTGTTGTGCTGCAGCTGCTTTCGCTGCCGTTTCAGGGTACGCAGCCCTGGAACTGGCTGATTCGGAAATACGCGGAAACCGCCGGATCCTATCATTACGCGTCGATCGAGGCGTTCAACTTCGCTTCGCTGCTCGGCTGGAACTGGAAATCCGCGGACGTACTGATCCTCGGTATTCCGTACCATCTCTTCGGCACGATCATGATCGGCCTGTCCGTCGTTTTTTCCTCCGCGCTGTACCTGCTCGGCAGAAAGCGGAGTCCCGGCGCGCTGTATCTTTCCGGCGCGATTGCGGTGATCCTGATCTTTACGTTCGGGCACTATATGCACGAGCGCTACATGCTTCCCGCGCTTTTGCTGCTGCTCATCGCTTACTTGTATTACCGGGACAGGCGGCTCCTTCTCGCGCTTGGAGGTATTTTTACAACCGCGTTTCTCAACGCGGCGTGCGCGTTCTATGTGGTCAACCATCAGGCGGCGCGCGGCCCGGTATATGAAATGATCACATTCTTCGGATCGCTCCTGACCGTCGCGTTCGCGGTCTGGCTGGCTTATCTCGCGACACAGATTCTGGCGTTCGGACGAATACCCGAACCGATCCGGAAAGCGGAAGTAAAACAGAAACGACTTCCGCGCCGTGTCTCGATTCTGCCCAAGCTGCCGACGGACAATAAACTGCACTATACCAAACGGGATATCTTGTATGTTCTTGCCATAACGCTCGTCTACGGCGTCGTCGCGCTTACAAACCTCGGTTCGACGAGTGCGCCGCAAACCTGCTGGTCTACGGCTCAGGCGGGCGAAAGCGTCACGGTCAGATTCGGCAAGGTGGAACACGTATCCGCCTACAGCGTATTCGGCAATATCGATAACGGCGGCACGCTCCTTCTGGAAACGCCGGACGGATATACGGAAACGTTCGACCAGACCTATGACGACATGTTCCGCTGGAAAAAGGTGACGACGGATTTCGTGACGGACACCGTAACGCTCTCGCTCTACTCCGGCACGCTCAAGCTGAACGAAATCGCGTTTTACGACCTTGCGGGAAATCTGATCCCGGTGCGAGCCGTCAATTCCACGGGGACGCAAGGCAATCTGATCGACGAGCAGAACACTGTCGCCGAACCGAGCTATTTTACAGGCATGTATTTCGACGAGCTCTACCACGGGCGCACGGCGTATGAAAACCTGCATAACCTCACGCCATATGAAAACTCGCACCCGCCGTTGGGCAAGCTGTTCATCATGCTCGGCGTCTGGGCGTTCGGCATGACGCCCTTTGGCTGGCGCATCGTCGGCGCGCTGTTTGGCGTGGGTATGCTGCCGGTTCTTTATGCTTTCGGCAAGCGAATCTTCAAGGACTCCAATTACGCGCTTGTGCTGACGACGCTGTTTGCATTCGATTTCATGCACTTCACGCAGACGCGCATCGCGACCATCGACGTTTATTCGGTTTTCTTCATCCTGCTGATGTACTATTACATGTATCAGTACATTATGATGAACTTCTTTACGGACGGGCTGAAGAAAACGCTCAAACCGCTCGCGCTCTCTGGATTGTTCTTCGGCGTCGGCGCGGCCTGCAAGTGGACGAGCATCTATGCCGGCGCAGGGCTCGCGGTGCTCCTGTTCGGCTCGCTGATCGCGCGGTATCTGGATTACTCGCAGGCCAACGCGCGCGACAACGACGCGGATAAAGCGCAAGTAAAAGATTTCTGGGAGCTCGCGGGGAAAACGCTCGCCTGGTGCGTGCTGTTCTTCATCGTGATACCGTGCGCGATCTATTTCGCGTCCTACACGCCGTATTATATTTACGAAGCGGGGCAGAATCCGGGATACGGGGTGTCCGGCATGAAGGATACGTTCGTGAAGTATCAGGTGTTCATGTATAACTACCACTCGAATCTCAAGGCGACGCATCCGTATCAGTCGAGCTGGTACTCCTGGCCGTTTACGGTAAAGCCGATGTGGTATTATTACAACTCCTATATCGCGCCGGAGAAGGTTTCCACGCTCAGCGCTTCCGGCAATCCCGCCGTCTGGTGGGTCAGTTCGCTCGGCGCCGCAGCGCTCCTCTGGGCGCGTCTGAGCAGGCGGATCGCGCCCGACCGTGCGATGCAGGTGTTTACCGTCGGCGTTCTGGCGAACTATTTGCCGTGGGTTCTGGTGACGCGCTGCACGTTTATCTATCATTTCTTCGCGACGGTGCCGTTTATCCTGATGGCGACAGTATACGGACTGCAGAAACTGGAGCGGAAGTACCGCGACCTAAACTTCGTCAAGTGGGCCTGGGTCGGGTTTGCGGTCCTGTTCTTCATCCTGCTGTATCCGGGGCTTTCGGGTCTGCCGGTGCCCAGCGGCTGGGCGTCGTTTATTGCAAAATTACCGGGAGGGAAGCTGATGTATGGAGCGTAACGGAGAGGCGAAAAAGACGATCTGGCAGATGGTAAAGTTCATCATCGTGGGCGTTTTAAACACGCTGGTGGATTTTGCGGTGTTCCAGACGCTTAATCTGCTTTTGGGCTGGGTGTATGCCGCGCAGGTGCTGGGTTATACGTGCGGCGTGGTCAACAGCTATCTGTGGAACAGCAACTGGACGTTTCGCGAACAGAGAACGCGCTCGTTTCGCGAGATTGCGCTGTTTCTGGTGGTCAACCTCGCGTCGCTGGGGGTTTCCCTCGGCATGATCTGGCTCTGCCGAGAGGTGTTCGGCGTCACCAACGAATGGGTCGCGGGCTGGATGCCGGCGTTCCTGGCGGGATTTATCAAGGGTGACACCGTAGCGAAACTCATCGCGACCGCTGTGGCGATCATGGTGAATTATCTGGGGAACCGGCTGTTCGTATTCAACCAAAAAGCCGGTTTGCAGGGTAAATCGCAGGACGCGCAAAAAACAATATAAACAATTGATGTTTTTAAAAAGAAACGCCGCACACACGGCGTTTTTCGTGTATACTGGAACCAGTCGTGCGGCGCACGAAATAACGGGAAGGAAATAAAAAGACGCATGCTGTCGCGCATTAAGAGTCATGGATTGAACGGAATCGGCGGCTTTTCCGTACAGGTGGAGACGGACATCGCCAACGGACTGCCCGCGTTTGAAATCGTAGGGCTGCCGGATCCGGCGGTCAAGGAATCGCGCGAGCGCGTCCGCGCCGCGATCAAGAACGCCGGTTACGTCTTTCCCGCCGCGCGCATCACGGTCAATCTCGCTCCCGCGGACATGCGCAAGGAAGGCGCCGTTTACGATCTGCCCGTCGCGCTCTCGATCCTCGCGGCGAGCGGCCAGCTGGGGCCGCATCCCGATACGGAATTCGTCACGTTCGGCGAACTGGGGCTGGACGGCGGCGTCCGCGCCATCGCGGGCGTACTGCCGATGGTGATCGACGGGTTTTCCAAGGGAGAGACAGTGTTTGCCGTGCCGGAGGGCAACGCGGAGGAAGCGGCGTATGTCGAGGGAGTCGCCATCCTGTCCGTTTCCACGCTCGCACAGTTGTGCGGGCATGTGCGCGGCGATCAGATGATTACACCGCATCCCACCGAACGCTGGCAGGGAAGCGAGATCCGCTACGCGACTGACTTTTCCGAAATCAAGGGGCAGCAGGGGGCGAAACGCGCCGCCGAGATCGCCATTGCGGGCGGGCATAATATCCTGCTGATCGGTACGCCCGGCGCGGGCAAAACCATGCTCGCGCGCGCGATCCCTTCCATCCTGCCGCAGCTGACCTACGAAGAATCGCTTGAAATCACGAAGATACACTCGATCACAGGCGCCACGAAAGGCCGCGGCATGATCCGCGAGCGCCCGTTTCGCGCGCCGCACCACGGCGCGTCCGGCGCGGCGCTCGTCGGCGGCGGAAACCGCGCCATGCCGGGGGAGATCAGCCTCGCGCACTACGGCGTGCTCTTTCTGGACGAGCTGCCGGAATTCAGGCACGACGTGCTGGAGGCGCTCAGGCAGCCGCTGGAGGACGGGTTTATCACCGTCAGCCGCGCCGCCGCGACGGCGACGTATCCGGCGGAGTTCGTGCTCGTCGCCGCGATGAATCCGTGCCCCTGCGGAAATCATGGCTCGCGCGTGCATCCCTGCCGCTGCGCAAAGAGCCAGATTGAACGTTACCGCGGACGCATCTCGGGACCTCTGATGGACCGCATCGACATCCAGATCGAGATGCCGGAGGTCGGTTTTACCGAGCTCTCCGAAAAGGCGGCGGGGGAACCTTCCTCCGTGATCCGCGCGCGCGTGGAAGCCGCGCGGGAGCGGCAGAGAAAGCGCTTTGCAGGCGACGGCATCCTCCTGAACGCGCAGATGAACGCGCGGCTCATCAAGCAGTACTGCGCGCCGGACGAAGCGTCCGAAAAGCTGCTCGCGCGCGCTTATGCGGAGCTCAAGCTTTCCGCGCGCGCCTACCAGCGTATTCTGAAAGTTGCGCGTACGATTGCAGACGTAGAGGGAGCGGAGCGAATCGAACTGCCGCATTACGCGGAGGCGATCCAGTACCGAAGCCTAGACCAGTCCGGAAGGGAAGCGTAAAGCCATGGTGCGGGAAGCGGCGGAGGAAGAGCGCGCACGGATCTGGCTGAACTACGCGACGGAGTACAATTCAAGATTGTTCTACAGGATTGCGCGGCAGTTCGCTTCGCTGACAGAGGCGTACGCCGCGTATTCCGCAAAGAAAGAGATGTTTTCCGCGCTGAACGAGCGAGTCTTGGCACGCCTTTCGGAAGCGCATTCGTCTGTGTTTATCGACGGAGTTTTCGAGAATCTTGAGAAAAAGAGGATTCGGTTCACTTATCCGGGGGACGGGAGATATCCGAAACTGCTCGCGGAGATACCCGACCCGCCGAGCGTGCTGTACTACATCGGCAGGGTTGAACCGGATCCCGATCTTTCGATTGCGGTGGTAGGCTCTCGCCATCCCACGAAATATGGAATCGAGGTTGCAAAGCGGTTCGGGTACGAACTCGCGTCCGCCGGCGCGCTCGTCGTTTCCGGCATGGCGGAGGGCATCGACGCTTGCGCGGCGCGCGGCGCGCTGGACGTAAAAACCGCAGTGTGCACGACATTGGCGGTGCTTGGCTGCGGCGTGGACGTTGTTTACCCGCAGACGAATGAGAAGCTCTATGGGGAGATTATCGAACGCGGCGCGGTGGTTTCGGAGTTCTTACCCGGCACGCGCGTGGAACGGTACCATTTTCCGATTCGCAACCGCGTGATGAGCGGACTCGCGCACGGCACGCTCGTCGTCGAAGCGGGGGAGCGCAGCGGCACTTCCATCACCGCGGGCTACGCGCACGACCAGGGCCGTGAGGTGTTCGCCGTTCCCGGGCGCATCGGGGACGAGATGAGCGCCGGACCAAACGGCATGATCGCGCGCGGGGAAGCGAAGCCGGTTTTTTCGCCGGAGGAAGTTTTGTCCGAATTTTCTTTTCTGCATGTTCCCGCCGAAACGCGCGCGGAGGCGAATATCGTATTGCTTTCGACGCTCGGCGAGGATCAACGCGCCATCTGCCGCCTGCTCAAAAGCGGGGAGATGAGTTTTGACGAGCTCTGCGAATCCCTCGCGCTGCCGGTGGGTACCATGAACGCCTGCCTGACCGAGTTGCAGTTCTCCGGCGTCGTGCTCGCGCTGCCCGGCAGGCGGTATGCGATCGACACGGAAAAAACGAAAATAAAAGATATATAAATAGTAAACAGACAATTTATATTCTTCGTCAAAACAATTAATAACTGTTTACTGCAATAAGCATATCCGACGCAACGCTACATCGCTCATATAAACGGAAAGAAAGCGATATGGAACGTAAATCGAAGTCTTCCGACGAAGAATATAATATGTAGAATTTTTTCTGATACGCTTTTTTTTGTTTACGAAAAACTGCCCTGCTGACATTGGAACAATTCAATTTCTACTGAAATTGAATGATTTCGTAAAATATTTTTCGATTTTTTTCTTGACAGATTTGTTTTTATTCGGAATAATGAAGCAGTTGCCGGATTTTTTATACGCATATAACGCGTAACAAGACCGATTTGGTCGAATCCGGCGGGAGGAATGCAATGCCGGAAACATTGGTCATCGTAGAGTCGCCAGCGAAAGCGAAGACGATCGGAAAATTCTTAGGAACGAAATATAAGGTGATCGCTTCCAACGGCCACGTTCGCGATCTGCCGAAGAGCCAGCTGGGCGTAAAGATCGAAAACGGCTTCGAGCCGAAGTATATCACACTGCGCGGGCGCGGAGACGTGCTCGAAAAAATTCGCAAGGAAGCTAAAGTCGCGGAAAAAGTGCTGCTTGCGACCGACCCTGACCGCGAAGGGGAAGCCATCAGCTGGCATCTTGCTCAGGTGCTCAACCTTGACGAGAAAAGCAAGTGCCGCATCGAGTTTAACGAGATTACCTCAACGGCAGTGAAAAATTCTCTCAAAGGGGCGCGGGCCATCGATATGCGCCTTGTCAACGCACAGCAGGCACGCCGCATTCTTGACCGCCTGGTCGGCTATGAAATCAGCCCGATTCTTTGGAGAAAAGTTCGAAAGGGACTCTCCGCGGGGCGCGTACAGTCGGTCGCGACGCGTATCATCTGCGACCGTGAAAACGAGATCCGCGACTTTGTGCCGGAAGAGTACTGGAATATTACGGCGAAGCTGAGGGAAACCGTCAATAAAAAAGCGTTCGAAGCGAAATACTTCGGCGAGAGCGGCAGCAAGCGCGATATCTGCAACGAGAAGGATGCGTCAGAAGTCCTGAGCCGGATTCAGGACAAGCTTTTTACGATCACGGAAGTGAAAGAGGGGACAAAGACGCGCCACCCGGCGCCGCCGTTTACCACGAGCAGCCTGCAGCAGGAAGCGTCCCGCAAACTCGGCTTTACGACCAAACGGACGATGATGATCGCCCAGCAGCTTTACGAGGGCATCGAACTCGGCGGCAAGGGCGCGGTCGGCCTGATCTCCTATATCCGCACCGACTCGGTCCGCATCGCATCAGAGGCGCAGCAGGCCGCGCGTTCGTATATCTCCGAACGGTACGGCGCAAAATATATCCCTGAAAAACCGAATTTTTACAAAGGGCGCGATGGAGCGCAGGATGCGCACGAAGCGATCCGCCCGACGGGCGTAGACAACGACCCCGCGATGGTCAAGGATTATCTGACCGGCGAGCAGTACCGCCTGTATAAGCTGATTTACGATCGTTTCCTTGCCTGCCAGATGAGCGACGCGGTGTTCGCCACCACGCAGGTGACGCTGGACTGCGCGGGTGCGACCTTCCGCGCCAACGGCATCCGTACGGTGTTCGACGGGTTTACGGCGGTCTATACCGAAGGACGCGACGACACTCAGGAGAAGGAAACGACGTTGCCGGAACTCGCTGCCGGCGAAACCTGTAAAGCGGAAAAGATCGACAGCGAACAGAAGTTTACGCTGCCGCCGCCGCGCTATACCGAGGCGACGCTGGTCAAGGCGCTGGAGGAAAAGGGCATCGGGCGTCCGAGCACTTATTCTCCGACGATCTCCACGATTGTGGAGCGCGGCTATATTGCGCGGGAGAAGAAGCAGCTGGTTCCGACCGAGCTGGGGTTCGTCGTCAACCGCTTCATGCTCGACAACTTTGACGAGATCGTGGACGTACAGTTCACCGCTATGATGGAAAACGAGCTGGATGGTGTGGAAGAGGACAAAATCGGCTGGGTGGACGTGCTGGAGAAATTCTACGGGCCGTTTCATCAGAAAGTCGGCCTCGCGCTCGAAAAAGCCCCTCCGGAGAAGATTCCCGACGAGGTTTCTGATGTCGTCTGCGAAAAATGCGGCGCGCTGATGGTATATAAGATCGGGCGGTTCGGTAAGTTTCTTGCCTGCCCGAATTTCCCCACCTGCCGGAACACCAAAGCAATCTTGGAAAAGATCGACGTGCCCTGCCCTAAATGCGGCGCGGCGCTCATCAAGAGAAAGAGCAAGCGCGGCAAAGCGTTTTACGGCTGCGAGCGCTATCCGGAATGCGACTTTGTCTCCTGGGATAAGCCGACCAAAATGCCCTGTCCCCAGTGCGGCGGCATGATGGTTCAGAAGATTGGACAGAATGGCAGCTATATTGCCTGTACGAACAAAGAATGCGGTTATATCCACCGTAACGTGAAAAAAGCGAAGGAAGAAAAAGAGGCGGACGCCGAATGAGCACCGCTCGCGTCGCCGTTGTCGGCGCGGGCCTTGCCGGCTGTGAAGCGGCGTTTCAGCTCGCCGAGCGCGGCATAGCGGTCGATCTTTACGAAATGAAACCGCAGAAGATGTCCCCCGCGCACCACAGCGGGGACTTCTGCGAACTGGTCTGCAGCAATTCTCTGCGTTCCGACCGCATCGAAAATGCCGTTGGGCTGTTAAAGGCGGAACTGCGAATCCTGGGTTCGCTGGTTTTGCGCATCGCGGACGAAACGCGCGTTCCCGCGGGCGGCGCGCTCGCGGTCGACCGCGATGGGTTCGCCGCGAGCGTAACGCAGGCGATCCGGTCCCACCCGAATATTACGATCCATAACATAGAAGTAACATGTGTACCGCAGCCGCCCGCGATCATCGCGACAGGGCCGCTGACGTCCGGCGCGCTTGCGGAGGATATCTCCCGCCTGACGGGCGAACCGCTGCATTTTTACGATGCGGCGGCGCCGATCGTCACGGCGGAATCGCTCGACATGGCGAGAGTGTTCCGCGCTTCCCGTTATGGCAGGGGGGACGATTACCTGAACTGCCCCATGACGCGGGAAGAATACGAAACGTTCTACCGGGCGCTGATTTCAGCGGAGACCGCCGGGCTTCATTCCTTCGAAACGCCGCGCGTATTCGAGGGCTGCATGCCGGTCGAAACGATGGCGAAGCGCGGGGAGCAGACGCTCTGCTACGGCCCGCTCAAACCCGTCGGGCTGGAGATCGAAGGGAAAGAACCGTACGCCGTCGTGCAGCTTCGGCAGGACGATAAGGACGGCAGACTCTATAACATCGTCGGCTTTCAGACGAATCTCAAGTTTGCCGAACAAAAACGCGTCTTTGGTTTGATACCCGGGCTGGAACACGCGGAATTTGCCAGATATGGCGTCATGCATCGAAATACGTTCCTGGATTCACCGGAAATATTACGCTTCGATTATCAAATGCGCTCCGTTCCCGGCCTTTATTTTGCTGGGCAGATAACGGGGGTCGAGGGGTACGTCGAATCGGCTGCAAGCGGGCTCGTTGCGGCGCTTTCGATGGCGAATTTCCTCTCCGGAAAACCACCCACGGATTTTACCGCAAAAACCGCGATCGGTTCTCTGGGACATTATGTTTCTGAATACGCGGGGGACGATTTTCAGCCGATGAACGTTACCTTCGGCATCATGGACGCCCTGCCGGAACGAATCCGAAAAAAAACCGCGCGTTACGGAAAAATAGCGGAGCGCGCGCTGAAAACGCTCGAGGAATGCAAAGCGGCGCTTGAAACGCCCGATTCATGAAAAAACGGGTAATTTCGCGGTTAAATGCGCTGAAAATCGTGAAAGAATTGAAAACGAATTGACGAATGCGGGCGGATGCGCCCGCTTTGTGCTAGTATGTTAAACAGGTAGAATTTACCTGTCCGCGCGTCTGCAAGCGCGCGGTGAAAGATCAAGGAGGATTACCCGATTGGAACTCAGGGGTACGACGATAATCGCCGTCCGCAAGGACGGCAAGTGTGCCATTGCCGGAGACGGCCAGGTGACAATGAGCGAAAGCGTCGTCATGAAGGCGACGGCTAAGAAAGTGCGAAGACTGTATCACGACCAGGTCGCGGTGGGGTTTGCCGGATCGGTTGCGGACGCGTTCTCGCTCTGCGAACGGTTTGAAAAGAAACTGGAACAGTACAGCGGCAACCTTACCCGTGCGGCGGTTTCGCTCGCGCAGGACTGGCGGAGCGACAAGATCATGCATAAGCTTGAGGCGCTGCTCATCGCCGCGAGCAAGGACGAGCTCCTGATCGTGTCCGGCACCGGAGAGGTGATCGATCCGGACGACGGCATCGCGGCCATCGGTTCGGGTGGCATGTACGCGCTCGCCGCCGCGAAGGCGCTGAAAACGAACACCGATCTGTCCGCCGTGGAAATCGCGGAAAAGGCGCTCCGCATCGCGGGCGAAATCTGCGTCTTCACCAACGGAAATATCACGGTGGAGGAGGTATAACGATATGCAGCTTACACCGAGAGAAATCGTGGACGCGCTGGATAAATATATCATAGGCCAGGATCGCGCAAAACGCGCGGTTGCGGTCGCGCTTCGAAACCGCTACCGCCGGAGCCGGCTTTCCGACGAACTGCGCGAGGAGATCACTCCAAAGAACATCATCATGATCGGGCCCACGGGCGTCGGCAAAACCGAGATCGCCCGCAGGCTCGCAAAGCTCGTCGACGCGCCGTTCGTAAAAGTCGAGGCAACGAAGTACACCGAGGTCGGCTATGTCGGCCGCGACGTGGAGAGCATGGTGCGCGACCTGGTGGACGCCGCGATCCGCATCAGCATGGAACGCAGGATGGAGGACGTGCGCCTCGTCGCGGAGGCCGCCGCCGAACAGGCGCTGGCCGACCTGCTCCTGCCGGGCGCGAAGAAGCGCGAGCACCGGCAGCAGCAGAACCCGCTTCAGATCCTGCTTAACGCGGGCCAGCCGCAGCAGGCGGAACCCGAACCCAGCGAGGAGGAGAAAGCCCGCCGCTATACCGAGCGCGAGCGGGTATTGGCCGAACTGCGCGCGGGTAAACTGGAAAAAGAACTGGTTGAGATCGAGGTGGAGGAGCAGGCGGGCAAGAACGACGCCATGTTCGCCGCCGGCATCGACCTGAACATCGGCGAAATGTTCGGCGACTTCCTGCCGAAGAAAACGAAACGCCGCAAACTGCCCGTCAAAGAGGCGCGCCGCGTGATCATTCAGCAGGAGAGCGAAAAGCGCATCGACATGGACGACGTGCACCGCGAAGCGCTGCAGCGTGCCGAGCAGGACGGCATCATCTTTATCGACGAAATCGACAAGATCGCGGGCGCGGAACACATGTCCGGACCGGACGTCTCCCGCGAAGGCGTGCAAAGGGACATCCTGCCCATCGTAGAAGGCAGCGTGGTTTCCACGAAATACGGCCCGGTCAAGACGGACTATATGCTCTTCATCGCGGCGGGCGCGTTTCATACCGCGAAGGTCAGCGACCTGATTCCGGAGTTGCAGGGACGTTTCCCGATCCGCGTAAAACTGGACGACCTGACGCAGGACGACTTTGAAAAGATTCTGACCCAGCCGGAAAACGCGGTGACCAAACAGTATACCGCACTGCTTTCGGCGGACAAAGTGAAACTCTCCTTTACGCCGGACGCGCTGAAGGAGATCGCGAAGTTTGCGTTCCTGGCCAACGAGAACACCGAAAACATCGGCGCGCGCAGGCTGCACACGGTGATGGAGAACCTGCTGGACGACATCTCCTTCAACGCAAACGGACAGCACCCGGAGATTGAGCTGGCCATCGACGCGGCGTATGTGGACGAACATATGGGCGACGAATTCCACGAGGACGATATCCATAAATACATTCTTTGATTCCGATGTAAGGGACGAATGCATTTGCAGAACGGACGCGTGAAAAAACTTGCGTTTGCATTGATGACCGCCGCAATCTTCTCGCTGACGATCGGCTGCGAAGAAGCGGCGGTGCAGCCGCTGACCGTTTCTCTCGCGACGCCGACGCTGGCGCCCGAAGTCGTCACCATACAGGATGGGGAAACAGCGGAAACGGCGAAATACGGCATTACCGTTCTCTCGCCGTTCGGCGGCACGCTGCAGGAGGACGGGACATACCTCACCGAAACAGGCGAACGCATCCAGGTTCTGGCGACCAGCGAGCCGACCGCGACGCCGGTACTCACGCAGACGCCCGTGCCGACGTCTCCGCCGGCAACTCCGACGCCGACGCCGAGTCCGACACCTGCGCCGAGCCCGGAACCGACCGCGACGCCGAAAGAAACCGCTACGCCGAAACCGACGGCAAAAGCAACCGCCAAACCGACCAGTACGCCGAAAACGACAGCAACGCCGAAACCGACGGCAACGCCAACGCCGGAAGGCTGGACGAGCGTTACATTTACGCCGGCACCGACCTCCGCGCCAACGACGGCGCCCACCGCGACGCCTGCGCAGACATCCTCTCAGCAGCCGCCCAGCGTGAGCGGACCTTACAGCGGAGAGGACGTGCTGCTCGCCGCGCGCGTGGCCTATTTTGAATCCGGCAAATCGGAGGATGGGTACCGCGCCGTCGTGTGCGTCATTTTAAACCGCGTGGAGTCGAGCAAGTGGCCCGGCACCGTTTCCGGCGTAGTGTATCAAAAGAGCCAGTTTTCTGTGATCAGCCGGAGCGATTTTCTGACAAAGACGATTCCGGACAGTGTGATCGGATATGCAAACGATGTGCTCAACAACGGCAGCCGTCTTCTGCCCACCAACATAATGTCTTTTCGGAGCACGACAACGGATCACGTCTGGGGATCACGCACCTATTACGGCACATACGGCGGAAACGACTTTTATGGCTGACGCGCCGAGAATATTACAGGCCGGTTGATCATAACCGGTGAAATCACCGGGATATACCGAAACTCCGGCGGCGGAAGGGATACCGTCAAAGGGAAAGAATATGAGATATTGGGGAAAACAAAATGGCAAATAAACTAAAGATCATCCCGCTCGGCGGGGTGGGCGAAATCGGGAAGAACATGACCGTGATCGAATACGGCGGCGACATCGTCGTGGTCGACTGCGGGCTCATATTTCCGGACGAGGAAATGCCCGGCATCGACGTCGTCATACCGGATATGGAATACCTGCGGGAAAACCGGCAGAAGCTGAAAGGCTTCCTGATCACGCACGGACACGAGGACCATATCGGCGCGCTGCCTTATGCGCTCAAGGAATTCAACGTTCCTGTGTTCGGAACGGCGTTTACGATCGCTCTGATCGAACACAAGCTGGAGGAAGCGCATGTTTCCGGCGCGCAGCTTGTTACGGTCAAGCCGGGCGACCACGTAGATCTCGGCTGTTTTAAAACGGAGTTCATCAAGACGGGGCATTCCATTGCGGGCGCGGTCGCGCTGGCGGTCAACACACCCATCGGCACCGTGATTCACACCGGCGACTTTAAGGTGGACTTTACGCCGATCGACTGCGAGCCGATCGATATCAACCGCTTTGCGTATTACGGTTCGCGCGGCGTGCTTGCGCTCATGAGCGACAGCACCAACATCGAACGTACCGGTTTTACCCAGAGCGAGCGGGAAATCGGCAAGACGTTCGAGCATTATTTCGATGTGGCGGAGGGGCGCATCATCGTCGCATCGTTCGCCAGCAACGTTTACCGCATCCAGCAGGTGGCGGATGTCGCGGTCAGCCGCGGGCGCGTGCTTTGTTTTCAGGGCAGGAGTATGGAACAGGTGGTGCAGATCGCGATGCGGCTCGGGTACCTGAAAATTCCGCCGGAAAGCATCGTCAAGGTGGATCAGCTCAAGCGCTACCGCGACGAGCAGGTTTGCGTGATCACCACCGGCAGCCAGGGAGAGCCCATGAGCGGGCTGTTTCGCATGGCGACCGCGACGCACAAGCTCAACATCGGCAAAGGCGACACGGTGATCATCTCCGCTTCGGCGATTCCGGGCAACGAACGCGGCGTTTCACGCGTCATCAATCAGCTTTTCCAAAAGGGCGCGATGGTCGTTTACGATCGTATGGCGGACGTTCACGTCTCTGGCCACGCCTGCCGGGAGGAACTGCGGCTGATGATGGAACTGACAAAACCGAAGTATTTCATCCCAGTGCACGGAGAATATCGGCATTTGGTGATGCACGGCAAACTGGCCGAAGATATGGGCGTTGCACCCGAAAACGTGTTTGTTGTAGACTGCGGGGACGTGGTCGAACTCACGGTCAAAAAGGGCAGGCAGGCGGAAACCGTACCCTCCGGCAGCGTGATGGTGGACGGCATCGGCGACATTGACGACGTAGTTCTGAAAGACCGAAAGACGCTCTCTCAGGACGGACTTGTCGTCGCCGTGCTCACGATAGACTGCGAAACGGGCCGTATGCTGTCGGCTCCCGAAATCGTTTCACGCGGGTTTGTGTATATGCGCGACTCGGAGGAGCTTATCGCGGATACGAAGGCGCTGCTCGTAAAGGAAACGAGGAAATTCGAGGGCGCGGACAGGAGCGATTACGCGAACATCAAGGCGGGCATCCGCAATTCGCTGAAATCGTTCCTGAAGAACCGCACCAAAAGAACGCCGATGATCATGCCGATCGTCATCGAAATCTAGTCGGGGGATACACATGGTTTACGACACCGCAAAGCTCCTTGCAAACGAAATTAAAAACAGCGTGGAATACCGCGAATACGCCGCGGCGAAACTATGCGCGATGGAAAACAGCACCACGCGCGCGCTGATCGACGAATACGGAAGGCTGCAGATCCGCGCGCAGGCGGCGGCGGTCGCGGGGGACCGCGAAAACGAGCCGTTGAAAAAACTGCAGAAAATCGGCGAAGTGCTGCAGTTCGATTCCGACGCGTCCGCATATCTCATGGCGGAATACCGCCTGAAACGGATGCTTGGGGACGTATATAAGATTCTCGCGGAGGCGGCGGACGTCGACCTCGGCCCCTTGGAATCCTGACAAACACTCTGGAGAAAATTCTATGGCGATGAACGCGAAACCGAATAAAAGAATGACAAAGCGCCAGAAGCGCCTCGCGCGGTTCTGGCTGGCGATACGACCAGCGGTCGTGCTGCTCGTCAGCCTCGTGCTGGTATTTTTGCTTGCGCGCGTAGCGGTGAGCAAAGTATTCGCAAAGTATGTCGAACCGGTTGACCGGAACGACGCGACGCCGATCGAGGTCACGATTCCGTCCGCTTCCTCCGCCAGCAGCATTGCGCGCATTCTGTACGGTGCGTGCGGTTATGACAAGGACGGGCTGATCTCCAGCACCGCCGTGTTCAAGGTGTATGTGGATTTCGTTGGAAAGGCGAACAGCCTCAAGGCGGGGACCTATGTGCTCAGCAAGAACATGAGCATCAAACAAATCGTCGACGTGCTCTGTGAGGGAAATCCGCCGAAGGCGACCGTGAAGTTTACGATTCCGGAAGGGTATACGATCGAAGGGATCGCGAAAGTATTTATGGAGAAAGGGCTGATTACCAGCGAAAGCCAGCTCTATGAAGCGGTGAAGAGCGGCAGCGCGTTTTTAAACTTTGCGTTCGTTTCGGACGCGGCGGGGATGGAGAACGCGGGCGCTCGCGCCTACCTGCTGGAAGGGTATCTATTCCCGGACACTTACGAGGTGTATGCGGACGCGAGCGTGGAGACCATCCTGATCAAGATGCTCAACCGGTTCAACGACGTGTTCACGGACGAGTATCTCTCGCGCGCGCAGCAGCTCGGCATGACGATGGATCAGGTGATCACGCTTGCTTCGCTGATCGAGCGCGAGGCCGCCGCGCCGGACGACTTTGCCAAGGTGTCCGCCGTGTTCCACAACCGGCTGCAGCAGGACATGCCGCTGCAGAGCTGCGCGAGCCTGAGCTATGCGCTCGGAATAACGAAATACGCGTTTTCCGCTTCGGAACAGCAGACGGAGTCGCTTTATAACACCTACCTGCATAAGGGCCTGCCGGTGGGCCCCGTCTGCAACCCGGGCAAGGCGGCCATCGAAGCGGCGCTGTACCCGAACGAGCAATTCGTCTCCGAAGGTTACCTCTACTTCTGCAACCAGAATCCCGCCGAGACGAGCGAGCTGGTGTTTGCCAAGACCTATGAGGATCACCAGAAGAACGTGGAGAAGTATCAGCAGTACTGGAACTGAAGTTTTTACTCGGCGCTCCGGCGGTACAAGCCGCCGGAGTTTTCTCTTTTCATGGATCGGAGGCAGATGATTCCAGTGCCTGCGCGATCCGCTTATTTTTATTGCCCGAATACAACATCTGTGATAAAATAACCGCGTATGAAAAATAGGATTGAAGCATTGCGAAAAAGCCTGTCCGACGCTTCGCTGGACGCGGCGCTGATCACCAGCGGCGTCAATATCCGCTATTATTCGGGTTTTACGAGTTCGGACGGCGTTTTCCTCGTCACGCGCAAAGGGGCGTATCTGGTCACGGATTTTCGTTATACGATTCAGGCGAACGCGCAGACGAAGGGCCTCTGCGAGGTGGTGGAGGCGACGTTTACCGATCAGCTCGGCCGTATTCAGGGCTTTCTCGCGGCGGACGGCTGCAAACGCGCGGCGTTTGAGGAAGGCGCGGTAACGGTCGGCGATTTTCAAAGCTATGAGCGAATGCCGGTCAAATGGGTTGCGTTCGGGGATTCGATTTCGCTGCCGCGGCTCGTGAAATCCGCAGAAGAAATCGAGAGCCTGCAAAAAGCGCAGAGCGTAGCGGATCAATCCTTTCTTGAATGGCTCGGAAGGATATGCGCGGGCATGACGGAACTGGAAGCCGCCGCGGAACTCAACTATGTTTGCGCGAAAAACGGCAGCGAGGCCGCGTCCTTCGATCCGATCGTTGCTGGCGGGCCGAACGGGGCGATGCCGCACGCGGTTCCGGGCGCGCGCAGGCTGCAAAAGGGCGATCTGGTCGTCACGGACTTCGGATGCGTGATCGACGGATATCACTCCGACGTGACGCGCACGTTCGCGCTCGGTGCGATTGACAGCGAAAGCAAAGAGATTTACGAAATTGTAAAAACGGCGCAGCAGATGGCGCTCAACGCGCTGACAAACGGCGTGGAAGGCAAGGCGCTGGATGCGATCGCGCGGGATTATATCGCTTCGAAAGGCTACGGCGCGCAGTTTGGACACGGTCTGGGGCACGGATTCGGCCTTTTAATCCACGAACCGCCGCGCGCTTCGGTCAGCAGTGCCGATACGCTGACGACGGGTATGACCGTCACGGTGGAACCGGGCATCTATGTCGAGGGCAAGTGCGGCGTCCGCATCGAGGACTGCTGCGTGGTCACAGAAACGGGGCACCGGAACTTCGTGAGCCTGACGAAGGAGCTCATCACAATCTGACGCCGCCGCGGCGGATAAACGATCGGAAGATTTTCAGCGCGGCCGCGCTGACGATTTCAAGAATACAGCAAGAGTAACAGAAATGACGGAGGAACAACCAATATGATCAGTGCAGGCGAATTCCGTAAAGGCATGACCGTTGAGATTGACGGGTCGGTCTGGCAGATTTCCGATTTCCAGCATGTAAAACCCGGCAAGGGCGCGGCTTTCGTGCGCACCCGTCTCAAAAATGTCATGACCGGCGCCGTGCTGGAGCGTACCTTTAACCCGACGGATAAATATCCGCCGGCGCACATCGAGACCAAGGAGATGCAGTATCTGTACGAAGACGGCGGACTGTATTATTTCATGGACGTCGAAACCTACGAACAGCTGCCGCTGAACCACGACCAGGTCGAGGACGCGATCAGCTTCATCGTGGAAAATCAGAACGTAAAAGTTCGCTTCTTCAAAGGCGAGCCGTTCTCCGTGGAAGCGCCGAACTTCGTCGAGCTGACCATCACGCATTCCGAACCCGGCGTGCGCGGCGACACCGCGACGGGAACCACCAAACCCGCGACGCTTGAGACCGGCTACACGCTCAACGTTCCCCTGTTTGTCAACGAAGGCGACCGCATCCGTGTGGACACCCGCACGGGCGAATATATGGAGCGCGTTTAACGCCGTCGCGCGAGAAATCTGCTTGTTCGGATAACGAACGGAAAGGCAAGGAAGCACCATGAGCTACATCACCGAAAAAGTTGCGTATCTGGACGGGTTGGCCGACGGGCTGAAACTCAAGGACGAAGGCACGGATAAAGTGCTGCGCGGCATCATTGAAACGCTAGGCGCAATCGCCGAGGAACTGGAGGAGCAGGACGAGAGCATCGACGACCTTTCCGACTGCATCGACGGCATCTACGACGAATTGGACGATATCGAGGGCGTAGACGACGAATACGACGGCGAAATGGACGACGACTTTATTGAAGTCGTCTGTCCGCACTGCGGCGAAACCGTCTATTTTGACGAGGATATGATCGATAGCGACGACGGACTGATCTGCCCGAATTGCAACGAAACCATCGAATTTGAAATCCCCGGCGCAGACGACGGAGAAAAAGTGGACGACTGACGAAATACTGCGAGCGGAACGATGCTCCGCCGTCTACGACGGCGGAGTTTTTTCGCGCTGAGAACGGAAAACAAGGAGATTGTACGCGGACGGCGAATATTACCAACTGAAACGGAGGAGTCTGCCGATGACCGAGGAAAACCCGAGACAATATTACGAGCGGATTCAGGCCGAAACGCTTTCGCCCTACGCCATGCTGGCGCAGAACTCACGCGGGCGGGAGATCCCGATCGAACCGTGCCAGATCCGCACGGACTTCATCCGAGACCGGGACCGCATTTTGCACAGTAAATCCTTTCGACGGCTGAAGCATAAAACGCAGGTATTTCTTTCCCCGCAGGGAGACCATTACCGTACGCGGCTGACGCACACGCTGGAAGTTTCCCAGATCGCGCGGACGATTTCCCGCGCGCTGCGCCTTAACGAGGACCTCACGGAAGCAATCGCGCTGGGGCATGACCTCGGGCACACGCCGTTTGGTCATACGGGCGAAGACGTATTAAACGAGCTGCTTCCGTGCGGCTTCGAGCACAACGAGCAGAGCCTCCGCGTGGTGGAAAAACTGGAGAACGACGGGGACGGGCTGAACCTGACCTTCGAGGTTCGCGACGGAATCGTCAACCACAAGAAAAGCGGCACGCCCGTCACTTTGGAGGGGTATGTCGTCTCTCTTGCCGACCGAATCGCCTACATCAATCATGACATCGACGACGCGATCCGCGCGGGTTTGCTGACGGAGAGCGAACTGCCGGAGTCGTGCGTGCGCGTGCTGGGCAACTCCCACGGCAAGCGCATCAACTCCCTGATTCTCGACGTAGTCGCCGAGAGCGCGGGGAAGCCGGTGATTTCAATGAGCGGGCGCGTCTATGAGCAGTTCGACGCGCTGCGGGATTTCATGTTTGAAAACGTCTATAAAAACCCGATTGCAAAGAGCGAAGAGGAAAAAACAAAACGCGTCGTGCGGGAACTCTTTGATTACTATATGGCGCACATGAACCTGCTGACCGGAGAATATGCGAAATACATCGAGCTGGACGGCAGAGAGCGTGCGGTGGCGGACTACATCGCGGGGATGACGGACAATTACGCCGTCTCCGAATATATGCGCATCTTCGTCCCGAAGTCATGGATGGATCTGGCGACATAATAAAACGACCCAGATCGGTACGATTCTGATCGAACCCGGCAGGAATCGGGCGGATGAAGTCGAATATTAGCTGGGTCGGCAATTTTAAACCTTTCAAATACGACGTTGGCCTGCGCGGACGGAAGAGAAGGGCATTTTTAAAAACGTTTCGGAAAGGACGGCAGATGGCGTATCCAGATCATTGGATGAGCGAATTGCTTGCAAAAAACGATATCGTCACCGTCGTTTCCTCTTATGTCGATCTCAAACCAAAGGGGAGGCGGCTCTGGGGGCTTTGCCCCGTGCACGGCGAGAAAACCGCTTCGTTCTCGGTTTCTCCCGACCGCCAGCTCTACTACTGTTTTGGCTGCCACATCGGCGGGTCGGTGATCCAGTTCATCATGGATGTGGAACACATGACGTTTCCGGAGGCGGTGGAGCACCTGGCAAACCGCGCCGGCATGGCGATGCCGGAGGAAGTCAACGACGCCGCCATGCAGCGCGACCGCGCGAAGCGCGAGCGCCTCGCCGAGGCCTGCAAACTCGCCGCGCGGTTCTATATGGAAACGCTCCTTGGCGAGCAGGGAGCGGCGGGCCGCGCTTACCTGAAAAAACGAGGCATCACGAGCGAGTCGGTCAAGCGCTTCGGCATCGGATATTCGCCGAGCGAATGGGAAGCGCTCAAACGTTATCTCGGCGACAAGGGATATTCTCCCGAGGAGCTCGTGGAGGCGGGGCTGCTGGTGAAAAACGAACAGTCCGGCCGCACCTACGATGCGTACCGCGGGCGCGTGATCTTTCCGATCGTCGCCGCGAACGGCAGAGTGGTCGGCTTCGGCGCGCGCGTGCTGAACAACGAGGAAAAGCCGAAATACATCAACACCGGCGACACGCTGCTCTACAACAAACGAAACAACCTCTACGGCCTCAACCTGCAAAAGAGCGGCAAGCTGACCGACCTCGTGATGGTCGAAGGCTATACGGACGTGGTCGGCCTGTATGAAGCGGGCGTTACGAACGCCGTAGCGAGCCTTGGAACCGCGCTGACGCAGCAGCAGGCAAGATTGCTCAAACGTTACGTAACGAGCGTATACATCGCCTACGACGGCGACGCGGCTGGCCAGAACGCGACGATCCGCGGACTGGACATCCTTTCGGCGGAGGGGCTGAACGTCCGCGTGATCGTATTTCCCAACGGGCAGGACCCTGACGAGTTCGTCCGGCAGAGCGGGAAGGAAGGGTTCGACCGGCTGAAGGAGGAGGCGCTTACTTTAAACGCCTTCAAACTGGAAGCCATGGCGCGCAATTACTCGATGGAAAAAGAGAACGAGCGCGAGCAGTACGCCATGGAAGCGTGCCGGTTTATCGCGACGCTGACGCCCGTGGAGCGGGAGCGGCAATATCAGCAGCTTTCGAAAAAGACGGGATATTCCCTCGAAACGCTGCGCGCGCAGGGCGCAAGCGCGCGCCCGCTGGAACGCCAGCAGCCCGTCGCGGCCACGCGCGAACGGAATGGCGGATATAAGCGCAGAGAAGAAACGGCGGAAAGCGAACGCATGCGAGCGGAAAACGCGCTGATCTTTCATATGCTGCAGTCGCGTGCGGCCGCGGAACTCGCAAACGCGCAGGACCTGAAAAAGCAGTTTTCAAGCGATGGCCTTCGCGCCTTTGCAGAGGCGCTGACGAGAGCTTATGCGCGCGGAGAGGAGCCGAACCTGCCGCTGATCCTCGCGGGGATGGAAAAAGAGGACGCGGAACGCGTCAGCGCGGCGCTGCGGGAAGAAGCGGTCTGCGCCGAGCCGGAAAAGGCGGCGAAGGACTGCCTGAACCGCATCGAACACTGCGGTCTGTCGGAACAGATTGAAGAGATCAAACGCCAGCTGACCGAGCCGTCATTATCGACGGGAAAGCGAGCGGAACTATTAAAAGAAATGCAGTCTCTGAACCTGCGGATGCGGGCGCTGAGCTGAAAGGAGCAGGTATGGTAGAAGGAAAAGAAGCGAGAGCGCAAAAACTGAACGATCTGATCGAGGCGGGCAAACAAAAGGGCATGCTCACCTATAAGGAGATCATGGATGCGCTGGAGGAACTCGAACTCGATCAGGAGCAGATCGAAAAAGTCTACGATCATCTGGAAGAACTGAATATCGATATCGTAGAGGATGTCGAACTGCCGGAGGACATCAACCAGGAGATCGCGGAGATCGAGTCCACGCTCGCCGCCGTCGAAGGCATCAATATCGACGATCCGGTGCGCATGTACCTTAAAGAAATCGGCAAGGTGCCGCTTCTGACCGCGAATCAGGAGGTCGAGATTGCGCAGCGCATGGCGGACGGCGATCCGGACGCGAAGCATCAGCTCGCAGAGGCGAACCTGAGGCTCGTCGTGTCCATCGCGAAACGTTACGTCGGGCGCGGCATGCTGTTTCTCGACCTGATCCAGGAGGGGAACCTCGGCCTGATCAAAGCGGTGGAGAAATTCGACTACCGCAAGGGATATAAATTTTCCACTTACGCGACATGGTGGATCCGGCAGGCGATCACGCGCGCCATCGCGGATCAGGCGCGGACGATCCGCATCCCCGTGCATATGGTGGAGACGATCAACAAACTCATCCGCGTGAACCGCCAGCTCGTGCAGGAATACGGGCGCGATCCGCGGCCGGACGAGATTGCACGCGAGATGGGCATCTCCGAAGAGAAGGTACGTGAGATCATCAAGATTGCGCAGGAGCCGGTCTCGCTGGAGACGCCGATCGGCGAGGAGGACGACTCCCACCTCGGCGACTTCATTCCGGACGACGACGCGCCCGCGCCGGCGGAAGCGGTCGCCGTGACGCTGCTCAAAGAGCAGCTCATGGACGTGCTCAATTCTTTGACCCAGCGCGAGGCGAAGGTGCTCCGCCTGCGCTACGGCCTGGACGACGGGAAAGCGCGTACGCTGGAGGAGGTGGGTAAGGAATTCAACGTCACGCGCGAGCGCATCCGCCAGATCGAGGCGAAAGCGCTGCGAAAACTCCGCCACCCCAGCCGCAGCAAGCGGCTGAAGGATTTTCTGGAATAAAAACGCGAATAACGATTCTGCTGACGCGAGCGGAAGGAGGACCGGCATTCAGGGGATGTGAGACACATGAGACATTATCGAATCAACGATCAGACGCCGCTGAAGACGAAGCGACTTCTGCTCACGCCGATGAGCGTGAAAGAGTTAGCGCTCTATGAGGAGAAGGAAGCGAATATGCTGTTGCGCTCGGCTCTCGCGGAGATGAAGCGTGCCGTGTCGGAGGTTCCCGATCAGGCGCTCTGGAACACCGGCTGGCGAATCGACTTGAAGCAGACCGGAGAAACACTCGGCCTGATCGCGTTTCACGGCGAGCCTGCCGACCGCAGTGTCGATTTCGGATTCGATATCCTTCCGGCGCATCGCGGCAACGGGTATGCGGAGGAAGCCGTACGGGCGATTTGTTCCTGGGCGTTTGCGCGGGAAAATGTGTATTTCATCCGCGCGATGGCGGATACGGACAACGCCGCTTCGAACCATATCCTGAAGAAAATAGGGTTTTACCGCATTGAAAGCCCCGTAGCGGGACAGGAACGCTGGGAACTTGAACGGCCCGCAAGCTCGTGGATCGCAGTTTATATGAGCATCGGTCTGGCCATCGGGCTCGCGCTGGGCGAGAATTTTTACGGTAATATGATTCTCGGGATGATCCTCGGTATGAGCGCGGGCATCGCGCTTGGCGCGGTGATGGATTCGCACGACCGGGCGGCGCGAAAACGCGATAATGAGCCGAATAAACTGGATCAGCCGGAACCCATTCGGAAGAAAAAGAAATAGAAATCGAAAAACGGCGGCCGAAAGGCCGCCGCTGTAATTGGTGCAGTCACTGTCCGGGCTGCGGATAACGATATCGCTTGCCAAGGTAGTTTTCCAGGATAACTTCGCGGTCGTCTTTTGAAACCACATAATCATGTCCGACGGGGATTTTTCCGCCGCCGCCCGGCGCGTCGATCACGTATTTCGGCAGCGCGTAACCGGAAATGTTTCCGGTGAGCTGGCGCATGATATCCACGCCCACTTCGACCCGCGTACGGAAATGCCCGATCCCGCAGCTCAGATCGCATTGGTAGAGGTAATAGGGGCGAACGCGCATTTTTACCAGTCCCAGCAGAAGCCGCTTCATTGTTTCCGCGTCGTCGTTGACGCCCTTTAACAACACGGTCTGATTCCCCAGCGGGATACCCGCGTCCACGATCGACGCGCAGGCGCGCGCCGCTTCCGGCGTGAGCTCTTTGGGGTGGTTGAAGTGCGTGTTGATCCAGATCGGGTGGTATTTTTTCAGCATGCCGGTCAGTTCGCTTGTAATGCGCATTGGCATGACGACGGGCACGCGCGTACCGATACGGATGATATCCACATGTTCGATTGCCCGAATTTCGGCGATGATATGCTCCAACTTGGCCGTGCTCATGGTCAGCGGGTCCCCGCCGGAAATAAGCACGTCCCGTATCTCCGGATGCGAACGGATATATCCGACCGCTTTTTGCAGTTCCGCTTCGGTGATGGCGCGGTCTTCCTCGCCGACCACTCTGCGGCGCGTACAGTGGCGGCAGTACATGGAGCACTGCAGCGTCACGAGCAGCAGAACGCGGTCGGGGTAGCGGTGCACGACATGCGGTACGGGGCTGTCCGCCGTTTCGCCGAGAGGGTCGGCAAGATCGTTCTTGTCAGGCTGCGTCTCGAGTATGCTCGGAACCGCCTGCATGCGGATCGGATCGTGCGGATCGTCGGGATTCATCAGTGACGCATAATAAGGCGTGATCGCCATACGAAACGCGCCGAGACAGGTTTCGATCTCACTCCGTTCCTGCTCGGAAAGCGGGAGCGCTTTTTTCAGCTGCTCCACGGTTGTGATGCGGTTGGCGTACTGCCATTTCCAGTCGTTCCAGCGATGTTCCATCGTAGCCCACCGCCTTCTACAAGGATACGCCCGCGCGTTTTGCGCCGGCCTGCAGTACCGAGAAGACCAAATCGTCGTGCGAGACGCCGCAGAACTCCGCGAGCATGGGGTAATCGCTGTAATGCGGCGCGAGCCCTGGCAGCGGATTGATCTCGATGAAGTAGATACGGCCCGCTTCGTCCGCGCGGAAATCGATGCGCGCGAAATCCTTGCACCCCAACGCAAGAAAAACTTTTTTCGCGAGGCGGACAAGTTCGCCTTCCATCTCGACGGGGATCTCGGCGGGGCAGCGGTAGGTGACGAACTTTTTATATTCCTGTTTGACGGTGTAATTATAGACGTTGTAGCCTTCGATCGGCGAGGCGTGGTAGACGATCTCCATCGGCGGGAAAACCGACAGCGTTTCGCCGTTGCCAAGTAAGCCGACGGTGAATTCACGGCCGGGGATAAACTCTTCGGCGAGCACGGCGCCGCCGTAGAGCGAACTGTTTTTTTGAACGAGCGCACGCAGTTCCGCGGCGTCTTTCGCGATGCAGACGTCCGCGATTCCTTTGCTGGAGCCCTCCGCGTTCGGTTTTACGATGACGGGGAAACGCAGCCCCGATGCGCGCACGGACTCACCCGGCGAATAGACACGATAACGCGGCGTAGGGATATGGTAGGAAGAAAGAAGACGCTTTGTAAGCGCTTTATCCAGCGCGATGCAAAGCGTCGTTTCATCCGAGCCTGTAAACGGTATTTGAAAGAGGTTGAGCAGAGCGGGGACCTGCGCTTCACGCGCCCGCCCGCCGCGTCCCTCGGCGATGTTGAATATGATATCCGGTTTCGTTTGAAGCAACTTCTGCGGCAGATCTTCGTCCGCCTCCAGCAGCACGGTTTCGTGCCCGCGGTTGCGAATTGCGGCCACCACGGCGAGCACGGTATCCATGCTGTCGTATTCCGCCTGGTCGTCCGGCGCTTTGCCGGCGGCTGGTTCGGCGTGCTTGAGGTTATAGGTCACGCCGACCCGTTTTTGCCCGAGAGGCACGTCTTCGGATGAATTCTCCATTTCGCATCACTTCGCTTTCACATGAAAAAATCGCAAACATCTATATGCCTGCACGCACGTTTTAACTCTCTTTTGCGTATTTGTCAAGACCGAAATTGTGACGTTTTTCAGACGATTCGGAGCTGTCATTTGGTTTACATTTTTCCGCTGTATCTGCTACATTGAAGCGATACATTTTACGCGTTAAGACGGAATAAAAAAAGGCTCGAACGTATAAAGACGATATAAAGATCTGTCGCGGACGATTGAAAATACGGCGCGCCGGACGTACCATGCAGATAAAGAAAATACGGGAGGACGTTATATGGCACTGGCAGCAACCTTTATTGGAATCGTCGTCGTCTGCGGACTCATATACTGGTTGATGGAAGCCGTCGACAAGAAAAAGAAAAAGAAATAATCGATCCATACAAATTACGGCATTGCGGACACCGTCGGCCCTTCCGGTTCGGCGGTGTCGCTGTATTCAAGCGCGAACCGTTGTGATAGAATACTCGAAGGAATTCGCAGATGAAACTGGAGCGTGCGTATGGAATGAACCAAAAGATCAAACGCGCGGTAAAAAACATTATCATCACGATTGGAATCCTTTCCGCCGTGACAGGCCTCAGCCTGCTGCTGGACCATCTGGACGATGTGCAGCACAGCGACGCGTATGTTTCCATGCTCTTCATTCTCGCGGTATTTTTAATTTCCCGTATGACGGAAGGATATTATTATGGCCTTGCCGCGTCCCTTTACGGCGTGCTGACCGTGAATTATTTTTTCACCTATCCGTATTTCGCATTTAACTTTTCTTTACCGGGATACCCGATTACGATGGTTGCACTGTTTACGGTTTCCATGGCGACCAGCGCGCTGACTACAAGGATGAAACGGCAGGAACGGGCCCATGTGGAAACGGAGAAAGAGAAACTGCGCGGCGATCTGCTCCGCGCGATTTCGCATGATTTTCGCACGCCGCTGACATCGATTATCGGCGCGAATGCGGCGTTGATCGAAAGCGGGAAGACGCTGAAGAAAGAACAGCGCGCGGAACTGCACCGCACAATCGAAAAAGAAGCGCAGTGGCTGCGGCGCATGATGGAAAATTTGCTGTCCATCACGCGGATTTCCGGCGAGAAAGGCGCGAAGATCGTAAAGACGCCGGAATTGGCGGAAGAAATCATCGCCGCTGCAGCCGAGAAAGCGCGCGCCCGGTTTCCTGCGTTTTTGGTCGAAGTCAGCGTTCCGAAGGAACTGCTGATCTGCCCGATGGATGCGCTTCTGATCGAGCAGGTGCTGCTTAATCTGCTGCAAAACGCTGCGCAGCACGCCTCAGACGCTACCGGCGCGCAGGTGGTCGCTGAACGCGAAGAGAAACAATTAAAAATCAGCGTGCTCGACGACGGATGCGGTATGGACAGGGAGATGCTGCGCCGGCAGACCGGGAAGAAAGGCGAGATCTGGGAGCCTGCCGGAGATTCCGCCAGGACCAGCGGGATCGGGCTGTCTGTGTGCGCCGCAATCGCGGCAGCGCACGGCGGAAGCCTGCGGCTGGAAAACCGCAGGTCGGGCGGATTCTGCGCGTCGATCCTGCTCCCTATGGAGGAAGACGCATGAACGGCGCCGCTCGCATTCTCGTAGTGGAAGATGAGCCGGGGATCAGCGGCTTTATCGGCGCGATTCTCGCGGCCAATGGATATGAAGTGGAAAAAGCCGTCAACGGCAAGGAAGCGCTGATGATGGTTTCCTCGCATTGCCCGGATGCGGTGATACTCGATTTGGGGCTTCCGGATATCGACGGGCAGCGGGTGATCGCCTCGGTGCGCGAATGGTCGGACGTTCCGATCCTCATCGTTTCCGCGCGTACGCACGAACGGGACAAAATCAGCGCGTTTGATCTCGGCGCGGACGATTATATTACAAAACCTTTTTCGACGGGAGAGCTGCTCGCGCGCGTAAAAACAGCGCTGCGGCACGCAAAAACACGAGAAGAGTCGCGGAATGACGGCTGCGAAAAGAAATTCCAAGCCGGTATTCTTACGGTAGATTATGAAAAACACAGAGTGTTTCTCGACGGAGAGGACGTGCATCTGACACAGATCGAATACCGAATCATCGAGCTCATGAGCCGAAATGCGGGCAGGGTGCTGACCTACGATCATATTATGAAGCAAATCTGGGGACCGATCGGCGCGCAGGATCATCAGGTGCTGCGCGTCAATATGGCGAATATCCGGCGCAAGATCGAAAAGAACCCCGCCGCACCCGTCTATATCCGTACGGAAATCGGCGTCGGTTACTGGATGCCGGAGGAAGCAAAAGCGCCCGGATGACCGGATAACGGCCGGATCGGCAGACGCGCGGATAGATGCATACGATTTAGAATTAAGAAACGGCGTCCGGCTAACCGGACGCCATATTGGATGAACTTTACGCGCGGACGCGCGTTTTTTATTGTTCCAGCACGGGGAAGAGAACCGTGACTGTCGTGCCGATGCCAAGTTTGCTGTCGAGCCGGACCGTAGCCCCCAGCGTTTCCGCGGAGTGTTTGACAATGGAGAGGCCGAGGCCGGTTCCGACGATCTGCTTGTTTCTGCTGCGGTCCACACGGTAAAAACGCTCGAACACGCGGGAGATGTGCTCATCCGAGATACCGATTCCGGTATCCGAAACGCGCAGTTCGACAGAACGGTCGACCGGCCGTAACGTTACGCCGACGCTGCCGTTCGAGGTGTTATATTTGATCGCGTTATCGACGAGGTTGAGCACGATCTCTTCGAGTATCTTTGGAATTCCTTGTACGCTCGCGTTTTCGCAGCTGACGTTCAGCGTGACGCCCGCTTTTTCAGCCTGCGGCTGCAGACGCTGACATACGTCCTCGCAGATTGCCTTGAGGTCTACGGGGACCAGATCCGGCAGGGACGTTTTTTCATCCAGCTGAGAAAGGCGGATGATATCCTCGATCAGCGACATGAGCTGCGCCGCTTCCGTGAAAATCTTCCCGGCGAACCGGCGCGTGTCTTCGGCTTTCGCGACCCCGTCGCGCATAATCTCCGCATAACCCAAGATCGAAGTCAGCGGCGTTTTCAGCTCATGCGAAACGTTCGCGGAGAATTCACGTCGCATTTGCTCCGCGGCGATGCGGTCGGTGATATCGAGAATCAGGATCACGGTGCCGGCAGGCGTTTCCGCGTCCATGACGGTGCTTGCCAGCACCTGATACGTGTTTGCGCCGCGAATCAGCGTCGATTGTCCCGCGCCGTCTTTTTTCGACTGTTCAAGCGCCTGCTGCAGCGCGACGCTGCGGTTGAGCATCAGCACATGAGCGCCTTTGACGCTTTTTACGTCGGCGCCGAAGATATGGGCCGCGCTGCCGTTGATGGCGAGCATGCGGTCGTTTGCGTCGAGCAGGATAAACCCTTCGCGCATGTTTTCCGTAACCGCCGCAAATTCGCGCTGCTTTTCCGAGAGCGCCGACATGCGGCTGGCGATCTCGCGGCGCTGGCGTTCCATGCCGGTTAAAAGCGGCGCAAGCTCGTCGTATGTGACGTTGCCAAGCGGGTTATCCAGATCAAGGGCGTTGATTGGCTGAACGATTGTTTTTGCCGCGTATCGCGCAAAAAATATGGAGATGACGGTGATCGCGACGAGGACCAGCAGCAACGTCGGAACCATGGCGCCGATCAGGCTGATTACGCTTTGCTGGCTTGTTGCGATGCGGAGGATTCGTCCGTCCGGCAGTCGGGTCGCATAGTAAAAGTTACGAACCAGCTGCGTATCGGAAAACCGCGAACTGGTACCTTCGCCTGTGTTCTGCGCCGCGACGATTTCCGGCCGGTCCGCATGGTTTTCCAGAAGCGACGCGGCTTTCGCGGTGTCAAAGAGCACGGTGCCGTCGGTACCAATCAGCGTCAGACGGTCTTTTCTAGGCAGGTTGGTCAAGTAGGCGGTTTCGTCGGCCGCGGAGAGCAGGCCGGACTCCACATACTCGCATTCCGCGGAGAGCCTGGAAAACACCAGGCTTTCATAGTTGCGGTATTGCATCAGCAGGATGACGCCGCCAAACAGCAGCGCCGCAATCAGCGAAGAGAGGAAGATATTCCAAAAAATGCGTCGTTTCATTCGTCACGCCCCCGTGATGATTTGCCGTTCGGAAAAAATGGCGGATACGGTTTCATTCACCGAACCGGTAGCCAACGCCGCGCACGGTTTCAACGAATTTGCCGCAGTCGCCGAGTTTCGTGCGCAGGGTTTGAACATGCACGTCGACCGTACGTGTGCCGCCCTCGTAATCGTAACCCCAGACGGTTTCCAGAAGCTGTTCCCGCGTAAACGCGCGGCCGGCGTTTTCCATCAGGCACGCCAGAAGCGCAAATTCCTTATAGGTCAGGATCACGTTCTGATTGCCGGCGGATACGGTGTGCTTGGCGATGTCCACGACCAGATCGCCGTGCGCGAGCCGTTCCGCGCTTGTCTTCATACCGCTTCTGCGAAGGAGCGCTTTGACGCGCGCGACGAGTTCCGCCATGCCGAAGGGTTTGGCGATGTAATCATCCGCGCCGAGATCGAGACCGGACACTTTGTCAAATTCCGTCGACTTTGCGGTGATCATCATCACGGGGATCGACGTCGTGCCTGCGCTTGCCCGAACCTTTCGCAGGATCGAGAGGCCGTCTTCGCCCGGCAGCATGATGTCTAAAAGAATCAGGGTAGGTTTTTCTTCCGCGGAGGCGGCGAAGAACGCCGCGGCGTCGGGAAACCCTTTTGCCGCAAGGCCGGTTTGATTCAGCGTGTAGACCACCAGTTCGCGAATATTCGCGTCGTCCTCTACATAATAAATCATAATTCCGCTCCCTTATGCACGCCGGTAATGGAAAACTCAGCCCATTCGGCGATATTTTGCGCGTGATCGCCGATCCGCTCAAAGTATTTGGCGATCATCAGCAGATCGACCGCCTGCTCGCCGTTTTCCGGATTTCGGGCGATCAGGTCGATCAACTCGCCTTTGATGGTGTCGAACAAATCGTCGATCACGTCGTCCATTTCTATGATTTCGCGTGCAAGCGTCAGATCCTTGTTGATGAACGCGTCGATGCTGCCGAATACCATGCGGATCGATGCTTCCGCCATCTGCGGCAGATGCTCAAGCGATTTGATATACGGTTTTCCGGCAAGATAGATCACAATGCCGGAGATGTCCGAGGCCTGATCGCCGATACGCTCCATGTCCGTAATCATCTTGAGCGCCGCCGAGATGAGGCGAAGATCTTTCGCCACCGGCTGCTGCTGCAGCAGGAGCTTCAGGCAGAGCGATTCGATGTCGCGCTCTTTCAGGTCGACCTCGCGATCGAACGTGATGGCGATATTCGCCGCTTCGACGTCCTGTTTGATCAGCGCTTCGCTGGCGGACTGGATTGCGTGTTCGATCAGAGCGCCCATCTCGAGCAATTCCTGATTCAAGAGGCGCAGCTGTTCTTCAAATGTGATTCGCATTAACCGAACCTCCCCGTAATGTAATCTTCCGTGCGTTTATCGCGCGGAATGCTGAACAATTTTTCCGTGTTGCCGTATTCGATGATTTCGCCGAGCAGAAAAAACGCTGTGTTGTCGGAGATGCGCGCTGCCTGCTGCATATTGTGCGTTACGATGATTATAGTATATTTTTGCCGCAACGTCACGCAAAGGTCCTCGATCCGGCTCGTCGAAATCGGGTCGAGCGCGCTGGTCGGCTCGTCCATGAGGACTACTTCCGGCTCCACGGCGAGCGCGCGCGCGATGCAGAGCCTCTGCTGCTGCCCGCCGCTGAGGCCGAGCGCGTCCTTTTTCAGGCGGTCTTTCAGCTCGTCCCAGATCGCCGCGTCGCGCAGCGAACGCTCTACGACGTCGTCGAGACGCGCCTTGCCGCGCACACCGTGCGTACGCGGGCCGAACGCGACGTTGTCGTAGATGCTCATCGGGAACGGGTTCGGCTTTTGAAACACCATGCCGACGCGCTTTCGGAGCATCGTGGTGTCCATTCCGCCGTTATAGATATCCTGCCCGTCGAGAAGCACCTTTCCGGTGATACGGCAGCCTTCCACGAGATCGTTCATGCGGTTGAGCGTTCGAAGAAGCGTGCTCTTACCGCATCCGCTCGGGCCGATGAACGCCGTGATCTGGCGCGCGGGAACCTGCAGTTCCACGTTTTTCAGCGCCTGCAGCTGGCCGTAGTACAAATCCAGATTTGAGATGTCAAACTTGTTCATATCCTGTTCCTTTATGGGCGGTCCACGCCCGAATTAGCATCGGTTCGCATCAAATTTTGCGCCTGCTGACACGTTTTGCGAGCGCCGCGGAAAGCGCGTTGATGCCGACCACGATAACGAGCAGCACGACGGCGGTCGCGTAGGTCTGCTTGATATAGAGACCCTCCTGAGAGAGCGCGTACATATGGACGGACAGCGTGCGTGCAGAATCCATAATGCCGGAGACCGTATCGGAGGAAGTACCCGCCGTATAAAGCAGAGCGGCAGTTTCGCCGACAGTGCGTCCGATTCCGAGGATGACCCCGGCGAGGATACCCGGAACCGCGTCGGGCAGCACCACGCGAAATACCGTGCGGAGCCTGCCGGCGCCGAGGCCGAAACTGCCCTCGCGGTAGCTGTCCGGAACGCTTAAGAGCGCCTCTTCGGACGTACGCAGGATGATCGGCAGGATCATGATGGCGATGGTCAGCGCGCCGGAGAGCATGGAAAAGCCGAATTTCAGCGCGGTGACAAAAAACAGCATGCCGAACAGACCGTAGACGATGGAAGGAATGCCGGCCAGCGTTTCAGCGTTCATACGGATGACGCTGACGAGCTTGCTGCCGCGACGCGCGTATTCCACGAGGTAGATCGCGGCGAACACGCCGAGCGGCACCGCGATGAGCAGGGCGAGCCCGGTCAGCAGGATCGTATTGAGCAGCGCGGGCAGCAGCGAAAGATTGGTCGTGTTGTAACGCCATTCAAAGAGCTTCCAGGAGAGGTTGGGAACGCCCTTGTAGAGGATGTACCCGACGACGAACAGCAGCGCGCCGATCGTGACGATTGTCGCCAGTATGACCGCGAAACGGAGGAAGACTGCGGATATTTTCTGTAATTTCATGACTTTTTCCTCCGATTTGTGAGAGAAAAGAGAAAGTTAATGATCAGGATGAAGGCGAATAGTACGACCGCCGTCGCAATCAGCGCCTCGCGGTGCAGGTCTGCGGAATACCCCATCTCCATGACGATGTTCGTCGTCAGGGTTCTTAACCCCTTGAGGATGCCCTGCGGCATACGAGGCTGGTTGCCGGCCACCATGATAACGGCCATCGCTTCGCCGATTGCGCGGCCGACGCCGAGGATGATGGCGGCGGTGACTCCGCTCTTCGCCGCGGGAAGGACGACGCTGAACACCGCGCGTTCGTGCGTTGCGCCCAGCGCGAGCGCGCCTTCATAATAAGAGGACTCCACCGCGTTGAGCGAGCTCTCCGATACCGTGATGATCGTCGGCAGAATCATGATTGCCAGCACGACGCTGGCTGCGAGCATGCTGCCGCGCCCGCCGAGCAGCGGAACGATGACCACGAGCCCAAAGAAACCATAAACGACGGAAGGGATGCCCGCCAGAAGCTGTACGGCGGGTTTTAATATGTTCACCAGACGCCTGGAAGCAAAACGCGAGAGGAAAACCGCCGTCAGAAGACCGACCGGAACCCCGAGCACCAGCGCGCCGAATGTCACATAGAAGCTGCCGAGGATCATGGGCAGGATGCCGTAAATGTCGCTGCTTGGCCGCCAGACCGTTCCGAACAGGAACTTAAACACACCGATCTTCGCCATGGCGGGCACGCCGCTGATCAAAAGGTAAAACGTTATAAGTAAAACCGCGAGGATACTGACGCAGGCAGCGGCGAGAAATAAGATTCTCGCCGCGCCCTCGCGTACTTGGTTATTTCTTCCCGCGGCGGTTTCACGCGTCAGGGAGTTTGTGTCTTTCATCCAAGTCGCTCCATGTAGCTACAGATTGTTATTGAACATCCATCCAGTTGATCGTTTCGCCAACGTAGATCTGACGGACCTGCTCGGTGGTAAGACCCATCACGGGGTTGGCTGTATTGACGATGATCGCGATACCGTCGATCGCGATGACGGTCGGAGTCACGCCTTCGGCAAGCTCGCTGTCCTTGAGTTCGCGGGATGCCATGCCGATGTCGCAGTTGCCTTCGATGGCCATCTTGACGCCGGTGCTGGAGTCGCTCATCTGGATCTCGATATCCGCGTTGGGGTTGATCGCTATGTAGGCTTCCTTCAGTTTCTCCATAACCGGGGTGACGGAGGAGCTGCCGGCCACGACGACCTTGCCCGCGACGCTGCTGCCGGCAAACGCGGCTGCGTTGTCCACGCTGGGGATATACTTGTTATCCTGGATCACAGCCTGGCCTTCTGCGCTGAGGATGAAGTCGTAAAACGCCTGCGCCGCTTCGCTCAGTTCGCCTTTGGTGACGATGTTGAACGGACGGGCAACTTTGTACGTTCCGGCTTTGATGTTCGCAACGGTCGCATCCGCGCCGTCAATCTGGAGTGCCTTTACAGTGTCGTTCAGTGAGCCGAGGGAGATATAGCCGATGGCGGCGTCGTTGCCCGCAACGGTTTCGATGACGACGGAGGTGCTGTTGACGATTTCGGCGTCGAGCGTGGTGTAATCTACCTTTTTGCCGTCCGCATCTTTTTGCTCTACGCCGACGAGTTCGATGAACGCGCCGCGCGTGCCGCTGCCGTCTTCACGGGAGACGACCACGATGTCCTTGTCGAAAGGGGCGGCGGTTGGTTCCGCGGTCGGGTCGGCGGGAGCTTCTGTTGCAGCCGCGGCGGGGGCTTCTGTCGCTGCCGGGGCGGCGGGGGTGCTGGCGCAGGCCGCGAGGCCGACGATCATGGTCAGCGCGACGAGCATGGTAAGAACTTTCTTCATCATTAACGTTTCTCCTTTTTCATTCTTTTTCATGCGATAAGCATAACCGGGCATTGTTTGATCAAAATATCGATAAGATCAAATCTGAGTAAAATAACGTTCGTTCGATCATCAAGCAAAATCAAGGAGTCTATGCGGAACTGTAAAGAATATACAAAACGCAGACATTGCCGAAACTTGCATAAACGGGTGCTTTCCGTTATAATACATCGGTCGGCGGAACCGCCGGGATATGCGCCCGTTTAGTGCGCACGAGAAAGCAGAGACCATGCAAACCAGCGACTTTACATACCACCTTCCCAAAGAACTGATCGCGCAGACGCCGATCGCGGACCGGTCCGCTTCCCGTCTGCTGGTCTATAACCGCGCGAACGGGCGGATACAGGACACCGTGTTTTCCGATATCACGCGTTTTCTCATGCCAAACGACGTGCTGGTTCGAAATAACACCCGCGTTTTACCCGCTCGCCTCTTTGCGAGGCGCAGCGACACCGGCGGGAATATGGAGTTTCTTCTTCTAAAAAGGATCGGCGAAAAAACCTGGGAGTGCCTCGCGCGCCCCGCGAGAAGGGCGTTGCCCGGACGGGAATACCGGGTCAACGAAGAACTTGGCGTCCGCGTGCTCGCGGACACGGAAGCGGAGGGCGGAAAGCACGTCGAACTGATCTACGACGGGATCTTCGAAGAAGTGCTCGACCGCGCGGGACAGATGCCGCTGCCGCCCTATATTACGGAGCGGCTGAAAGACAAAAACAGATACCAGACGGTATACGCGCGGACGAACGGTTCAGCGGCGGCGCCAACCGCGGGACTGCACTTTACCGACGAGCTGCTCGGAAAGATTGCGGCAGGCGGAACGGATATCGTCGATATTCTGCTGCATGTTGGCCTCGGCACATTCCGTCCCGTTTCGGAAGCAAATATCGAAGACCACGTGATGCACGAGGAATATTACGAAGTATCCTCCGACGCGGCCGAGCGAGTCAACGCCGCGCGGAAAAGAGGCGGGCGTATCGTCGCCGTCGGCACGACGAGCTGCCGGACACTGGAGAGCCTCGCCGATGGAAACGGCGTAATCCGTGCGGGCAAAGGCTGGACGGGGATCTACATTACGCCCGGTTACCGTTTTCGGGCGGTGGACGCACTGATTACAAACTTTCATCTGCCGGAATCCACGCTGCTCATGCTCGTCTCCGCATTCATGGGGCGGGAGGAAGCGCTGCGATGCTACGAACACGCGATCGCCGAACGGTACCGGTTTTTCAGCTTTGGCGACGCGATGTTGATCCTGTAGGTTTAAGGGGGAAGCGATGGCATACCCGTTTACATTTGAAATAACGCATATCTGCGGGCAGAGCGGCGCGCGCTGCGGCGTTTTGCATACGCCGCATGGGGAGATCGAAACACCCGTTTATATGCCCGTCGGCACGCAGGCGACGGTCAAGGCGATGACCCCGCGTGACCTTTTAGACGTCAGCGCGAACATCATACTGGGGAACACCTACCATCTTTATCTCCGCCCCGGGCATAAACTCGTGGAGGAGGCGGGCGGCCTGCACCGTTTCATGAATTGGGACAGGCCGATCCTGACCGACAGCGGCGGGTTTCAGGTGTTTTCGCTCGCGAAGATCAACGATATTCAGGAAGACGGCGTGTTGTTCCGCTCGCACATCGACGGGAGCAAGCACTTTTTCACGCCGGAATCGGTCATGGAGATCGAACAGTCACTCGGCGCGGATATCGCGATGTGTTTCGACGAATGCGCGCCGTTTCCATCAGATTATTCCTACACCGTCAGCGCGATGGAACGCACGCACCGCTGGGCGGAGCGCTGCAAGGCGGCGCACACGCGCGAGGATCAGGCGCTGTTTGGCATCGTGCAGGGCGGCATGTTCGCCGACCTTCGCATCCGGAGTGCGGAAACGATTACCGGCATGGGCTTCCCCGGATTCGGCATCGGCGGATTGAGCGTTGGCGAACCGAAGCACGTGATGTACGAAATGCTCGAAACATTGATGCCTTATATGCCGGCGGAGAAACCGCGGTATCTCATGGGCGTCGGCAGCCCGGACTGTCTGCTGGAAGGCGTGCTGCGCGGGGTGGACATGTTCGACTGCGTCCTGCAGACGCGCGCAGGCAGAAACGGCATGGCGCTCACGCGGCACGGGCGGATGACGCTGAAAAACGCGAAATACGAACACGATTTTTCGCCGCTGGAAGAGGGATGCGACTGCTACTGCTGCAAGAATTTTACCCGCGCGTATCTGCGCCATCTGGTCAAAGAGAAGGAAATTCTGGGCGCGCAGCTGCTGACTATGCACAACCTTCGCTTTACGCTTCGTCTCATGGAGGATATGCGACGCGCAATCAATGAGGACCGCTTCGGCAGCTTCGCGCGAGAATTGCTGGAACAGGGCATCTACGACTGAACCCGGGGGAATCGCTTGAAGACCATCGTCTGCCAAACCGAACGCGATACCGAGAACCTTGGACGGAGCCTTTTGCGGCTGCTGCCGGTTCCGTCGTTCGTCGCGCTCTATGGCGAGCTCGGTGCGGGCAAAACCGCGCTCGTGCGCGGCATGGGCGAGGAAGCGGGAACGAACGAGGTTCGCTCCCCGACCTTTACGATTGTTCACGAATATCCGACCGAACCGCGCATCGTCCACATCGACGCGTACCGCCTTACGGATGCGGAGGAGCTGTTTGCTGCCGGATTTGAGGAATATCTTGCTCAAAACTCCTTGCTCGTGCTGGAGTGGGCGGAACGCGTACCGGAGGCGCTGCCGAACGAGCGGCTGGAAATCTCGATCGACGGTAGCGGAGACGAAGCGCGAACGATTACGCTTACGCCCGTTGGAGAACGCTACGAAAGCGTGGTGAACGCACTGTGATGCTGCTTGCGATCGATACGTCATCCGCGCTCGCCACCGCCGCTCTTTATCATGACGGCGCGCTGGTTTGCGAGCGGGAAGCCGATCCGGGGAAGAAGCACGCGGAAACGGTAATGCCGATGATCGACGGCCTTATGGAATCGTGCGGCGCGCATATTTCGCAGATCGATCTATTCGCGGTAGACGTCGGGCCCGGTTCGTTTACGGGCGTACGCATCGGCGTAAGCCTCGTCAACGCGCTTGCGTTCGCGACGGGGAAACGCGTCATACCGATCGACTCGCTGACCGCGCTGGCCGAATCGACCGGAGAACGGGAGAAACCCGTCTGCGCAATGATCGACGCACGCAATAAAAACGCGTACGCCGCGCTGTACCAGGCGGAAAAGACGTTGATTGCGCCATGCGCGGTGGAGATCGAGGCGTTTTTAGCGCGAGTTCCCGCCGGTGCGTTGTTTGCAGGCGACGCGCACGCGGGAGAAAAAACATATCCTCGCGCAGTATGGGTTGGGAAGGCCGCGCTTGCGCGGCTCGATACGGCGCGGGAAGAAGCGGAACCGGTCTATCTGCGGGCTTCGCAGGCGGAACGAATGAAAAAGAGAGCGACTGAGGAGACGAAGGGGCAGTGACGGAATGGATCCGTCCGATGGAGCGAAAAGACGTCGATTGCGTACACGAGATCGAGTGCGCGTGTTTCCGCTCGCCCTGGTCGCGGCTTGCGCTGCTTGGCGAATTAAGAAACGACGTTGCGCATTATCTCGTCATGGAAGCGGACGGCGTGATCTGCGGATACGGCGGCATGTGGCTGCTCTTTGAGGAAGCGCACGTGACCAACGTCGCCATCCTGCCTGAGTACCGAAAGCAGGGGCGGGGCAGACGTCTGATGATTGCAATGATGGAGCATGCCGCACAGCGCGGCGCGGAGAAAATGACGCTTGAGGTGCGCGAGGGGAACCTCGTAGCACAGCGGCTCTACGCTTCGCTCGGGTTCGAACAAAACGGCTTCCGCCCCCGATACTATTCCGATACGGGCGAAGGCGCGAAGCTATTATGGAACAATAATATAAAAGAAACGATTAAAAGTGAGAGTCAAACAAACGATAACGTTCCATTTGACTCGATAATTCATATAGAAGAGAAACAATGAACAGGGAGAACAAAACAAATGAAACCGTATGAAGAATGGAAACAATTGGTGGAGACGGAACGGCAGCAGGCGGAACACGACGCCTTCTGGGACGCATATTTCGCAAAGGAAACGGAAGCTTACCGCGCGATTCTGACGGAGAATACGGGGAAGCTGACCGGCACGTTCGCGGAGCTCTGCGACCGCTTCGGCATGACCGCCGCGGAGTTCGCAGGATTTCTGGACGGCGTCAACACGAGCCTGAAAAAAGAAGTCAATCTTGAAAAAACCGGTGCGGACGCCGCGCTGAAACTCGATATCGACTTTGAGAAGCTCTATTTCAATATGCACAAAGCGAAAGCGAACTGGCTTTATACGCTCAAGGAATGGGAGCCGATTTTAAACGAAGAGAAACGGAAAGAGATCGCGAAGGAATACCGCAAAAGCAATATCTTCGTGCGCGAGGCAAAGATCGGCCGAAACGATCCCTGCCCTTGCGGAAGCGGGAAAAAGTTCAAAGCCTGCTGCGGAAAGAATGCCTGATTCTACTTTGAAACAAAGAAATCCGGTCGACCGGCGGCAAGAAAAACGCTTGGCTTTTTGTCAATTTTGATTGACATAAGCCCACCCCGCCGCTATAATTAATCTTCGGAACTCGCTTCCTGCGCCTGTAGCTCAGCAGGATAGAGCAACGGCCTTCTAAGCCGTAGGTCCCGGGTTCGAATCCCTGCAGGCGCGCCAAGT
>JAEWUO010000037.1 GCA_023459335.1 Bacillota bacterium
TTGCTTCTTTTGCTCTTCACTAAACGTTCTTCTTGCTCGTTTTTCGGTCATGGTTTTTCCCTCTCTTTCATCTTCAAGAGAATACCACTACCTTATCTTTTCTGTACAGTTTAGTGTAGCCAATCCATAGATTAGCAGATAAGATAAAAGATAAAAATGGAGAGTTTCTATTTTTAAGTGATCTCATTGTAAATCTTCTTAATGAGACAGCGTGGAATTTGACTCGAAATACAAAACAAGCATTGCCAAAACTAAAATTAGTCGGCGATCTATCTGCGCATAGCCGTAGATATATCGCACATCGAGAGGACATTGATAAAATTGTTCAAGATTTACGAGTAGTAACCCAAGAATTATTATTTCTCTCCAGAATTAAATAACCAGATCCCAAAATCAAGCGAGATAAATTGGGTGAAAATGTTATCAAATAAACCTCCCACAACACTGCGGGAGGCTTTCTAGTATCACTATTCAAAAAGGTCAATACCCCAACTCTTCCCCCACCAACACAACCTCCGTCTCCTTCACCCCCCGCATCGGCCAGACGATCGACACGATCGCGCTGCAGATGCGGTCTTTATGCGCGCAGTCGTAGCACTTCATTTCTTTTGCCACCGCGCAGGGCGTCTGAAACCCGATCCGCTTCGCGTTGAGCGGGGAGGCGACGTTGCGCGCGCGGTACACCGCGCTCTCGTAATCCGGCGCGAGCTTATTGACCCCCGCGACGAACACGACCCGCCCGCGGTTATACATCGTCGCCGCGACGCGGTTGCCCGTGCCGTCGATGTTGACGATCTCCCCCGTCTCCGCGATGGCGTTGGCGGAAGTGAGGTACACCTCCGCGTTTGCGGCGTTGACCCTCGTCTCCACGTCGTTGGTCACCCAGTGCCAGTAAACGGTGTTGTGCGCCGCGAGCCGGTCATACAGCCCCATCTGCTGGATGGTTACGCTCCCGCCGATGCCGACGGTTTTGCCCGTGATGCTCGAATCGAGATAGTCCGCCGCTTCCTTCGCGGTTTCGAAATACCGCGCCGTGAATCCCCGTTTTTGAAGAGACCGAATCGCCCGCTGCACGTCCGCCATGATCATATCTCCTTTGATTGCCATTGGGCGTATTATAACACGAAACCGGCGTAAATGCACAAACGCCCGGCCCCGGAAAACGGAACCGGACGTTATTTTTTTACCGGGCGGCGACTGTGCCCGGCGCGAAAAAGTTTACCCGATCTGCGGGAAGAGCGCCTTGAGGGCCGGGTAAATCTTCACGAACTTCTGATACTGCGCCTCGTACCGCGCGGCGATTTCGGGGTCGGGTCTGACCGTGCCGTTGACGTGCACCATCTTTGCCGCGATCTCCTCGACGGAGGCGTATTCGCCGCAGGCGACCGCCGCGAGCATCGCGCCGCCGAGGCCGGGGCCTTCTTCGGAACTGATCGTGTCGATCTCCATATTCAGGATGTTGGCGAACATCTTTTTCCAGAGCTTGCTCTTGGCTCCCCCGCCGCAGATCTTGCTGCGGTCGATCTTGATCCCCTGCGCCTTTGCGACCTCGACCGAATCGCGGATCGCGAACGCGACGCCCTCCAGCACCGCCTGCGTCATGTCCGCGCGGGTGGTGTCCATCGTCATGCCGATGAACGTGCCGCGCGCGGCGGGATCGTTGTGCGGCGAACGCTCGCCCATCAGGTACGGCAGGAAAAACACATGGTTCGCGCCGAGCCTGTCGTCCGTAATCGGGGACTCCAGCCCATTATAATCCTTGCTGTCGAGGATGTCCTCCATCCACCATTTGCTGCACGAGCCCGCGGAGAGCATACAGCCCATGAGGTGGTAGTTCCCGTCCGCGTGCGCGAACGAATGCAGCGCGTTATGGCTGTCCACGGTAAACGCGCAGTTCGAGATAAACACGGTGCCGGAGGTGCCGACGGAGATGTTGCAGCGCGCCTCGCCGACCGTGCCCGTGCCGACCGCGGCGGCGGCGTTGTCCCCCGCGCCCGCGCAGACCTTTACCGTCTCCGGCAGCCCCAGCGCCTTCGCGACGTCCGGCAGGAGCGTGCCAACCGCCTCAAAGCTCTCGAAGAGCTTCGGCATCTGCGCTTCCGTAATGCCACAGAGCTCCAGCATCGGTTTGGACCAGCGGCGGTTTTTCACGTCCAGAAGCAGCATGCCGGAGGCGTCGGAATAATCCGTGCTGTGTACGCCCGTCATAAGATACGCGATATAATCCTTCGGCAGCATGATCTTTGCGATCTTTTTAAAGTTTTCCGGCTCGTTATTCCGCATCCAGAGCAGTTTCGGCGCGGTGAATCCGGCAAAGGCGATGTTGCCCGTCCATTCGGAGAGCTTGTCCTTGCCGATCTCGTTATTGAGCCAGTCGGTCTCCTTCGCGGTGCGCCCGTCGTTCCAGAGAATCGCGGGTCGGATGACTGCGTCTTTTTCATCCAGCACGACGAGGCCGTGCATCTGCCCGCCGACGCCGATGCCGGCGACCTTGCTGCGGTCGATGCCGCGGATCAGTTCGGGAATGCAGGCGAACACCGCCTTCTTCCAGTCCTCGGGCTTCTGCTGGGACCAGCCGGGGTGCGGAAACTCCAGCGGGTATTCGCGGCTTTCGATGTTCAGTACCGCCCCGTCGCCGTCCATAAGGAGGGTTTTGAGCGCCGATGTGCCAAGGTCCACGCCGATGTAATACATGTTGTCACCTCGTAAAAATCGGGGCGGCGTCACCGCCGCCCTGGTATGTGGGCTGAAATCAGCCAAAAAGCACGCCGTTGACGATGCTCTCGAGATATTCCTGCCTGCCGCTGCCGGGCAGCGCGGGCTCTTTTGCCGCGAGCGCCTTGGCCGCGCATTCTTCCAGCGTCGCTTCGCCGCTGTCGATGCACGCGCCGATGCCTTCCTTGTAACTCGCGTAGCGGTCTCTGACGAACGCGTCGATCCGCCCGTCCTCGATGATTTCCGCCGCTTTGATGAGCCCCAGCGCGAAGGTATCCATGCCGAGTATGAACCCGTGGAACATATCTTCGTAGGTATAGCTCGGGCGGCGGTTCTTCGCGTCAAAGTTCAATCCGCCGGAGATACCGCCCGCTTTGAGCACTTCATACATGCACATCGTCGCTTCGTATACGTTGAAGGGGAATTCATCCGTATCCCAGCCCAAAAGCAGATCGCCCTGGTTCGCGTCGATACTGCCGAGCATGCCGTTGATGCGGCTTACTCGGAGGTCGTGCTGGAAGGTATGCCCCGCGAGCGTCGCGTGGTTCGCCTCGACGTTGAGCTTGAAGTCCTTGTCCAGGCCGTAGGCGCGGAGGAAGCCGATCGCGGTCGCCGCGTCGTAGTCGTACTGGTGCTTCATGGGTTCCTTGGGTTTTGGTTCGATGTAGAAGTCGCCCTTGAAGCCGATGCTGCGGCCGTAGGCGACCGCCATCTTCATGAGCCGGGCAATGTGGTCCTGCTCCTGCTTCATATCGGTGTTCAGGAGCGTTTCATATCCCTCGCGGCCGCCCCAGAAGACGTATCCGCGCCCGCCGAACTTGACGGTGAGCTCGAGCGCTTTCTTGATCTGCGCCGCGGCGAAGCAGAACACTTCCGCGGAGTTGGAACTGCCCGCGCCGTTCATGAACCGCGGGTTGTTGAACATATTCGCCGTGCCCCAAAGGCACTGAATTCCCGTCGCCTTCATCTTGTCGAGGATATAGCCGGAAATCTCGTCGAGGCGGCGATAGGTTTCGTTGATATCGTCCGCTTCCGGCACGAGGTCGTTATCGTGGAAACAGAAGTAGCGAATGCCGACTTTCTGCATGAATTCGAACCCTGCGTCCACCTTCGCCCGCGCGTGCGCCATGGTATCTTTTTTCGCGCCGAAGCTCTTGTCAGCCGTCGGATCGCCGAAAATATCCTTTCCGGCATTGCAGAGGTTGTGCCACCATGCCATTGAAAACGGCAGGTGCTCGCGCATGGGTTTTCCGAGCACGACGCGGTCAGCATCGTAGAATTTAAACGCAAGCGCATTTTTACTTGCGGGCCCTTCGTATCGTATCTGAGGGATACCCGTGAAGATCTCAGCCATTGTTTTAGTTCCTTTCATCCTCATAGATTGTATTTTGTTTTAACTAAATTATTAAATTATTCTAAGTTCATAAGTGTAATTAATTTAGCTTAATTCTATGATACTTGATTCTGCGTTTTTGTCAAGATACAAAGTGTGCGGCATCCGCGAAAAAAGCAAACCTTCATAAATAACTTTACTTCTTAACTTAAAACTTGTATAATGTAGTAAATTTAGTACAAAATAAGGAACACAATATGGCAGAAGTAACCGCCCGCGACCTTGCCAATATGCTTGGTATCTCTACCGCCGCCGTTTCCATGGCGCTGAACGGAAAACCGGGCGTCAGTTCGGAGACCCGCAGCAAAGTGCTGGCCGCGGCAACGAAGCTGGGATACGTCACACCGAAGTCGAGACAGAGCGAACGACAGGCGAAAAACATCATCAGTTTCGTGATCTATGTCGGCGTGGGCGTCGCAGAGCAGACGACGTTTTCCACCTTCGTCATGCGCGGCGCGGAAGCGGCGGCAAAAGATCTCGGATACCGCGTTCTCGTCCATTATTTTTACGCCGACCAGCCCTGGAACGAACAGGTCAGGCGTATCCTTTCGGATGCGTGCGGCGTGGTTATGCTCGGCACGGATATCACGCTGCCCCAGCGGGACGCGTTTTTACAGTTTTATACGCTCGGCAACGTGCCGCTTGTCATCATAGACAACTTCCTTTTCTCGGCGTATGTGGACTGCGTCGGAAACGACAATACCTACGGCGTGAAATCCGCAGTCTCCTACCTCATCAGCTGCGGCCACAAAAAAATCGGCTATCTTCGTTCACGGCAGCGCATCGTCAACTTTGACGACCGCGAGCTTGGAATCCATCTTTCCATGTCGGAGCATAAGGACGAAGGCCTCGCGCCGCTGCAGGTGGTGGAAGTGGATATCTCCCCCGACAAGGCGCGCGAGGATCTCTTTATGTGGCTGCGCGCGGGCGGCGAACCCGCCGAAGCTTACTTCTGCGAGAACGATATGCTTGCCGCCGCGTTTATCCGCGTTCTGAAAGAGAGCGGATACCGCGTGCCGGAGGATGTGTCGATCATCGGCTTTGACGACGTGCAGATCTGCGAGATGATCGACCCGCCCATCACCACCATGCACGCGTTTAAGGAGCGCCTCGGCAAGATCTCCGTCGACCTGCTGCACGCGCGTATCGAGTCCGGCGATACGATTCAGTCCAGCCGCGAATCGGGGCTTATGAAGGTGGCCCTTTCGCTTCAGCTCAAGGAACGCAAGAGCGTCATCTGCAGGGATATTGGCGATTAACTCCCGATCCGGTTTTATCATTCCGACCGATCGTTTTTCTTTTGATCGCTACCTGCAAAATTTAATACGGAGGCTCCTGGATGAGATACGGGTTTTTCAACGATACTGCCCGGGAATACGTGATCACAACGCCAAAAACACCGCTCCCGTGGATCAATTACCTTGGTTCGCGGGATTTTTTTCGGCTTATCTCCAATACTTCCGGTGGTTATTGCTTCTATAAAGACGCAAAATTACTACGCCTGACGCGCTATCGTTACAACGATATTCCGCTTGATCAAAACGGTCATTATTTCTATTTAAGAGATGATTCCTCCGTCTGGAACATCGGCTGGCAGCCGGTTCGCGCGGACCTGGACCGCTATCTTTGCCGTCACGGGCTCGGGTATACGGTCATTGAGAGCGTGAAAAACGGGCTTTCCGCCAAGCAGGAATGTTTCGTACCAAACGGCGATAACTGCGAACTAACGCGCGTCACCCTGAAGAACGAATCCGACCGGGAAAAAACGGTCGACCTCTTTTCCATGGTGGAATTCTGCCTCTGGAATGCGCTGGATGATACGAGCAATTTTCAGCGGAACTACAACATCGGCGAGGTGGAGGCGGAGGGCAGCCGCATCTACCATAAGACGGAGTACCGCGAGCGCCGCAACCATTATGCGGTCTTTGCGGTCAACGCGCCCATCGCCGGGTTCGACACAGACCGGACGGCGTTTTGCGGGGCATACCGCGGTTTTTCCGAGCCCGAAACGGTATTCGCGGGCGAGAGCAAGAACAGCGTCGCGCACGGCTGGCAGCCCATCGGCAGCCACCACATCCGCCTGACGCTCGCTCCCGGGGATGCGAAGCGGTATATCTTTCTCCTCGGCTACTGCGAAAACCCGGATGACGAGAAGTTTTCCGCGCCGGACGTCGTCAACAAAGCGCCCGCCGACCTGCTCTGTGAAAAATATGCGACCGACGCGCAGTTTGACGAGGCGTTCGCCGCTCTGTCAGCGTACTGGGATCACCTGCTCGCGCGTTTCGCGGTCCGTACGGGAAACGAAAAGCTCGACCGGATGGTAAATATCTGGAACCAGTATCAATGCATGGTCACGTTCAACATGAGCCGCAGCGCAAGCTATTTCGAGAGCGGCCTCGGGCGGGGCATGGGGTTTCGCGATTCCTGTCAGGATCTGCTCGGATTTGTGCATCTGATCCCCGAACGCGCGCGGGAGCGCATTCTCGATATCGCGGCAACGCAATTCCCCGACGGCGGCGCCTACCATCAGTATCAGCCTCTCACCAAACACGGCAACGCGGACGTGGGCACCGGCTTCAACGACGATCCGCTCTGGCTGATCGCGGCGACGGCGGCGTATCTGCGCGAAACGGGAGATTTTTCCATTCTGGATGAAAGCGTCGAATTCGACAACGATCCGGCTCTGGCAAAGCCGCTCATAGAACACCTGCACAGAAGCTTCCGGTTTACGGTAACGCATAAGGGCGCGCATGCGCTCCCACTGATCGGCCGCGCGGACTGGAACGACTGCCTCAATCTCAACACCTTCTCCACCGAGCCGGGCGAGAGTTTCCAGACGGCCGGCCCGAGCGAAGGTCCTGTTGCGGAGAGCGTGTTCATCGCCGCCATGTTCGTGAAATACGGCGAGGAGTATGCGCAGATCTGCGATCAGTGCGGCCTGAAGCGGGAGGCCGGCGACGCGCGCCGCGAAGCGGCGGCGATGGTTCGTGCCGTTCTGGACGCGGGCTGGGACGGAGAATGGTTCCGCCGGGCTTACGACGCCTTCGGCGAGCCGGTCGGTAGCGCCGTGTGCGATGAGGGGCAGATCTTCATCGAACCGCAGGGAATGTGCGTCATGGCGGGTATCGGCATTGCGGAAGGTTTCGCCGAACGCGCGCTGGACAGCGTGCTGCGGCGGCTCGATACGCAATACGGCATCGTACTGCAGCAGCCGGCCTATACGCGTTATCACGTGGAACTCGGCGAAATCAGTTCCTATCCGCCCGGCTATAAGGAAAACGCGGGCATCTTTTGTCACAACAATCCCTGGATCAGCTGCGCCGAGACGGTGCTTGGCCGCGGGGACCGCGCGTTTGAAGTCTATACGCGCACCTGCCCCGCCTATGTGGAGGAGATCAGCGACATCCGGAAAACCGAACCGTACGTGTACTGCCAGATGGTCGCCGGCCGCGACGCTCCGTCGTTCGGCGAAGGCAAGAACAGTTGGCTCACCGGCACGGCGGCATGGACGTTCGTCAACGTCAGCCAATATATCCTGGGAATCCGTCCGACGATGAACGGGCTGTCCATCAATCCATGCCTGCCTTCGTCCATCGAAGGATTCGCCTGTGAACGGCTTTACCGCGGCGTACAGTACCATATCTCCGTGGAAAAACCGGCGGGCGTCAGCAAGGGCGTACGGCATATCACGGTGGATGGCAAGAAGATTGAAGGCAACGTAATTCCGCTGGACGGCGGTGCAGACGAACGCTTCGTCACCGTCGTCATGGGCTGAAAGGAGTCCATTCATGGCTTTCCCGAAGGATTTCATCTGGGGCGCGGCAAGCGCCGCTTATCAGATCGAGGGCGCGACGGAGGAGGACGGGCGCGGTAAAAGCGTCTGGGATACGTTTTCCCACATCCCCGGCAAAACCTGCTGCGGAAACACGGGGGACGTCGCCTGCGATTCCTACCACCGCTTCGAAGAGGATCTGTCTGCGCTGCTCACGCTGGGTGTGAAGCATTATCGCTTCGGCATCAGCTGGACGCGCATCTTCCCCGACGGGCGCACGCTCAACGAGCGCGGTTTTGCGTACTATGACCGCGTGGCCGACCTTCTGCTGAAAAACGGCATTACGCCGTGGATCACGCTCTATCACTGGGATACGCCGCAGGCTCTGGAGGACGGGGGCGGCTGGTTCAACCGGGAAACGGCCGAGCGTCTCGCGCAGTTTTCGGGCGTCGTCGCCGCTCATTTTCGGGGAAGGGTATCACGCTATTTTACCCTCAACGAGCCGCAGTGTTTCATCGGCCTTGGTTACGATACCGGCATGCACGCGCCGGGCAAAACGCTCCCGCGCGATCAGCTCTTCACCTGCTGGCACAACGCCATGCTCGCGCACGGGCTCATGGCGCAGGCGGTTCGAGCGTCGGACCCCGGCGCAATGCTCGGCCCCGCTTCCTGCGGGCTGGTTTGCGTGCCCGAAAGCGACTCCGCCGCGGATTTCGAAGCGGCGCGCGAGGCGATGTTCTCGTTCGACCGCTTTGCGCCGATGCCGCTGTTTTCGCACAACGCGTTCCTCGACCCCGCTCTGTCCGGGCACTATCCCGACCATCCCTTTTTCAGCGAAGCGCCTTTTTCGGACAGTGACTTTGCGATCATCCGCCAGCCGGTCGATTTCATCGGCCTGAACTTCTATAACGCTCTTATTGCAAAAATGGGCGAATCGGGGCCGGAGATCGTCCCCTTCCCGCGAGGGTACCCGAACACGGCGATGCGCTGGCCGATCACACCCAGCATGATGTATTACGGTACGCGGTTCCTTTATGAGCGGTACGGCATGCCGGTCTATATCACGGAAAACGGCCTGAGCTGCAACGACCGCATCTATCTCGACGGTTGCGTCCATGATGCCGACCGCATCGATTTTCTCCGCCGCTATCTGCTCGAATTAAAGCGCGCGAGCGAATCCGGCGTGGACCTGCGCGGTTATTTTCACTGGAGCCTGATCGACAACTTTGAATGGAGCAACGGTTACGCCGAACGCTTCGGCCTGTTTTATATCGACTACGAAACGCTTCGCCGGCACCCCAAGGACAGCGCGTTCTGGTACCGTTCCGTCGTTGAAAGCAACGGGGAAACGCTTTAATCTCCATCCGTGCATAGCAAAACCGGTGCCGGTAACCCAGCGCCGGTTTTATTTTTACCGTCAATCCCTGCCTGCCTCTTCCTCCTGCGTTTTCTCCAGCTTAAGCGTTTTTCGGAACAATTTCGCCGTCAGGTACATCGGCAGCGATATGCCGCAGAGGAGCCAGAACCATCCGAAATAGAGAAACGCATCAAACAGCAGCACGGGCAGGCCGAGGATCAGCGCCCAGATGAATAACGCGAGCAGTGTGCGGGGAAGCTGCGCGAACGCCATGAGAAACGCGTTCTTCAGCTGCGCGCCGAACGCGTTGTGAAACCGCGCCGCAAGCGGGAAAAACCACAGCGAAGCCAGCAGCAGTACGGCGGCCAGCACGATGGCGAAAATCAAAAAGAATTTATTATCCGGCTCGGAGTAGACAACCGCGAACCATACGTCCCCCGCAAGGATCACTGCAGCGAATAACTCCATCATCCACCCCGCCGTCGCCTGCCGAAACGCCGCGCGGAAATCTTTGAAATAAGCGTGGAAAACCAGCCCGGTTTCCTTCTTCTGGAGCGTGCGAAACAAGCCGGCATAACAAGCGGATGCCGACGCGCCGATCGTGAAGACCGGAATCGAACAGATCAGGAACAATACGTTCAGAATCACGAGATCCCCCGCGAATGAAAGCGCATTTTTCAGCGCGTTACCCAGCAGCCGGAACCGTTCTTTCATCATGCGCCTCCTCTTGAACAGAAACGCCCGCCCCGCTTGGGACAGGCGTTTCGTAACGTTGTCTCCGTTTTGAGTTTACTCCTTGACCGAGCCCAGTGCAACGCCCGCGATGATGTATTTTGATAGCAGGAAATATACGACGAACAGCGGGAGCACCGACAGCGACAGCGCGAGATATACCGCGCCGTATTCGGTTTTGTAGATATCCCCTTTCAGGAGGCTGACCATGATCGGCATGGTGTAGTTTTCTTTTTTGGTCAGCAGGATCATCGGCAGAAAGAGGTTGTTCCAGCTCGTGACATAAGTAAAGATCGCTTGCGTCGCCATGGCAGGTTTCATGATCGGCAGCACGATGCTGTTAAACGTCCGGAACTCTCCCGCGCCGTCGATGCGCGCGGACGCTACGATATCCAGATTCAGCGAAGGCAGCATATACTGCCGCATGAAAAATACCGTCATCGGCGCGGATATGGCTGGCAGGATCAGCGCCAGCAGATTATTTGTCATGTGGATGCGGTACATGAACTGATAAAATCCGATGCTGATAACCTGCGTCGGAATCATCATGATCGCCAGAATCAGCCCGAAAAACGGCTGGCGCATTTTCCAGCTGTAGGCGACAAGCGCATAGGCCGTCAGGGTGGAAAAGTAGACCGCGCACGCGGTTGCCCCGGTGGATACGATCACGGAATTAAGGAATCCGGTGAGCGGATTGAATGTTTTCCCGGTGAGCACTTTTATGTTATCCGCAAGGTGCGTCGAAGGAAGCAGCGAAATCGCGTGCTGCTGAATCTGATAGGTGCTGCGCGTCGCGTTCGCAAGCATGATCCAGAACGGCAGGATCGAGAGGATGCCGAGGAAGATGCAGACGATATATAGAATCAAATTGCTCTTCTTTTTCCTTCTCATACCGCCGCCCCCTTCGTCAGTTTTTCAAGCCGCCGTGCGTCGCGCCGCGCGCGGATATCCGTTCGATCCCGCATCAGGAAGAAAGTAAAAGCGGAAAGGATCGCGATGATGACGAACATGATCATGCTCGCCGCGGCGGCTTTGTTATACAGGTAGCTCCCGGAGAACGCCTGCGCATAGATGAACACGCTTGTCGTCATGGTCATATTCGCCGGACCGCCGTTCCAGATGTACAGCTTCGGGATATCGAACATGTTCAGGCCGCCGACGAGGCTTGTGATCAGCGTGAAGATCAGGATTGTCCGCATGCAGGGCAGCGTGATCTGGAAAAATGTTTGTCTTGGCGAGGCGCCGTCGATCTCCGCCGCTTCGAAAAGTTCCGGGTTGATGCCCAACACGCCGGAAATCAAAATGATGGCGGTATACCCGTACCATTGCCAGAACTGGATGAACGCAACGACGAGCCTTGCCGCCCACGGGCTTGTCGAAAAATCAAACGGTTTCGATATGAGATGCAGCGTCTGCAGGATATCGTTGACCGGGCCAACCGGATATCCGAAAATCGACGCGTATAGAATCGCCACGGTGGCCGCGGTGATGATGTTCGGTAAGTAAAAAAGTACTTTGAACGCCCCTTGCCCGTGAATCTTGCGGCGGCGGTTGGTAAACCATGCCGTAAGCAGCAAGGCAAGGGTGATCTGCGGGATAAAATTGATTACCCATATGATGATCGTATTCAGCAGAGAAGTTCGAAATGTCTTATTGTTAAAAATGCTGACGAAATTATCGAACGGGTGCTCAAGGAACTTGAACGTCGTCGTCGCGACGCCTTTGAAATCCGTAAACCCAATGACCGCCGTAAACAGCGTCGGATAAAGCATGAAAATCAGAAATGCAATTATGAACGGCAGGCTGAACAGATATCCGTATTTGGCATAACTGATGCCTTTCCGTTTCCGTGTGTTTAGAGGCATGGCTATTTCCCCCTCAGGCGCAGATTTGTTCGGAAGTATGCGGATATGGACGGACGGAAGAACTCCGTCCGTCCATATCCATCATATACCTAATTGTGTTCGGTGAAAACAGCTGTTAATTGGCTTCGATGCCAAGCGTATCGGTGACGGCCTGCTTGAACGCGGCGAGCGCATCATCGCGGGAGATGTTGCCTGCCGTGTACTGACGGACCTGGTCACGCCAGAGGTTGTTGATGGTCTCGTCGTACTGGGTCAGGTTCTTGCCGTTTGCAAACTGGTTGGCCGGTACGAACACATCGAACATATTCTGGCCGCCGAGGAATTCGAGCGTGCCGTTGGACTTCGCCATAACGGTGCCGGACGCGACGGTATCCTTCGTGCCGCCTTCGCCGTTAAGCGTGCCGTTCGCCCACATATACTGCAGGCTGTTATCATCCGTCTGGAGGGTGATCCAGTCGATGAGCTTGCCAACCGCTTCGAGCTTGCTGGAATCCTTGTTGCCAAGGACCCACGTGCCGCCCCAGAAGAAACCGATCGGCGGGTTGCAGACCGCCCAGTCGCCATAGGTGCCTTCGCCGGCTTTCGTGCCGCCGGAGTTACCCGCCATGACGTAGTTGATCAGCCAGGCCGGTCCGAAGAATCCGAAGATGGGCTGCGCGCCGACGCCCTTCATGTCGGCATACCACGCGTCGGTCCAGTCTTTGGTGTCATTCGAATAGCCGTTCTCTTTGAGTTTCATGGAGAGGTCGAGGAACGCTTCGCGGGCGGGATCGATATTCAGTTTTCCGTCCACGATCCAGCCTGTCGGGGAGCTGTTCTCTACCGCGTGCCAGATGTCGCCGTCGCCGGAGACGATGCCGTAGCCCTTCGCCTTGAGGTCGGCGGCAGCTGCAAAGAATTTGTCCCAACCCGGGCCGACCTTGTCGGCGACGACCGCGGGATCATCCGTGCCCCAGGTGGCGATAGCCAGCGAGCGGCGATAGATGAACGCACCGCCGGTTGCCTGATAACCGAGGCCTACGAGAGCGCCGTCGCTCGGACGGGTGCCGATGTCGATGGTGTACTGGGCGATGTCAGCCGCTTTCGTTTCGGCCGCAACGTCGATGCCGAGGTCGGCATATTTGGCAGCGTAGCTGCTCATGTCGCCCTGCGTATACTTGAGAACGAACGCGGACTCGCAGCAATACATATCCGGAGCGTCCTTGCCGCCGGCGGCCAGAGCCTGGTCAAGAGCGGGCTGGTAGAGACCATCGGTGGTCGCGATGATGGTCGGGTTGATGGTGTAGCCGAAGTCCGGATGCAATTCAATGTACTTTGTCAGCATCTTCGGAACTTCATCCGTAAAGGTGTAAATGTTGATGACTTTGTCGCCTGCGGCGGGAGCTTCCGCTGCGGCGGGCGCTTCTGTGGCCGCTTCGGTTGCAGGCGCTTGGGTGGCGGTTTCTGTCGCGGCGGGCGCGGAAGCGCAGGCGGCGAGAGTAGCCAGCGCTAACATGAGAGACAGAATGATCGCGATAGTCTTTTTCATTGCTTACTGATACTCCTCCTTTTAAATTGTGTCACAAGGTGCACATCGGAGCGATTTGATTCGTTCAGGGAAATACAGAAGTCGTCACGATATGTACGTTGATGTGACATGATTATTATAGAATCCGCTTAAGATTAAGTCAAGATTGATTTTGAAATTAATTTGCTTAAGCTTAATTTTCCAGAAGTTCTATTGACTTCATCGTCCGTGTAAGGCACAATCAAAGAAAACGGATGCGAGGAGGCGAAACAGCGCGGTGATCTACCTTGATTACGCGGCGTCGTCTCCGGTCTTTCCGGCGGCGCTTGATGCGATGGATGCCGTTTCCCGCAATTTTTATGCCAATCCTTCATCTATATATAACAACGGCTACGCGGCCAAACGGATTCTGCAGGAAAGCCGTGCCGCGATTGCAGCCTCTGTTCGCGCGGAAAATGACGAAATCGTTTTCACTTCCGGCGCCACGGAAGCGAATAACCTTGCGATTTTCGGCGTTTTACACGCAAGCCGCGTAAAAAAACATCTTGTTGTCGGATCCACCGAACACCACAGCGTTCTGGATGCCGCACGCGCGCTGGAAAGGGAGGGCTGCCAGCTCTCCATCCTTCCCTGCGATCCAAACGGCGTCTATCGGCCGGAGGATGCGGCACGATTGATCCGGCCCGACACGGCGCTGGTCAGCCTGCATCTTGCCAATAACGAAACGGGCGTTCTCCAGCCGGTCGCGGAAATCGGCGCAATTACGCGCGCGCGAAGGGTTCCGCTTCATTGCGACGCGACCGCCGCTTACGGGCATATCGAGATCGATGTTCGAACGCTTAAAATCGACTTGATGAGCGCTTCGGCGCATAAGTTCGGAGGTCCGCGCGGCGCCGGTTTTTTATTTGCTCGAAACGAAATTCCGCTTATGCCGCTGCTTTACGGGGGTTCGCAGGAACGCTCCCTGCGTCCTGGAACGGAGAATCTGGCAGCGATCGCAGGCTTCGCCAGGGCGCTGGATTGCCTCTCTGTGCCGGCCTCCGCCGCCGCAAGGGACCGTCTTGCATTCCGAATACAAAAACTGCTTCCACAGGCACGTATCAACGGAGCATACGTTCCGCGCCTGCCGCATATTCTCAGCATAACCATTCCCGGCGTTCCGAGCGAACGGCTGCTGCCGCTCTTATCGCGGGCTGGCGTCTGCGCGTCTGCGCGCGCCGCGTGCGCCTCCGGCGATCGGGAACCGTCACATGTGCTGCTGGCGATGGGGCTTTCATCAGCGGAAGCAGGCGAAACGCTGCGCTTTTCGACCGGTTACGGAAGTAAATTAAGTGAAATGGACGCCGCCGCAAACTCAATCGTTTTCGCCGTTCGCAACATAAGCAACGTTGACTGATGATTACTTAATTTTTAACTTACATTTTATCAGGAGGTTCCTTATGCGGAATCGAGAAAAAGCGCAGATGAAAGCACACGCGCTCGTAGCGCAGATGACGCTTGAAGAGAAGATGTCCCAGCTTGTCTACGGCGCGCCCGCCATTCAGCGGCTCGGCGTTCCCGCCTACAACTGGTGGAACGAGGGGCTGCACGGAGTGGCGCGTGCGGGGGTTGCCACGAGTTTCCCGCAGGCAATCGCACTCGCGGCGATGTTCGACCGCGGGGAAATCGGAAAGGTCGGCGCGGCAACCGCGCTCGAGGGCCGCGCGAAATACAACGAGTCCGCAAAGCACGGTGACCGGGATATCTATAAAGGGCTGACGTTTTTTTCGCCGAACATCAATATCTTCCGCGATCCGCGCTGGGGGCGCGGACATGAAACGCTCGGAGAGGATCCGTATTTAACCGCGGAACTGGGCAAATCGTTCGTACGCGGCATGCAGGGCGAGGGCGACGTCATGACCGCAAGCGCTTGCGCGAAACATTTCGCGGTGCACAGCGGGCCGGAAGCAATCCGGCATCACTTCAACGCCGTCGTCGGCAAAAAGGATCTCTGGGAAACCTACCTGCCCGCGTTTGAAGCGCTGGTGAAGGAGGCGGATGTGGAGAGCGTCATGGGCGCCTATAACCGCGTCAACGGCGAGCCCTGCTGCGGCAGCAGTACGCTCCTTGTCGATATCCTGCGCAATAAATGGGGATTCGCCGGTTTCGTCGTTTCAGACTGCTGGGCGCTCGTCGACTTTCACACCGGGCACGGCGTTACAAGCAGCCCGGAAGAGAGCGCCGCGCTCGCGATGAAAAACGGCTGCGACCTCAACTGCGGCTCCGTCTTCCTTCTGCTCAAATCGGCGTTCGAGCAGGGACTGATCACGGAGGAACAGATCACGCTTGCCGCCGAACGTGTCTTCACCACGCGGTATCTGCTCGGCATCCTCGGCGAAGGCAGCGAATACGACAGCGTACCTTATGAAACCGTCGAGTGCCGCGAGCATCTCGCGCTCGCGCAGGAAACCGCGCTGAAATCCTGCGTGCTTCTGAAAAATAACGGTATCTTACCGCTGAGCAAGGGGAAACTGAACGCCATCGGCGTCATCGGGCCAAACGCGGACAGCCGCGTCGCGCTCACCGGCAACTACCACGGCACCTCGTCGCGCTACGTCACGATCCTTGAGGGAATTCAGGATGAATGCGGAGACGATGTGCGCGTACTCTACGCGCCCGGCTGCGACCTCTACCGCCGCAGGACGGAAGCGCTCGCATTCGAAAACGACCGGATCGCCGAAGCGGTCACCGTAGCCGAACACAGCGACACTGTACTCCTCGTAGTCGGTCTGGACGAAACGCTGGAAGGGGAAGCGCCGGACGACGGGAACAGCATGCAGGCGGGCGACAAACCCGACCTGTTTCTGCCTGACGTCCAGCGGGAGCTGATGGATCGCGTCCTGGCGGTCGGGAAGCCGACCGTCGTCGTACTCCTTGCCGGCAGCTCCATCGACCTCGCAGCCGCCGATATACGGGCGGACGCGGTCTTGTGCGCCTGGTATCCCGGCGCACGCGGCGGCAAGGCCGTCGCCGGCCTGCTCTTCGGCAAACGATCTCCCTCCGGTAAACTGCCCGTCACGTTTTACCGCAACGGCGATCTGCTGCGCATGCCCGAGTTCACCGACTATTCGATGCAAGACCGCACCTGCCGCTATCTTACGTTTCCACCGCTTTACCCCTTCGGATATGGGCTCACCTACGGGGATGTGCGCGTCCTTGAAGCCGGCGCGGAGAAAACGGAGAATGGCGGCGTAATGATCCGCGCACAGGTGCGGAATCTGGGCACGGTTCCGACGGAGGATGTCGCGCAGCTTTACGTCAAGGCGGAGGACACTCCGCTCGCGGCGCCGAATCCGGTCCTGTGCGGTTTCGCGCGCGTACACCTGAGTCCGGGCGAATCGAAGCAGGTCGAGTTTACCGTTTCCCCCGCCTCCCTGACCGTCGTGGACGAAGAGGGGAACCGCTCCTTCCCCGGCGGGCGGTATTTGTTTTACGCCGGCACGAGCCAGCCGGACGCGCGAAGCTTGGAACTGACGGGAATCGCGCCGGTAAAAATGGAACTCCTGCTGTGAAGGCACGCCGGCCTCAGCCGCCTTTAAAGGCGGCTATTTCATATGCGGATATTTGCTGATCCTTCGCTTGTATGACAGCGCAGCGGCGGTTTTATAAACAAACAAGTCCATGGGAATAGTTTTTGACAAACAGCCTCCATCGGCCTGATTACCACTTGTGGTATGATTTTTATGCCCTCGCGATCCGGTTTTGTGCAATATTCTCAGCGCAGTCTTTCAATTACCCCGAGTGGTATGATTGCCGTGCGATTCGCTTCTTGCGTTTTTCGGCCGAATTCGTTTGTCAAATCGTCCCGCTTTGTGTTATCCTGTCAGCAATGCGTCCAAACGCACAACAATCTTTTATCGGAGTTTATCGGATTGGCAACGTTCCTCAACTGCGTTTTCGTCGGCCTCGGCGGCCTTGTCGGCTCTGTGCTGCGCTATCTCGTCAGTCTCGCTCCGCTGCGGCACGAGAGCGGGTTTCCTCTCATAACCCTGTTGATCAACGTGCTCGGCGCGTTCGCGCTCGGCCTCGTCCTCGCGGCGGCCGGACGCAGCGCTCTCGTCGATCCGCGCGCGATGCTCTTCCTGAAGGTCGGTCTTTGCGGCGGATTCACGACGTTTTCCACGTTCGCGCTGGAAGCGCATCAGCTGCTCTCGGGCGGAAAGCCCGCCGTCGCGCTGCTGTATATGCTGTTGAGCGTGGTGCTCAGCGTACTCGCCGTGTTCGGCGCGGGCGCGCTGGTCAAGTAGCGTTTGCATCGATTGCGCAGCGGCCGTACGGCCGTTTTTTTGTTTGGTGTTAATGTATTAGGGTATATACAACCCGATTTGTGCGCATTCGGAAAAATATATCATTTTTTTTACAAATTTCACTTGCATTCTGAAAAAATTGCATGCTATACTCTGCGCGTAATGATTCGACCAACCGGGCGCGTAAGCGCAACGAGGAATCGGAGAGGAGTAAAACAAAGATGCTCAGAATGGTCGGGGTGGCGAAAGCCTAACAATCGCATATTCAGGCGCAGTGGTTTTTCTCGGCGTCACGCACCGGTTTTCGAATTTTAGCTTCGTAAACCCGCCGCAAGAAACGTATCGCGCCTGTCAGCAGAACCTTTCGAAGAACTGTAAACTTTTACGGGCATATCGATCGGGTGTGCTCGTTTTTATTTGCAAGAATCAGCGAGCATAACGCCGAATCCGCCGTGAGAGCAGTCCGAAGCGGGCTGCATTTCACGGCTGTTTTTATGTCCTGAACAATCAACGACCCAAATGGGAGGATACCACCATGTATGATTCACACATTTCCACGCTGGCGATCCCGTCTTCGACGGTTTCGCCGCGTATCGACCGGCACCTCTGCGCCGCCCTTTCCGCGGCAAAGCAGGAGCGGCGCGAAGCCGCGCGGAAAGCGCGGCGCGAACGCCGCACCGCGCTGCAAAAAAAACCTGACGGGGAAGAACTCGAACCTGCCGGCCTGAGCGGCGCGCTCGCCTGTCTTTTCGGGAGGTGAAAACGCAGATGATCCAAACAAAGTTCTTTCTCGCGCCTTCGGGCGCGCTGTCGCTCCGGCAGACGCCGGAGTTATGGACCGCGGAAGCGGCCGGCCGGGCGCTCGCGCGCCTGCTGTCGGCCGTGCCTTACCGCAAACGACGAACCAGATTCATGGAGGGAACCATGCAACCCGATCATCATAATTACCTCGCCGCCCCTGCGCAGGGGTCGGCGATCAACGCGGGGCAGTTCGGCAGCATATTCGCGCCGCACCCCTGCGGCGGCTGCGCAAGACAACCGCAAGCATACGACGCGCAGGAACCGGCTAGGCCGCAGCGAACCCTCAGACAGGCCGTTTCCGCGCTGTTTGCGAGGAAAATGAAATGAGCGCGCACGGGCTGGAAGCCTTTGGGTTTTTGCCCGCGATGCGCGCGGCGGCAGACGCGCGGGGCCTCGAAGGCGAGATCCCCGCGCGAGTCACCGCGGTCCATAAGGAACGGTACGCGCTTTACTGCGACCGCGGAGAATGCTACGGACGGCTTAAATCCGCCGTTTACTATAACGGCGCCGCGGAGCCCTTTCCCACAACGGGAGATTTCGTGCTGGTCCAGTATAACGAACTGGGCGACAGCGTGATCACTCAGACGCTGCCGCGCCGCTCCTACTTCGCCCGCAAAAACCCGACGCTCGGGCAGGGCGAACAGGCCGTCGCTGCGAATTTCGACAGCGTGTTCATCATGCAGTCGCTCAACCTCGACTTCAACCCCAGGAGGCTGGAACGCTATCTTACGCTCGCGTGGCAGTCCGGCGCGGTCCCCGTCGTCGTGCTGACCAAGGCGGATCTGGTGGAAAACTATGACGAGCAGCTGACCCGCGCCATGCAGGTCGCCGCGGGCGTCGACGTATACGCCGTAAGCGCAAAAACCGGATTTGGATTCGACGTGCTGGGCAATTACCTCGCGCCCGGAAAAACCATCGTTCTTTTGGGCTCCTCCGGCGTGGGCAAGTCCAGCTTTGTCAACGCGCTCGCGGGCGAGGAGCTCATGGCGGTCAACGAAATCCGCGAGGACGACAGCAAGGGGCGGCATACGACCACGCACCGGCAGCTCATTCGCCTGATCAGCGGGCTAATGATCATCGACACGCCGGGCATGCGCGAGCTGGGTATGCTGGACGCCTCCGCCGGGCTGAGCGAGTCTTTCTCGGATGTGGAGCAGTATTTTCCCCTTTGCCGTTTTTCGGACTGCAGGCACTTGAGCGAGCCCGGCTGCGCGGTGCAGGCGGCGATCCTGTCCGGCGAGCTGCCGCGGGAACGCTACGAGAGTTACCGTAAGCTCCAGCGCGAATCTCAGTATGCGGGCGATCAGGCAAAGTACCTGAAAATGAAGCAGCAGCGATACACCGAGATCGCGAAGTTCAGCAAGGCTATTCAAAAGTCCGGCGAAAAACACGGTTCCTTCCAATCGGACGACTAAAAAACGGAGTCGGCCAACGCCGCCTCCGCTTCGGTTCGATTCGTATATCGATTCGGGTTATGGATTGCCGGGAGGCTGCATCTGCACCGTCGACGTAGGAAACGCAAACGACACGCCGAGCTGCTCGAACCCCTCTTTGATCGCAATGTTGATCCGTTCGTTGATCTGCATATACCGGTCGTAATCCGCGCTGAGGACATAGTATACGACCTCGAAATTGAGGCTGTACGCGCCGAACGCGGCGAGATTCGTCCGCGAGAACGTCGTGTCTTCCGTTCCCTCTACGATCCGCTTGATCAGATCCGGAATCTGTTTCAGTTTTTCCGAGGGCGTATCGTAAGTGACGCCGAGCGTAAAGACCACGCGACGCTGCTGCATGGTTTTGTAGTTTCGTATGCGCGAACCGGTCAGATCCGCGTTTGAGACGACGAGCTGCTCGCCGCCGAGCGCGCGCAGGCGCGTGGTTTTCAGTCCGATGTGCTCCACCGTGCCCATATGGTCGCCCGCGATGATGAAATCCCCGATTTCAAACGGCTTGTCGAAAAAGATCGTAAAGAAGCAGAATACGTCCGTCAGCGCGCTCTGCGCGGCGAACGCGAGCGCCACTCCGCCGATGCCGAGGCCGGTAATCAGAGACGTAATCTTGATCCCGACGTTGTCCAGAAACAGGATCAGCGCGACGACCCACACGCCGCCCTTGACGAGGCGCGTCAGCCACTTGACGGCGAGCGCGCCGCTCTCGCCCTCTCCCAGGTTCATCTTGCCGAACGCATACGCCGCAAGCGACGAGAGGAACACCGCGCCCATCACGACCGCAAACAGGGTGGAGAGAGTGCCGACAACCTGGGACAGCTTGTCGTTCAGCGTAAGCAGCCGCGTGCAGTAATAAAAGACCGTAAAATAGGCGATCGGAAGCAGATATCGCTTGACGCCGGAGAGCACAAACACGCCGTAAGGCGTCTGCGCCTTTTCGTTGTGCGCGGCAAGCCGCCGCAGCGCGACGCGACCCAGCACGAAGACCAGCGCAAATCCCAGCACGAGCGCGCCTAGAAAAACCGCGTAGTCGAGTATCGTATTGTTCCAGATCACCATTTCGAAAAATTTCATCAGCCGGTTCCGCGCTCCTGTATGCAATCAGATTTTTCAAACTCGCATGATGTTACCATATAAAACGCCGCCCGCAAAGCGTACTGCGATGGATTGCGGGCGGATTTACCGAAGCTTTGAAAAGAGTTTACCGTTTTGTCACGCGATCCGGTCGATTTCTCCAGCGACGCGGCGCTTACAGCGCGCCGAGATCGCGCCGCTCGAAGCGGTAAAACGACACCGCCAGAAACACGGCGGAGAGCGCGAGGCACAGCGCGATATACCCGGGCGGGAACGTTCCTTCGATCATCTCCGCATTCAAAAAATACCGGAACGGCGTGATAAGCCGCAGCAGGCCGGGCTTTTCTAAAAGATCATATACCACCGTGAGCGCATACGCAGCCAGCACCGCAAGATTCCCCGCCTTTGCGCCGCGCTCTGCGGAGGATATCACCGCCGCAAACGCCGCCGACAGCGAAAAGAACACCAGGCTCACCAGCCAAAGCGCGGCGGAATAGCGCGCAAACAGCGCCGTATAGTCTCCGCTCAGATTCAGCTGTTTCACCGCGAGGGCGGAGAAGAGCAGATCCAGCGCCGCGTAAGCGGTCAGAAACACGAGCGCGGCTGCGATCTTGTACGCGAGGAGAAAGGAGCGCGAGCGCGGCTTGGTGAACAGAAACTCATAGGTTTTATCGACGCTTTCGCGCGAAACCGCGTTGTTGCCCAGATATGCGGCGTATACCGCCGCAAGCACGAACACATACTGCATCAGCACCGCGTAGAAACCGCCAAACCGGGAGATGTCGACGTTCGCCATGCCCATCACGGCGACCACGATGCGCGGGAATTTTCCGATGAGCTCCGTCATGAACGCGCCGTCCGCCATTGCCGCGCTGGACTTGACGATGCCGGCGAAGATGAACGCGAACAGCCCGAGCGTCCAGAAGAAAAACGGCTTGATTCCGGTTTTGATTTCCCTTCGGAAGAGATTCATGTTCCTTCCCCCTTCCTTACAGCGCGGGGATATCCGCGCGCGTATAGCGAAAATACGCGGCGAACATCAGCACAAGCGTCACCGCGGCGCCCGTGAGCGCGTACTTCGCTTCAAATGACCCTTCAAAGAAGGCTTTCGCCGCGTCGAAGTACTTAAACGGCGTGATATAGAGGAGTTTTTCCTCCTCCAGCAGGCTTTGCAGCGCGCTGAGCACAAATCCGCCGAAGCCGATCGCCATCGCAGCCCCGGAGACGGAACGCACCTTTCTGGCGAACACCGCCGCAAACGCCGCGACGGAGAACATCACGAGTTCGGTCAGGCACAGCGAAGAAGCGGCGAGCAGCGCGCGCCCCATCACGAGCGGCGCGGGCGCGTACGCGCGGTAAAGCGCCAGGGATTCCGCGATAAACAGCGCGTTGGAAAGCAGGATCAGAAACAGCGCGGCGATCAGTTTTTCGGAAAACAAGCGGCTTCTCGTGCGCGGTTTGGTCAAAAGAAAGTCCATGCATTTCTCGCGCTTTTCCCGCGAAAAGAGATCCAGCCCCAGCACCGCGGCCATGATCGCGCCGAAGAGCGAATAATACAGGAACCCGAACGCGAAAAACCCGCCGAAGCTGAACAGGTTGTCGAGCTGCAGGCCGAACGCGGCGGCAAACGCGGGCGGAAAACTCCCGAGCATTGCTTCCACGCCGGCGCGGCTCTCCATAAACGCGGGCAGTGCGCCGACGATCAGGCCCGCAAGCAGCGCGAGGATGACGATCGTCCACACCGCGGCGGTAATCCAAACGCGGCGCAGTTCGAAGCGGAAGACGTTCATGCTTTCGCCTCCCCGTCCTCGTAATAATGCAGAAAGATTTCCTCCAGCTCCGGTTCGCTGACATCCGCGTTGACGAGCGGCAGGCCAGCCAGCTTGCCCATCAGCACGTTGATGTCCCCGCTGTAGAGAAAGCTCGTCTGCGCACCGTCCTGCTGCACCTGCGACGCACCCGCCAGCGAAAAGCCGGTCAGCGGTTCCTTCGCGGTGAACGCCACCTTCTTATACGAATTTTTTCGCAGATCGTCGATGCTGCGCAGGTCGACGATACGCCCCTCCTTGATGATGGCGACGCGGTCGCAGATGCGCTGCACCTCGCCTAAAATATGCGAGGAGAAGAGCACGGTCGCCCCGCGTTCGTTTTCGCGCTGGATCAGGTCGAAAAACGTCCGCTGCATGAGCGGGTCGAGCCCGCTGGTCGGTTCGTCGAGAATGATAAGCCGCGGCGAATGCAGAAGCCCCTGTACGATACCGACCTTTTTCTTGTTGCCGAGGCTCATGTCCTCGATTTTCTTGTTCAAATCGAGCGAGAGCGCGTCGGCAAGCTCCGCAATCCGTTTCGTGCAGTCCTTTTTAAAGAAACTTGCGGAATAGCGCAGCAGGTCGATGGCGCGCATCTTGTCGTAATAAAACACCTCGCCCGGCAGATATCCGACTTCGGCAAGGATCTTCACCTTGTCCTTTTCGCAGTCCATGCCGAATATGCTTCCGCTGCCGCTCGTCTTTTTGATGAGCCCCAGCAGCGTACGGATGGTGGTGGACTTGCCCGCGCCGTTGGGGCCGATAAAGCCGAAGATTTCGCCCTCCTCGACGCCCATGTCCACATCGATAATGCCGCGCGCCTTGCCGTAATACTTCGTCAGTTTTTTGGTTTCGATGGCGTAACCCATAAACGCTCCCCCTGTTTCGATTTTTTACCAGAACTGTTTATTCATTGAAACATCCGCAGTTGAAGTTTTATTCGTCTTCCTCCAGCAGCTGCAGAACAATCCCGCGGATTAAAACGCGCAGCGTCTCGTCAAAGATATCTTCCCCGATTTCGCTTTTATACATCAACGACAAAAACACGCTTCGCAGCGCCGCGCTGAAGATTTCCGCTCGGTCCTGCCGCATACCCGGCAGCATGGACAGCAGTTCCCGTACTTTACCGTCGTCATGCGCCGTATGCTGTCTGGCAAGTTCCGGCGGCAAGGTACGCATGAAATATTCCATTTCGCCGTCCTGCATCAGCCGCGGCAGAAAAGAATCGTCCAGATGTTTGTAAAGGCGGAAGATGATATCCGTCAGCGTATCCGCGTCCGGAATATCTTTTAAAGCGGAGATAATGCCGAGCAATTCGGCCTGCATATCGTCGTTAAACTGCAGAATCACGTCAAAGATCAGCCGTTCCTTGGATTCATAAAAGAGATAAAATGTCCCTTTGGGAATGTTGACACGCTTGACCAGCTCATCCACGGTCGTTTTGCGAATGCCGTATTGTTCGAGGCTTTTCTTTGCCTCGTTCATAAGGCGTTCTTTGATATACGCCCTTTCGTTTTCGGAAAATGTTTTCGGCATATCATTTTCGACCTTTTTGACCGTTTTCGTCTTTATAGTCATTATAGAGCGGAATCCGCTTGCTGTCAATCCTCGTTTGCGTCCAATTTCAATGATAAAACAAGTAAAAAGCGCCCCTCCCCGGAGCGCAATAAAATCCGAATTCACCGGAGCCGTTACATCAGGCTCCCTTTCAACGCAAGGATCTTGCCTTCAATCGTCTCGATCGTTTGCAGAAACACCTCGTCACTCTGCCCGGTCGGATCGGCAAGCCCCCAGTCTTCGCGCCGCTCGGCGGGCAAATACGGGCACTCAACCCCGCAGCCCATCGTGACGACGACATCCGCGCGCGGCAGCTCGGCGATCAGCTTCGGCCGCTGGGTGCGCTCCATGTCCACACCGTAACGCTCCTTCATAAGCCGCACGGCGTCGGGATTGATCCTGTCCTTCGTCTCCGTTCCGGCGGAGTAGCTCTCAAAAATATCCCCCGCAAGCAGTTTGCCAAGCGCCTCGGCGATCTGGCTGCGGCAGGAGTTATGCGTGCAGATAAACGCTACTTTCTTCATGACGTCATTCCCCGTTCAATAGGTCCCATATTTTTCAGCAGCAGCAACCGCCGCTATTGTCCTGAAAATCATCCCGAGGGCTGCGCCGCTCCATCAAGAATGTGCTGCGCCAGACGCCGAAGCGGTCCTGCCCGATCTTTTCGCGGTAACCAACCATGCGAAACCCGCAGCTGTTATGCAGCGCGACGCTCGCGGCGTTGTTCTCCATGATTCTCGACTGCAGCGTCCAGAATCCGGCTTCCTCGGAGGACGCGATCAGTGCAAGAAGCAGCGTCTTGCCCGCGCCGTATCCCCGCGCTTCCCGCCCGATATAGATGCTCACGCTCGCTACGCCCGCGTAAACGCAGCGGCTGGAATAAGGGCTCAGCGCGGCCCAGCCGGCGATGCGGCCGCCTTTCATGACGACGAGGCGGCAGGCCTTCAGATGCGACTCGTTCCATTCCTGCCAGATCGGGCACTCCGTCTGAAACGTCGCGAGATTGTCGTCCATGCCTTCCTGATAGATCCGCGCGACTTCCGGCCAATCGCCGTCTTCCATCGCGCGTACGGTGAGCTCCGTCATTCAATTTGCCTTCTTTCCCTGTTCAGCGCGTCAGTCGTTCGCGCTGCGTTCCGGCGGTTGTGCGCCGTTGAGGGTGTAGATTTCGTCCTGCTGCTTCTGACTGAGCGTTTTTTCCGTGATCAATGCGATCAGCGGAATCCCGATCAGGCTCAGCGCGAGCCGAACGAGCATAAATTTCAGCCCCATGCTCGCCGCCTCGAACGCCAGCAGCGGAATCTTCGTTGTCGACCAGGCGCCGATAAAGATCAGCACGTTCGTCAGGCTGCTGCCCTTTTTCAGCATGATCGCGGCAAACGGAAACGCCGCGTAGAGCGGGCCTGCCGCCGCCGAGCCGAGCAGGAACGCGATCATCACGCCCTTGAATCCGGAGCCTTTCCCGGTGTACTTCATCATGGTGGCGCGGTCGACCCAAACGTCCAGAAGCCCGAGCAGGATGAAGATCGGCGGCAGGACCGAGAGCATCTCCTTGAAGCTGCCCAGGGTATTGGTCAGCGCCTTCTGCCCGATTGCGGGAAACGCGAATCCCGCAGCCAAGCCCGCCGCAAGCAGGATGAAAAACGTTCCGTACCGCTTGAGAAACGGCTTTTTCTGCTGCATCGGCTGTCCGGGTTCTGCACCCCGCGCGTTTGGCTGCCGGTTCTGCTCGCTCATGCAAACACCACCCCCATCACGACCGCCACGGCAAGCGAAAAGACGAACGCCGCGCCGTTTCGCGTCAGCGTCGAGCGCAGGCCGAATGTCCTGCGCTCGATCGGGATCGTCACGATGCCGACCATCATGAGCGTGGAGACAAACGCCGCAAGCTGCATATATCCCGCGCCGTTTTTCAGCAGCGCGGCCGCGAGCGGAAAGGCGACAAACCCCGGCATCAGCGTGACCGAGCCGATCACCGCCGCGGCAAGAACGCCCCAAAATCCGCTGCCGGAGCCAAGAAGTTTTTGAATCGTTTCCTGCGGAAAGATCGCGAGCGCGAAACCGATGACGAGAAAAATCGTCAGCAGCTGCGGCAGGATGTTTTCAAACGCTTTCCATGCTTTCAGGAGCGCCATTTTGGTCTTCTGACGGTCCTTGAAAAAAGAAATCCCGAGGCAGGTAATGGCAAGGATATAAAGAATATAAGTAAACATACGCTTTCCGCTTATCCTTTGCTTTTATATAGAATCCTAAGGGCCGTCTCTCCGAATCTCGCCCAGCCCGAATAAGGGCGCCGCCTCGGCAAACGATTCATCGGATCTTTTTCAGGATCGCGACGACTTCCTCGGTCTTGAGCGCCTTGCCATATGAAACGACCTTGCCGTCCACCACCAGCGCGGGCGTGCTCATCACGCCGTAAGAAGCGATCTTCGCAAAGTCTGTGACGTGATCAATGGCCGTATCCATGCCCAACTGCTCCAGCGCAGCTTTCGTCGCGGCTTCCAGCGCGTTGCATTTCGCGCAGCCGCTGCCGAGGATCTTGACCGACGCCCCCTCCGTCTTCGCTTTTTCCGCCTGCTCCATGCTTTCGCAGTCACATCCGCCGCCGCAGCAGCAGGAGGATTGTTTTGTTTCCGTCGTTTCTTTTCGTCTTCCAAAGAGCGCCATAATGATTCTTTCCTTTCGATTATTGATGACCTGTTTTTTTATTTCTTATCGTCAAGTATATCTCTAAACATCAGTTTCTAAAACCCCAGATACAGCAGGTAAAAACCAATGAGCAGGATCAGTACCCCCATCATGATCTTCAAAATGCGGGATACCGTGCCGTAACGTTCGTTCTGTGTGAGTCTGTTCACGGCGCCGATCGACGAACCGGCAAGCACCGCCAGCGCGCCGTGCCCAACGCCATAGAGCAGCAGCAGCAGCGCACCCCACAGCAGGCTGCCGCCGCCCGCCGCGACGGCCAGAAGCGCGATGAGAACAGGCGTTGCGCAGGGAGAGGAAAACAGCCCGCCGAGCATACCGGCAAGCAAGGCGCCGATATAGCCTCGCCGCTTGCTTTTGCCGGTAAGATAAGCCGACGGAACGATATTCACAACATCCCATGTCTGCAGCGCCATGAGTACCATCAGGATACCCAGCACAATATACCACCACTTCGCGCCGGAACCAAGCAGCCGTCCGATGCTCGCGGCAGCGACTCCGAGCGCCGTAAAGGTAACGGCGGCTCCCAGTGCGAACATCAGGGAGAACCGAACCGCCCTCCTCGGTTCAACGCCGACGCCGCCAACATATGCAATCACGAGCGGAATGCTGGAAAGCGAACACGGCGTAAAGGACGTGAGAATACCGGCAAGCAGCGAAAGCAGCGGAGCCAGCCACATGTTCTGGCCGATCTGCGCGCTGATTTGTTCCAGCCAGGCGCCGATCATTCGCCCGCTCCCATATCCGCAAGAATCTTCTCAAGCTGCTCTTGGGTGAGTCCGCCCTGGTGCACGGTGAATACGTGTTTCCGCGTTTCTTTGGCGCTGTAGAAATCAAACTCGATGCCCAGGTCCTCGCTCGGCACATACGGCGTTCCATCCGCGTTGATGAATACCTGGGTTGGAATCACCTGAACGGGAAAATTACCGACCGCGTCAGAATACTTCCACACATCGACAAATTTTACGATCGCCCTGCCCTGATAGTTTTCGTTCGCGCTCCTAAGAACCGGCGCCATCTGCTGGCACGGAATGCAGGAGTCCGAACCGAAATCGATCACGATCGGAAGCTTGTAAGATAAAAGCGCAGCCAGATCGACCGCCTCCGCTTCCAGCGCAAGATCGGCGTTACGATCTTCTTCGTCTGCCGCTTCGCCGTTTTCCGCGTCCAAGGCTGTTTCCGCGTTCGCTTCGGGCGTGGTCTTCGGTGTATCGCCGTTTTTCACAAACCATATGGCCGCAATGGCGATGAGAATTACGATCAGGAGCAGAATTTTCCAAATCGAACTCTTTTTATTTGGTTCGGCCTCAGCCACAGCAATTCCCCCCGTCGCATTCGCATCCTGATTTGCTCTGTTTCCCGGCGTAAAAGTTCATCAGATTTTCCGGCAGTTCGTAATCCGTTGCCGGCTGAGATTCGCTGTTATTTCCGAATACAGCGGATAGAATCCCCTCTGCCAGCATCGCTTCGGGCGGCGCCTCAAAGGTTTCCCCGTTATACTCAAAGATACGGCAGTCAACGCGCGTACCGCTGATTTCGCCGCAGCAGCCGCAGTTGTTTTCTGCGACAGAAGGGCAGATATCGCGTCCGTTGACCCGGATCGTCGGCGAAGAGAGAAACCGGTGCCGAATCGCGATCCCCCGCGTCGCCATTTCAATTTTTCGGTATTCTACGGAATAACCTGCGAGCGCAAACGCCGGCGTCAGGGTCATGATCGCTTCGTCGAGTCGCTGAGCCGTGCTTATACAGCGTTCACAGGTCTTGAGGTCGAGATAGAGAAACTCGATGAGCACCGCCCTCATTGAGGTCGTTTCGCTGCAGCTGCGGCATTTGACATCGTTTTGAGCCTCCGCCCCGTTTGGCGGCGTCCACCCCGTGTCTTCTCCGACATAAGTGATTGCGCCGGCCGGGCAGCGGTTGCCGCAGCCGTGGCAGTGATCTACGCAGGAGTCTGGTCTCGTAACAACGGGGGTCGGCGCTTTTTTTGTGTCATACACGTCGTGCGGGCATTTTGAAACGCAGGTTCCGCACTCGGTGCAACTCGTATAATCGATCACCGGATACCACTTCTTTGCCATAAACGCTCCTATGCGATCAGCGGCTGGAGGACATTAAACAGATACCCCACCAGGATGATGCCGAGGGTGCAGATCGCGATAAACAGCGCGAGCAGTTTCGGTTTGACCGCCTTGCGCAGCATGATCATGGAAGGCAAAGACAGCGTGGTCACCGCCATCATGAACGACAATACCGAGCCGAGCTGCGCGCCTTTTGAAAACAACGCCTCCGCGATGGGGATCGTGCCGAAGATATCCGCATACATCGGTACGCCGATCAGCGTCGCCAGAATCACGCCGAACGGATTTTTATTGCCGAGCACGCTCACAACCCACTCCTGGGGAATCCAGTTGTGGATGACCGCGCCTACGCCGACGCCGATCAGGATATACGGGAACACCTTCTTAAACGTCGCTGTCATCTGTTCCTTCGCATAGATCAGGCGGTCTTTGACCGTCAGATCGGGAGAATCGATATCCACGCTGCCCGCGGTAAGAATGAAACTCTCGACGTAACGTTCCATCCGCATTTTCTCGATCAGCGTACCGCCGAGCACCGCGATAACAAGGCCGAACAGCACGTAAATGATCGCGACTTTCGCGCCGAAAATGCTCATTAAAAGCACCAGCGAGCCAAGGTCGACCATCGGCGAGGAGATCAGAAACGAAAACGTCACGCCAACCGGTAACCCCGCAGAGGTAAAACCGATGAAAAGCGGAATCGACGAGCAGGAGCAAAACGGCGTTACCGTACCCAGCAGCGCGGCGATGATATTGGAGCCGATACCGTGGAAGCGTCCGAGAATTTTTTTACTGCGTTCCGGCGGAAAGAAACTTTGGATATAGCTGATCACGAAGATCAGCGCGCAAAGCAGGATCGTGATCTTGATCACGTCGTAGAGAAAAAACTGCGCGCTGCCGACCCAACGGTTATTCAGATCAAGCCCGAGCGCGCTGAGCGCGCTCCCGATCAGATCGTTGAGCCAACGCATGGATAGTATTTGATTTTGAATAAATTCGAATACCGCTTTCATCTGGCACACCTTTTCGGCTCGCATTCGCCGCAGCCGCTCTTTTCGTTTTCATTCGGCGTGAGTACGCCGCGTAACATTTCAATCGCCTCCGCAGAACCGCTGACGCTGAGCCGGTAATGCGTCCATTTGCCGCACTCGCGGCTTGCGACCACGCCGCTTTCCACAAGGATCTTCATATGGTACGAAAGAGCGGGCTGGCCGATCTCCAAATGTTCCAGTAAATTGCAGGCGCAGGTTTCCCCGCCGTGCAGCAGCGCGAGAATCTTCAGCCGGTTCTCGTCGCAAAACGCTTTCATCACCTTAGCCTGCTGAGAAAAATCTTCGTTCAATCTTTTCGCCTCGGATCAATGGATTTCATCTCATGTTTCGATTCACTCCGGCTCTGAACATCATCTTTAGCCAATGCTCCGTCTCATTTCGATGGATTTCATCGCATATTTCGTTTTGCGCCGATTCTGAATATCATCCCGAACCGATGCCGCACTTCATATCGATGGATTTCAATGTATCGTATCTTACGCTTCACATCAACGTTTGTCAATATGACTTTGTGACTTTATTCCATATCTTTGCCGTGTAAAAAGATCCGGCGGTTGGTCCCGCCGGGTCATTTTGTATCAGCGCTTGTTCGGTTCTTCGCAGCTGCCGCGCAGGGCGCAGCCTTCGCATCCGCCGCAGCCGCATCCTGCGCCCGACTTCTTCCGTTTGCGCATCCGCAATATGACGAACGCGATGACGGCGGCAACCAGCGCCAGAAGCGCGTAATCCATCAATTTCATTGGAACAGCCCTCCGATCTGATAGGCGGCAAACGCGACCGCCCATGCCACCGCGCACTGCATCACCACGACGCCGATGGTGGCAAGGCCGCTTTTCAGCTCCTTGCGAATCGTCGCGACCGCGGCGACGCAGGGCGTATAGAGCAGCGTAAAGAGCAGAAAGCTCACGGCGGAAAGCGGTGTAAAGAGGCCTTGCAGCACCGTATGCAGCTGTGCGATGCCCGTCCCCGTGAGCACGGAGAGCGTGCTCACCACCGCTTCCTTCGCGACAAAGCCGGAGATCAGCGACGTGGCCACGCGCCAGTCCGCAAACCCGACCGGCCGGAAGATCGGCGCGATGAGCCGCCCGATCAGCGCAAGCAGGCTGTCCGCGCTCGCGCCGACCACGTTGAGGCGCAGATCGAACGTCTGCAAGAACCAGATGACGACGCTCGCTAAAAGAATGATTGTAAACGCGCGCTCCAAAAAGTCCTTCGCCTTTTCCCATAAGAGCAGGAGCACATTCTTAGGCGACGGCATGCGGTAATTCGGCAGTTCCATCACGAACGGCACAGGCTCGCCGCGAAACGCCGTCCCCTTGAGAATCAGCGCGACAAGGATACCGACGGCCATGCCCGCGACATAAAGGCCGATCATGACCAGCGCCTGATACCGCGCGAAAAACGCCGCGCAGAACACCGCGTAAATCGGTATCTTCGCCGAGCAGCTCATAAACGGTGTTAAAAGAATCGTCATCTTGCGGTCGCGTTCGGAGGAAAGCGTCCGCGTCGCCATGATGGCGGGCACGGAACAGCCAAAGCCGATCAGCATCGGCACGAAACTGCGGCCGGAAAGCCCGATCTTGCGCAGCATTCGATCCATGACGAAGGCCACGCGCGCCATATAGCCCGTATCCTCCAGAATCGAGAGGAAAAAGAACAGCGTCACGACGATCGGCAGGAAACTCAGCACGCTGCCTACGCCGGCGAAAACTCCGTCCACCACCAGGCTCTTAACCACAGGGTTGATGCCGTATGCGGTCAGCCCGCGGTCCACGAGCGAGGTCAGCGCGTCGATTCCGGATGTTAAAAGGCTGGACAGCGTGGTTCCTATGACGCTGAATGTCAGCCAGAAGACCAGAAACATCACCCCGAAGAACACGGGAAGCGCCGAGTATTTCCCCGTCAGGATTTTATCGATGCCGACGCTGCGCTTGTGCTCCCGGCTCTCGCAGCACTTGACGACCGAGGACGCAACCACGCCTTCGATGAAGGTATAGCGCATGTCCGCGAGCGCTTCGTTCCGCTCGAAACCCGTCTCTCGCTCCATCTCCAGCACGCTGTGCTCGATGAGCTCCAGCTCGTTTTCATCGAGCTCCAGCCGGTTCTCGAACCGCTTGTCCCCCTCGATCAGCTTCGTCGCGCAGAAGCGCGGAGAAACGCCGATGTTCCGCGCGTGGTCCTCGATCACGTGCGCAACGGAGTGGATGCAGCGGTGCACCGCGCCGTCGGGGCAGAAATCCTGCACGGCGGGGATGATCCGCCGTTTCACCGCGTTCATCGCCTGGGCGACCAGCTCCGACACGCCCTCGTTTTTCGACGCGGAAATGGGAACCACCGGTACGCCGAGCTGTCTGCTCATCAGCTGCACGTCTACGGAACCGCCGTTTTCGCGCACTTCGTCCATCATATTCAGCGCGACTACCATCGGAATGCGCAGCTCCAGCAGCTGCAGCGTCAGATAGAGGTTGCGTTCGATGTTTGTCGCGTCCACGATGTTGATGATCCCGTCCGGCCTGCCGTCGAGGATGAAATCGCGCGAAACGATCTCCTCCTGCGAATAAGGGCGGATGGAATAGATGCCCGGCAGATCGACGACCTGCGCGTCTTTAACGCCGCGGATTTCGCCTGCCTTTTGCTCGACCGTGACACCCGGAAAGTTTCCTACATGCTGATTGGCGCCCGTAAGCGCATTGAACAGCGTCGTCTTTCCCGAATTTTGATTTCCCGCGAGAGCAAATACCATATGCGTCCCCCTCTTCCTCCGTGAGCGCAATGTTGCGCGCGTCGTCCTTTCGCAGCGTGAGCTCGTAGCCGCGCACGCAGATCTCGATCGGGTCCCCCATCGGCGCGACTTTGATCATGGTCACTTTGGTGCCGGGGATCAGCCCCATATCGAGCAGCCGAAGACGCAGAGCGCCCGCTCCGGCGACGGCGCGTATGGTTCCCATTTGCCCGATTTTCAGTTCGTCCAGCGTCATGCCTGCCGCTCCTCGTTTCCCTTCCGCAGCGTTTTGTCTCGTTTGCACGGGCTTGCGCGGCCGAGGTTGTCTTTTCACGGAGTTAGATACATCTAACTATCTGCAGTAAGTTTATCGCGTCTTTCTGCGCTTGTCAATCCCCGCGTGATAATCCGTTTTCACGCCGCAGCGAAAAACACCCCGAAATACGGATAAAACTTGATATTAGCAGGTTTAGGGTGTAGTCTAAAATCAAAAGGGGAGGCGCGGTCATGCAGGTAAACGAATCGATCGAAGATTACCTGGAACAAATCCTCATTCAGCAGGAAAAAAACGGCTTCGCGCGTTCCGTGGACATCGCGGGGAGCCTCGGTGTCACAAAGGCAAGCGTCAGTCACGCCACAAGGCTCCTGCGCGAAAACGCATATATCCTGATGGCGGACGACAAGTGCATTACGCTCACGCCGCGCGGAAGGGAAATCGCGGAGCGCATGTATCAGCGGCACCGCGTGCTCGCACATTTTCTGATGCGCCTCGGCGTACGGGAGGAGACCGCCTTTGCGGACGCCTGTCGGATCGAACACGACATTTCGGCGGAGACGTTCTCCGCCATCTGCCGGCACGCTGATAAAAGCTGGGATTGAAGTATCTCGCGCTTTGAAAATACGTTACGCCGTCCTGATTGGACGGCTTTTTGTTTGACGCTGATTCCTCCCTCTCCGCTCGGCGCAGCCGATTTGAGTTATTGTCGATTCAACCGATGATATCAATTTCACCGGGGCTTTTTATCGCTATATTCGATTATATATCGTTTATCATTCTATTTTCCCGTTTGCCGCATCGCAATAGGAATCCTATGATAGAAAGAACGATTTGCCCGCTTGTTTATTCTGTCTTTGCTTGCGGGTCTGGGAGGTATCATGTCTTTATTACTCATTCTGGGGCTGTTCGCCGCGGTCCTCGGGCTGGCTTACGCAGCCTTTCACTATGTCAAGGTCAAGAAAATGGATGAAGGCACGGAGTCGATGCAGGGCGTCGCTTCCGCCATCCGCATCGGCGCGAACGCTTTTATTCGCTACGAATACAAGGTCCTGCTCGTCGTCGTTCTCATCGTCGCGGCGATTCTCGCCGCGATCGTGTCCCCCGAAACCGCGCTCTGCTTCCTGCTCGGCGCCGTCATGAGCGGTTCCGCAGGCTGGATCGGCATGCGGATTGCCACCTATGCGAACGTTCGCGTTTCCAACGCGGCGCGCACCACAAAGAGCATCGGCGAGGCGCTCAAGGTCGCTTTCCGCGGCGGCAGCGTCATGGGCCTCTGCGTCGGCGCCTGCGCGCTGTTCGGCCTCGTGCTGGTATATCTCATCTTCGGCATCGGGTTTCACTTGCTCGACGCATCGCAGATGGTATCCGTTCCCAACTGGATCGGCGTTCACATCGTACCGTTCACCATGTGCCTCTCCGGCTATGCACTAGGCTGCTCGGTCATCGCGATGTTCAACCGCGTCGGCGGCGGCATCTACACCAAGGCGGCGGATATGGGCGCGGACCTCGTCGGCAAGACCGAGGCGCGCATTCCGGAAGACGATCCGCGTAACCCTGCGACCATCGCGGACAACGTCGGCGATAACGTCGGCGACGTCGCGGGTCTGGGTTCGGACCTTCTGGAGAGCTTTGTCGGTTCGCTCGCCGCGGCAGCCATCCTCGCGGTACACCTCTTCCTGACGTCGCAGGCGACCGGCACCGGAATGAGCGATCTGCTGCTCAACCGCATGCTGCTCTTCCCCGTGCTCTTCGCGGCGGCAGGTCTGCTCTCCTGCATGATCGGCATCTATTCGCTGCTCGCGAAAAAGACGCTGGTCCATCCCCACAGGGAGCTCAACTTCGCAACCTATATTTCGGCGGGGCTGACGACTATTTCTGGATTCGCGCTGACCTATTTCATGTTCCGCGGGCTCGACACCACTATGGTCGGGTTTAAAGCGGGCGCCGTTTCCCCGATGATCGGCGCGTTCGTCGGCATCGCCGCCGGCATCCTCATCGGAGCTACGGCGGAATATTATACGAGCACGGACTTCAAGCCGACGCGCAAACTCGCGCACATTTCGCTGGAGGGCCCCGCGCTCACTATCACCGAGGGCCTCGCGCTCGGCATGCGCTCCACCGCGATCCCGTGCCTGATCCTCGGCGGCGGCATCATCATCGCCTATTATGTCTCCGGCTTGTATGGCGTCGCCATGGCCGCCGTAGGCATGCTCTCTTTCGTCACCGCGACGGTATCCGTCGATACTTACGGCCCGATTTCGGATAACGCGGGCGGCATCGCGGAGATGAGCGGCCTCGAAGAAGACGTGCGCCGGATTACGGATAAGCTTGATTCCGTCGGCAACACCACCGCCGCAATCGGCAAGGGCTTCGCCATCGGCAGCGGCGCGCTCGCCGCGCTGTCCCTGATGGTATCCTACCTCTACTCTTACAACGATCCCGCCACGCCGCTCTCGCTGAACCTGATCGAGCCGATCACCCTCGCGGGCGCGATCATCGGCGGCGCGCTGCCGTTCCTCTTTTCCGGCATGCTCATCGGCGCGGTCACGAAAGCCGCGCGCAAGATGGTAGATGAGGTTCGCCGCCAGTTCCGCGAAATTCCGGGCATTCTCTGCGGAACCTGCCTGCCGGATTACAAGACCTGCATCGAAATTTCCTCCAAGGGCGCTCTCGGCGAAATGAAGGTGCCTGCGTTCATGGCTATCATCGTTCCGGTCGTCTCAGGCTTCCTGCTTGGGCCGGAATTCGTCGGCGGTATCCTGATCGGTTCTACGATCTGTTCGATCATGCTCGCCATCCTGACCGGAAACGCCGGCGGCGCCTGGGATAACGGCAAGAAATACATCGAATCCAACGCCATCGAAGGCGTCGGCAAAGGCTCGGACGCCCACGCGGCAGCCGTCGTCGGCGATACGGTCGGCGACCCGCTCAAAGATACTGTCGGCCCCTGCCTGGATATTTTCATCAAGATCATGTCCACGGTGTCGCTGATTTCCGTTGCGGTATTCAACCGCTATAACGTGCTGGATATGGTGCTTTCGCTCTTCCACATCGGCGCATAACGATGATTCAATCCCCCTGCAGGACGCGCACATCCTTCATGCGTCTTGCGTTCTAACCAGCAAAGGCACCCGTTTTCGGGTGCCTTTGTTGTGAATTCCGCACAAATTTCAAAAAAAGGTTTACAGGCGCGCGCAATATCCTATAGAATAGTTTTAATCGATTTTTTCGATAACACAAATTTACCGACTCATAACAGGTTCCATTGATCAATTTTAGTATCCGACAACTGGAAGTGTTTCTGGAGGTCGCCGAGACGGGCAGCTTTTCACGCGCCGCGGAGCATCTATCGCTCGCGCAGAGCACGGTCAGCGCGCATGTCCAGGGACTTGAAGATACGCTCGGCGTGCAGCTCTTCATCCGCAAGGCGAAAAAGCAGGTGGTCGTCACGGCGCGCGGAAAGGAGCTCTGTTCCTATGCAAAGGCGATTGTGGAGCAGTGCCGTATCCTCGCGGACGAGGCGAGCGACGCACCCGCGCAGCAGGAGTTGCTGATCGCCGCCTCTACCGATTCGTTTGAATATCTGCTGCCGAACCTGATGGCGGAGTATGCCAAGCTGCACCCGGCCTGCCGGTTTGTACTCGTCAACGGGGACAGTACGTTCGTGCACGAGCAGCTGCTCATGCACAACGCGCGCATCGGCTTTTGCGGCACCGCGATGCACAGCAAGGAGCTGGAACACCGGACGATCAGCAGGGACAAACTCGTGATGATCACGCCCAACAACAGCCGCTATCAGCAGTTGCAGAAGCAGGGGCTCTATGGCTGCGATCTGCTGGACGAGCCGATGCTGGAGCGCAACCATACCTCCGGCACGAAAAAGGAATTCGACCGTTATCTGGAAAAAAACGGCATGAGCGGAAAACAGCTCCACGTCGTCGCGCGCATGAATCAGGCCGACGTGGTCAAGAGCGCCGTCGTCAGCGGCCTCGGCGTCGCCATCGTCTCCCAGTTGGCGGCGCGAAAATACGTCAACAGCGGCGATTTATTGGTATTTGACCTAGACGAGGGCGGCGCATATCGGGATATTTACCTCGTTTATCAGAAGGAGATCGTGTTCAGCAGGGCAGAGCGCGATTTTGTCGCCTTCGCCATCCATTACCTTAAAAAGAAATAGCGGGCCGGAACACAAGCGGCGAAGGGAATCTTCCCTCCGCCGCTGTCTTTTCAAGATCATTTTATCCCTGAAAATCGTCCGATCCGCCTTCAGGCCACCATATCTATCTTGTAAAGATAAATATAAAAATCTTATCCCTGAAAATCGTCCGATCCGCCTTCAGGCGTCGGAACCGGCGTCGGGGTCGGGGCGATCGTCGTCGCCGGCGTATACGGTTCGCCCGTATTGTCGTCGAGTCCGTCGCCGTTCGCGTCTGTCGGCGGCGGCGTATACGGCAGCCCCGTATTATCGTCGAGTCCGTCTCCATTCGCATCCACCGACAGGAGCCCGCTGCCCGCGCCGGTATCGTCCGGCACCTCGACCGGCGTACGGTCGGCATAGTTCGTTCTGGAAAACACCGTCCCGCCCTTGGCGGAGAGGTACAGCGTGCCGCTAGTGATGCCCTTTCCGACAAATTCCGGCATGAGCCGCGAAAGCACGTTCATCTTGGTATCGAGATCGGTCGCCTGTCCAACATGGATCTTCAGGCCGTTCTGGGCGGTCATCGTAATCGCCAGAGGCGTGGTCAGATCGATGGATTTAACCGATCCGACGAGGTCGTATTGTTCCAGCACGGAGATGATCTGCACCAGAGTCGCGGTTGAAAAGTCGTTGCCCTCTCCGAGCCTCTGGCCCAGCTGATAGCCGGACGCGGTGACGCCCGTGACCTGGATCAGGTCGGAGATGTCCGTTCCCCCCGCCATGGAAAGCACGTAACCGTTTTTATCGATGATCACGTTGCTGTCGAGGCCGACGATACCCGCCACCGCTTTCCTCTCTTCCACAACGATGCGAACGCGGCTGGGAAAGATATACGTCACCGAATCGACCTGCAGGTACGGATCCTGCGCAATGTTTTCCTCCGCTTTGTCGAGATCGACAAACAGCATGTGCGTGCCGAGTTTGAGTCCGGAGCGTTCGATGATGTAGTTCGCGTCGTAATTTTCATTGCCCATCACGACGATATCCGAGAGCAGAAAGCCGTAGTACAGCGCGACGCCGACCGCGACCAGAATGACGAGGACAAACACGATGTTCCCAAACAGCTTCGCCATTATGGTGCTCCGCTGTTTCTTGCGCAGTTGTTTTTCTACATATTCCTCGTGTTTGCGGGCGGCTTCCCTCGCGCGCGCTTTCTTCTCCGCCTCCGCCATGCGAATCGTTTCTTCGGTTTCGTTGATGTGGATACGCGCAGTGGTCGAGGCGCCCGTGCGGAAAATGCGCGTGCGGGACGTATGCGAACGCGGGCGGGGCGTTTCCTCTTCATCCTCGTAGAAATCGTCGTCCACGTTATCGAAGAGCCGGATAGGCTCCCCTGATTTTTTCTTTGGTTTCGCGCTTTCGCGCGGCTTTTCCGCGTAGCGGATCCGCTCGGTGTCGGTGACGACTTTTTCCCCGTCCTCCCAGGTCAGGCGCGCGAGATCCTCCGCGTCCTCCTCGTCCGAAAACTCCACGTCTTCGTCGCTGAAGAGGTGCGTCAAAGGCGGCTCGGGCGGTTCGCCGTACTGGCGGTTCGCGGATGCCGGATCAAAATCATCGTCCGAAGGAACCGGTTCGAAAAAATTCGACCAGAAGCTTTTTTTCTTCTGCTTCGGCTCGTTATTCGATTTTCTGTTTTTGTCTTTCGCCATCAATCCAGACTTTCCAACGTTAACCAAACGCCAGTCGATTATCGGGAAAAATTGCTTCTACGCGCGCGCCCGTTCGGGTTTTACGCCGCGGCCGGACTTCTTTTCCACAACTTCCGGTTCGTGCGCGTGCAGGCTGTTGAAGCGCGAAATGCTCAGAAGAACGCCCATTGCCGCCAGGAAGATCATCATCGACGATCCGCCTGCGCTAATGAACGGAAGCGCCTGTCCGGTCGTCGGCAAAAGACCGGTGCAGACGCCGATGTTCACAAACACCTGCAGGCCGAAAACCACGGTGATGCCGCCCGCGAGCATGCTCCCGAACCGGTCGCGGCACAGAAGCGCGATGCGGATGCCGCGGTAAATGATAAAGCCGTATGCCGCAAGGACCAGCAGCGCGCCGACAAGGCCGAGTTCCTCGGCGACGATCGCGAAGATGAAGTCCGACTCGCCGTATGTCATATAGAGCAGTTTCTGCCGGCTGTTGTTCAGGCCGACGCCGAAGAGCCCGCCGGACCCCAGCGCATAATACGATTGGATCAGCTGATACCCGTCGCCCAGCGCGTCCTTCCAGGGATCGACGAACGAGGTCAGGCGCGCCATGCGGTAGGGTTCTATGATCGCGAGCAATGCGAACAGCGCCGCGAATACTATCGCGAGGATAAACATCTGCTTGGTATCGCACCCGCCGATGAAGAGCAGCGCGTAGCCCATGAGTCCCATGATAACAGCCATGGACATGTTCGGCTGCAGCATGACGAGGCCGCAGATGACGCCGATGACCAGAAGCATCGGCAGCATACCCTTGGTGAAACTCTGCATGACTTTATGTTTTTTTGCCGCAAACGAGGCCATATAGAGCATCATGCCGAACTTTGCGATCTCGGAAGGCTGGATGCTCTGGCCGCCGATCACGATCCATCGCTTTGCGCCGTTTGTTTCCTGCCCGAATACGAGCACCGCGAGCAGCAGGGCGATGGAGACCAGAATACCGATGAGTTTGAACCGCTCCAGTTTTCGGAAATCCACAAACGAAATGATCAGCATCATCGGAAAACCGATCGCGAGATAGACCGCCTGTTTGCGGATGTAGTAGTAGCCGTCGTACCCGACGGACGCGGTGTTCTGGGCGTAATAATAGCTCGCCGAAAACACCATGACAAGTCCGAACGCGCAAAGCAGACCGACCATGAGGACGATCGGATAATCGATATGCCCGATTTTCCGCTTTGGTTTTACAGCGGCTCGTCTTTCCATTTACACTCCCCGGATACCGGCGGCCGTTCCGGCTGCGCCGCCCGAAATCCGGGCCAAGCGCAGAGATCCGACGCCATATTGATGCATTTTGTATCATAGCAAATCGAACCTCATATAAAAAGGGCGCGCGATATTTGTTTTCAGATTCTTTCCAATATCATCCCAATTTAAAAAGCACGCGTGTGATTGGCGCGGATTCTTTCCAATATCATCCCGGTTCCCCACCTTCCTCCTGAAAGGATCCAATCGCGCGTTTCTTTCGCCACCAGACAGGAAAGAGGCGCGGATGCGCCTCTCAGTCTGTCAAAAAAGTCTCCGGGTTTGTTAAGGGTCGCAACCCTTAACCGACCAAATCCGGCTGCGTTGGTTGATCCGACGCAACGGATCGCCCAGCATGGGCGGTTTCCCTATGCGTTTTGCCGCCTGGGAGCCCGAAGGGCGAGAGGCAAAACGTAGTTGTCCCGTCAAAAAGCTAGTTTTTTGACGGCCTCA
>JAEWUO010000038.1 GCA_023459335.1 Bacillota bacterium
ACCCAGAATCATTCCAAAAAGCTGATGCGAAACACGCGTTTCTGAACCGCTGGCAGAAGAAAAACGCGGCGTTTTTCCCGCCGCAGAGCGGGAACGGAACGCAGGCATGACGAGCTCTCCGAGCGAACGGCTGGAACAGGGCGTAAAATATCTGGTCGACGAGCGCAGGATCGTCAGCGGCATTGCGGTTTCCTACGGCGACCCCGCGCGCGGCGAGGCGTTCTGCCGCGGAAACCTGCGCGAGGTGCGGCTGGAAGCGGGCGCGTTCGTGCCCGACGAAGCGCCGATGAAAACGGATTCCGTGTTCGACCTTGCGTCGGTGACGAAACTCTTTACCTGCATCGCGGTATTACAGCTGATCGAGCGCGGCAAACTCCGGCTGGATACGTCGTTCGGGCGCGTCGACCGGCGGTTTTCGCATATCGCGGACGTAACGATCGAAGAACTGCTTTCTTTTCGCCCGGGGTTGCAGACCGCGGCGCGGATGGACGCGGCTTCGTCCGCGGACGAAGCGGAAGCGCTCCTGCTCGATATCCGGATCGGACCTTCGCCCGTGCGTAAGTTTTATACCGACATGGGCGCGATGGCGCTCAAATATGCGATTGAATCCGCGGCGGACTGTGCGCTTTGGGAGTACCTGCGGGATTTCGTCATCCGCCCGCTCGGCATGACGCGCACGTTCGCCGAAGTGCCGCAAGAACTGCTTGGCGAAACGGAAAACTGCAATTACGAAAGGCGCATCGTCAACGGCGCATTCCGTCTGGATACGGACTGTCCGCCCGGCACGGTACACGACCCCAAAGCGCGGCTGCTCAACAAAGGCCGTCCTGCGCCCTGCGGGCACGCAGGGCTGTTTTCGAGTCTCGACGACATGACGCGGCTCGCGCGCGGGCTTCTGGGCGGCGCGCTGCTGAGCCGAAAAACGCTGCTCGAAATCGGCGTGAACCGCACGGGCGGTAAACTGCCGGACGGAAGCGATTCACAGTACATGGGTTATCTGTGCTATTCCAAACAGCCCGATCAGACGTTCAGCGAGGTGCCGGCGTATTTCGGGGCGCGCACCATTGCGCTCAACGGCTTTACGGGCAATCACTTTTCTGTCGATCCGGAGAAAAACCAGTTCATGATCCTGCTCGCCAATCGCATCCACAACCGCGCGACGACGGTGACCGGACGCGCCAACCCGGAGGATCAAACGGAAACCATCCTCTGGGACGACGGCAGGCGGTATATCGTCTCCCAGAACTTCGTTTACACAAAGGATCGATTTCTCAAGAACCATATCGGGGAAATACTGACGTCTTACTGAACGCCGGGTATACAAAAAGCGGCGCCGGCAACGCGCCGCTTTTTGTATGCGCTGCGGGCTATTCCCGCGTTGCGTTATACTCCGCCGTGAGCCGCCGGGAGGACCGCCGCTCCAGCAGGAGATTGACCGCGAGGCCGAACGTAACCAGAAGCCCGCCTGCGATATTCTGCAGCGAGAAAGCGCCGTCGAGCAGCGCGTCCAGCAGCACGCCCGTGAAAACCTGGCCGACGAACAGCAGGAGCGTGATGTACAGCTGCGGAATCCTCACCGCTACGACGCTGCTCAGCCCTACGGTCATCACGCCGATCGCGCCGCCGAGGTAGATCCACCAGTCCGGCGAGAAGGAAAAGCGCACGATGGCGGGATCTCCGAGGCCGAAGAGAAGAAACACCGGAATCGCGGTTGCAAGGCCGCAGACATAGTTGAAAAACGTGCTGATCGATATGCTCGTGTTGTTTGCCAGCCGCGCATTGTAGGCGCGGGAAATGACGAGCAGAATACCGGAACCGAATACCGCGAACACTGGCCAGAGCTTGAATTCCGCGCCCATCATCCAGGCGATGCCGCCCGCGACGAGCAGGATACCGGGGATCTGGTGCGCCCGGAAGGGATGCTTTTTCATGCCGAACAAACCGAATTGATCGACCAGCACGCCCGCGACGCTCTGTCCGAACAGCCCCAGCGCGAGAATCGCCGATACACTGATCTTTCCGAACGCGGAGTTCGTCGCTGCCGTGGTGGCTACGCCGATGACCCCGCCGATATACAGATACCACGGCTGCGCTTTTTGAAATGGCTTTTCGTGCCGGAACAGAATAATCGCGCCGATGAGGATCAGGCCGACGATATGGATGACGACCGTCGCCGCATACACGCCGTACAGCGTGGTCAGGCCGCCGTTGACGGTGATCATGACGGCGACGAGCACGCCGATGAGCAAGGATACCAGATAATACATACGTTTCTCCATGCCGGTCTTTTCGGCGCGGCGAGATGGTTCGATAGGTTGAGTATAGCCCCGCTTCTTGACAGGACATATGACATATGTCACACTGATTGCAGGATCATCCTTTATAAGAAAGCGGAATTATGCAAAAGCAAAAACTGCCGTCTCCGTATTATGAAAAGCTCGCTGAGTACGATCTCGGCGGGATCGACCCCTCCGGCGCGCTGTTCATCCGGTTTGCGCGCGGCGAGTGGTTTCTGCGCGAAGGGCAGCAGATTGAATACCTCTACATCCTCCTCTCCGGCAAGGCGAAGGTATGCATGAGCGAGGAAGGCGGCCGCAACCTGCTGCTGTGTTACTATGTCTCCGAGGGCATCATGGGAGATGTGGAGCTCATGATGGGCAGACGGGAAGCCATCTCCTCTGTGCAGGCGGTCACTCCGGTCCTTTGTATCGGCCTGCCGCTCGCCATATACGCGCCGACGTTTCTGGCACATCTTCCGTTCGTGCTCCGCCTGGGGCGCGGGCTCGCAATCAAGCTGCATTCAAGCGTCGAGAGTACCACGGAGATCATACTGCGCCCGTTTTCGGCGCGCCTTTGCGGATATCTTCTCGCCGGCGCGCAGAACGGCGTGTTTTCCGAGCGGCTGACGGACGTATCCGAACAGCTCGGCGTCAGTTACCGGCACTTGCTGCGCTCGCTCCGCTCGCTCTGCGAGGAGGGGCTGGTGGAACGGAGGGCAGATGGGTATCATTTATTAGACGAACAGGAATTGCGCAAAAAAGCCGCTGCATGACTCATCAGCAGCGGCTTTTTTATTATATGATCACTTTTTCGGCTTGACGGCGCGGGTTGCGATAAACGTCGGAATACGGTACTCGTGCAGTCTGCCGGTGCCGTTATAATCCTCAAACAGATCTGTGATCACAAGCCCAGCTTTGAGCTGGCCGCCGACCTGTTCCTCGAAGGTATGGGAAAACTGCACGCCGTCGTCGTTGTTGACGCATTCTTCATACAGCGCTTCGTCCGCCAGCGGATCAAAAGGCAGCTTGTGTTTCAGCGTGGTCTCCTCGTCGTCGAAGATATAATTGATCCCGTTGTCCATACCCGCGAGCAGGATGCCGCCGGGCTTTAAAATTCGGAAGCATTCGCGCCAGAGCGGTTCGACCTCGCGGATATAGCAGTTCGAGACGGGATGTACGATGACGTCGAAAGTACAGTTCGCAAACGGCAGCGGCTGAGACATATCCGCGCGAACAACGTCGATGGGATACCCTTCGCGCTTTGCTACCATGCGTTCGCTTTCGAGCTGACGCTCGGAATAATCCAGCACCGTGCATTTCGCGCCCGCCGCGGCAAAGAGCGGCATCTGCTGCCCGCCGCCGCACGCGAGACCCAGAAGATCCAACCCTTTCAGGTTGGGGAACCACGCCTGCGGAACGGGTTTGGTGGGCGTCAGCACGATGCTCCAGCGGCCTTGTTTTGCCGACAGGAACTGTTCGTGCGTGATCGGAAGGCCCCACTCCCAGCCGTTTTCGACCCAGCGGTCGACTGTTTTGGAATTGACATCCTGATAAGATTCTTGCATGTGGTCTTTTTCCTTTGCAATATTCTCGTTTTGCGCCGTCGTCATCGCTGCGAACAGGCCGCCGCGATCGTCAGGTTTGCTGTCGACGGGCGGAGCTTCCCCCGCGCCCGACGTGTTCGCGTTGACGCACACCGCGTTCTGCGGAACATGTTTCGTCCGCCGCCGGGAACCGACGATGGCGAAAAATCCGTAAGCCGCGAAGATCATCAAAAACGGCATGGCAAAGTAGCGGTACCGCGTTTGAATCTCGATGAAGAGATGCACGCCCATCCAGCCGAGCAGGATAAGGAGCAACAGATCGCCTGCGCCGCCGCGCCGCCGCAGCAGCCCGCCGATCCAGGCAAACAGGAACAGCGCCGCGACATAGAAGAAGTCCAGCAGCGTATAAGCCTTCACCAAAACGGAAAGGTCCTCCGGCACGGATTCCATGCCGAAAAACGGCCAGCCGAAACTCGTATCTTTCACCATCCAGGTACGCAAAATCTTCACGTCAAAAAGGCCCGCAAGATCGTCCTGTCCAAGCCGTTCGCGGATGATCTTCCAGCAAAACGCCGCCTGCTCGCTCTCCGGCTGGTCCATGACCATACCGTAGTCGCTTTCGGAATATGCGCCTCCCGTCTCGGGATTCAAGCCGACGACGACTTTGGAAAGGCTCGTCCCTTCCAGCATATCGCCGCTGAGCAGCCCAGCCGAACGCATCCAGGCATCCGCTCCCGTGCGCAGGCCGAAAAACGCGGCGGAAAACGCAACGGCGATAATACAAAGCCGCAGCAATTCCTTTTTTTGACGCAGCGAGGAAAAAAACAGCACAAGCCAGAAGATGCCGAACGCAATCAGGGTTGTGATCGTTGACGGATGCGCATAATGGCTCAGCAGTATCATCAGCCCGGAGAGCGCGGCGAACACGCCCGCACGGACGCGGCGCGCGGAGGAGAACGCGAAAAGCAGAAACAGGATCGACGTCAGCGCAAAAAACACGGCAAGATGCTGATTGCTCGTTACCTGCGAAAACACGATGTTCGCGGGATATAGAGCGAATAAAAAACCCGCCGCGGGCGCGCTGCCCTCGTCGAACCGCCGCGCGACGAGATAGACCATTACGCTCGAAAGCGAAGTAATCACGCACTCCGCGAGCTGTAAGGACCGCGTGCTCGCGCCGAAGACGAGCATGATCAGGCCGTTGAGCGTGCCGAGACCCGAAAAACTCGCAATCTGATATCCTGCGGAAATCGAGGCAACGTACGCAAAATCGCCGCGCGCAAACGCAATGCCCATATCGACGTAGTTCGCAAAATCGTTTTGGGGAACATATTGTACGCGGGAGTAGAAATACAGCCTTGGCGCGAGCGCGAGGAGGAAGATCACGAGCGCCCAGAGCCACGGTCTGCGCTTGATCTCGCAATTTGTCCGGCGGAGAATCAGCACGAACGCCGCGAAGAACAGCAGATACGCAAGCAGAATCCAGCCGAAAAGCGGCGTTGTCAAAAACTCCTCGCGGATGATGTAGGTGAAATACTTATAGCGGATGATAATGTATCCGACAAACGCCAGGAACACGATCGTGATGAATATGGACGCCAGGCGGGAGAATCCTTTTTTCCCGCTCCGGTCAAAAAACAGGCTGTCTGGGCGCATAGGTCGACTCCTTTTTTGTTGCCATTCGTCTGGTAGTAGTATAAACACTATCGAAAACAGCGTCAAACCAAAGTTGGCGTTTCAAACGCGCATCGGGCGACCAGGCGGCGTTTGTGCGCAAGTCACCGTGCATAAAACCCGTGTCCGTTGCATTTATTCCGACGTTTCGCTATACTAATAAGTACTTTTTGAGCAATTCACGGAGGTTTCCATGCATTCTGATATCGCAATCATCGGCGGCGGGCCTGCCGGACTGACAGCGGGGCTTTACGCGGCGCGCGGCGGCGCGAGCGTCACCCTCTATGAAGAGCTGTTTCCCGGCGGTCAGATCGCAAAGACGCCGCTTGTGGAGAATTATCCCGGTTTTCCGGACGGCGTGGTCGGCTACGAGGTCGGTTCGCTGATTCAGAAGCAGGCGGAAAAGTTTGGTTTGAAGGTGGAATACGCGGGCGCGACCGGATTGGTGCTGTGTGAAAATCCTAAACGCATCCTGCTGCCCGATCGGGAGGATACCGCGAAAGCCGTCATTCTCTGCATGGGCGCTCATGCGCGCACCCTTGGCATTCCGCGCGAGGAGGAACTCGTCGGCGCGGGCGTGAGCTATTGCGCGACCTGCGACGGCGCGTTCTTCAAGGAAAAAGCGGTCGCGGTTGTCGGCGGCGGGGATACAGCGGTTTCGGACGCGCTTTATCTATCCCGCTTCTGTACGAGTGTAACCATTGTTCACCGGCGGGACGAATTCCGCGCGGCCGCCGTGCTCGCGGAAAAAGCGAAGGAAACGCCGAATATCCATCTTGCGCTCTCCTGCGTGCCCGTCTCTCTGGTCGGCGAAAAGCAGGTGGAGGGCCTTGAGATCCGCGACCTGAAAACGGGGGAAACCCGCGTCGTTCCGGCTTCCGGCGTATTCGTCGCGGTCGGCATTACGCCGCAGACGGATCTGGTAAAAAACATCGTGATATTGAACGAAGCCGGCAGTATCGTCACCGATGCGCTGATGAAGACGAACATCCCCGGCGTTTACGCCGCGGGAGATATCCGCAACACGCCGTTAAGGCAGGTGATCACCGCCTGCGCCGACGGCGCCGTCGCCGCAACCAGCGCGCTGGAATTCATATCCTGCCACTGAGGGATGTCGTTTTTTACCGCTCAGGGCACGACACGCAATATTTTTTACGACGATGGGAGAATGAATCATATATGGCAAGACTATTTGGAACCGACGGCGTGCGCGGCATCGCAAACCGCGACTTAAGCTGCGAACTGGCGTATCAGATCGGCGCTGTCGGCGCGTATGTGCTGACCAATGAAATGCATTCCCCGCGCATTCTGGTCGGCATGGACACGAGAAAATCGGGCCCCATGCTCGGCGCCGCGCTTTCGTCGGGCATCTGCTCCGTCGGCGGAGAAGTGCTGGATGTCGGGGTTATCCCGACGCCGGCGATGGCGTACCTTGTCCGCCTTTACGAAGCGGACGCGGCGGTCATGATCTCCGCGAGCCACAATACGATGGAGTACAACGGCATCAAATGGTTCGATAAAAACGGGTTCAAGCTCTCGGACGAGATCGAGGACCGGATCGAGAAAATCATCAAGACCGGGGAAGCCATTCCGAAACCCGTAGGCCGCGAAGTAGGCCGCATCATCGCGGCCGTACGCGCGAAAAAAGACTACTGCGATCATCTTGTGGAGCAGTCGGAGTACCGTTTCGACGGGCTGCGCATCGTCGCGGACTGCGCGAACGGATCCGCTTCGTTCATCGCAAAGGATGTTTTCGAGCAGCTCGGCGCGGAAGTCATTGCGAAATCCTGCGCGCCGGACGGCACCAACATCAACGACCACTGCGGCAGCACGCACCCCGAGCGCTTGCAGGAGATGGTGGTCAACTACGGCGCGGATATTGGTTTTGCCTTTGACGGCGACGCGGACCGGCTGATCTCCTGCGACGAATACGGCAACATCATCGACGGCGACCAGGCGATGGGCATCCTCGCGCTCTCTATGAAGGAGCACGGCACACTGGTGAAGAACACGCTTGTGCTCACCGTCATGAGCAATCTCGGCCTGAAAAACGCGCTGAAAGAGGCCGGCGTCGACATCGTGGAAACCAAGGTGGGCGACCGGTACGTGCTCGAGAGCATGCTCCAAAACGGCTATTCCATCGGCGGCGAGCAGAGCGGGCACATCATTCTCCTCAATAAAAACACCACCGGAGACGGGCTGATGAGCGCCATCGCGCTGCTCGGCGTCGTCGCCGAATCGAAAAAACGCATCAGCAAGCTCGCGGCGCGGTTTCCGCAGTATCCGCAGGTGCTCGTCAATGTTGTCGTGGAGAATGAAGTAAAAGCCGCGGCGATGGAGGATGCGGAGCTCACCTCGCTCGCCAGGAATACCGAAGCCGCACTCGGCAAAAAAGGGCGCGTGCTCATCCGCGCCTCCGGTACGGAACCTCTTGTGCGCATCATGCTGGAGGGTCAGGACGAGCAGGAGATTCTCGATTTTGCGCTCGCGCTCGCGCACGTCATCGTCCGCAATTACAACGGGAAGATCCGCACCTGATGCTGACGCGCGCACAGAAAACCGAAGCGCTCGCCATTCTCGCGGACACTTATCCGGGCGCGAAACCAGCGCTGGAGTTTTCCTCGCCCTTTGAGCTTCTAGTGGCGACCATCCTCTCCGCGCAAAGTACGGACGCGATGGTCAACCAGTGCACGCGGGAACTCTTCCCCGTTGCCAATACGCCGGAGCAGATCGCCGCGATGACGGAAGAGGAACTCTTTCCTTACATCCAGCGGTGCGGTTTTTTCCGACTGAAAGGGAAACATATCCTCGAAACCGCGCGTATTCTCGTGACCCGGTACGGCGGCGAAGTGCCCGCCGATCTTCAAAAACTGCAAACCCTGCCCGGCGTCGGGCGGAAGACAGCGAATGTCGTCGGCAGCAACGCGTTCGGCATTCCCGCCATCGCGGTGGATACGCATGTGTTTCGGGTCAGTAACCGCATCGGGCTCGCGCGCGCGAGCAGCGTGGAAAAAACCGAAGAGCAGCTCATGAAAGCCATTCCGCGCGAGGACTGGTCCGCAGCGCATCATTGGCTGATCTATCACGGACGGCAGATCTGTATGGCGCGAAAGCCGAAGTGCGAAGTCTGTCCGCTGAACCGTCTTTGTGAATACCGGCAGGCCGCGCTGAAACCGGGTACAAAAAAATCCGTCAAGAAACCGGCGGCAACAACCACAATCAGGAAAGAACAGGGATAACATGCAATTTGTCGACAAGGCGCGCATCGTCGTCAAGGCCGGAAACGGCGGGGACGGGCACGCCTCATTCCATCGCGAGAAATACGTACAGCAGGGCGGCCCCGACGGCGGGGACGGCGGGCGCGGCGGGGACGTCGCCTTTTTTGCCGATCCGCACATGTCCACGCTGCTCGATTTTCAGTATCAGCGGTTTTACCGTGCGGAAAACGGCGAGCCGGGCAAGGCGGAACTCTGCACGGGCAAAAACGGCAAACCGCTGGTCATCCGCGTGCCCGTCGGAACCGTCGTAAGGGACATGGAGAGCGGCGCGATCCTCGCGGACATGAGCGAGCCGGAAAAGGAGCGCGTCATCCTCCGCGGCGGGCGGGGCGGCAAGGGCAACGCGAAGTTCGCAACCTCCACGCGGCAGGCGCCGCGCTTCGCGCAGCCGGGCATCAAAACAAACGAGTTCGAAGTGGAACTCGAACTCAAGTCCATCGCGGACGTCGGCCTCGTCGGCCTGCCGTCCGTGGGCAAATCCACGATCCTCTCCGTGCTGACCGCGGCGAAACCGAAGATCGCGGCGTACCATTTTACGACGCTTTCACCCAACCTCGGCGTGGCGTCCCGCCGCAACCGCTCGTTCGTGCTGGCGGACATTCCAGGTCTGATTGAGGGCGCGGCGGAGGGTGCGGGGCTTGGCCACGATTTTCTGCGGCATATCGAGCGCACGCGTATGCTCGTCCACGTGCTCGATATTTCCGGCAGCGAACTGCGCGATCCGGTGGAGGATTACGAAAAGATCAACGATGAACTGAGAAAGTTTTCTCCGAAGCTCGGCGAGATTCCACAGCTGGTCGCCGCGAACAAGACCGACCTGCCGGAGGCGGAGGAGAACCTCGCCCGCTTCCGGAAAGCGTATCCCGATGCGGAAGTGTTCCCCGTTTCCGCCGCGACCGCGCAGGGGTTTGAGGCTCTATTGGACCGCGTCGTGCAGGTGCTGGATACGCTCCCGCCCGTGCTCAGATATGAGGAGACCGAATTGATGGAGTCGTCGGGTTACGAACCGGGGTTCCATATCTTGCGCGGGGACGACGGCGTGTTCGAGGTGACGGGCGGGGACGTGGAGAAACTGCTCGACACCACCGATCCCGACGACGAAGTCTCCATGCGCCGGTTTCAGCAGCTGCTCGTTAAAAACGGCATCATCGCGGCTCTCCGCGAGATGGGTGCGAAGGACGGGGACAGCATCCGCCTCGGCGAATGGGAGTTCGATTTTATCGACTAACCAAAGTCCAACGAAAGGCGGTATCTTATATGGAACATTCAAAACGGGAAAGCATTAGTGTTGAAACGATGGTTCCCGTATCGCCGGAGCTTGCCTGGGCGTACTGGACCGAACCCGTTCACATCACGCAGTGGAATCAGGCGTCCGGCGACTGGCACACGCCGCACGCGGAAAACGACCTGCGCGTTGGCGGCAAATTTTCATCGCGTATGGAATCGAAGGACGGGAAATACGGTTTTGATTTCGCCGGTGTGTACGACGCGGTGGAACCGTTTGCGAAGATCGCCTATACGATTGGGGACGGGCGCAAGGTTTCCGTTTTATTCAAGACGATGAAAAGCGGAACGAAGATCACCGAAACGTTTGAAACGGAGAGCGAAAATTCTGTCGAGCGCCAGCGAATCGGCTGGCAGGCGATACTGGACAGCTACAGGCGATACGTGGAAAAACAATAAAAAAGAAAAACAAGACCCGCCAGACGGCGGGTTTTTACTTACATTCCATTTGGTTTCAGCGGAAATATGGCACAGCAAACGAGTGACTAACACGGATCAAAGCGAAACGCGCTTCAATTCTGCGCCGCTTTGTCCTGATACATCAGCGAGTCGACATAGCCGAGGAATGTTGAACTGTCCCAGCCGGTCTCCGGCCGGTATACCGCGCATCCGGCGCTGAACTGGATGGCGTACGGCCGCTGTTTGGTTTCATTGAAAGACTGCGTGTGTTCACGAATCCGTAAAAGCAGAGCTCGGAGCGTATCCTCGTTGTCGATATCGGTGAGGATTACAAATTCGTCCCCGCCGTAGCGGGCGAGAAAATCGCCTTTCCGGATGCTGGACTGCAAGATCGCTGTCGCGTCCTTCAGCGCATCGTCGCCAGCAACATGGCCAAGCGTATCGTTGACCGCCTTAAAGTGATTGATATCCAGCAAAATACAGGACAGAGGCCGCCCATCCTTGGCCATTCGCACGCGATCCGCCAGATGGATATCCATCTGCCTGCGGTTAAAGATACCTGTCAGGTGATCCAGAAAGACCTGGTCGTTTTGCAGGTTTGTCTGTGCAAGAAGGATGGAGACGGCGATGCTGCTCCAGATAACGGCCAGTCCGTAAAACAGAATTTGCGCCGCGGCGCTCGTCAGAGCGAATACCGTAAAAAGAGTCAGCATCCAGGCGGATTTACGGGTGATCCGGTTTTTATGAATCCACACGGAAGCGGCGGATGTGATAATCGGAAGCGTCGATAAAACGGCAAGCAGCGGATACCATGGCCCGCGGTGATAGATATGGTTCTGATCAAAATAAAACATCAGATTGGTAAAAGGGGTTGTGAGCGTCAGCAGAGCGCAGATTGCAAGGGGAATGCCGAACGCATAGATCAGCTTTTTAAGGGTTTTTACGTCATGAAAAATCTGGCTGTCCACATAAAGCGACCAGAGAAACGCGGGCATTGGCGTCAATAAAAACAGTGATATCGTGACGATATAATTGCAGACGATCAGCAGCTCCGTGGCGGAACCGTCCAGAATCCAGGTCAGCGATTCCAGTATGAGCAGCAAAAAAACGCTGATGATCAGCCAGCGGAAGATCCGGTTGTGAATCAGGCGCTTCTCGCTGATCGCCCTGTTTGAAAAATACATGATAATGCAGACGACCGCCATGAAAAGATTCAGATCGATTCGAAGAAATACCTGCATAGATCACCTGCTGAAGCGAAATTGTTATTCTATTCGGGTATCGTTTGGTTTATGCTCCAATATCAATTGCATCGTATTAAATTATTCTTCTATATTATCATATTCTATTTCGTTTGCCATCGGATTGTATTGTTCGTTTTGGTCATTAACACCGAAAGAATCAGCGAGTCTCCATTAACTGGATTGCTGTTTCAAACGCCCATATTCTACGCACGGCCAGCGTGTGCTGCGGCGAGCCCGCGGCGAACTTCGGCAGTATCCGCTCCACGCGGGAGATCGTGGAGGAAAGCGCGGCGCGCGCCTGCAGGAGTTCTTCGCCGGTAAACGCGGGCGCTTCCGGCACTCCCTGTTCCCGCTGAATCAACGCCAGCGCAATCTGAAACGCGCGGATGTTTTCGGCGGTCAGCCGAAACTGCGGAGAATTCTCTTTCAGCCGCAAAAACGCCTTCTCGCTTTTATGCAGCGCGGAGGAAATCGCCCGCGCGGCTTCGCTCAGTTCAATTTCCGAGTATAGTCGCGTCATGCTCTCTCCCGTCTGAACAGCCCGTCGAAAGGCGGGTTCTGGTTATTGTTGAACGTTTTTCGAGTTCTTTCATAGAGAGCTCTCGATCTTGTTTTCCGGTTTCGAATGGAGCGTCATCGCGATCGCCTGCGTTGGACGGATGTTGACAGATTGCACACCGCACCACACCGCGCCGGAACTTATCATCCGCACGCAGGAGCCGCGGGCCGGATAACGGAACCCAATCGTGCTGTGCGCGGCGATCGGCGCGTTAGATTCGTTTTTTCTCTTCAGTATACACCCATTTTCCCAATTGGGGGCGTCTTTCCGCTCCGCTTGCCCGAACATGCCAAAAGGTGCTATGCTGTAGAAACAATTAACTTTGGAAAAGGAGCGTCCCATGCTCGAATATAAGTTTGACACACAGCTTCTTCTTGCGGGCGAACAGCTCAGCGAAGATGAAATTTTCGACCATATCACCGCAAACTTCGAGGGCGACAGCCTGCTCGCCGTCGGCGACGAATCGCTGATCAAGATCCACTTCCACACCAACCGTCCCTGGGAAATCCTCGCCTACTGCGCGTCGCTCGGGGAGATCTTCGACATCGTCGTGGAAAACATGGAGCGGCAGGCGTCCGGCCTGCAGGGATAACTGTTTTTCGGAAATTCGCACTGTTTTTCTTCGGTTCATTTTTCTTTATATACTGTTGTCTGCAGGGCGTGGTTGACTGCGCTCGAATTTCCGTTTCCGTTTCCGCGGCATATTGCCGCGCCCCCCCGACGGATGGAGGAAACTTGTATGTTTCATATCCTCGTCGTAGAAGACGACACCAACGCAAGAAAACTGATGAAAGCCGTGCTGGAGCGCGCGGAGTATTCCGTTTCGACCGCGGTCAACGGGGAGGACGCGCTTACGCTCATGGACACGCATCACATTGATCTCATCGTGCTTGACGTCATGATGCCCGGTATGGACGGCTATACGTTTACGGGCGAACTCCGCGCGGCGGGAAGCACAATCCCGATCCTGATGGTCACGGCCAGGCAGCTGCCTGCCGACAAAAAAAAGGGTTTCTCGCGGGTACGGACGATTATATGACAAAGCCCGTGGACACGGAAGAAATGCTGCTTAGGATCAAGGCGCTGCTGCGGCGCTCGCACATCGTCAGCGAACGCAGGCTCGACGTCGGCGGCGTGTCGCTGGATTACGACGCGCTCACGGTGACGCGCGGCGAGGAGAAGCAGACGCTCCCGCAAAAGGAGTTTTATCTGCTGTATAAGCTTCTCTCCAGCCCCGACAAAATATTCACGCGCATCCAGCTGATGGATGAAATCTGGGGGATGGAATCCGAAAGCGGGGACACGACGGTCAACGTGCACATCAACCGCCTGCGCAGGCGGTTCGAAAGTTATCCCGAATTTGAGCTCATCTCCGTACGCGGGCTGGGGTATAAGGCGGTGAAAAAACCATGACCGGACAGAAAGAGCCTTTTCGCAGGAATATCGGGCTGCCGATCCTGTTTTCCACGATCGTGTTCGCGATCCTGATGATCACCGCAATGCTCATATCCATCGTAGGCATTCTGCTCATCCGCATCAACGCGATCAACCTCGTGAAAATTTCCCGCAGTGAGCCGATGCTTCCGGTCTTCCTGCTGCTCGTCATCAGCGTGGTGGTTGGTACCGTGGTGTCGTTCGTCATCAGCCGGTTTCCGCTGAGGCCCATCCGCCGTATCATCGACGCGACGAATCGGCTCGCGGAGGGGGATTTTTCAGTGCGCCTTCAGCTTCCGGGGCCGAGTTCGTTTCAGGAGCTTGCGTCCAGCTTTAACCGCATGGCGGAGGAACTGGGCGGCATCGAACTGCTGCGCACGGATTTCGTCGATCATTTTTCGCACGAATTCAAGACGCCGATTGTCTCCATCAAGGGGTTTGCCGAGGAATTGCGGCACGACGACCTCACGAAGGAGCAGCGGAACGAATACCTCGGCATCATCATCTCCGAGTCCTCGCGCCTCTCCGCGCTGGCGACCAACGTACTCAATCTTTCCCGCGTGGAGAAGCAGGCGATCCTGACCAACCGCATCCGTTTCGACCTGAGCGAACTCGTGCGCCGCTGCGTGCTGCTCTTTGAGAGCAAATGGGAGCAGCGCAGGCTGAATCTCACCGTAGAACTCGACGAGGTCAGCTTGCTTGGGGACGAAGAGCTTTTAAGCCAGGTCTGGCTCAACCTCATCGACAACGCGGTCAAGTTTACGCCTGAGGGCGGCAGCGTTGAGATCCGGCTGTCCCGAAAGGATGGAACAGCGTGTTTCTCCATCCGCGACGACGGGTACGGCATCTCCGAGGAAGTGCAGAAACACATCTTCGATAAATTCTATCAGGGCGATCCTTCGCGTTCCGTATCCGGAAACGGGCTGGGCCTCTCCATTGCAAAGCGCGTGGTCGCGCTGCACGGCGGGACGATCTCCTGCCGGAGCGAAGAAGGCGCCGGAACGGAGTTTATTGTCGAACTGCCGCTGTCATAAGCGGGGTCAATGAAAAAATAACACGATACCGCGCGCCGCAGTTTTTCTTCCGTTTACCTTCGTAAGATAGGATAGGCGTGCAAACAGGAAAAAATCGCTCCGGTCATGCCGGAGACGATACGAAAGGAATCCGAAACCCATGCAAACCAAGAAGAAAAAGTCTCGCGTCTGGCTCTGGGTCCTTATCGCGGTGGTCGTCACCATCGTGGTTGGGCTGACCCTGCTGCAAGGCGCCGTGAAGCGCGCGTCGGCAGACGTCTACGTTTCGCATACCGTTGAAACCGGCACGGTGGCGCGCACGGTTACCGGCAGCGGCCGGCTTGACTCGGCGGACAGCGAAACGCTCCGCCTGCCCGGCGGCGTTCATATCGCCGGCATTCCGGCCAAAGCCGGGGACGTTGTGAAAGCCGGGGACGTTCTTGCAACGCTGGACGTCGATTCGCTGAAAGACCTGGCCGCTCAGGTCAGCACGGAACTCAGCTCGCTTGATCGCGAGATCGCTTCCCGCAGCGACGTAACCTCCGTGAAATCCCCCGTTCGGGGCCGGATCAAATTCCTGCCCGCGGGCAAAGGGGACGACGTGCTGTCCGTTATCGGCGCAAACGGCGCGCTCGCGCTGATCTCGGCCGACGAAATGATGCAGGTCGAGATCGCTTCCGCCGGATCGCTCCCGCTCTACTCCAATGTCCAGGTGCGCTGGGACGGCGGAAAAGCGAAGGGCATGATCTATGAAAAGACACCCGCCGGCTATCTCGTCACCCTGACCGACGACGGCACGCCGTATCTGGCGGCCGCACAGGTTTTCGACGGGGATACGCTGCTCGGCGAAGGGACGCTGACGATCCATTCGCCCGTCGCGGTGTTCGCCGCGGGCGGACAGATCACGGAATCGGAAGAAAAAGAGAATTCCTTTGTCTATGCCGGCACCAAACTCTTTACGATCGAAAACGCGCCGGACAGCGCGAGCTACCGCACCTCCTATTCCGAGCGCGCGGATAAAGCCGCGCTCTATGAAGCGCTGCTGTCCTATATCGCCGATCCGCGCGTGCTCGCGCCCTTGGACGGAGTCGTCGACCAGGTTCTAATATCGGAAGATACCGACGTTGCGGCTTCGACCACCGCGGACGGGCTCAGCGACGCGGTTTCGCTCCACACCGGCGGCGCGGTGAAACTGAGCATCGACGCCGACGAGCTGGATATCGATTCCATCGCGCTCGGTCAGAGCGCGAGCGTCACGCTCGACGCGTACCCCGGCGAAACCTTCAACGCAACTGTGACGCATATCTCCCGCATCGGTGAGGTGAACGGCACCATCACGACATATCCCGTCGAAGTGACGCTCGACTACGATGCGCGTATTCTGGAGGGGATGAACGGCAGCGCGGTGATTCTCACGTCCAAGAAAGAGAACGTACCCATGCTGCCCGTCGACCTGATCAACGAGGACTCCGCGGGAGAATACGTCAACGTCCTGTCCGCGGACGGCCAGAGTTATGAGCGCAGGGACATCACGACCGGGCTTTCCGACGGCACGAACGCCGAAATCACGAGCGGGCTTGCCGCCGGAGATACGATCTGGTACATGGCCGCGAAGGAAAATCCTTACAGCTCCTTCCCGGGTATGAATAATGCCAGCAGGCGGATGAACAACGCCCAGGGTACTCCCTCGAACGGTGGTGAGTAAGCATGCCATCCCCCAATCGCCCGATCATCCAAATGACCGATATCACGAAGATATATACGGTCGGCGGGGAGGAGGTGCGCGCGCTTGACGGCGCCAGCCTTACGATCCGCGAGGGCGAGTTCGTAAGCATCATCGGCCCCTCCGGCAGCGGCAAGAGCACACTGATGAACATCATCGGCTGTCTCGATGTGGCCGATGGCGGCGAATACATCCTAGACGGGCAGTCGATCGAACAATATTCCGAAGAAGAGCTTGCGCGCATCCGCAACAAGAAGATCGGCTTCGTGTTTCAGAACTTCAACCTGCTCTCGCGCATGAACGCGCTGTCCAACGTGGAGCTGCCGCTGATTTACCAGCGCGTGCATATCAGCGAGCGGCGCGAACGCGCGATGCGCGCGCTCGAACGCGTCGGGCTTAAGGACCGCGCGAACCACAAACCCACGGAACTCTCCGGCGGACAGCAGCAGCGCGTCGCCGTCGCCCGTGCGCTCGCGACGGATCCCGCGATCCTGCTTGCGGACGAACCAACCGGGAACCTCGACAGCAGGACCGGCGACGACATCATTTCGCTCTTTCACGAGCTGCATGACGCGGGCGATACGATCGTTCTGATCACGCACAACGAGGAGATCGCGCGGCAGACGCAGCGGCGCATCCGCATCATGGACGGACGCGTAACGGAGGTGGAAGCATGATCATCCAGTCGATCAAAATGGCCTGGGAAGCCATCGCCTCCAATAAACTCCGCTCGTTTCTGACCATGCTTGGCATCATCATCGGCGTGGTCGCGCTTGTGGTGCTCGTCTCCCTTGTCAACGGCGCGACCGGCGCGGTTACGAGCGAGATCACAGCGCTGGGGAACGATATGGTCACCGTCAACGTCAAAGACGACAAGGGCTCGCCGATCCGTCTGGAGGATCTGGACGAGATCGCGGCGCTGGACGCGGTCAACGAGGCGGCTCCTTCCGGCAGCATGAACGCCACGGCAAAACACGGCTACAACGACACGACGGTCTCCCTGTACGGCACCACCCCTGCGTATTACAACGTACAGGGGCTCAAGCTGAAATACGGCCGGTTTTTAAAAACCGTGGACGTAGAGAACGCGTCCTATGTCGCCGTGCTTGCTTATAATACGGCGGACGAGCTGTTCGGCAAGGCCGACATTGTCGGCGAGTCGCTGGTCATCGGCGGGAGGAACTTCCTGATCGTCGGCGTGCTGGAGGAGGACGATTCTCTCTTTGCCTCGATGCTGGGCGGGTTTTCCGCCTATGCGCCGTTTACGGTCGTATCCCGCATGGCGGACGAGCCGTATGTTACCGACCTCTCCGTTTCCCCGAACGGGAACACGGACGATACGGAAACGCAGGTGAACGACTTTATGCTCGCGCGGTTCCATCAGGACGAAGACGCGTTCCGGCTCATGAACATGAGCAGCATATCTGACGCGATGAGCACGGTTACCGGCACGCTCTCGCTGCTCCTGGGCGGCATCGCCGCGATCTCCCTTCTCGTCGGCGGCATCGGCATCATGAACATCATGCTGGTTTCCGTCACGGAGCGCACGAAGGAAATCGGCATCCGTAAGGCCATCGGCGCGGGGAAACGGAGCATCATGATGCAGTTCCTCATCGAGGCGCTTATGGTCAGCCTCATGGGTTGCATCCTGGGGCTTGCGCTGTCGTGGATGATTCTTGAGATCGTTACCGTCATCGCAAAGACGATCTCGTTCTCCATGTCGCTTGGCGTGGTGCTGCTCGCGGTCGGGTTCGCCTCGGCCATCGGCCTCATCTTCGGCCTGTATCCCGCCAACAAGGCGTCGAACATGCATCCGATCGACGCCCTCCGATACGAGGGCTGAGCCGGTCGTTTCAAAAGCGTGCTCCTTCGCAGGACAACATCGCCTTTCCCATGGCGCCTCCTCCTGCGAACCCGCATGGCTGCGGACGGTTCCCCCCTCTTTCAAGGCCGCCCGCAGCAAAAAGCCCGTCGCGCTCTTCCCCCATCGAGCGCGGCGGGCGTTATTTTTGATTTGCTTTTTATAAAAGCAATTCAGGGTAATGCGCGGCGGGCGTTATTTTTGATTTGCTTTTTATAAAAACAATTCCGGGTTGTGCGCGGCGGGCGTTATTTTTGATTTGCTTTTTATAAAAGCAATTCAGGGTTGTGCGCGGCGGGCGTTATTTTTGATTTGCTTTTTATAAAAGCAATTCCGGGTTGTGTGCGGCGGGCACGTTATTTGGTTTGTTTTATAGAATACAGATCAACGCAAAGGACCGCCGGCCCCCGCGTGGAAGCGAACCAGAAAATCCAGCGCGGTTTCCCGCATATATTCGCGCGCCGTTTCTCCGCCGATGTGGATTTTCTCCAGCGCACTGTCGGCTGCGAGGAGCAGCGCCTTCCGCGAAGCGCCTTCCTCCTGCCGGAGCAGGCTTCCGGCCCCGGCCAATTCCTCCGGCGAGAGTGAGAGAGAAGAAACCGTCTTTCCCGTCAGCGCGCAGAGCGCCGCCATTTCCGATACGGGCAGGTACAGGTTCACCAGCAGGTCGTCGTAATCGCCGTAGTAACGTTCGTAAAGGCCTCGAAGCGCTTCCGCAGAGAAGGCGCGCAAAAAATAACTTTCCGTCAACCAGCGACGCAGATAATCCAGCAGGTATTCCACGCCGGACAGCGCGTCAGAAACCGGATGACAGAGCGGATAATCCAGCGAACACGGCACTTCCTGCGCGAAAAAGTCCGCGCCATACGAGCGGAAAAAACCGCGCGTCGCGGCAAGCGAATCGCGAAATCCCCGGTTCGTTAAAGGTGGCTGCATGCACTCCGCTTCTTTCAATAGAAGTTTTGCGCGTTTCGCGAGGCGTTTTGCTTCCGCAGCGCCCGCCTCCCGACGCACGCTCAGAGGCGCATCCGACGCAACGGCCTCAACGGGATATTTCCGGTTCAGCTCGGCACAGTAAACGATCCCCTCCAGCAATCGCCGCGCGGTTTCGACCGGAACGGACGTGCTGTCCCCCATCGTATATCGCGAAATACGCTCGGAGAGCAGCGCCGTCAGTTCCGCTGGCGGTTCTGAAACGTTAAAATCCGGCGGGGACGGAAACGCGAGTTCATGGATCGTCAACGTCCGGTTCCCTCCATTCCTCTTCCTCCGCTCCAAGCCGTCGCGCGCGGCAGAGGGATTCCAGCGTCGTTCCGGTGACCGCTTCCACGGAACCGTCGTATGCGTCGTATCGTTCGCGCATCGCCGCAATCAGTTCCTCGTCCGTGAGCTGGTCTCCGCAGGCGTTTTTATAGTAGTAAAACGCGTCCGCCAGTTCCAGCAGCGTCGTTTCGTAATCCTCCTGCTGGAGAAAAGGCGAGTCGCAGAACCCTTCGATGATCGCCGGCACCGCGCTCTCGCCGAGCTCTACCCGCCCGTGTTCCGAGAGTGCGCTTGTCCGCGCGCCGGCCAGTTCCGCCATAGCGCGCTCGCTCAGCGTCAGCCCGAAACGCGCCGATATTTCGTTCGCCGCGCGTAATTCGGCGAGGAATTTTTTGCCCGCCGTCTGCGTAAGGTTTGTTTCCGTTTCATCCCGCACTTTGCCGCGCCTCCCGTCTCCGTTCAGCATATCGCGGCGGCGGCGTACGAACAAGACTTGAAAAAAGCCCCGATTTGTGCTATAGTAACGTCAGAAAAGTAAAAGAGCGCGGGATTCCCGCGCTCTTTTCATTCGCCCGTTTACGACAGTTTCACCTCGACGGGATCCGACTGGAAGATAATCTGCCAGGATTGTATATCGAGCACAATCACAGAAAATCCAAGCGTCCGGAATTCCGTGATATCGTTCGATTGCAGATCGTCGGTTAAGAACGTTGCCACGCTGTAGGCGACCGTTCCATCGACCACATCGCAGGTGAAGAACGGATCTATCATGTACCCGTTCACAGATACGTCGCGCAATTGCACCGTGATATCTTGACCGCTTTGGTTCTCAACAAACATTTCGACGTTTTTCCCGAAGGAATTGACAACGTCGTCCACGCCGCGCACGACGAGCCGGACGCCGTTTTGATCCAGCGCTGTCACTCCGCTGTCGTCGAACAATTGCGTTTGCCCGGGCGCGTTGGTCCGTATCGTAACCATTTCGCTTTCCGAAATACTATCCCAGTTTTCGGCATCCAGGGCAACGATTTTCAAATCGATCGACTGTATGCTTCGAATACCGGCCGTGTCAAGGCTCTCCTGATAAAATGTAAGCGTTTCGTTCGCTTTCTTACCCGCCTCCACTTCGCTGGAGAAAAACGGGTTGATCATCGCGCCGTTGAGCGAGACATTCCGCGCCTGCACCATGATCTTCCGGTCCGTATTGTTTTCTATTAAAACATTGACTTCCGGCCCGAGCCAGCCGTCTTCCGCAATCCCCGTCGCAACCACGCGGATTCCGTCCTGATCAAACAGTAAGGTTTCCTCGATCGCAAGGGGCTCCTCCGCGCTGCTTCCGCCGCCGGATGGAAACAGGGAACCAGATACGTCTGGAGGCTTCACTTCTATCGGCATGAGTTGCTGCGCGTCCGCCTGTGCCGATTCCTCCAATTGCGCTGCTGCTGCGTTTGCTTTATTCGCCGCGGAAATCAGCTGTCCGGCGGTGTTTTTCGGATATGGATACGGAATCAGGAATGAAACGCCGATTGAAAACGCAACTGCGCCAATCAACGCCCAAAACCACCATTTTTTCACCAGCTGCTTTTTGTTCTGTTGATCGCCGCGCGTGCTCTGCCGCAGAGCCCGGCCGTTTGCGTCCCTTGGCGCACCGCAGTTCGGACAGAAGTTTCCGTCGAACTGCTTGCCGCAGTTTTGACAATACATACTATCCCCCCTATCAGTTTTTCACCTAGTTAATGAAGAAAACGCCATGTCGATTTAAAAAACCGCTCGCTGTTGTTTTGAGCATATCACTTCAATCCTTACATGACAATCGATATCTGTCATAACCGTTTATATCGATGCTGCTTCTTTTTAAGGTATCCGTTTATCTAACCTTTGAATTGCGTGTCTGCGTTATTCCATTCCGCCAACCGATGGTGACGACCAGATATTATTGACCGTCGCAAAAACGGGCTGTCAGCGCATAATGCGAGACGCTGCTTTTTCGGGGGCGATTCTCTATTCAGGAACGATTCCCATTGTTGAAGAATCTGTCAAAATCCGTTTCAAAATCGTAACAAGCAGTTGATGCCTTGTTCATGTTTCTCTGTTAGGATATTCAACGTAGGGCGCGAGCGGCGCAGTCGATCGAGAACCGACCTCATCTTTCTTCTTACGTGACAATAACCAGATTACTTTGAACTTAAAGAACAGCCGCACCCGCCGGAAAAGGACGCTCTGTAAAGAGCGTCCTGTCTATTTTAGTGCCTGCACGAAGGGATGCGCGCTGCAACGAAAATTCTGTCAGGAAACAAGAAATATTTTCAGAAAACGCTTGACAGAAGAGGAATTTGCATTATAATGTGAATGAACATAAAAGAAGTTCATTCATTTTACATCGAAAGGAGCCGTACATGGATAAGAAACGGTTGATATATGATACGGCAAAAGCGATCTTCAGCGAGAAGGGTTTTAAGGACACCAGTATTTCCGCGATCACCAAAGCGGCGAATATAGCCGTGGGCACCTTCTACCTTTATTATTCCTCCAAAGAACAGTTGTTCATAGAGATCTTCCGGCAGGAAAATACCGCGCTGAAGCAAAACTGTCTCGCGAAATTGGATCTGACGCAAAGCCCGCTTATCATATCGCGGCAGATGCTGCGACTGAATCTGGACGGAATCTTATCGAACCCCATCCTTCGCGAATGGTATCAAAGCGAAGAGTTTCGCAAGATTGAACGCGTATACCGGGAAGAACACGCGATCGAATCCCTGGATTTCCTGTATGACACATTCCTGCAGCTGGTGCGGCAATGGCAGGCGGAAGGCAGAATGAGGTCGGATATCGACAGCATCATGATCATGAAAATATTCGAGTCGATCATCAATATCGACACGCATAAGGACGAAATCGGACTGGAGTATTTCCCGCAGCTGCTCGACCACCTGACGGAACTTGTTATGAAGGGGCTGATGGACTGTTCCGGATAAAGGCCTGTTTCCGATGGCAAAGACCGAATGAATTTAAATGAATTCATTCATTACGAAAGGAGTGAAATCATGTTGAAAACCGAAAAACCACGCAAAGTCCATATCGATGTCACGGAGAGCGGTAAAAAAACCGCGGATGTCCGGATTCCTTATTCCATGTTCCGGCTCGGCCTGAAATACGGCCGGCAGGCGGCCTCGGAAGAAACGGATGGATGCGCACAGGCGATGGCGCAGATGAAGGACTTTGATTGCGCCGTTTTCGAGCGCGCGGTGTCCGCCGGAGAAATCTCCCTGCCGCATCTGCTTTTGGATATGGCAGACGAAAAGAGCGCAACGCATGTCGTCGTTACGGCCGAGCGCTGAGGAGGCAACCCCATGAAACAAACCTGTAAGCAAAACGCTTCCCAGAAGAAAAGAAAGCGCCGGTTCTGGCTGATTCCGGTGACGCTGGTCCTGCTCTTGGCAATCGGGGGCGCGGCGGGTTTCATCAGCGACATGCCGTCGAGACAGGAACTGCAGGCGCTCGCCATCGGATCGGTCGACTTTCACAACCTGAAGGACGGAACATATGTCGGCTCGTTCATTGGCGAGAAGGGTAACCTGAGGGACGCGACGGTAGAGATCGCCGTAACAGACGGCGTTGTCACGGACCTGCGCATCCTCAAAGGCGCGGTCGATGAAAACGGCGTTCCGGTGGATCTCGGCGACGGCAGAAGCGCATACGGTCTGCTCGAAAACGCGCTCGCGCAGAAATCCATGCAGGTGGACGTCGTCAGCGGCGCGACACTGACCAGCAAGGCGCACCTGAAAGCGCTGGAAAACGCGTTGCTGCAGGCGCAATCAACAAGCCCAAACAACGAAACAAGGAGGTAATCATGAAAATCGCACTGGTATCCTACAGTTTATCCGGAAATAACGCCCGATACGCAGATCATCTGGCGCGTGCATTATCCGCTGTACTGCTGCCCGTCCACACATTAAAACCCGTCACGTACGGAACGATTATGCTGGATATGATCCTGCGCCGCAAGCCGGAGATCGATCTGAAATCTGACGAATTCACCTTGTACGATCTCGTTCTCTTCGTCGGGCCCGTATGGCTGGGAAAGGTCGCGTTCCCGCTCCGCCGTTGCTTTGATATGCTGAAGAAAAACCGCAGAACTTATGCATTCCTCTCCGTAAGCGGCGGCGCGGACGGCAACAACCCGAACTTGGCCGATGAATTAAAACAACGCACGGGAGCAGCGCCGGCGTTTGTGCTCGACCAGCATATCCGCGAATTGCTGCCGCCCGAACCCGCGCCGACCAGGGAACAGACGTCCGCATATCAAGTGACCGACGCGGACTGCGCCCTGTTTGCCGGCCGCGCTGCGGAAGCGGTCAGGCAACACGTCCCGAACGCGATATAACCGGTTTTAAACAAAAGAGGCAGCCCGCGAAGGGCTGCCTCTTTTGATACGCTTGCGCGTGTTTCTGGTGATCTTAGAAGAGGTGCAGCGTCAGGAAGAGCGTGCTCATCAGAGAAGCGACGAGCGACACAACCGTGATCTGCGTGTTGAGGGACGGGCCCGCGGTGTCCTTGAACGGGTCGCCGACGGTATCGCCAACGACGGCCGCTTTGTGCGCGTCGCTGCCCTTGCCGCCCTCGTGGCCGCTCTCGACATATTTCTTGCCGTTATCCCAGAGACCGCCGGAGTTGCTCATAAAGAGCGCGAACAGCAGGCCGCTGATGATGTTTCCACAGAGAAAGCCGCCGATGGCCTGCACACCGCCGACGAAACCGACGACGAAGGTCACGAGGATTGCCATGAGTCCGGCGGGGATGAGTTCCTTGATAGCCCCCTCCGTCGCGATGGAGATGCACTTGTCGTACTCCGGTTCCACGCCCTCTCTGCCTTCTTTGAGGCCGGTGATTTCGTTGAACTGGCGGTGGATTTCGGAGACCATGCGCTGCGCGTTGCGATCGACGCCCAGCATCAGCATCGCCGAGAACACGGCGGGAACCGCCGCGCCGACGAGCAGGCCGAAGAATACCATCGGGTTCATGATGTCGAAGTTTGCGATCGTTGAAACATTCGTCGCGCCCTGCTTGATCAGTTCGGCGGCTGCGGTATTGACCTCGCTCATGAACGCGCCAAGCAGCGCGATGACAGTCAGACCCGCCGCCGCGATGGCAAAGCCCTTGGTTACGGCCTTGACGGTGTTGCCCGCAGAGTCGAGCTGGTCGGTGATCTCGAGAACATCGTCGCCCAGCTCGCCCATTTCGGCGAGGCCGCGCGCGTTGTCTACGATGGGGCCGTACGCGTCGTTGCTGACGATCATGCCGACGATGGAAAGCATACCGACGGCCGCCATCGCGATGCCGAACATCGCATACTGGATGCCGCCGAGCGGTTCGCAGAGCTTATACGCGGTAAATGCCGCAACGCCGATGCCGATCATGGCCGGGAAGACGCTCAGCAAGCCATAGCTGATGCCGGAGAGAATCGTAAACGCCGGACCAGTTTTGCTGGCGTGCGCGACAAAATGGACGGGCTTCTTGGAATCGTCCGTGAAGTAGTCCGTTGTGAGGCCGATGATGACGCCGACGGCGAGGCCGACGATGCTGGCGCCCCAGATTCTCCAGGAATAGCCGAGCAGGAACGTCGCGGCTGCGGTGAGTACGACATAGACCGCAGTCGTGACATAAGTGCTGGAGTTCAGCGCCCTGGTCGGATTGCCATGTTTGCCGATTCGGGCGGTCATGACGCCGATGATGGAGGCTAAAAGCCCCAGCGCGGCGAAGATGAACACCATGTCGGGATTGTTTCCCCCGATCGCCGCACCCATAACGAGGGCAGCGGCCATGGAGGCGACGTTGGAATCAAAGAGGTCCGCGCCCATGCCGGCGACGTCGCCGACGTTATCGCCGACGTTGTCCGCGATGACGGCGGGGTTGCGGGGATCGTCTTCCGGAATACCCAGCTCGACCTTGCCGACAAGGTCCGCGCTGATATCCGCGGTCTTCGTGAAGATACCGCCGCCGGCCTTGGCAAACAGCGCCAGCGAGCTTGCGCCGAAGCTGAAGCCAAGAACAATGGTCGCATCCTTCGTCAGCAGGTAAACAAGCGTTACGCCCAGAAGGCTCGCGCCGACAACCGCCATGCCCATGACGGCGCCGCCGCGGAATCCCGCCATGAACGAAGGGGCGATGCCTTTCTTGGCAGCTTCTGCGGAACGGCCGTTCGCGATGGTTGCAACTTCGAGACCGATCTTACCCGCAACGGCGGAGAAGGCGGTACCGAAGACATAGGCAACGACCATCAGAATGTTGTTGGTCACCGCACCCTGCCAAACTGGTTTGGGCAGAAAAACAAAGATCAGCACAGCGGCAACGCCGGCAAATCTTGCCAGCACGCCGTATTCTTTGCGCAGGAATGTGCGCGCACCGGCGCGGATCAACCCGGTAGCCTTAAGAATCTTTTGGTTTTCGCAGGGCTGGCGCTTAACCCATAAGTAGAGCCAAACGGCAAACGCAAACGCCAGGAGCGCGACTAGAATAGACCCATACAGAATAAGGTTTTCCATAGTACTATCTCCTTTTATAATCCGCAAATTTGCGGTCTCATCCATCTTGGTATGCGCTTACGCTTCGCTTCCGGAGCGCTTGTGTTTTTTGGAAGGAGCCATCAAAAGATTGAGCAGCACAATGACGATGATGATCGCGGCCGTGACGATGAAGATGCCCAACATGCCAAGGCCGAGGATGCTTAACGTATCGGAAAGGGGTGCGACAGCTTCGAGATTCATAATGTGATCTCCTCTCTTTTTACTTCACGATGAGGCTCAGCAGAACGCCGCCCGCAATGACGGAGGCGATCTGACCCGCGACGTTTGCGCCGGCGGCATGCATGAGAAGGTGGTTCTGGTTGTCTTCCGCAAGACCCATCTTGTGCACGACACGGGACGCCATCGGGAATGCCGAAATGCCCGCGGCGCCGATCATGGGATTGACCTTCTTCTTGACAAAAAGATTCATGATTTTACCGAACACCACGCCGCCAGCGGTGTCAAAGATGAACGCCACGAGACCGAGGCCGAGGATCATGAGCGTCTGGAGCGTGATGAACGAATCCGCCTTCATGTTGGCGGCGACGGTGATGCCCAAAAGCAGAGTGATCAGGTTGGCGAGCGCCTTCTGCGCGGTGTCAGACAGAGACCCCAGCACGCCGCATTCGCGGATGAGGTTGCCGAACATCAGAAATCCGACGAGCGCGACCGAGCGCGGGGCAAAAATACCGGCGATGACGGTGACGAGGATCGGGAAGAGGATCTTCGTCGCCTGAGAAACGGTATTGCCGGTATATTCCATGTGGATACGGCGTTCCTTTTTCGTGGTAAGCAGCTTGATGATCGGCGGCTGGACGATTGGCACCAGCGCCATATAGGAATAGGCCGCTATGATGATCGGCCCGAGATAATTCGAATGCAGATAATTGGCGACAAAGATGGAAGTCGGGCCGTCTGCCGCGCCGATGATGGCGACGGATGCCGCGTCCTTCAGCGGAAAGCCCAGCAGCGACGCTCCGACGAGGGTCGCGAAGATACCGAACTGCGCCGCCGCGCCGAAGAGCATGAGCTTCGGGTTCGTCAGCAGCGGTTCAAAATCGATCATCGCTCCGATGCCGATAAACAGCAGCAGCGGGAAGAGCTCGTTTGCGATGCCTCCGTCAAAGAGGACGTTTAAAACGCCGATCTCTTTGACCCCTTCGATCACCTGCGTAATCGCGCCCGACATCGGGATATTGACCAGGATTGCGCCAAAGCCCATGGGGAGCAACAGCGCGGGTTCCATATCTTTTTTAATCGCAAGGTAGATCAGAATACCGCCGATTGCCCACATGACGATCTGCTGCCAGGTTAGGTTAGAGAAGTTCTGAAAAATAGCGCTCATAAACTCTGCCTTTCGTGAAGGAAATATGAATAAGATATGTTCCAAATTTCGTCTTTTATATCATAACATACGCGACGGAAACAGTAAATCATTATTTTTTTACATATTTTTTGCATTTATTTGCGGTTGAACATGCAATGTTTACCGGACGGGACGGTATTTTTGCATGTAATTCCGCCGTTATCCCGTCCGTTCGAAATCCGCGCGGTTCAATCCTGCAAAACATGCCGTTTTACGTCGCTGAAACGCACCGGATCGCCTGCTGAATTTCAGTACCTGCACGCGATAAAAAAAGAAAGCCGCTTCCGAAATTTTCGTAAGCGGCCTTCCACAGCCAAGCGCGGCACGTTCAAACACGTAAACGCGCTCATCGCCGGAGACGGTCACATCAAAACCGCCTGCCGGTTACTTCACACTATCAAACGAAATCGCATACGTCAAGAAAAAAACGACTGCTCCGCTCTTTATTGCGGTGCGGAGCCGATTGCGATCAGGGATTCGATTTCCTCGGCGGTATTCACCGCGCAGTCGGGCAGCGCTAAGCCTATACCCTCCGGCGAACAGAAAAGATTAAGCGGCAGCCCGCCGCTCATTCCATATGTTATACTTTCTTTATGCTATAGCAATTTATTCGCGTAAATAGGGGGATCGCATGAATTCGCAAATCGACTGGCTGTTGGAAGGAGATCCTACTATTCGGTATCTGACGCATCGGGATCTGTCATGTTCGGATGAGAATACGCTGGCTGACCTACAGGCTCGGATTCCGCAGGAAGGTTACTGCGCCCGCCTGCTCTCCTGTCAAAACGAGAACGGTCACTGGGGGCTCCATTATTACCAGCCCAAGTGGACGTGTACGCACTATACACTTGCGGAACTGAAGAACCTCGGTATACCACAATCCCACCCCGTCTGTCGAAAAGCGGTCTTGCGGATGTTCGGCGAATGCCAGTTGAATAGCGGCGCGCTTAACCTCGCAAAACACGACCATCCGGGCGACGTCTGCGTCGACGGTATGATACTCGATTACGCTTCTTATTTCATTCCGGAGGATCGTCGTCTGGATGCGCTTGCCGCGCATCTGCTTTCCGAGCAAAAAACAGACGGCGGATTTTGCTGGGATCCTTTGTCCGAAGCGGGCGATCCGCATACGACCATATGCGTGCTGGAAGGGTTACTTCACTACGACGCCGCGCGGGAAAATCCTGCGGTCGATATCAGCTCCGCAGCAGGACACGCGGTCGAATTCCTGCTGGAAAACCACATGTTTTACGGCGCTTCCGACCGAAGGTTCCGAACGCTTGCCTATCCGCACCGCTACCGTTACGACCTGCTTCGCGCGCTGTCGTTTTTTGCAAAGTATCAAATGCCGCATGACGCGCGCATGAACGACGCGCTCGACTGGCTCGCCGGAAAGCGTACGATAGACGGACGCTGGCCGCTCGAATACGTGCACCCTGGAAACGTGCACTTCGTGTTGGAGCCGGTCGGCGAGCCGAGCCGCCTGATCACGCTGAAAGCGCTGACGGTCGAATCTTACTTTTCCCGCGCTGCTTCGCGGATATAGTAAAACACATATTGCTGTATTACGCCCGCCGTATCGGGATATCGCTCCACCGGAAACGCGCCGCCGTATTCCCGCTCCTCAACGCGGTTGATCCAGACGTCCCGCGGGAAACGCGAGAGACGGTGGAAGCCGAAGAGCATCGCGCAGTCGGCAACTTTGCCACCCACTCCGGGCACGCGCAGGAGTGCCTCGTACAGCGCGCCGTCCTCCAGACGACCGGCGGCATCCAGATCGAGCGTGCCGGAAGAAACCATCTGCGCCGCCGCGAGCACGTACTTTGCGCGGTAACCGAAAGAACAGGCGAGAAACGCTTCCTCTTCGAGAGAAGCGAGCCGCTCCGGCGAAGGAAACGCAAATAAATTCTCGTTTTCGCCTCCGATCGGTTCGCCGTAACGCGAGCAGATCGTTTCGACGCAGTGCTTAATCGCGGGGATGTTCTTGCGCTGGGAGATGATGAAGCTGACGAGCGTTTCCCAGGGGTCCTGTCGCAGGATGCGGATTCCGCGTCCGTATTCGCACGCGCGCGATAAAAACGTGTCTTCGGGATCGACTGCTGCGCGGATGGCGGCGTAGTCGCGCGCAAGGTCGAAGTATTCCCGCCAGACCGCGTCGAAGTCCGCCTGCGAACAGTCCAGCGCGCAGCCTTCCGGCGTATCCGCAAGATGCAGCGTGCGGCCGCACGCGACGAGGGTATAGCCGCCTGCCGCATTCGGGTTCAGGCGAAAGCACTGCCCGCTTTCCGCGATCTTGCGGATATTGAAGTCGGGGTTTTTGATCGTTATCATACTGCCATTATAATATACGCCTGTTATTTAATACATAAAAACAACGCCCGCTGTCGCGGGCGCAATTTTTCTATGACGATTCTTATTTTTCAAGTATTATGAGATTTTTATATTTGATCGAACGCCTGCTTCAGGTCGGCGAGAATGTCGTCGATGTGTTCGGTGCCGATCGAGAGGCGGACAGTCGAAGGCGTGATTCCCGCGGAGAGGAGTTCCGTCTCGTTCATCTGGGAGTGTGTGGTGGACGCGGGATGGATGACCAGCGACTTGACGTCCGCAACGTTCGCCAGCAGGGAGAAGAGCTTCAGCGATTCGGTGAACTTCTGCGCCTGCCCTCGCGTGCCGTTTAGCTCGATCGTAAAAATCGATCCGCCGCCGTTGGGATAGTAACGATCGTACAGCTCCTTTTCCCGTCCGGCTGAGAGCGAAGGATGGTTGACCTTCCTGACCTTGGGGTGCTTTTTGAGAAACTCCATTGCCTTCAGCGAGTTCTGCACATGCCGCTCGACGCGCAGGGAAAGAGTCTCGATGCCCTGCAGCAGCAGGAAGGAGTGGAAGGGGGAGATGCACGCACCCGTGTCGCGCATCAGCGTCGTGCGGATCTTGGTCACATAGGCCGCCTTGCCCGCGACATCCGCGAATACCACGCCGTGGTAATTGGGATTTGGCTGGCTCAGGCCGGGGAATTTATCGTTCTGTTTCCAGTCGAATGTTCCGCCGTCCACGATTACGCCGCCGATGACCGTCCCGTGGCCGCCGATGAACTTCGTCGCCGAGTGCAGCACGACGTCCGCGCCGCGTTCGATGGGGCGGAAGAGATAGGGCGTTGCGAACGTGTTGTCCACGAGTACGGGGATCCCGTTTTCGTGTGCGATGGCCGAGATCGCCTCCAGATCGAGGATGTCCGAGTTCGGATTGCCGAGCGACTCGAAGTAGACTGCCTTCGTGTTGCCTCGGATGGCCGCGCGGAAATTCTCAGGATCGCTGCCGTCCACAAACGTCGTTTCAATCCCAAAATCCTTCAGCGTATTTGCAAAGAGATTGTAGGTGCCGCCGTAGAGTGTCTTGGAAGAGACGATGTGGTCCCCCGCGGAAGCGATGTTCAGTACGGCGTAGGTGATCGCCGCGGAACCGGATGCCGTTGCGAGCGCAGCTACGCCGCCCTCCAGTGCGGCGATGCGTTTTTCGAACACGTCGCTCGTCGGGTTCATGAGCCGCGTATAGATATTTCCTTCTTCCGAGAGCGCAAAACGGGCCGCCGCCTGTGCGGAATCCTTAAACACATAAGACGTGGTCGCATAGATCGGCACCGCGCGCGCGTCCGTCGCGGGGTCCGGCTGCTCCTGTCCTACGTGTATCTGAAGCGTTTCAAATTTATAATCCTGTGCCATTTGAATGCATTTCCTTTCATTCGATGATGCTGCTGCGCTTTCTCCGCCTTGCAATCAGGCGCGCGTCCGATCATCCGCGGCACATTCGATCCGTTCGTATCAAGATAGCGGACAGCGCCAATTCCCTGCGTAACCGCCCGTGCCGATCATCCGCTCTCATACGCGTCTCCCGCCTTTTCTGTCGTATTGTGATGATTATACGGTTTTATGAGAATTTTGCAAATTATTTTTCGTTTTTTATTCAGCCGTTCTATTCGGCTGCGACAGTTTCACACGAAACACGTTGCCGCCGGAGAGATTTACCAGCGTTTCCAGATATTTAACTCGAGCCGGCGGAATACATCAAATTCTCGTTTCATACTGCGGCGCGAAATCAAATTTTTCAGGCCGGGACTTTGAAAAGACTTTGCAGATTTTACCGGTATTAGAAAGAAACGCCAGAAATTCAGGCTTTTTTGACTTTTTGGGTTTGACGATCATTTTACCGGAATGGAAACGCGTTCTGATCATGCGTTGATACAATGCGTGTGTTGATTAAAACGAATATTGTCATGCGAGAGGAGATTCCCTGAATGAAACGCAAACGCCTGATCCCCGTTCTGTTAGCCGCAATGCTGCTGCTCGCGGCCATCCCGGTCGGCATGTCCGTCGCCAGCGCAGCCGAAGCGCCCCGCTTAAGCAGCGCAGTTCCTGTGAATCGCGAGAACATGTCCGCTGCGAGCGCCCCGAAGTACGTGTTCCTGTTTATCGGCGACGGCATGACCTATCCGCAGTTTCAAACCGCTTCGGCTTACCTGAGTATCAACGAAGACAAAGACACTATTTTGACCACGAACGAGTTGTTAAACTTCATGAGATTCCCGGTCGCGGGTTCCGCAACCACCTATGACTCGACCTCCTTCTGCCCGGACTCGGCCTCGACCGCAACCTCCATTGCGAGCGGTTACAAGACCTACAGCGGCGTTCTGAACATGAACGAAGCCAAGACGAAGAAGTACACGACCATCGCGGAGACGCTCAAGAACGAATTCGGCTATCGGATCGGCATCATCTCCACGGTCAACCTCAACCATGCGACGCCCGCCGCGTTCTATGCGCATCAGGCAAGCCGCAATAACTACTACGAGATCGGCCTCGAAATGATCGGCAGCAACTTCGACTATTTCGCGGGCGGCGCGCTCCTCAAGCCCACGGGCGACAGCAGCGACAAACCGCAGACCGACATTTATGAACTTGCGTCCGCCGCAGGCTACAAAATCATCAGGACGCAAGCCGAAGCGCAGGCGCTGGATGCCGGCTCCGGCAAAGCGATCGTCATCGCCGAAGACCTCGCGGACAGCAATGCCATGAACTATGAGATCGATCGCGCGAACACAGCATGGGCGCTCAAGGACTATGTGCAGCAGGGCATCACGCTGCTCAATAACGACAAAGGCTTCTTCATGATGGTCGAAGGCGGAAAGATCGACTGGGCCTGCCATGCCAATGACGCGGGTTCCACGATCCATGACACACTCGCCTTTGCGGACGCGGTGCAGGCTGCAATCGACTTCGCTTCCGCACACCCAGACGAAACGCTGATCCTCGTCACGGGCGACCACGAGACCGGCGGCCTGTCCATCGGTTTTGCGGGAACGAACTACAATACCTACCTCAAGAACATCAATTACCAGACTATTTCCTACGCCAAGTATGACGCGGATTACGTTGCGAATTACGTCGTCAACAAAACCCCGTTTGCCGACGCGATGGCGGACGTGACGAAGCTCTTCGGCCTCGTGCTGCCGGAAAACAAAAACTCCGCCGCGAGCTCTACGCTGGTTTTGACGGACTACGAAGTCGCCGAACTGAAAACAGCGTATGATCTGACCCTCGCAGGCGGCTACGGCACCGACGCGAACGGCAAGTCTCTGCAGACGCAGGAAGAATATGTACAGTATGGCACCTACACTCCGTTTTCCGTGACTGTGACGCATTTATTAAACAATAAATCCGGCATCAACTTCGCCTCCTATTCCCACACCGGCCTGCCCGCGGCGGTTTACGCCACAGGGGTTGGTTCGGACATCTTCGGCGGCGGCTACGACAACACGGACATCTACCACAAGATGGCTTCCCTGTTCGGGATCATGTAATTTCACACCATCGGGCAAGTTGTACGGCCGTGGCGCTCGCCTTTCAGGCGGGCGCTTCGATCGTATGTATCACAATCTGAACAACCGAGGAACAACGATTTGGAAAAACAGAAACAGAAACAGAAACAAAAACAAAACTGGGTTTCTTCCGCCGTTTGCTTCGCGCTGATCGTCGCGCTGCTGCTGCTGCCGACGGGATACGAGAACGCGGGCGCGGGCAGGCCCGCGAACGAGGAACGCGTTCCCGCGCTCGTCCTTTCCACCGATGACAGTACGATCAAGGACACCGGCCTCGTCCGCTCCGGCGAGCAAAGCTGCCAGGTGCAGATTCTGGCCGGTTCCCACAAAGGCGAAACGAATCGAGCGGGAAACATGCTCAGCGGCTCCGTGGAACAGGATAAAATCTATAAAGCGGGCGAACGCGCGCTGGTGCTCGTGAGCGCGGACGAAGGCAAAATCGCCTCGGTCAGCATGATCGACCACTACCGCATCAACGGCGAAATCTGGCTGCTGCTGGCGTTTTTTGCGCTGCTGATGCTCTTCGCCGGTTGGACGGGACTCCGCGCCGTCCTCTCGTTTCTCCTCTCCGTGCTCGCAATCTGGAAGGTGCTTGTCCCATGCTGTCTCAACGGCGTGAACCCCATCCTGATCGGAGGTCTGATCACAGCGGGGCTGACGATCCTCATCATCGCGCTCGTGTTCGGGTTTAACAGGATCGCGCTCGCCGCGTGCGCGGGCGCCGTCGCGGGGCTGACCGTCACCGCCGCCCTCGGCATCTACTGCACCAACGCGTTTCACATCCACGGCGCGGTCATGTCATTTTCCGAAAGCCTTCTGTACAGCGGCTACGAAACACTGAACCTGACGCAGATCTTTATGGCCAGCATCTTTATCGGTTCGAGCGGAGCTATGATGGACCTCTCGGTCGATATCGCCGCCGCAGTCAACGAAGTCGTGCAGAAACGCCCGGATCTGAACCGGTTCGAGGCGATGATGAGCGGCATGCGCGTCGGCAGAGCGGCGATGGGAACCATGACCACGACGCTGCTTCTGGCTTATTCCGGCAGCTATATCGCGCTTCTGATGGTATTCATGGCGCAGGGTACGCCGCTGATCAACGTATTCAACTATAAATACGTCGCGTCTGAGATCATCCATACGATCGTGGGCTCCTTCGGCCTTGTCGCCGCGGCGCCCCTGACTGCGGCGGCGGCGGGGCTGCTCCTCGCGCATCCGGAGAAGGAAGCGGACAGTATAAACACCGCAGTAACACCCTAATCGCAGATCCGGCAGCCAAGTACAGATAAATCATTTTCCCGCCGTATTCCGTGACCAAGTTACGGTTACGCCGCGGGAAATATTTTACGCTATAAAAAAAGATAGTGCAGAGGTATTTGCTTGAGCAACAGTATTTGGAGTCAATTTTTCGGCGACGAGCCGGAGCAGCGCCAACCAGCGGGCGCAGAAGCTGTGATTCGCGTCAACCGCAGCCGCTGCCCCGAAAACCATCCCTGTCCGTCCGTGCGCGTCTGCCCCGTGGAGGCGCTCACGCAGGTGCGATTCAGCGCGCCGACCGCGGACATGGACAAATGCATCAAATGCGGCAAATGCGTCCGCTACTGTCCGATGGGAGCCATTTCGCTCAACTGACGGCAGCACGCATCGAACGAGTCCGGAGGTTTTTTATATGAAGAAGATAGCATCGGCGATTGCAGCCGCACTCTGCGCTCTGACGCTTGCGGCCTGCGCCGCCCCCGCCGCGGCGGCAACGCCCGCTCCAACCGCAACTGCTGCGGCGGCCGCCGAAAGCGGACAATATGTAAAGATCACAGCCGAAGAGGCGAAAACCCGCATGGACAGCGGTGACCCGGTCGTCGTGCTCGACGTGCGCACGCAGGATGAATACGACACGGGGCATATTGCGGGCGCGATACTGATCCCCAATGAAACGATTCTGGACAAACAGCCCGCGCTGCTGCCCGACCTGAACGCGGAGATCCTCGTATACTGCCGCAGCGGCAACCGCAGCGCGCAGGCGGCGAAGAAACTTGCTGCGATGGGTTATACCAACGTGTCTGACTTCGGCGGCATCATCGACTGGCCGTACGAAATCGTCACAGACTGAAGAAGAATTTACCGTCTTCCTTCCCAACCCTGAATTGTTCCTTACCCCGCAGAAAACCGCCCGAAATTCCGGGCGGTTTCCTGTATTTTACTATCAGTTCAATCGAGTCGTCAGATCAGATTTCTTTTATGAAACGGCGCGCTCATAAACCGCCAGGCGGCCTTGATTCCCGTCAGCCAGGCAATTTGCCTGTCGTTCCTCGTGTTGCGCAGCATCCGCGGCACAAAAAACGCCGCGACCGTCTCCGGCTTATCCGCTAAAATATTGAAGATTTTTTTGAATTGCGGATCGCTCAGGATAGCGGCAGCCGATCCGTCCGGCGTCCTGGAGATAAAATCGGTCAGCATCATGCCGGGAGACAAACGTCCCGCAATCACGCCGCTGCCTTCCAGCTCTTTGGAGAGGCCTTTCATAAAATAGGTGAGCGCGCGCTTGGTGGTTCCATAGAGAATGGTCTTCTTCTGGATCATATCGTTGGAACCCAACCCCTCCATGCTGTAGATCGCGCCGTGTCCCTGTTCGATCATATGCCGCGCCGCAACCTGGCAGCCGAAGATCACACCAAGCGTGTTGGTTTCCACGACCGAGCGGACATAACGTTCCCCGGTATCATAGATGAAGGCGTGGGGTGCGTTCTGTCCGGCGTTGTTGATCCAGATATCCACGCTGCCGAACCGTGAAGCGGCGGTGTCCCACAGCTTTTCGATCCCGGAAATATTCTGCACATTGCATGGAACGTATTGATACGAACCCTCGTGCCGTTTCAGTTCGTTTTGCGCTTCCGGCGGCAGCGAGTCGCCCCGTCCGGACAGGGTGACCTGGCAGCCGGCCGCCAGAAATTCCTTTGCCATGGCAAAGCCGATGCCGCGCGTGCTTCCCGTAATCACGATGTTTTTCAAATATAACGCCCCCCGTTCTTCTCTAGAGTCAGATCACGTTTCTGGTTACCGCGCGCGTTTCAGCGCGACAGGCAGCAGCCGGTTCGTCTCCGCGACGTAGAGGGCAAACCCATCCTTATACCCGGCAAGACGTGTCTCCGCCATGGGGATGCTGATGAATAGGAACATCAGCGTATTGACGAGCGCGCCGATGCCCAGCGGCCAGAGCCGCGGCAGTACGGAGAGCATGACCAAATATACGCCCCACCACATTAGTATCTCGCCGAGATAATTCGGATGCCGCGCATGGCGCCAGACCCCGTTGCGGATGATCTGCCCGCGGTTTGCCGCGCGTTTCTGAAAACGGTGCAGCTGGAGATCCGCGACAAGCTGCAGCGTCGCGGCGGATACGCTCAGCGCGAAACCGAGCAGCGTAAAGAAATTGACTCCGCCCGCCTGAATATAGTGTAACGCGGGCAGCAGGCACAGATAGACCACCAGCGTTGGAAACAGCATGATACCGAACAGGCTTACGAGCGGGTATAAAACGCCGCTTTTTTCGCGCAGCATGGTATACCGCCAGTCCGGATGATCGTATCCGCGGAACGTATACGCCCAGTTTGCGGTCAGCCGCACGCCCCAGTAACAAACGCAAACAAGCAGCGCGCCCGTTCCTGCGTTCCATACGCCGAACTCCGCGATCGCAAGCGGCAGGATCGCAATCGGCGCGACCGACCAGTAGGGATCGTATACCGAGGCGTTCTCCAGCGGCAGGCTGACGAGATAAATAAGCAGTGTCGCGGCGATGTCTGCCGCGAACACGCGAAACAGCGCGCTGCCGCGCACATGGCGGAATACATATAACCCCGCCGCGAGCGTTAACGCGTATACCGCCAGCGTAAAGAGAAAACTCAACCCCCGGCTTCGTTTCACCGGAATCCCCCCAAGCACTGTTATCAATCAAGCGCGAACCAGAGCGCGATTGGCCGCCTCTACGACGTGCGCCATCAGCACGGAGGTCGTGACCGTTCCCACCCCGCCGGGCACGGGCGTCACCGCTTCCACGACCGGCTCGATCGCGGCAAAGTCCGCGTCGCCGACCATCTTCCCCTCCGGCGTGAAGTTGATGCCTACGTCCAGCACGGTCTGCCCGGCGGAGACGTACTCCGCGCCGACCACGCACGCGCGGCCCGCCGCGACGATCAGGATATCCGCCCGTTTTGTCACGGAAGGCATATCCGCCGTCTTCGTATGGCAGACGGTCACCGTCGCGTTCTTCTTTAAAAGCATCATGGCGACTGGTTTGCCTACTACGAGGCTGCGCCCGACGACCACTGCGTTTTTACCCTGCGTTTCGATTCCGTAATAATCGAGAATTTCCATGCAGGCCTGCGCCGTACAGGGCGGAAAACCGCGTTTTGTCCCCGCGAACACGCCCGCAAGCGAGCCGTCCGTGATGCCGTCCACATCCTTCTCCGGCGCGAGCAGCGCGCGCACGCGCTCGTCGTCAATCGACTTCGGCAGCGGGCGGAAGATCAGGCATCCGTGGATGGAATCGTCCTCGTTGATCCGCCGGATCGCGCCAACCAGTTCGTCTGGAGAGACCGCCTCCGGCAGCAGCACCTGCCTGACCGCGACGCCGACCGTCTCCGCGCGCTTGATTAGGCCGCGCTCGTAAGCCACGTCGTCCGCGCGCTCGCCCACGCGCACCAGCGCGAGCGTTGGTATTACGCCCGCCGCATTCAGCGCGGCAGCGTCCGCCATAATCCGTTCGTTGAGCGAGGAGACGACCTCCGCGCCTTTTAAGAGTTTCGCCATATCGGTTCGCTCCTGTCTGGCTGAAATTTAGAACAGCCCGATGATCCTGCCGGTTTCGTCTACGTCGATGCGTTCCGCGGCGGGCGACTTCGGCAAGCCCGGCATGGTCATGATGTCCCCCGTGAGCGCGACGATGAAGCCCGCGCCTGCGCTGACTTTAAGCGAGCGGACGCTGAGCGTAAACCCTCTCGGCGCGCCGAGAAGGGCCGCGTTGTCGGAGAACGAATACTGCGTTTTCGCCATACATACGGGCAGGCTGCCAAAGCCGAGATCCGTCAGTTTCTGCGCGTCCTTCTTCGCCTGCGGTGTGAAAATCACGCCGTCTCCGCGGTAAATATTTTTTACGATCGATTCGATCTTCTGCTCGATGCTCATGTCCAGCGGGTAGCTCTGCGTAAAACCGTTCGGTTCCTCCGCCGCGCGGCAGACCGCCTCGGCAAGCACTTTGCCGCCCGCGCCGCCCTTCGCCCAGACTTCCGAGAGCGCGACGGGCACGCCAAGCGCGCGGCACTGTTCCTCTACAAACGCGAGTTCCGCGGGCGTGTCGGTCGGGAAGGCGTTGATCGCTACCACACAGGGTATATGAAATACGCTTTGCAGGTTTTCCACATGCTGAAGGAGGTTTGGCATCCCTTTCCCCAGCGTGTCGAGGTTTTCCTGTGCCAGCGTTTCCTTCGCCGCGCCGCCGTGATGCTTGAGCGCGCGCACGGTTGCGACCACGACCGCCGCCGCGGGTTTGAGGCCGGCCATGCGGCACTTGATATCGAAGAATTTCTCCGCGCCGAGGTCCGCGCCGAATCCCGCCTCGGTCACCGCGTACTCGCCGAGCTTGAGCGCGAGGCGCGTGGCGGTCACGGAGTTGCAGCCGTGCGCGATGTTCGCAAACGGGCCGCCGTGCACGAACGCGGGCGTATGCTCCAGCGTCTGGACGAGGTTTGGTTTCAGCGCGTCTTTTAAGAGCGCAGCCATCGCGCCCGCCGCCTTGAGGTCGCCCGCGGTCACGGGCTTCTCGTCGTAGGTGTAACCCACGACAATGCGGCTCAAGCGCGCCTTGAGGTCGGGGATGTCCGAAGCCAGGCAGAGCACCGCCATGACCTCGCTCGCGACCGTGATGTCGTAGCCGTCCTCGCGCGGCGTGCCGTTGACGCGACCGCCCAGGCCGTCCACCACGTTCCTCAGCTGACGGTCGTTCATGTCCACGCACCGCCGCCAGGTGATACGGCGCGGGTCGATGTTGAGCGCGTTGCCCTGATAGATATGGTTGTCCAGCATCGCCGCGAGCAGATTGTTCGCCGCGCCGATGGCGTGAAAGTCCCCGGTAAAGTGCAGGTTGATGTCCTCCATCGGCACCACCTGGGCCTTTCCGCCGCCCGCGGCTCCCCCCTTGACGCCGAACACAGGACCCAGCGAAGGCTCCCGCAGGGCGACGATCGCGCGCTTGCCGATGCGGTTCAGCGCGTCCGCGAGGCCGACCGTGGTGGTGGTCTTGCCCTCGCCGGCGGGGGTTGGGGAGATGGCGGTGACGAGGATCAGCTTTCCGTCCGGTTTGCCGCTCAGGTCCCGGAGCAGGTTGTAGTCGATCTTCGCCTTATATCTGCCGTATTGCTCGACGTACCGCTCGTCGATGTTCAGCGCGGATGCGATCTGCGCGATGGGGCGCAGTTCCGTGCTCTGCGCGATTTCGATGTCGGAAGGTTGGGTCATCCGGTTTCTCCTTTGATTTCGGGTTATCCGCCCGGTATGGGTTCGTATTTTAACGGTTACTATTGTATTATTATCCGCGCCCGCGCGTCAACGCTTTCCCGCCGCATTAAAAAAAGCGCCCTGTCGGGCGCGGCGTGCGGATCAGGCTCAATACAAGTTCGCGGAGTCGTATTTTTCCAGCCACATGGAGAGGAGCACTTCCAGATCGTCCGTGAACTCGCGGTCGGTCTGCGTCTCCTTGCGCTCCAGCGTTTCCAGTACGGTAAACGCAAACCCGGCGCTGCCGTAAACCTGCGCGTCCTTCATGAGCTTCGGGTGGAAGCAGCCGCCGGTCATCTCGTTGAACTCGTAGCGCTTCGTTATGCCATCGATATCCGCGCTCGCGAGCACGAGGGATTTGCCCGTTGCCTTGTTGACGACGGCGTAGACGCCGCCCGTCTGCGTGCGCCGCTTGTAGGCGGCGATGAGGTCTTTCTTGCTCTGGGGGTTCATAGTTGGTTCTTCCTTTGGCGGCGCGGGGATTTGGGGGCGTGCGCCGTCAGGGGTATTATACATCCGATTGGGTGGGGGTGGGGTCTACGGTGCGTGGAGTTGGGGGGTAAAACAGTCAAAATAGGTTCTTTACGCAATTTACTCTATATGATACTCTGTGCTCAAATAGACTTTCAGGAGTGTAAGGTTCTATGTATCAGATAAGAAAGCTGTCCGAAATAAAAAATTACCGAGCGTATGAGAATTTTGTTTGGGATGAATCCGTTAAACTTTTTGATAAGTACAATATTATCTTTGGATGGAATGCGTCGGGTAAGAGTTCAATTGCTGATCTACTACTCCAACTTTCCGATAATACTCAGTTCGAAGAAGACACACAGTTCAAAATTCTATTTCAAAATGAGTTATCTGAGCGTTTAGATATTAAGAGAGATAGAACGTACTCAGATAAGTACACCCTTCGCGTGTTTGATCAAAATTTCATTGAACGAAATATCGAGAAAACCGATCCATTAAAGCATATTTTTTCCATTGGTGAAAACCAAATATCAATTTCAAAAGAGCTAAAAGCATCGCAAACAAGAATAGAAAGCTGCGAATCTGCTGTCGACAAGGCCAAAGAGGTTTATAGCAACGCAACGAAGAAGCAGGAGCAGCACTTAATTAAGCACGCTTCATCTCTTAAGAACGAGCTTGATTTACCAAATTCATACAATAAAAACAACTACCTGTCTGATTTTCAAAAGTGTAATAATCCTATGTGTCTCGATCCGTCAAGCTATGCCAACTTAGTTGCGACAATCAAATGTACTAGCTTACCTGAATTACCAAGATACGAGCAGCATCAAGTGAATCCTTCTATCAGAACTTACATTTATGATCTGCTTGCCAATAAACCGATAATAACAGCCATAGAACTTTTACGTGAGCACGCAGATGTTGCAAAATGGGCTGCAGAGGGCTTGATGCTGCATAAGGCGCATAATTCAAAAAAATGCATGTTCTGTGACAACGAAATAACAGAAGAACGTCTGAAAATTTTAGAAGCTCATTTCAATAAAGAATTTCAAGACTTATCGGAAAAGATAGCTAAAACCGTAGAGCGGTTGGCTAAACATCGAGAATCGTATAATACGCTGCATCTAACTTATTTGAAGTCACATCAATTCTATCCCGAACTACAGGGTCAATTTATTAGTATCCAAAGCGAATTATCCGATAGCTGTCAAACTTGCATTTCATTAATAGATCAAATCGAAAGTTTATTGAAAAACAAACAGTCTAACATGACTAGTATTGAAACAGCATCACAGTTTGAAGCACTTGAAAAGCTAAGCATTCTTACAACTGATATCACTGAAAATATAAACTCCCTTATTGATAGAAACAACGAAATAACAAAGCATTATAGCGAAGTTATTCAAACAGCTCAATCTAAAGCGAAATCACATTGGTTTTCAAAAAACGAAGATGAACTGAAAAATCTGATTCGTGACACAGATGATGCTTTATTGAAATTTAATAGAGCAAAACAATTACTTGAAGAGGCCAAGCAGCAAAAACAAGAATTGTTTATTTCTTCATGTAATTCTTCTATTCCAGCTATAGTCATGAATGAAGAATTGGCACGTTTTCTTGGTCGAGATGAAATCCAATTTCTTGAACAGGAGAATGGCTATGAACTATCACGAAATGGAAAGCTTGCCCATAATTTAAGCAAAGGGGAAAAAAACGCGATTGCCTTAGTCTACTTTTTAAATTCACTTGAGGATATGAATATTGAAAAAAATGAAACAATAGTAGTCCTTGATGATCCGATATCAAGTTTTGATAGCAATTATTACTACTATGCGCTCTCTTATATTCGAGACTCTCTGAACAATGTTGGTCAGTTATTTATTTTAACGCACAAATTCTCGTTCTATAAGGATCTTTGTAAGGTTTTTAAGGACGAGAAGTCCCGGCACTTCTTACTTGAACGAGATCGAGTTGGAGTACATTTAAAAAACGAATCCCGTTTCATGCGTAATTACTATGATGAGTACTTATATTTATTTAATAAAGTTGTCTCATTTGCTATTAATCCTAACCCGAATTATGATGATTCATTAACGATAGCAAATCTTGCAAGAAAGGTACTGGAAAGTTACCTTGCCTTCAAGGTACCAACCCAAGATGAAATAATTGATAAAGTTCGCTCGCTTTCAAACGAACTGTCCACTCCTACTCGTGCAATGTGTAGACTACTTAACTCAAAATCGCATTTGCAGATCATTCCTGATCAAGATAGAGGGGATGATATTGAAGTCATTCATACGATGCAGTTCATTATTAGAGATATGCTTAACTTCATGTTTGAGAATGACAAGCACCATTTTAAAACACTCCTAAGTAATTGCGATGATATTCCAGAGGGTCTTCTTGATGATGAGAAACTTGCCTTCCCTACTTAGCTTTTTTCCCCCTCTCCCCCAAAAATCCCGCCAGCCGCTCCATCGCCTCCTGCGCCTCCGGCAGGCTCATCTGCATCTGAAACTCGTGCGTCAGCGGGAACTTATCCGTCACCGGCAGATAGCTCGTCACGCCGATTCCGTTTTGTTCCAGCGCCGCGATCATCTCCTGCGCCTGCGTGATAAACGGGTCCTGATCCCCGCAGTCGATGAACACGGCGGGATAATCCGGCGTAACCTGCGCCACGGTGTTCATGAGGTTTGCGTCCTTCGTGCCTTCATAGTCCTTGACCCCCGTCATCATCCAGATGGAATCCGCGATCATCGGGAACCCCGTCGCGCGGACGGTATCCGTATTGTAATACCCGCAATGCAGCACGACGCCGCGAAGCTGACCCGCGCCGATCGCGGGCGCGTTGCCGATCTCTTCCCGAAACGCCGGATTGGTGTAGTAAAGCCCCATCTGCGAGGCGAGGTGCCCGCCCGCGCTGTCCCCGGCGATGAACACGCGGTCCGTGTCGATCCCGTATTCCGCCGCGTGATCCACGAGGTACCCGATCGCCTCGTTGACCTGCAGAATCTGCGTGGGGAACCTGCCCTCGGGCGCGAGCATATAGTTGAGGCTGGCGACGACGAAGCCGTATGACGCGAGCGTCTGGCAGTAGTCGGCCATCGAGCTCTTGTCCCCGCCGACGTAATAACCGCCGTGGGCGTAGACCACCAGCGGCTGATTTATGTCGCTCCGCTTCGCGTAAACGTCCATATCGCCTTTGTCAAACCGGCTGCCGTAGGAGACGTCCTCGCCAAGCAGCCGCACGGAGGCGTTCGTCCCGCCACGCGTTCCGTTCGAACCGAGCGAGCAGACGAACCCGATCATTCGCTCCTGCAAAACGGTGCTGCTCGACCACACGATCGCACCCGCCGCCGCGAGCAGGAGGAGGACCGCGAGAAGGAGAAACCACCAGCGCCGATAAAACCGCTTTTTCATGCCGTGTTCTTCTTTCCTGATATTACTGTTATTATACCGTTTTCGCTGTGATTTTGTTGGATTTTTTACCACCGGCGAAGGGGCTGTATTTCAACGCGCCTCTTGCCTAGAAACGCGCAATATCGTATAATATTCATACAATTCCGAATGAATATTCTTTTTTAAGTTCTGATGAAAAGCAGGTAACAACATGTTGACAGACCAAATTCAGCACCTGATTGCCATCGTCGCGTACATGGCGGTCGTCATTGTCATCGGCGTGGTATTCGCCAAGCGCGCGAACAAGGACACGGAATCGTATTTCCTCGGTGGACGCACGCTCGGTCCGTGGGTTTCCGCTTTCAGCGCGGAAGCCTCCGATATGTCCGGCTGGCTCCTGATGGGTCTTCCCGGTCTCGCATACTGGAGCGGACTTGCCAGCGCGGGCTGGACGGCGATCGGCCTCGCCGTCGGCACCTACCTCAACTGGCTCATCGTTTCCAAGCGGCTGCGCCGCTACAGCGTCGCCGTGGATGCGATCACGATTCCGGACTTTTTCTCCAAGCGTTTCCACGAGAAAAAGCGTATCCTGCTCACCATCGCTTCCGTTATGATCATCGTCTTTTTCACGCCGTACGCGGGAAGCTGCCTTATGGCCTGCGGCAAGCTGTTCAGCCAGCTTTTCGCGGTGGACTATAACATGATGGTAATCGTCGCGGCGCTGTTCGTGCTCACCTATACGTTCCTGGGCGGATTTCTTGCGGAAAGCACCTCCGACTTCATGCAGGCCGTGGTTATGATTGCGGCTCTTGTACTCGTCGTCGTGCTCGGCGTCTCCGCCGCGGGCGGGCTGCCGGCGGTCATTGAAAACGCAAAGAGCATCCCCGGGTTTTTAAGCTTCGTCACCTCCGCAAACCCGACGGGCGAATCCGCAAACGGTGTCGCGCTCTTTGGCGAGGCGAGCAAGTATACCGGCCTCGCCGTCGCCTCCGCCATGGCCTGGGGACTTGGGTACTTCGGCATGCCGCAGGTGCTGCTCCGCTTTATGGGCATCCGCTCGGAGCATGAACTGACGCGTTCGCGCAGGATTGCGACGGTTTGGGTCGTCATCTCGCTCGCGACCGCCGTAGCGATTGGTATCATCGGCCGCGTGCTCTTTTCAGGCGCGTATATGGTTTATGGTTCCGGCAACACGGAGAACATCTTCATCCTGATGGCGACCAAGATGCTGCCGCCGCTGCTGGCAGGGCTCGTCTGCGCGGGCATCCTGGCCGCGGCGATCAGTTCTTCGGACTCCTATCTGCTCATCTCCGCCTCCGCCGTCTCCAAAAACGTCTGGCAGGGTTTGATCCGGAAAAACGCAAGCGAGAAAGAAACCATGTGGGTTTCCCGCATTGTATTGATACTCATCACCGTTTTCGCCGTCTTTGTCGCAACCGGAAAGAACAAGGTTATCTTCACCATCGTGGACTTCGCCTGGGCGGGGTTCGGTGCGGCATTCGGCCCGCTGATGCTGTTCTCGCTCTTCTGGAAACGCATCACCTATGCCGGCGCCATCGCGGGTATGGTCGCGGGCGGAGCGATGGTGTTCGTATGGAACTTCTTTATCAGCAAATTGGGCGGCGTTTGGGGAATCTATGAGCTTCTGCCCGCGTTTCTCTTCTCCTGCGTTGCGATCGTCGCCGTTTCACTGCTGACAAAAAGGCCGGAAGAAGCGGTCCTGCGGGAATTCGACTTGGTCAGCAAGAAAACCGCTTAAATGAAATATCGTCTCCGCTCAGGGCGCCGCTTTATCATGAGCGGCGCTTTGCTCTATCGGAGGGATCGACGTGTTTTCGGGCGGAGAGATTGCGCGTTTCTCCGATTTTGGGTATACTGATGCTATTCTGGGTGGGAGAAAACGCATGTTCTACGAGATTTTTCCGATTTATTACGATCTTAGCTGGGTGCTCGTCAGCGTGTTTCTGACGTTTATCCTAACATTTTTCGCCATCAAGATCGGCATCGACCGACTGCCAAAGGATCAGGGGCGCAAATACGCGGTCAACGGCGAGCTCTCCAAGGGTAAGCCGCGCGGCGCGGGACTGATTTTCAGCCTCTGCTGCTTTTTCGTTTTTCTCGTGTTCGTTCCGTTTCACTGGGAATATCTGATCTATTACGCGCTGTTTGCGCTGTCCATGCTTTTCGGCTATTTTGACGACCGCAGCAAGCGCTCCTGGGGCGAACTGAAAAAAGGACTTCTGGATTTGGCAATCTGTCTTGCCGCGTCGCTTACCTATATGATCTTTAACAAGTCGCACAGCCTCTCTCTCTTTGGCTGGACGCTCGTGCTGCCTCAGTGGCTGTTCCTGCTGGCCGCGACGTTCGTGCTCTGGATTTCGATCAATTTCACGAACTGCACCGACGGTGTGGACGGCCTTTTAGGCACGGTATCGATCCTCTCGCTCGGCACCCTTGCCGCCGTGTTTCTCCTGCTTGGCGAGTCGCTGGGCCTGATACAGCTGTGCCTCGTGTTCATTTCGGCGCTCCTGGCATATCTCGTTTTCAACGCGTCGCCGAGCCGGATCATCATGGGGGACGCGGGCTCGCGCACGATCGGCATTTTCCTCGGCGTCATGGCGCTCAAGACGCACAACCTACTCTTTCTTATCCCTGCCGCGCTGGTGATTCTCCTCGACGGCGGAATCGGCCTGTTCAAGCTGCTTTTCATCCGCCTCACGAAGAAGAAAGACTTCCTCAAATCCGTCCGCACGCCGCTGCACGATCACGCCCGCTTTAAGTGGAGCTGGTCGGATACGCAGGTCGGCTACCGCTTCGCGATCATACAGATCGTCGTCAGCGGACTTTGCATCGCTGTGCTGATGCTGCGAAAGTGAACCTGAAACCGCATGATCCGGAAAAATCGAGCCGCTCCTAAAGGAGCGGCTCATGTTCGTTGCTGCGTTTCGTTCGCGGGATAAGCGCCTATACGCCGCGGACAAGTTTGCCCTGCGAATGGAACGAGAAATAGATTTTATCTCTCACGTTCATTATGGCGAGCAGTTCGATCCGATAGTATGTCACCGATCGGTCTTCCGTAATCTGATAGAACTTACCGTTGTGATCTTCGGACGCTCGCGCGTCGTTGAACGACGGAATGAGATACGCCTTGTCGTCGGACGCGGATCGCATCAGGCAGGCGAGTGTGGAGTTCTTAAACCTGTCCTCAATCCAGACGTCCCGTCCGGTTGGACTCGTCTGCAGCAGTTTCGCGTGGAACCCCGCCTGGTCGACCAATTTGAACCATTCGTCCGCCGAAGCGATGCCCGCCAGCCGGTTTGCCAGCCCGATTAAGTCGGGCTGCGCTCCATCCGGAAGTGAAATCTTAATCTTCGGTTCCTCATTTTTGCTGGTCTGCAGGTTCGAATCATCCGGAGGTTCGTTCGGCTGCGCGATCCTTTGTTCCTTTCCGGATTCGCCGCCGAAGATTTGTTTGAGCTGCTCGCCGCTGGGAAGCGTTTTCATTCCGGTGTCCAGGCTGCTTGCGATTCGCGGCAAGGCATCCGTATTCCTGCTGATGCTCCCTAAGGATTTGCCGGTTTCATTTGCATTGGTTACCAGACTGTTCGAATTTTTCTTCCTGCCCGCTTCGGAAACGGCAATCCATCCTAAAAACGCCACACCCAGCACCAGCATCGCGCTTTTAAATATCAGATAGAGCAGCGAATCTTCGACGGTACTCGGTTGTGCGCCGCTGTTTTCGACATTCGGTTCCTCTTTGGCAGGCGGCGCGGAAGCGGGTGACTGACCGGCGTCTGCCGATCCGGCTTTCAGAATTTCAATCTGCGTATCCCGTTCCCAAATCGCCTGTGCGTCAGCTGCGTGGAGATCCATCAGCGCGGCGACGATCAGTCCCGTATCGATCCATACATGATCCGGAACCGAGGGCTCGATCGTCGGCGTCGGCTCGGGGGTTGGTGTCGGCACCGGCGTCGGTGTTGCGTTCGGGTCCGCGCTTTGTTCCGTTGCGGGGCTCTCCGCTGCAGGCGGCGTCTGCGCCTGGGGTCCGGTCTGATCGGCTGCGCTCGCGGCTGCCTCGCCTGGGCTTATGGTACTCCCGCTGTCCCAGCGAAGCGTCACCTTCGTCTTGCCGCCAAGATTGCCGCCGAGGATCGCATCGCCGCTGTCCCCCGCATACGTGTACAGCACCTGTACGCCGTACGCTTCGCTTCCTTTGACCGGCATATAGGTCGCTTCCCCGCATTCGCCGGGGATGAGCGTGCCGATCACCTTTCCGTTATCGCCGTATACGTCGGTGGTTTTCGATATGCGTATCTCGATCGTCTGCGCGTCTTCCGCAAGAGCGCCATGCAGCGCGGGGATACAGAGCGCGAGAACGGACGCCAGCCCTATGACATATGCCAAAGGCTTTTTCCATCGTTTCATAACATTACCCCTTTCCGCCGAGAACCTGCTTGTTCGTAATCTCGCCCATATAATGGCTGCTGATGATTTCGACCGCTCCGAGGAAGTAGCCCCAGTCTTTTTGCAGTTTTGCGATTGCGCTTCCGAGGCGGCTGTTCTCCAAAATCGACACGTCGTACTCTTCTTCGGCGAACGGCCATTCATAGGAGATGATTGCGCATTCGCGATAGGTTTTCAGGAAATTCTCGAATTCTGTCCGATCGGTCGCGATGTCCTTTCTTTCGTAGCGCAGGGAATGGTAGGTCGGCATGGAGGACGTCTGCTTGTTTTCCCTGTCGAAAAACACCTGCGTGGCGTCCGTTTGTTTCAAATCGTAGTATCCTTCGCTCAGCTCCAATAGCGAACCGTATGCGACCTCTTCCTTCGGCATGGCCGAAAAGAGGGAGCCGAACGCATTCCGTTCCATCTGCATGCCGACCGACTTCTGGAAGAGCTGATAGATGAAATATCTTGTCCTGTCCAATTCGGGGTCCAGCCAGCGCAGCATCTTCGATCCGTTTCCGGCAAACAGTATAGCAACTTTCAGATCCGGGCCCTTATCCTGCCGCAGCATCATTCCGGAGAGCCAGATCGTCGCGCCGAGGTAAAAAGCGATCCGTTTTTTCAGTTCCAGGAAGAGCAGGTCGCCCCTGGTTCCCGCGCAGTACTTCAAAAAAGCTTCGCCGAAATTCTCCGGCACGAGCGCCGCAGCCGGATGATCTGCTTCAAATGGGACGCGCAGGGCAAACAGGTCTTCTATCGTGCTGTTTCCGGTCGGGCCCGAAATATCGTCGATATATTCTCTCTGATTCGGTATGATTTTCTGTATGCTGTCGTCCGCGCGGTCCATCAGAAGCCGCAGTATTCTGTTTTCATCATGGCGCAGTTTGTCGAGCAGTACTTTCCGCGCGCCAAACCCCAGCGAGGTGGAGTATAGGCTATGCTCCAGCTTTTGATTGTTCAGGCTGATGAAGATATCCGTCGATCCGCCGCCGATGTCGATCGTGTAATAGTTCTGGCTCATTCTGTCCTGATGCACCGCGAAACGGAACACCGCCTCGCTCTCCGTAATGGAGTCGACCAGCGTTTCCTGCGCATACGTTTGTTTTGCGGCGTGATTTGCCGTTTTGGGCGGGAGCACCAGCAGCCCGGTCGTGGAACAGACCACCCTTAACATCTCGTTGAGCGCGTCGTAAAATGTTTCTCTCGTCGCGTCCTCAAACGAAAGCGGATAAGACGCGGTAACGGCGATTTTTCCGCAGCGCCGGCTGCGCGCTTCCAGCGCGATCATCTCCAGAATCTGCGCGAGCATGGCTCGGATCCGGTGCTGATCTTCCGGATCGGCATGCGCCCATTTCAAGTTCGCCCAGATTTTCGGCCAGTGTTCCACCTTGCGCTGGACCGCAAAATTGCGGAAATAGATCCAGCTGTCGCGCAGAAAACTCCGCGCTTCGTTGGTGTTCATCGCGTCCGCAAGGATCGACTGCATCGGCACGCAGGAAGGATAAAACGCCGACAAATCACTGTCATTTTGGATCTCTTCGAACGACGCGGTCTTCAATGCCTCGCTTTTCCTGTTCAAAGTGGCGCGTTCGATCGGCGTGGGGAGCGGCGGGAAAAAGTATTTTTCCATGCGGGAGGTTTCCCATCCTTCCGAATTGAGCGTATTGATCAAAGGGAAGCTCCAGAGATTCATGCCGGAAATCCGCTTCGGTTCGGTTTCCTCAAGGCCGCCGTACAGCGTTGTGGAGGACGTGCCGAAATCGATGGAAGCGCGGTAAACCCGCGAATCGTCCCCGGCTGGCACCTCCTGCCGTTCGCGGATTAAGAAATATCCGATCTGTGTCCGGTTTTTCAAAAGTACGCAGCAATCCGGGGCATACGTCAGTTTGTAATACGTGATCGAGCCTTCGATCCCATCGCGCTGCTCATAGGTTTTCGCCTTGTATTCCGGCCTTTTTTTCAGCGGCTCGACCCGGTAATGATTGCTCTCGTAACAGAACATGAAATAGTCGGTCCACTCCGCGATTTTTTGCCGCGGCCAGATTCCCGCGGAACAGAGGTTCCTCCAGTAGTCGCTGTCGATCTCGTCTGCCGAATAGGTTTTGGAAAAACGGATACTCCCCAGCGACACGCTTACGGTAATCTTCGTCAGTTCCAGAGTCTTCGCGTTGTATTCGCAGTCGATGGCATAGGCCGGCTTGCAGTCCAGATTATTTTGCCAGAGCTGCCAGAATGTCTCTGTCACCGGCATGGCGATGAAATAGTGCGCATAATCTCCGTTCGCCTTATGCTGGGTAAAGATACTCTGCCCGGCGATGCCGCCTGCGAGCTTGTGCGTGTCGGGGATGACATCGATTGCGGAGTTTAACTCGATCGGCGCATAGAAAACGCGATCCAAAAAAATCTGGAGCCTGTTTGGCACGCGCGCGCCCCACAGCCGCGTTCCCGTACGCTGCGTTTCAGTGGCAAAGAAAGCCGAGACCGTCGGCATATTCGCTTGCTTAAGGCTGTACGCATCGCTCAGCGCGTTTTCATACGATTCCAGAAGATCCTTGTTCTGCGTATCCGGCGCCTGCGCGCGATACATCGTCAGCCATTCCTTCAGTAAAAGCGCGTGGACCGGCAGCATCGCATAGGAGCGCGCTTCGTTTGCTTTACCGAGCATAAACGGAACGTAACCGCCGCTCTCCTTCACAACCGGAGAGTAGACCATATCCTCCGTCAGAAAGGGGATTCTGCCCGGATATATGGCACGAAGGTTTTGCCAGGCGTCTTTCGCCGGAACAAGGTGCACCGTTGGCGACGACATGGCGATCGGGTATTCGCGTCCGTCGTGCTCGATATAATAGAGTTCCATTTCATTCCATGTTTTATTATTCGGCCGCATGCTGTACGCTGCGCTCAGAAAAGCGTTATTCGCTTTTTTTTCGTCCAGATCGATCTGTTTGGACAGCAGCGAGATACCGTACGACTCCGCCAGAACGACAATGGCGATCATCGCGCGCCATTCCCGCCGCGCGATCGATTCATACTCTACATAACTCGGATCCAGCGCCGTGTTCAGCAGAAGCATGTCGAATAGCCGGTGCTGGCTCCAGACGTCCGGCACCGAGCTGATGCGCTGAAAATCGGTCTGCGGCGGGCGTTTCTCTTTCTTCGCGGCAGTGATCTGGAGTTCCTGCCCGATGTCATGGAGCTTTTTCTCGTCGCCGCTGAGTTCGCTTTCGTTCGGATGAGAAGGAAACCAATGATAAAACGACATATTACGCCTCCGTGTTCCTGGTCGGTTGTTCTTTTTCGAGGCAGCATTCCATCAGCGAAGAGACAAAGTACTTCGTCGCCGAATCGGGATTGACGCGGATCGAATTCATCTTGGATGTGATGCCGGCGCAGGGAAGCCCGTTCAGATCGAAATCGGTACGCCCCAACGCAGCCTGCCGCGCAACGAAATCCGAGACATGCGGCTTATCCCTGTTCCGATCCCCTTCGATCTGCAAGAGCCGGTGCAGTCCGTGGTGATCAAGCTCCTCGAGCCAGCGGAACATGCTTTCCGCAAACGCGATCGGCGCGCCGACGCCTTCCGCTCTGCTCTCGTAAAGTTCCTTCATGTTCTTCGGCTGACGCCAGACGGTACGGAACGCCTCGGGACGGTAGCGCCAGGAAATCTTCGTTTCCGCGCTGGTACGGTAATAGGAATCGATCATGAGGCAGAAGCGCTCCAGCCGGAGAATATAGTCCTTGACCGAGCGAACGCGCGTTTCTTTTGTAATTTCGTTCGCAACGGGAAACGCATCAAAACTTTCCATCGGAAATATCTGGTCGGCCGGGATCTCCTGTTCCGCGTCGTGGTTGATCCACTTCATGGGAACGGATACCTTGTGATTGATTCGGTTCGCCTGCGGAATGTCCCCCGAGAAATACCGGCAGATGCCGATCGCCGCCATGAGTTCCGCCGGCATGGAAGGATCGTTCTGTCCCTCGTTGTGGCCGCTGTTCCGGTCGAGGCGAACGGGATTCCACTCCCCGTTTTCGTTCTTTTTTTCCATCTGCCTGCGGTCGTCGCCGACAAACTGCGCAAACTCCACTTCCTTTAGCACGTCCGAAGTTCCGTAATACTTCAGCGCCATCTTGCTGTTGATCGCAAACAGGCCGCTGTCCACGTCCGTATCCTGGCCGATGTCAAAATACGGCAGCATCAGCGTCAGCGCGACATGCGCCGCAAACGGGGAGTAAAATTTCACGCGCTCCTCTCTGCAGGCGCGGACGTATTTCTGCGCGAGCGTCGGCGTGCCGCTGGCGCCTGTTCCGCCGAATACGGAACCGGCAAACATGACGCGCAATTCGTCGCCGGTTCCGATATTCTGGAAGATCGTATGCCAAAATCCCGCCGTATCGCCCCAGTCTTGGTCAAAGCTCTCCGCCCAAAGAAGCGAACCGATCCGCGGACGTCCTTTGCAGCCGCGCCGCAGGTCCATCAGCCGATCGTCCCCGCCGAACAGCGCATGGTAAACCAGAGATTCCGTTTGATCGAGATCGCGGTCCCCGACGATGCCGTTGAGCGTGCTCCGGTCTTCGATTTCCGTGACGAGCGTGCGTGTCGTGTCGACGCCTTTTGGCTTCCAGTGCAGGTCCCCCACATGTTCGTCGATGATGACGGACATATACGGAATCGCTTCGTTCACGCTGCGGATCATCTCTTCCAGCTCAATCTTGTCGCTGCCTGTCACGATGTCCAGATCGACCAGCCGGATTTCCAGCAGATAATCATCCGCACATTTATCGCTCAGAAACCCCGACGCCGTAAGCGCGACCACGGACTGCGCGACGCGCATACCCGTACCGCCGATCGCAACCAATACAAATTTCTTCATTCTGATTCTCTCCTTCTATCGCGTCTTAGCCGAGCGCTTGATGCCGTCGTCGATTTTCCGCATGATCGGATCAAGCACCGCAACGTTGGTCGCCGGTGCGGCGCGCATACAGAAACTCCAGTACCATACGCCAGCGAGAGCAAAAACATAATACGGCGAGAGCATGCTCGCAACATAAAGCGGCGCGCTTGAGAGGTAGGTACCGATCATCGGTTCCGATGAAATCTGGTATCTGAGCAGCACCATCGCCAGAACGCCGCATGCGATCAGCACGCAATTCAACCAGCTTTGAAGTACGTTTCTGCGGTGCAGGAAATAACCCGCGTCCCCTCGCTTTTCATTCACGATGAAGAAGATCAGGTTCAAAAGAAGGAGCGCGGCGATGCCCGCCACATGGCACCACATCAGCGCCGCCTGATATTGCATGGCGACCGATTCCGCGTCGTCCGTCATGAAAAAGGCATTCAGCACCAGTTCTTTCAGCAGCAGCGGCGGCAGCGCCGCCAGCAGCAGCGCCAGCGCGATCATCGGTATGATCCGCAGCGCGATTCGCTTTCCTCTTGTCGCTTTCATCTGTTTACCCTCCTATCGAATCTCAGTTTCCGTTTTTCATGGCGCTCTTCAGTTCGCCCGCCTTCGTCTGACTGAACGCCCAGCCGCCGAAGTTTTCTTTCTCGTCCCAGTTGGCGTTCTGGATGTACCTCGCCGGGTAATTCCGCACGACGACGCCGAACAGCTCTGTCTGCACGCAGGCGCTGCTCGTGTCCCGGATCGAATCGCAGGTGATTTCGATCTGCTGGTCGCAGATCCCGCCAAGCAGGCTGGAAAGGAAAGGCGTTTTCGCAGTGGATACCGCGGTGAACCGCGCGGAGGAGTCGCTCTTGAGATGAAACTCCTGATCAAATTCCTTTGGATTCAGTGTCAGCTGATTGATCCAGTCCGTATCATAGAGCGGCTCGATTTCCTCCCAGCGGGGCGAGACGCAGACGCTGACGCCCACGGCGCAGATCAGCGGCTCGTCGAGCGTAAGTTTGCTTGAATCCACAGATAGCATCACGACGATTTTCCCGGTTTTTACGTCGATCGTCTGGATTTCGTAACGGATGAACGACGGATCCGGTTCGATCCATTCCGCGCTCGGCTGTCCGTTTCCGTTTTCCTTGTATTTCAGCGTTTTCAGACCGACGGAAACCGCGTAGTTATTATCAGAAATTGAAATGTCAGCCGCGGGTGTGAAGAGCCCGTGTTTATCGAGAATCGTGCCGCCCCGTTCGGAAGAATCGGTCAGCTCATAGGGGATCTTGCATTGGATCTCTACGTTGCTGTCCTTTTTCCCGCGCGCGTCGGTATAAAGGTTTACGATTTGCATTTTTTTCAGGAGCTGCTGGTATTCCTCCGAAATCGGCACCGACGACGGGTACTCGACTTCCCCCGCTTCGTTCGTGACGCTGCGAACGATATACTTCACCGGATAATTCGCGGCGTTGTAATCCTGATGCCCCATATGGAAGAGCAGGGAGATATCATCCTTTTCATATCGGGAAATACCGTACTCGGTCAGGAACAGTGCAAAGTATGGATTCGTTTTGTCCAGCTGCCCGCAGTTCTTAAGCCGCGTCATCGCTTTTTCCATTCCGGCAAGCACCGCCTGATCGTCTCCCATCATAAGGATGTACAGCGGATGCCGAAACATGCCGTTTGTATCCTTTTCGAGCACCATATAATTCTGAATGGTTCTGGGCCGCCCCGTATTGGTGTTTATCGGCAGATTTTCTATGGTGCCGTTAAATTCTCCTTCGATTCCGATGATGCCGATCGTAGAGTGCTCCGGCAGCAGGAAGCTTTTCTGAATTGCGCTCGCGGCCTGCAAACAACCGTCCGCGGTCGGAATCATCAGGTCGGTGATCAGAATCATGACCTGATTGGCGTTTGACCGGTACTGGGAGGACATCTTTTCGATGACGCTGGAAATATCGTTGGGTTTGTCGCGAAAGAACGCCCCCTGCGTCGCGTTGTTAAAAAAAGCTTCGCCTTCTCCGGTTTGCTCCGCCGCACCCTTGAGCAAATCGCTTGCGCGAACGAATTCGCGGTTTCCGCCGACGGTAACTTCCATCAGAGCGGTCAGCACCGCGCTGTATGTGGTACAGTAGGAAGACACGAATCCTTTCATACCCGAACCGTCGTCGATGACGACGCGATAATTCGTCTGACCCTCCGCCGCCGACGATTGATCCGTATACGGTTTGAGTAAATCCAATCCGCTGAACAGCGCCTTCGTCGGCGTCATGATCCCGTACGGCTCTTTGGGGATCGGTTTTTTAAAACAGGCAATCATGGCAAAACAAGCCATGAGGCAGCAAAGCGCACATAGCATTCTTTTTTTCATACGAGTCTCCCATCACCGTTAAAATGCACCGCTAGGCGATAATTTTGCGCAGAGACGCGCAAGATTGATATATACAACCAAATTTTAAAAAATGGTATCATAATTTCATTACAGGTACAAGGCGTGCAAAAACGCGTTTTTTGTAGTATTTTTACGGATTTCGTATCGCTTGCCAATCGCATCGCGCGTACGGTTCAAAGGCACGATGCCAAGGGCCTCAAATCAGCAGTTCAACAAAAAACCGGACTCGCTGTCCCGGTTTTTGCCGCATTGTTTTATTTATGATGCGCTGAAACGCTCATCGATATGATCTCGAGAAAATCAACAACAGTTTGATACTTGCCGTGATGTTGAATCTTTTCGCTTCTACTGATATAATCACCTGCAGTGAATCTGTTTTTATCGTGCTCAACCGCGTGAGAAGCAGTTTGAATCCGGACGATTTTCGAAAGGCTGGCAATCGAAACATGGATGAGGACGTAACGCAGCTTACCGCAAACCGCAATCCTGTCGGCAAGAAAACAAGAATCTTTTTGACACTGCTTCTTTTTTTACCGTGTCTTCTGATTCCAACCGGACTGGACAACGATATTTGGTTCCTTCTCAACAGCGGGCGTTATGTGCTGCAGCATGGCATTCCGTATATCGAACCCTTTACACTGCACCAGAACATGCAGTTCGTAATGCAGCAATGGCTGTCCGCCGTCGTTTTCTGGGGCGTGTTCGCCAAGCTCGGCGCCGCCGGGCTGATCGCGCTGGTGTCGGTTATGTTCGGCTGCACCGTCGCGGTTATATACCGCACGACGCGCCTGCTCTCGGACGGTAATTTCCTGACGTCCTTTCTCCTGACATTCCTGACCGTCTCCTTTCTCACACCGTTTATGACGACGCGACCGATCATCTTCACGCTCTTCCTGCTTTCTTTGGAACTCTATTTGCTGGAACGGTTTATCGCGGCAGGCGGCTTCAAGTGGCTGATTCCGCTTCCGTTTCTTTCGGCGCTGCTGGTCAATCTGCATGCCGCCATGTGGCCGGTGCAGTTTGTCCTGTTTTTGCCGTATCTGATCGATTCGTTCCGGTTCAAATTCCGGATTATCGAAGGGCAGGGGTATCCGAAGAAAATTCTGCTTCCCGCGGTTGCAGCAATGATCGCGGCCGGGTTTGCAAATCCTTACGGCCTGGACGCGATGACTTACCTGTTGCGTTCCTATGGTTTTGCGGAAATCAATCTGGTCTTCGAAATGCAGCCCGCGAATATCAACAACCTGCTGGGCAAGGTCATCTTTGGTACGTTGCTTCTCATCATAGCAATTTACTTTTTTTATAAAAAAGGCAAGACGCGACTCAGATATGTTCTGCTGACGGTCGGCACAGCGATACTTGCGTTGTCTTCCACGAGAAGTTTTGTTCTATTCGTCCTATGCAGTTTCTTCCCGCTTGCGTATTACCTTAAGGATCTGTCGATTCCGCAAAGCAAGGCGGTGGAAACGACGAAGGGCGCGCGCGCGCTGCGAGCCGTTCTGATTGTCCTGCTGGTCGGCATGCTGGGGTATATATTTGTCAGCAAGTATATCGCGGCAGCAAAAACGGACGAACTGCCAAAATCCGCGCCGGCGGTCGATTATCTCGCCGCGAACGGGGATCAAGACAATATGCGGCTTTACACGGGGTATGACGACGGCGGCTATGCGGAATTTATGGGATTCAAACCGTATATCGACCCAAGGGCCGAAGTCTTTGTCAAAAAAAACAATGGCGTCGACGATATTATGCGGGAGTATTACCGACTCCAAGATGGGGAAACATATTATAAGTATTTGTTGGATAAATACGATTTTACGCATCTGCTCGTAGGCAAATACGATATTCTGAACACCTATCTGCCGTATGACGGCGATTACCGTATGATCTACAACGACGGGGAATATGCAATCTTTGTAAAACGATAATTACCGGCAACTTCCCATCCGCTGCGATCGCCGATCGGATTTGCGTGTGCGGATCATTCAGAGATATCGATTGCCATATCGTTTGTTCCGTCCAGGTCGACGCGGCGCAGCAACGCATTAAAATTCAGCCCCAATTGGGAATCAACCGTCACAATCTCCGCAGAAGTATAAAATATGGTTTGATCGAACAAAACAAATTCGAAAACGGGATCGCGAAGGATGGTTTCAACATCCCCGCCGTTGATCGGAACGCGGCAGAGCAGGCATTCATTGTTTAAAAAATAGATCCAGTTGCCAAGAACGTTGACAGGTTGAATAAAATAGCCTGGATCGCGCGGGAGCTCTAGAACTGTCTGATCCGCATGCGTTTGTACGTTCACACAATGTATATTGCATAATTCATTATCAGCATTCTGCCGCTCGATAAAATAGACCCAATCGCCCTGCACGGCAAAAGAATTTATAGTATAGGAATCGTTTTGATAGATTACTTCGGCATCCCCTCCGTTCGATTTGCGAGTGATTCTTCCGCTGTCAAACATGTAGGTGAATCCTGCGGCCGCGGTTGAATTTTTCTCAATAACAGCATCCTTCCCGGCATCTGTTTCTTCCAGGCGCATGTCTCCGCCCTGCATGTCTACGCTGTACGTCTGAAGTATTCCGTCATCTCCCGAGCTGTAGACCGTTACAATAAAATATATACGCCCGTTTTCAACTTTTTGAACAGATATAGGCAATCCGTCTGAATATCCGGACTGCTCCGCCATGTTCTTTTTGAGGGTTTCCTGATCGACAACCACTTTTCGACCGCTTCCGTCCCGGTTGATTTCCCAAAGATTCAACGGCATCGGGTCTGTGAAGATATTTATGTTTGAATTCACATAATAGAGTTTATCGCCATACGGGATCAGCCGGATGATTTCGCAGGCAAAGTTACCGCTCCCGTCGCCGTCCGGAGCGTCGTTTCCCTCGATCGGCACGGGCCGTTGCTCCGCCTCAGGCGCGGTGCTGGCAGCCGGTTTCGCGGTCAGCTGCGGCAGGGGATCCGCCAAGGGAGAAACCAGTTCCATGACAACCGGCGCGGACGAATCCGCGGCGCTTTGTCCCGCGGCCGGACCGCAGCTAAAAAAAGCCGACGCGAGGAGCAGCAACGTCAGGAGCGATAGGATCTTTTTCATGGATTCCTCCAAAGAGTATAATCGAACGATATTATTCATGTTATACCATTTATTTTTGTGCAAAATCAATAGGCCGATCATATGCCGCCTGTACGGTGAGCGATCGCTGCGAATCGATTCATCCGCTGGAGATATACGCAAGTTTGAATCCTATCTCAGATGCCGTCGCTCCATTCATCGACGAAACCGATATTCCTATTACCCCTGGAATATGGTTTGCTTTACTGATCCCTCGAGAGTTACTATCATTTCCGCTTTTTCCTGCGCCGGATCAAAGTTCCGGATCAAAGTTCATGATTTGTTTATAATCTCTTTTTGAAAAATCTGTTAAAATGCAAGTACATAAAGGCTTGCATGGTATAAAACCTACCTGCCCAGGTATGTCCCAATCCCTAAAAGATTCATACCATGCAAATTAGAAAGGCACTCTTTCCCCCGACTGAGTGCCTTTCGCATGTTTTAAGGGCGCCCCGCGAGGGGCGCTCTTACAGTTGCAAGCAGGGACCGTGCTTTCCCGCGAATGAAAACCGCGTCAGGAAGGCGGGCGATCCGTACCGTTTATTTGTTTTCTTTTGCGAGCCTGCGGCCCATGAGCACGCCCATGACGGAAGCCATCATGAGCCCGCGCGTCCAGCCGCTGGAGTCGCCCAGCGAGTAGAAGTTTACGATATTGGTCGTGAAGCTGTCGTCCATCTTCACGCGGTTAGAATAAAACTTCAGTTCCGGCGAATACAGCAGCGTTTCCGCAGCGGCGAACCCCGGCACGACCTGATCGACCGCCTGAATGAAGTTTATGATGTTCGTCATCGCGCGGTAAGGCATTGCCGCCGTGATGTCGCCCGCGACCGCGTCCGGCAGCGTCGGCACCACGTTGGAAAACAGCAGTTCCCGCTGCCAGGTGCGCTTGCCGTCGAGGATGTCGCCGTAACGCTGCACGAGGATATGCCCCGCGCCCAGCATGTTGGTCAGCTCGCCGACCTTCTGCGCGTAGGCGATCGGCTGATCGAACGGCACGTTGAAGTTATGCGAGCAGAGGATAGCGAGGTTCGTGTTGTTGGATTTCTTTTCCTTATACGCGTGCCCGTTGACCACGGCGAGGTCGTTGTCGTAGTTCTCCTGACTCACGAATCCGCCGGGGTTCTGACAGAAGGTCCGGACTTTATTCCGGAACGGCTGCGGATAGCCGATGAGCTTGCTTTCGTAGAGCACCTCGTTGACGGTCTCCATGACTTCGTTCCGCACCTCGACGCGCACGCCGATATCCACCGTCCCGGGCTGGTGCGCGATGCCGTGCTCCGCGCAGATGCTCTCGAGCCAGTCCGCGCCGCGGCGGCCGGTTGCGACGACGACGCTTTTCGCCTGGATTTCAAATTCTTTTTTGCCGTCGCTGACGATCACGCCGCGGCAGACGTTGTTTTCAAGGATCAGGTTTTCGCAGGCGTGGCCGAAGAGCATCTCAACGCCGTTTTGCAGCAGGTATTGTTCGATGGCGAAATAGATATCCTGCGCCTTTTCGGTGCCGAGATGGCGGATGGGGCAGTCCACGAGCTTGAGGCCCGCCCGGATCGCGCGGCGGCGGATCTCCTTGACTGCGTCGGCGTTGCTCACGCCTTCGACATGTTCGTCCGCGCCGAACTCCAGATAGATCCCGTCCGTATAATCGATGGCGGACTGTGCGACATCCGGCCCGACCAGAGAGGGCAGATCGCCGCCGACCTCAAAGGAGAGGGAGAGCTTTCCGTCCGAAAATGCGCCCGCGCCGGAAAAGCCCGTCGTGATATGGCAGTATGGTTTGCAGTTGACGCATCGGCCGGTCACGGCCTTGGGGCAGCGGCGCTGTTCGACCGCGAGACCCTTTTCCACGATGGTGATGCGCCGTTTCGAGCCGCGCTTGATCATTTCGAGCGCGGTGAAGATTCCCGACGGTCCTGCGCCGACAATCACAACGTCTGTCTGCATAACGGTACCTCCTGCGTCGGCATATGATAACCTGCTGCCAACAAACTCTAATTTTAAGCAGGAAAGCCTTGTTTTGTCAAATAAAACCTGCTTGACACAATCGTAAAGGCGCGCTCTTTTCACCTGCGGAAATACATGGTATAATAACCTATCTTTACCGGACAGGAGCGCCAGTCTTATGCAGCTCGAAGAATTGGTCCGCCGTATCCGCAGCGGCGATAAAGAAGCCGTCAAGGAGCTCGTTTCCGCCTATGGCAATTCGGTTTACCAGCGCGCGTTTGACCGCACGCACGATAAAGAGCTCGCGCGCGAAGCCGCGCGCCAGACGTTCGGCCAGTTTGTCGCCATCGTGCAGCAGCAGCCGGAGGACGACGGCTGGTCGCTTTGGTTCGGCGATTTAATCGAACGGAATATTTCGACCTACGCGCAGATCAGCACCGATATGCGCACCATCGAAAGCGAGCTGGATCAGGAAATCCCGGGTGCAGCGCCTGTCATTCGTCCGGCTCCCGCTTCGCTGCCGCAGAATTTCGAGCCGGAACCCGAGTTCGAATCCGAGCCAGACCGCAGGCAGCAGTCGCGCGAACGCGGCAAAAAGGGCGGAGAAACCAGCATCCGGGAAGAAATCTTCGACGAACCATATCAAAAGAAGGAAAAGAAACGCTCCAGCCACGGGGCTTCGGTGATATTGCTCATTCTGGTGAGTTTGCTGCTTCTGTGGGTAGTCGCCGGCATTGCGATGACGATGCGCTGGATCCCGGCTTACGATTTGGGTTATTCTTGGTTTAATCAGCACGTGTTCAAGCTCTTCTAGTACGCCTGTTCGGATATCGCAGGAACAAGCAGAACCTGAAGTAAAAAATCAGCTCTCCCATGTAAGGGAGAGCTTTGTTTTCGCTTACCGGATAAACGATGTGACCAGCGCCTCTAATATGTCTACGACTTTTTCCATCGATTGCGATGAGATGAACTCGTATCTGCCGTGGAAATTATGACCCCCGGTGCATAGGTTCGGGCAGGGGAGGCCCAGATAGCTCAGGCGCGAACCGTCCGTTCCGCCCCGGATGGGCGCGAAATACGGAACAACGCCGACCTCCTCCATCGCGCGCTTTGCCGCGTCGATCACAAACTGCGGCACCTTTGATTTCATATTGTAATAGGTGTCGCTCAGATCGAGCTCGACCGTGCCCGCGCCGTATTTTTCGTTGAGAAACGCGCAGGCGTTTTGCATGAGCGCTTTTTTCCGCTCGAATTTTTCCGCGTCGTGGTCGCGCAGGATGTATGCCATGGCCGCGTGATCGACACAGCCTTCCAGCTTGTCGAGATGGAAAAACCCCTCGTAACCGTCCGTGCAGGCGGGGTTTTCAAAGCGCGGCAGGAGGCCGTGCAGTTCCATCGCGACCAGCAGCGCGTTGACCATACGCCCCTTGGCGGAACCCGTGTGCGTGCTCAGGCCCCGGATGCGGATCTCCGCGCCGGCGGCGTTGAAACATTCGTAGTTGATTTCGCCCAGCGCGCCGCCGTCTACTGTGTACCCGAAGTCCGCGCCGAACGCAGGCACGTCGAAACGATCGACCCCGCGGCCTACTTCCTCATCCGGGGTGAAGCCGATCCGGATTTTGCCGTGCGCGGGAGCGTTTGGCGCGAGCAGCCGTTCCGCGAGCGTCATGATCTCCGCCACACCCGCCTTATCGTCCGCGCCCAAAAGCGTCGTGCCGTCCGTACAGATGATCTCCTCGCCGAGGTGGGCGAGCAGTTCGGGGAAATTTTCGGGCGAAAGCGTGTAACCGTTGCCCATGTCGATATTCCCGCCGCCGTAATGCGGGGTAAGCACCGGCATAACGTGTGCGCCGCTCACCGCGTCCGCGGTGTCCACGTGCGCGAGCAGGCCGACCACAGGCGACGTTTTTTTCGTATTTGCGGGAATCGTCGCGGTGACATAGCCGTGCCCGTCCAGCTTCACGTCCGCCGCGCCGAGCGAAATCAACTCGTCCCGCAGCAGGCGGCAGAGGTCGAACTGCTTGTCGGTGCTGGGTATTTTATCTGCGTGATGCTCGGACTGCGTGTCGATTTTTACATAGCGGAGGAAACGCGATTTGACGGATTCCATGTTTCGTTGCTCCCGTTTTAATTTTTGCTTTTCCTGTGTGAGCATACCACGCGCGCAAGCGCAAGGCAAGCGGGCGGGGAACTGCGCGGATGAAATGCCCCAAAAATCGGAAAAGGCGTTTCCTTTTCGGGAGAACGCCTCTCAGGTCGTGTTGGGAACTCTGATTCCGATTATATCCGATGACGGAATAAGGGGAATGCGTTAGCGGCCTTTGTGGTTCTGGAAGCAGGCGCTGCAGTAGACGGGGCGGTCGTTTCTCGGTTGGAACGGGATTTTGGTGGGCGCCCCGCACTCTGCGCAAACCGCGTCAAACATTTCGCGGTCGCTGCTGCGGGTTGTCTTGCGGCTGGAGCGGCACTCCTTGCAGCGGACGGGTTCGTTCTGGAATCCCTTCTCCGCGTAAAACTCCTGCTCGCCGGCCGTAAAGACGAATTCCTTACCGCAATCCTTGCATACCAGTGTCTTGTCTTGGAACATTTGGATTTTTTCCCCTTTTCGGTTCTGAAATTTCTGATATCCGAGTGCCGGCTGACCTGGTTTTTGCCCCCACACCCGCCAACTGGAAGTGTCGCTACCCGGCGATTAGCCTCTCACTACTGCCTCTCTCGAAATGCACGTTTTGATATGCTTCGGTTGGACTTACTTCTAGACCGCACCATGCTCACGGAACTTTGCCCGCTTACGTGGATCGTTTTGCCTGCGACTGGCGTCGATTTTCAACCACAGACCCGAAACGCGGATACCAAAATCATTATAGAACACACAATTGTAAAATTGCAATGTATTTTTTTTGATAATTGTCCGAACAAAAGCAGTATTTGGGGCTTTTTCTCGTTATTTATGCGCTTCTTCGTCCGAATTATACTGCGCGCGCGGACCGCCGACGTACTTCGGCCGCGTCTTGGCGAGTACAATCGTTGCCTCGCCGATACTGTGGTGGTCGGTATGCACGGGCACGACCACGGGATGCAGATGCATACCGATCATCGTGCCGCCGATGTCGATGCCGAGAGCCGCCTTGCCGTTTACGTTTTCCACCATCACGCGCTCGGGGATACGGTTGTACGCTTCCGTGGCGAACGCGCCGCCCGCGTGCAGCCAGGGGCGCACCCAAACCTCCTGCAGATCGTAGCGCTCCATGCATGCGCGGCTCGTGCAGATCGCGCGGTTGATATGCTCGCAGCCCTGTACGGCGAGGAAGAGACCCGCCGCCGTTACCCTTGGCAGAATCGCGTCCATGACGGCTTTCGCCGTCTCCTCGCTGGAGGCGGAACCGATGCGCTGGCCGTTGATTTCGCTTGTCGAACAGCCGACGATAAAGATATCCCCGGCGCGGTAAACCGCGCTCGCGAGCAGATGGTCGACGGCCTCCGCCGTCTGGCGGGTAATTTCACTGTAATCCATGAATAACACCTCTTTGGTTCGTAACAACGCCGGTCTTGCGAGCCTGCGCGCGGAACCGTCTTCAGAAAGACAGTATAGCACAATTTGCGTGTTTTCAACGCTTGTTTTTCACTCCGGCGAAGGAGTGCGGTGTGCTATACTGTCTGCATGGACTGGATCAGCCCTCTGTTGGATTGGTATGAGAAAAACGCGCGCGACCTGCCCTGGCGCAGGACGCGGGACGCGTATGCCGTCTGGATCAGTGAGATCATGCTGCAGCAAACGCGCGTCGCCGCCGCGATTCCCTATTACGAGCGGTTTTTAAGCGAGCTGCCGGATGTGAATGCGCTGGCCTGCGTCGGAGACGACCGCCTGCATAAGCTCTGGGAGGGGCTTGGCTACTACAGCCGCGCGAGAAATCTCAAGCGCGCGGCGGCCGAGGTCGTTTCCCGCTTCGGCGGCGGATTGCCGCATAGTTACGAGGAACTGCTGACCCTGCCAGGCGTCGGCGCCTACACCGCCGGGGCGGTTGCGTCCATCGCGTTCGGGCAGGCCGTGCCCGCCGTGGATGGAAACGTGCTGCGCGTCTGGGCGCGGCTTTTCGCCGACGGGCGGAATGTGCGCGATGCTTCCTATCAAAAAGAAGTCCGCGCATCGCTCCTGCCGTTGATACCGGCGAATGCCGCGGATAAATTCAACGCGGCGCTGATGGAGCTGGGAGCGGTGGTTTGCCTGCCAAACGGCGCGCCGAAATGCGGCGAATGCCCGATAAAAGCGTATTGCATGGCGTTCCGGCAGGGGCGCACGGCGGAATTGCCGGTGATCGGCGCAAAGAAGGCGCGCCGGATTGAACGAAAGACGGTGTTTGCGCTCTCGACCGAACAGGGGTTATTGGGCTTTCGCCGTCCGGAGACGGGGCTTCTCGCGGGTCTCTGGCAGCTGCCGGAGGCGGCGGGAGAACTCACCGACGCGCAAGCCGCCGCATGGCTCGGCGAACGCGGCCTCCGCCCGAAAGGCGAACTGCGCTTTTATGAGCGCAAGCATATCTTTACGCATATCGAGTGGCGCATGCGCGTTTGCGCTGCCCACGTCGCGGCGGATGCGCTGCCGGAGGACTGGGTGGTTCTGGATGAGACGCACGCCCTGCCGACGGCGTATAAAGTCTGCCTGTAAATGGTGGCACAGCGTACAAAAAAACAGCGGCTTGCGCCGCTGTATTGATATCTCAGTAGATCGGCCTCCGCCCCTCCATCGCCTTTGCCAGCGTGACCTCGTCCGTGTATTCGAGATTGCCGCCGATCGGGATGCCGTGCGCGATGCGCGAACAGCTGACCCCCATGGGCTTAAGCAGCCGCGCGATGTAGGACGCCGTCGCCTCGCCCTCCACGTCCGGATTGGTCGCGAGGATGACCTCCCGCACGCCGCCCGCTTTGACCCGCTCGACGAGCTCGTTGATGCGGATGTCGCCGGGGCCTATCCCGTCTACGGGCGAGAGCACCCCGTGGAGCACGTGGTATTTTCCATGATATTCCCGCGTGCGCTCCATCGCGACGACGTCCTTCGCGTCGCAAACGACGCATAAAACGCCCGCGTCCCGCGCGGTATCCGCGCAGATGGCGCAGGGGGAAACGTCCGTATACGTGCCGCAAACGGGACAGTCTACGACCTTCTCGCGCGCGGCGACGATGGCCGCGGCGAGTTCCTGTGCCTGCGGCGCGGGCATGTCGAGGATATGGTAAGCCAGCCGCTGCGCGGTCTTCTGCCCGATGCCGGGCAGGCGCGAAAGCTGCGTGACAAGCCGTACGATGGGTTCTATGGTGAGCATGGTTACAGGCCGAGCCCCATTCCGCCGGTGATTTTGCCAATTTCGTCCTCGATGGTCTTCGTTGCGGTGCGCAGCGCTTCGTTGACCGCGGAGAGCACGAGATCCTGCAGCATTTCAACGTCCTCCGGATCGACGCAGGCGGGATTGATGACGATGGACCTGACGTCCTTGCCGCCGCTGACCGTGACGGTGACCATGCCGCCGCCGCTGCTGGCGGTAAACTCGCGCTCGGCAAGCTCCGCCTGTGCGCGCTGCACGTCCTGCTGCATTTTCTGCGCGCGCATCATCAGCTGCTGCATGCTGCCGCCGCCCATTCCTCCGGGAAATCCGCCTTTTGACATAGAAAAATTCCTCCTGATTTGGTGGTATCTGAATTGGACGCCCGAGCGGGCGGCCGCGTTATTCGATCGTCAGTTTGTCGCCGAAGAGCTGTTTTGCCATTGCCTCGGCGGCTTCGCTCGCAGGCGCGGCCTTCATCGTGGTGACGACGAGCGAAGCTCCCGGCATGACCGCCTGCAGCGCGCGCTGGGTAGGCTCAAAATTGACCGGCACGGAGAGCGCCTTCTGCCGCGTCTCCTGCGCGGCGGTGAAGCCGACCGTCAGCGTGTTCTGCTCAAAGCGGATCGCGGACGCTTCCTGCGCCAGCGCCTGAATGAACATGTTGGGGATCTGGTCGATGGCCCTGCGCCAGATGGCTGCGGCTTCGCTTGCACCGGATTCCGGCGCATACGCACCCTGCGCGACGTTTTGTTCCGGTGCGGGCGTTTCTTCCCGAGATGTATCCGCAACGATTTCGGAAAACTGCACCGGCGGCGTTTCCTCCATCCGCGGGGAAGCTTTCTCGACCGGCTTTGCCTGCGGCTGGGGCTCCGGTTTTTTCTCCGGCTTCGGCGCGGGTTTCGGCGCAGGCTGTTCGCGCGCGGGATTCCCTTCCTTGAGCGCCGCTTCCAACCGGTCCAGCCGCGCCTCCAGGCTTGATAAAGCGAGCGTATCCTCCGGCCGGCAGATGTGGATCAATGCGCTTTCCAGCAGCGCGCGCGGCGCGGGCAGATAGCGCATGTCGTTCTGCGCGGCGATCAGCCTGTCGAGCGCGAGCATCAGTCCCGCTTCCGAGGCGGTTTTCGCCTGATCGAGGTAGCGTGTCATCGCGTCCTCGGTGCAGTCGAGAAGATCTTCGCACCGTCCGCAAGTTTTCGCCAGCAGCAGCGCGCGGAAGTGCGCCGAAAGGTCGGATGTGAACACCGACAGGTCGCGACCCGCCTGCACGATGCCGTCGAGCATGCTCATCGCGGCGGCCGCGTCCGATCGGAGCAGCGCGCCCGCGAGATCGAAGAGAAACGCGTCCTCCATGCTGCCGAGCACGTCGTAAACGTCCTTCGCGGAGACGTTGTCCCCGCAAAAGGCGAGGCATTGTTCCGCGAGCGAAAGCGCGTCGCGCATGCCGCCCTGCGCCGCGCGCGCGATGAGGGTCAATCCCCCGTCCTCGATGGACGCGCCCGCCTGCGTGAGCACGCTTAACAGCGTGCGCCTGATGTCCGCAATTGAAATGCGGTGAAAATCGAACCGCTGGCAGCGGGAGATGATCGTAGCGGGGAGCTTCTGCGGCTCCGTGGTGGCGAGGATGAAGAGAATGTGCTCCGGCGGTTCCTCGAGTGTCTTTAACAGCGCGTTGAACGCGGGGCCGGAGAGCATATGCACCTCGTCGATGATATACACGCGGCGCCTGAGCTTGAGCGGCGCGTACTGCGCGTTTTCGATGAGTTCGCGCACGTCACCTACGCCGTTGTTGCTCGCCGCGTCGATCTCGGTGATGTCGGACGCGCTCTCGGATGCGGTGACGAGGCACGCCTCGCACTTGCCGCAGGGTTCGCCGTCCTCGGGACGAAGGCAGTTCACCGCGCGCGCGAGGATGCGCGCCGAGGTGGTCTTTCCCGTGCCGCGCGTGCCGCAGAAGAGATAGGCGTGCGCGGGACGATCCGACGCAACCTGATGCTTCAGCGTGGTGGTGATATGCTCCTGCCCGACGACTTCGGAAAAGCGCGTTGGGCGGTATTGGCGGTAAAGCGCGCGGTAAGCCATTCTCCGTTTGATTCTCCGTGTCTGGATTCAACATGTATCATACCATATTTTGTGGTTTGGAAAAAGAACTAATCCTAACCCTGTCATATTACGCCGCCGCGCGTTTACGCTTTCTTTTTAATAAAGTAGAAGAAGAGAGTATCATTTAGTGCGACTCGGCTTCGCCGCGCGTTCACGCTTTCTTTCGTTGACCGAATCCGGCGCATGGGGTAAAATGGAAACCGTGAAACGAATGAGTAAAAATCTGAAATATACCCCGCGCCGCAGGCTCAATCTGGACGCGACGTCGTTCGGCCCCGCGCTGAAACTGGCGATCGCGCTGGTTCTGCTCGCGGCGCTCGCGCTGCTGATCGCGTTTGTCGCCGTACCGCTGATTTCCGCGCGGATCGAGAGCGGCGCGCCGCTCATCGGCGGAGCGCCTACGGTCACGGTAAAACAACCGACCGCGGCTCCGGTCAACCCAATTTTGACGAACGAAGTGAAAACCGTTCAGTATGGCGAAGGTTACGGCCTGCCGACGGCGGTGGTCGATCCCAGCGTGTACGGCGGCGAGGTCCTGTTTGCCGCCGGCGTAAGCGAGGACGCCTGCACTCGGCTCGTACGGCTCAACCCCGAAACGGGCGCGTTCGTCAACATCGACATTTCGCTGGTCAACGATACGATCCGCTATCCTGTGGAAAACGGCGCGATCATACTCTACGCCGACTGTAAGTCGTCGGGCGGCGGCAGCATTGTGCGTCTCGACAAGGCGACGGGCGAAACCGCCGCGCTGGCGGAGTTTACGATGGAAGCGCCGAAGCTCGCGCTGGAAGCGCCGTATGCGGTCTGGACGGAACGCACGGACGAAACCACCGCGAAACTGACCGTCTGCGACGTGATGAACGGCGAACTGCTTACGCTCGCGGTGTTTACCAATTCGCCGTACTCGGAAAGCGATCCGTCGATCAAGAGCGGGCAGGTGATCTACGCGGACGCGGACGCCGCAAATCCCGGCAGCAGCCTGATCCGCACCGTGCTTCTTGCCGACAACAGCCGCTGGGATTTTTCAGCGGGCAGTTATGTGCACGATCCCAAATCCGCGGGCGACCGCTGGGCGTACCTGAGCGGCAACCACGACGCGGGCAGCGATCTGTACGTCAGCGTCGGAGGAGCGGCGGCCAAGCGCGTGGCGCGCGGCGTAATCGACTTTGACATTACATCCAGCTGCGTCGTATTCAGCCGCGACGAAACGGTTTATGCATACGTGTTTTCGGATGACAAAACCTATGTGCTCAGCGAAACGGGGACCAATTCGCAGTTTGTGATGGCGGGCGGGGATTACGCGCTTTGGCGCGACATGACCGACCCTGCGCAGCCGCTCTGGAAATACATCAAGGTGGTTGGCTGATATGGCGGCCAAGGATCGCGTCACCTATATCTGCGGCGAGTGCGGATACGAGTCCGCCAAATGGATGGGCAAGTGCCCGCAGTGCGAGAGCTGGAACACGATGACGGAATTCGCCGAAGTCAAGGTGAAGACCGCCGCCCCGGCTGGAACCGCCGTTTCGCAGAAGCTCAGCAAGGTCGTACCCCTGCCGCAAAAGAGGATCTCCGCCGGAATGGGTGAACTAAACCGTGTGCTGGGCGGAGGATTGATCCGCGGCATGGTGGTGCTCTTGGGCGGCGATCCGGGCATCGGAAAATCGACGCTTCTGCTCCAGGCGGCGGACACGCTCGCGACCGAGAACGGCGTACTATACGTTTCCGGCGAGGAGAGCGCGTCCCAGATCAGGCTTCGCGCCGACCGCCTCGGTATGAAGAACGACATCGACATCCTCTGCGAAACCGATCTCGATCAGATACTCGACGAAGCGGGCAAAACGCGCTGCGGCGTGCTGATTGTGGATTCGATCCAGACGATTTACTCCGAAGAAAGCGCGGGCGCGCCAGCGAGCGTGAGCCAGGTGCGCGCGGTGACCGTGCGGCTGACGCGCTACGCCAAGGAGACCGGCGTGATCGTGCTCATCGTAGGTCATGTCACGAAGGACGGAAACATCGCCGGGCCGCGCGTGCTGGAGCACATCGTGGACACCGTGCTCTATTTTGAAGGCGACCGGCACGAGGGGCTGCGGTTGTTGCGCGCGGTCAAGAACCGGTTCGGCTCGACCAACGAAGTCGGCGTGTTTGAGATGGGCGACGGCGGTATGCGCGAGGTAGCCGACCCTTCGCGTCTTTTCCTCTCCGGAGAGAGCGCGCCGGGCTGCTGCGTTACCTGTGCCATGGAGGGCACGCGCCCGATCCTGGCCGAGGTGCAGTCGCTCTTGACCGACAACGCGTTTGGCAATCCGCGCCGCACGAGCGCGGGTGTGGACGTCGGCAGGCTGAGCCTCCTTTTGGCGGTGCTGGAAAAGAAGGCGCATCTGCGGCTTTCGACCAAGGACGTGTATTTAAATGTTGTCGGCGGGCTTAGGATCGACGAGCGCAGTACGGATCTCGCCGTCGCGCTGTGCGTTGCTTCCGCGCTGATGGATCTGCCGCTGCCGCCACGCACCGCGGCTCTCGGTGAGGTAGGGCTGACGGGGGAGGTACGCGCTTTAAGCCGCATCGAAACGCGGCTCAACGAGTGCGTGCGTCTTGGCTATGACACCGTGCTGCTGCCGAAATCCGCCAAACCGCCGAAGATCGAGGGCCTTAAAACCGTGCCCGTCGCCACTGTCGGCGAGGCGATCGCCTATTGCTACGAAAAGAAACCTGTGGTATAATCTGCTTCGCGCCTTTGCGGGAGAACTGCCCGCACCAGCGCAGAATTTTACGGAAAACGCATATTGCCTGTGCCCGTAGCTCAGCTGGATAGAGTATCAGACTCCGACTCCGGTGGTTGCAGGCGAGAATTTGACAACTTAAAACTTGTGCCCGTAGCTCAGCTGGATAGAGTATCAGACTCCGACTCTGAGGGTCGAAGGTTCGAATCCTTTCGGGCACGCCAGAAACCCCCTAAATTGGCGACTTTTTAGGGGGTTTAAATTTCAGCTCATTTTTCAAAACGTGCGACAATGCGACAAATCCGAAAAAAGCGTTATTCGGGGTAGAAAGAGTAAGACCTGCGAGATAGTAATCTCACAGGTCGATTTGGGTTTATGTCGCATTTTTGACGCACGAGGGGGTTAAAAATTAATGCTATGATGAGCGCGAAACAAATGACATACAACATGTCGAAGATAGGCTATTTGGATAAAACCCATGATCTTCGGGTAAGAGCGCGCATTTATGCGAGAATGGTTATAAACATGATATTATTATCGAGAATGATTGCCGATCTTTGAGGATAATTCAGAATGTATTTCTGATGATTATTAACGACTATAAACCATTAATGATGGCGATAAACATCAAATGAACATCAGGCAGTAGGTTTCTTTTTTCAATAAAATATGCGATTTTTCATCATTGCGATAAAACAAACAATTCTAAATCCTTTTAAACTTTTTCCACGGATGCTCCTGGGGCATTTTTTGCAACACTCTCGACACCATTCAAGCAACTCTGCTTTGCTTTGTAACCTTCCGAAGCAATGATGGTTCTACCGTTTCGCGCTTTAAGCCGAAAACGATATTCGCCTGCTTTATCAATGTAAATTTCGAATTTTGGATTTTTTTGAGTCACATAATTGTCTTCTGTTTGGTCTTCGAGCTTAGCAACAGGCGCATTCGTTCTAGCGCTTTCTATGCCATCCAAACATGCCGGCTCACTGGCATAAGTTTCTGAAGTCGCAATCGTTTCTCCATTGGACGCCTTGAGATCGAACCTGTAACCCGTCTTGGTTTTCTTAACAATAAATTTTCCCATGATTGCATTTCTCCTTAGATTTATTAAAAAGCTCTTTGAATTACATTCATAATATAACAACCCACAATATTTATCAAATAGTGCTGATACATATCACGTCAACTGTGAGAATTCAACACTTATTGAATAGTTTGTTAAGAAATACTTTTCAGCGGGTATGATTCCAACGGGTAAGACATTGCAGTAAGATTAAGTCTCAGGGCCGTTTTGCATTCCTCTATTACTTAAATATCTAGGATTGGCAAAGATTTTGTCTAAGCTTAGTTTGTGTGCAAAAACAGTCCTTTTTAATACAATTTCTGTTATAATAAAACCATCAAGCATGGAGGTGACACATTATGGCAACTGTTGAACAATTGGTCAAGCAATATGAAACAGACAAAAACCTGCAGGCTGAAGTTAAAGCGATTCTCGCAGACGGAAAAGTCTCAATGATGGAGTTTCTGGCATTTGCGAAAAAACACGATGTCTCGATATCCATGGAGGATATTCCGAAGTATCTAGAGCAAGCTAAGAAACTCGGTTTCATGTGATGCATGGTAAACGGAAATCTATAAACAATCTGTCATTTTAGAGCTCTTTGCACGGATATCGGGTATGTTTAACAAAACAAATAGTGTCTAGAAAAGGAGAAAAAATGGCTGTTGTAAAAGTAATTGAAGTTTTAGCCGAATCCGAGAAAAGCTGGGAGGACGCTACACAAATTGCAGTGAGCGAGGCGGCTAAGACCGTGCATAACATCAAATCCGTATATATCGAAAATTTTCAGGCCATCGTTGATAATGACAAAGTCGTCAGTTACCGAGTTGACGCTAAAATTTCTTTTGTCGTGGCGAAATAGTCATAAAGAAAACTATCTGAAAACTCAAACAATCTGAGAAACAATGTGAAACACAACCGATATCAAAGCAAGAGTGAAAGACTGTAGCAAGAAACGACTATAATTCGTATTTAGCTCAATAATGACCCCGTTAAACTGTGAGAGCTTGAATGGTATAGAGCTCTCGTTGATCAAAAATCAATATTTGATAGAGTTAACGTAAAAATAACAGCTGAAGAAATTAGCAATTTTTCGCCCCAATTAGGATTTAAAAGTTATACGCAGGAGGTTCTTTTATGAAAGGCTTTCTTTATTTTGTCGCATTAATTGCGGGTATTGCGGGAATCATAGGCAGCTTCATATCAATTCCTTATGTATCTTCGGTAGCACCCTTTCTTGTAATGGGCGGTTTTATAATACTGGCTATCGGATATATGATAAAGCGTAAATAGACTATCATCATGCTATTCACACTTAAAACCTATAATATTGTCCATTTTTAAAGGGCTAGATCAATACTGAGTTCTCTTAAACTTTTATTCAAAAACAGCGGTTATTGTTGGATAACCGCTGTTTACTATGTTCGGCTTTCTTAGCCTTTTTTCCGAGACGTCGATTTTTTCGCGCTTGGTTTCTTTGTGGTTTGCGGCGAGTCTTCACCAAAGATGCTGCCTAGCAAAGCACCTCCAAGACTGGACGAATTGCTGCCACCGCCTAGTAACGAATCCAATAGCGATCCTGTGCCGCTATTGGAGGAATTGCCACCACCTAGCAGGGATCCGAGTAGATCTCCACCGTCATTATCGTCGTCGTTTGAGTCGGCGAGCAGGGAGCCGAGCAAAGAACCTACACCACCGTTACTGGAGTTATTACCGCCACCGCCTAGCAGAGTTCCCATCAGAGCGCCACCAAGCGAAGAACCAGATCCGCCTGAGCCGCCTAGTAAGTTGCCAATCAGCGACCCGGCAGCGTCGCTTGTGTCGCTGCCTAACAGACTACCGATCAGAGAACCCGTGCCGGAATTGCCTCCTCCACCGAGTAAGCTACCAAGAATGGAGCCTATACCGCCTGAGTTCCCCTTGTTTTGTTGTCCAAGCAGTGAGAGAAGTAATGGAGCAAGTTGCAGCAATATTGACGTCGTCTGGCCTTTTTGCAAGCCTGCTTTTTTCGAAAGTGCTGAGACTGTTTTATTTGTGTTGTCGCCGAAAAGGTGTCCAAGAATCTTAGCACTGTCCTTTGCATCCACGTTAGCTAAGAAAGACTTCACGTCAGTCGCATCCGTCGAGGCGTGGTCGGCAAGCGCTTTTGTCAGCGCCTGTTCGCCCTGCTTCGTGCTTGCATTGTTTTGCATGCCTTCGAGCATAAGCGGCAGCGCAGCTCCAATGACAGACTCTATCTGAGTTTTTTTCGCCCCGCTGCTTTTGCTCAGCGCGCCTAAAGTGTCATTGCCAAGCATCGTCTTGATAATCATGTCTGAGTTATTCATAACAATCTTCCTTTCCATTTCCAACTAGGATGATCAATTTTGTCTACTTATTAAACAGCTTGACCGGTGAACTCTCGTCTTACGACTTGTACTAGTGGCTGGATTCTGATATCGTTCTACGAAACACACTTATAATTGATGTTGCTGATTACGTGTTATAACAAGCGATATACTGGTTATTCAGGCGAGTCCTATGCTTTTTTCGCAATCCTTTCCTATAAACATGATAGCACTCGTTGTTATGTGCTACAAGCATGTTTCTGTACTATATCAAGGATTCGGAGAGTATTTCAAATATGATGGATATTTGGTCAGTATTGTTTTATACTGAAATCAACAGATTAAGCAAGGAGTGTGATCAGCAATGGAAAACAAAAATGATCAAAAGAAAAAATTCGGAATCCAAGATGTAAATGGTGACGGAAAAATCGATGCAAAAGATGTGTTTGCCACCGTTAAAACTACCGCGAACGACATGACCGATAAAGTAAAAGCTGCGGTTAAGGATGTGAAAGACGAAGTTCCCGAACTAACCGAAAAAATCAAATCGACTGCAAAAGGAGCTGCTGACAAAGCGAACAGCGCTTTCAATTCGGTAAAAGCGAAAGCACCCGAATTAGCGAATCGTGCCAAGGAATCTTTAGGTGAAGCTGCCGAAAATATTAAAGAAGCCGTTTCTGATATATTAGACAAGAAAAATGATTAATCTTATATGAAACAACATGATTAAGATCGTTCGTCTTTCAATGCAACTTTCGCTCTAATGACTCTCCTCAGAGTCATTAGTGATCTTTAGTGATTCGTTAATACGTGTTAGTTAAATTTTAATGCTTTTAAATCACAACTGAATGTCATGGAGGTAGCGTATGGAAAAAAAACCTACCGTATCCGATTCTGCAAAGGCAGAAGCCGCTAAGAAAGCCGCCGCCGCAAGAAAAGCAGCGGAATTCAAAAGCACAGCGAAATCCACACCCGCCAAGGCAGCACCTAAAAAAACGACACAGAAGCCAAAAGAGCCGGAAGATAACTTGGAACAGGTTATCGAAGATGCTCCCGCCTCTGGCGGAAGCGGTTCCGTCAAAGGACTGCGAATCGGTGCAGTCATACTTTGGGTTCTCGCCATTGCGGCAGAGGTTGCAGCTTTCTTTGCGTTCAGCTACGCAATCCGTAACGGTGCGCAGAACTGGAACGATCCGGAATTCCTGATGATGATCGGCGCGCTGGTTCTCGATGCGATCTTTTGCATTGTTGCAGCCCAACTCTGGAAGAAAGCAAACCGCATCCGCCCGAACCTCTCAGACAGCAAGCTCGTCCGCACACTCTGGCATCAGCTCGGCGTGATCATGGTGCTTTTGTGCTTCCTGCCGATCGGCATCTTCCTGCTCGCCAAATCTGATAAGCTCAACAAGAAGACCAAGACCATCCTCATCGCGATCCTAGCGGCATTATTCGTTGGCGCGGGCGCTGCCTCAGTGGACTATAACCAACCGACGGAAGCGCAAGTGCAGCAGATGCAGGAAGAAGCAAAGGCCGAGGCTGTCGGCGAGGTATTCTGGACACGCTTTGGCAAGAGCTATCACTTTGACCGCAATTGTCCGTATATCGCAGATAAAGCCCCCGCGGCTGATGGCGGAACGCTCTATGCCGGTTCGCTAGACGACGCGTTTGCAGCCAATCGCTGGGACCCTTGCGATATTTGCGCAGGCGGCGCACAAGCCAAACTTGATGAAGCAGCGTCCGATACAACTGTTAACGACACCAATGCTGAACTGCCGGCTAGCTAGATATAAAAGCAAAGTCAAATTTCAGCAAGTCATCTCTGCGGGGGCGCGTTAAAATATCAGACAGCATGGTAAGAGAGAAGGATATGTGTCAAGAGTAGAAAATCATGCTAAAACATCTAACCTAAGATTTGTGTTTTATTAAGCAAAATATGGTCAAGCATTATAGTCAAAAAACGGACCTCTAGGAAACATAAGAATTGTGTTTCATGTTCAAATTAGTGTGATTTCCCCGTATGCACATGAAATTTCTTTCTACAAATGGATGATTTTTCAACTATAATCTCTTGCTCTTTTGACCATTTTGAAAGTGTATCGGAAATGTGTAAACCTCTGTTGTCAGATAAAATTGATCTGCCCCCGTTTTATGGTCCAGGAGCAATGTTAGTAAACTCGGAATTCTAGGCAGCGATTGGAACCACGGTTTGAGGGGCGGGCGGCCGCCCGCCGAGGCTCGAATGCGGCCTTATTTGATTG